>NZ_WUUD01000019.1:3854-56191 GCF_009831705.1 Pseudomonas sp. PICF6 | reverse complement strand
GGTTGTCGGCGGCGTTGCGCACTTCACCGATGATATGGGACAGCTTGCCCACCATGTTTTGCATGGCGTTGAGCACCATGCCGGTTTCGTCCTTGGAGCCGCTTTCGATTTTCGCGTTCAGGTTGCCTTCGGCCAGTTGCTCGGCAACCAAGGCCGCCTGTTTCAGGGGGCGGGAAATGATCCGGGAAATGAACAGTGCCAGGCCCAGGCCCACCAGCAGGGCGGCAACCAGCACGGCGATGATCGACAGACGCGCATTCTCATACAGTTCCGTACCATGGGCGCTGGCCACGTCGGCCCCGGCGGCATTGAGCTCAACCAGTTTCTGCAGGTCGGCGGTCACCAGGTCGAAATGACGTTTGGATTCGCCCTTGAGCAACGTCTGGGCTTCGTTGAGCAGATTTTGTCGGGACAGTGCGAACAGGTCTTTGCTAACGGCCAGGTACGCGGCCCAGTCACTGCGGGCAGTGTCGAACAGCTGGCGATCTTCGGCACTGGACAGCAGTTTTTCATAGGTCGCCAGACGCGTTTCGAAACCCTGCTTGGCTTCGTCCGCTTCTTTTTCGATGGCCGTGCGCTCCTGCTCGGAGTCAGCGGAAATGTGGCGATTTTCCTTGAGGCGATAGTTCGCCGCGTAGAAGCGCATGCCCGAGGCGGCGCGCATCGAAGTCATCCAGTTTTCGCGGATCTCGATGGTTGTGCCGTTGACCTCGTTGAGTTGGATAATCGAGAACACCCCCATGACGGCGGTCAACGCGAGCACCACCAGAAACGAGGTGATCAGTTTGGTGGCGATTCTAAGATCGTAGAACCATTTCATTGGGAAGTACCTCTCCATGGAATTGCTAAAGCGTCAGCGAGCAGTGGCTTGTTGTGATTGAGTCGAGGTGTAGCGGTTGTCTATTTGGGCGATCTGCGTGAGCAGCGCCGGCACGTCGAGAATCAACGCCACAGCGCCGCTGCCCAGGATCGTCGAGCCGCTGATGCCGCGCAGCGCGCCGAACAACTTGCCCAGGGGTTTGATCACGGTCTGGAATTCACCGAGCAGGTCATCCACCACCAGCCCGGCCTTGAGTTCGGCGTAGCGCACCACCACCACGTTCTGCCGGCGCGAGGCCGGGCCTTCGTGGTTGAAGTGATCGCGCAGGTACACCAGCGGCAGCACTTCTCCGCGCAGGTCGAGGTAGCCTTGTTCGCGGCTGCAAACCCCGTCGTCCTCGCTCAGCTCGATGCATTCCTGAACCATGTCCAGGGGAATGACGTACGTGGACTGGCCGATGCCCACCAGAAAGCCATTGATGATCGCCAGCGTCAGCGGCAGGCGGATGCGCACCACGGTGCCCTGGCCCGGTTGGCTGTCCAGGTCGACAGTGCCGCGCAGCAGGGTAATGTTGCGCTTGACCACATCCATGCCCACGCCACGCCCGGAAAGGTTGGTGACGGCCTGGGCGGTGGAGAAACCCGGCTCGAAGATCAGGTTGTAGATTTCCTGGTCGGTGGGGCTGGCGCCAAGGGCAACCAGGCCGCGTTCCTGGGCTTTTTCCAGGATCCGGTCACGGTTCAGGCCGGCGCCGTCGTCGGCGATTTCCAGCACGATGCTGCCTGAGTCGTGATAGGCATTGAGGTGCAGATGACCTTTGGCCGGTTTACCGGCCGCCAGCCGCGCCTCAGCGGTTTCGATGCCGTGGTCCATGGCGTTGCGCAACAGGTGCATGAGCGGGTCACCGATTTTTTCCACCACGGTTTTATCCAGCTCGGTCTCCGCACCGCTGATAATCAGGTCGATGTCCTTGCCCAGTTCCTGGCTGACATCGCGCACCACCCGGCGGAACCGATTGAAGGTTTCACCGATGGGGATCATGCGCAGACGTAAGGCGCCGTCGAGAATTTCTTCCACCAGGCCGGACACCGTTGAAGTTGACTCTTGCAACGAGTCGTCGTTGCAGTGGCGGGCCAGCAGGCTGGCGCCGGCGCTGGCGATGACCAGCTCGCCCACCAGGTTGATCAACTCGTCGAGCTTGTCGGCGTTGACCCGCACATAGGCGCCGTCCTTGGCCTTGCCGTCGCTGGTCGCCGGTTGCTTGTCGGGCGAGACCTGAGCGGGCATGCGCGCAGCCGAACGCTGGTCCGGCATCAGTTCGCCGGTGGTGACCATTGCCGTGTTGGGGTCAGCCTGCTCTTGGGTGGTGGCAACCAGCCCGGTGTTCGTCTGCGGCACGGGGTCATCAATGGCGACGATCTGGATCTGGCAATCTTCGCGCACGAAATCGAAGACTTCGTTGATCGCCCCGTGGCCGGCAGCCGAACTGAACTCAATGTCGAACCCCAGGTAGCAGGACTCGGCATCCCAGGTTTCGGCCGAGGGCATTGCGTCGGTCAGCGTGGTGATGTGGATGATCTCACCGAGGGTTTGCAGGTAACGCAGAAATGACAGCGGGTCCATGCCGTTGCGGAACACCTCCGGGCCAAAACGCAGGGCAATATGCCAGAGGCGCGTTTCGGCGGGCGCTTGTGTGTCGCTTGCTTCGGCGGGCTTCGGGGCTTCGGCAGGCGAGGGCGCCTGATATTCCTGAAGGATCTGGCACAGCTCCATTTCCCGGGCCAGGGCCGGGGGCGCCAGTTTCGCGCCCTGGTTGGCCACCACATTGATCAGCTCCAGCATGTGATCACTGGACTTGAGCAGCACGGCGATCAGGCCGGCGTCCACTTCGACGCTGCCATTGCGCAACCGATCGAGCACGTCTTCGACGATGTGAGTGAAACTGACGATGGGTTCCAGGCCGAACAGCCCGGCCGAGCCCTTGATCGTATGGGCCGCCCGGAAGATCGCGCCGATAGCATCATCGTCGCCCGGGTCGCTTTCCAGTTGCAGCAGGGACTCTTCCATCGCCTGCAACTGTTCCCGTGCCTCGACGATGAACGTTTGTTGTGCCTGATCGAGATTGATGCTCACGCTCATATCCTTTGTCGTGTCCGACGTGTTGCGAGGTCTCTATACAACCAGGTTGCACAGGGCGAGTGTTTCCGTGACGGCCTTGCTGTGGCCCGTTATCTCCAGGCGGGTACCGGCCTTGGGAGCCTCGCGCTGGACCATCATCAGCAGTTGCAGGCCGGCGCCGTCCATTTCCGTAATCTGCGACAGATCCAGCGCCATGCGCGGCGTCGCCCCCAGGCGCGGCAGCAACTGCGCGGCGAGGTCGGCGGCGGTGTAGATCGTCAGCTCGCCGTCGATCTGCACCTGCGCGGTGTCGTCCTGTGTTTCGTACAGCAAGGGCATTTCACTCTCCGCGAATCAAGGAAGAATCAGCTTGGACACCGCCGCCAGCATCTGCGCCGGCTGGAACGGCTTGACCACCCAGGCCTTGGCACCCGCCGCCTGGCCCTCGAGTTTTTTCGACTCCTGGGATTCGGTGGTGAGCATGATGATCGGCGTGAACTTGTAGCTGGCCAGCTTCTTGACCTCCTTGACGAAGGTGATGCCGTCCATGTTCGGCATGTTCACGTCACTGATGATCAGGTGCACCTTCTGGCCATTGAGCTTGCCCAGTGCATCCTTGCCATCGCTGGCCTCGATCACGTCGTAGCCGGCACTTTTCAACGCGATGCCGACGACCTGCCGGACGCTCGCGGAGTCGTCGACAACCAATACACTTTTAGCCATGAACGGCTCTCCTAGAAGAAGGTTATTTCCTGTGAATTCTGTTGCGCGCCCGATTCGCCGTGGTGGTTGCGGCGTTGTTCTTCGGTGGCGTATGTGGTTTCCATGCGTGCCAGCCATTGGCGGGCATCGATGGAAACGGCCTGGTCGGGCGACTGACTGGCCTGCTGCATATGCACATGCAGGTCCTCGATGTTGTCGCGCACGTGGCTGAGAATCTGGCTGACCCGATCCTGGAATTGCAGGTTGACCAGCACTTCGGTGAGCTCGTCGCGAATACCGAAGCTTTCCTGCTGCAGCAGGTCGGCCGATTCGGCCAGCCGCCCGGTGGCGCTCTTGAAGCGTTCCAGCACGCGCTGGATGCTGTCCTCGGAGACGCTGACCGACTGGCTGTCCTGATCCGCGCCGCTGGAGGCGGCCTGGACCAATTGAGTGATGGCGCTATTGATGATGTCGACCTTGGCCGACATCTGCTGGCCAGTCTCGCTGGACTTGCTCGACAGGCTGCGCACGGCGTCGGCCACCACCGCAAAACCGCGCCCGGCTTCGCCCGCACGGGCGGCTTCGATGGCGGCGTTGAGGGCCAGCAAGTTGGTTTGCGCGGCAATGGCCGCGACATCGGCGGCCATGGTCCGCAGCTCGCCGGTGTAGGCGGTGAGGTTGCGCACCTGGGCCAGGGTTTCATCGCGGCTGGCCTGGGTGGCTTTCAGGGAGTCGATGACCTGGACCAGCTCACCTTCGCTTTGGGCCAGCACCTGCACGGCGCCGCCACTGCTGTTGCCGGCCAGCTCACCGGCGGCCAGTTGCGAAGCTTGCACGGTATCTTCCAGGCGTGAAGAGATGCCGGTGAAGCGATTGGTCAGCGAGACGATCGCGGTTTCGGTCTGCTGCCGGGAGCTTTCCACCTGCTTGGCCCAGATCGGCATGGCACCGAGGATGACTTCGTTGAGTTGCGCGCTGGCCTTATGGTTCAAGTGGTCGGCGGCGTGTAGCGCGTGATGGGCAATGGCGGCGGCGACGGCTCTGTCGATCTGCTGGTGCTGGGCGCGGGCAGCCCACACGCCGACCCCGGCGCCAATGGCCAGGAGCACGGCACACAACCCCAGGTTTTGTGTACTTGGGCCGTTGAGAACCAACAGGCCGACGCTCGCGATCAGGGCCACAAACAAGCTGGACCAAAGGATGCGCGGCGGAGTTTGGGAATGGGAATGACCGTGTGAATACGACGTCATGGTTCGGTCCTTGAACAGTGTTGCTAACAGGTTGTTTGCGAATAACTGGTTATCTGCGACCCCACCCCGGACTTTAAGACCGGTCGTCCGATTCCGGTATGGCCGAGGGCGTTGACCTGCCCAGTGAGTGGCACTGTGCTATCTGAGATTAGACGCAGTCGCTGAAATGTCGAGGCGCCCTGACGAACAGATGAGTCGCCCACAACCCCTTGCGCCTTGCTCCCACAGATTCCCTCACCACCATCCGGGAATAAGCTAAATTACCCCGCATCGGATTTTGAACCTGCCATCACGAGCCCTCATGCCCACCCAGCCTCTCTGGAAAATCTACCTTCTGTTCCTGGCCCCCATGGTCCTGTCCAATTTCCTGCAATCGATGTCCGGCACGCTCAATAGCATCTACATCGGCCAGATGCTCGGCACCCAGGCATTGGCGGCGGTATCAGGCATGTTTCCCATCCTGTTTTTCTTTATCGCGCTGGTGATTGGCCTGGGCGCGGGAGCAGGGGTGTTGATCGGGCAGGCTTACGGCGCCGGGGAAACCGGCACGGTGAAGGCGATTGCCGGTACCACGTTGCTGCTGGCGGCGATCATCGGGCTGGTGGCGGCGGTGCTCGGCACCGTGTTCGCGCGCCAGGCGCTGCAGGGGCTGGGGACGCCGGCCGATGTGCTGGAGGACGCGGTGTCCTATGCCCGGGTGATGATGTGGATCCTGCCGATACTGCTGGTGTTCGTGGTGTTTACCCAGTTGCTGCGCGGGGTGAGCGATACGCTGTCGCCCATGCTGGCCTTGCTGGTGTCCACCAGCGTCGGGCTGCTGCTGACGCCGGCGCTGATTCGCGGCTGGCTGGGGCTGCCGCAGATGGGCATCGAGAGCGCGGCGCTGGCGGGGCTGGTGGGTACGGCGTCGGCCATGGTCATGCTCGCGTGGCGCCTGAACCGTCGCGAGCACGCCCTGGCGCCGGACCGGGCGTTGTTCGCGGCGATGCGCCTGGACATGGACATCCTCGGCAAGGTGCTGCGCATCGGCCTGCCCACGGGGTTGCAGATGGTGGTGATCTCACTGTCGGAGCTGGTGATCCTGGCGCTGGTCAATGGCCACGGGTCCCAGGCCACGGCCGCCTATGGCGCGGTGACGCAGATCGTCAATTACGTGCAGTTCCCGGCGTTGTCGATTGCCATCACCGCCTCGATCCTCGGCGCCCAGGCCATCGGTGCCGGGCGTCTGGAGCGTCTGGGGCCGATCCTGCGCACCGGCCTGTTGATCAACGTCTGGCTCACCGGTGGGCTGGTGGTCTTGGGATATCTGTTGTCTCACTGGCTGCTAGGGCTGTTCATCACCGACCCGGCGGCGCGAATCCAGGCCGAACACCTGCTGCACATCATGCTCTGGAGCCTGCTGGTCTTCGGCTTCCAGGCGGTGGTCGGCGGCATCATGCGCGCCAGCGGCACGGTGCTGATGCCGGTGGCGATTTCGATCTTCTGCATCGTCGGCGTTCAGCTGCCAGTGGCCTACCTGCTGGACGCGCAGTTCGGCCTGCAAGGGGTATGGATGGCGTTTCCGGTGGCTTACTTGAGCATGCTGGTGTTGCAGACCCTGTACTACAAGATGGTCTGGCAGCATCAGCGGATTGAGCGGTTGGTGTAGCTCTGCGCTTTCTGACACAACAAAAAACCTGTGGGAGCGAGCCTGCTCGCGATAGCGTCGGCACATTCGGCATCGATGCGCGCTGACTCACCGCCATCGCGAGCAGGCTCGCTCCCACAGGGATTCGGTGCCTGGCGATGTTACAGTGGCCGGCATTCTCCTACCGCCATCACCGAGGATTTCGATGTCTGCCCGCCCGCCCTCCAGTGTTTCCTATCGCGCCTTCCTCTTCGACATGGACGGCACGCTGCTCAATTCCATCGCCGCGGCCGAGCGGATCTGGACGCGCTGGGCCCTTCGTCACGGTGTGGAGGTGGCGAGCTTTCTGCCGACCATCCACGGCGTGCGCGCCATCGACACCATTGCCCGCCAGCGCCTGCCAGGGGTAGATGCCCTGGCCGAGGCCGAGCAGATTACCCGCGAGGAAATCGAAGACGTGGAAGGTGTGGTGCCGGTGCCCGGTGCTGCAGCATTTCTCAACAGCCTGCCGCCCCTGCAGTGGGCCATCGTCACCTCGGCGCCCATGGCGCTGGCCTTGCGGCGCATGGAAGCGGCCGGCATTCCACATCCGGCGGTGATGGTCACCGCCGAGGATGTGAGCGACGGCAAACCCAATCCGGCCTGTTATCGACTGGCAGCGGAGCGCCTGCAAGTCGCCCCCCAGGATTGCCTGGTGTTCGAGGATGCCGAAGCGGGTATCAAGGCCGGCGAGGCGGCGGGAGCGGATGTGCGGGTGGTGACGGCGACGCATACGCATCCGGTGGCCACCCCCCATCCGCTGATCAAGGATTACCGTGGGCTTGGCCTTGAGGTGGATGAGGCCGGACGGATGCGACTGAACCCGACGCTGTGATCGCAGCAGACCCCCTGTGGGAGCGAGCCTGCTCGCGATAGCGTCGGCACATTCAGCAATGATGCAATCTGACCCGCCGCCATCGCGAGCAGGCTCGCTCCTACAGTTGGATCTGTGGTGATCGTTGAACCGGTCAGGTCACCACGCGATAGCACGGTTCATACGCCGCGCCGCCCGGCAGTTTCATGCGGTGCTGGGCGACGAAGGCCTGGAGCAGCCGGTCGAGGGGTTCCATGATGGCGGCATCGCCGTGGATCTCGTAAGGACCGTGTTCTTCGATCAGGCGGATACCCTTGTCCTTGACGTTACCGGCCACGATCCCCGAGAACGCCCGGCGCAAGTTGGCGGCCAGTTCGTGGGCGGGCAGGTCGCGCCTCAGGCCCAGGCTGGCCATGTTGGCGTGGGTCGGGTCGAACGGGCGCTGGAAGCCTTCGTCGATTTTCAGCAACCAGTTGAAGTGGAAAGCGTCGTTGCGTTCGCGGCGGAACTGTTTGACCGCCTTGAGCCCTTGGGTCATCTGGCGCGCCACTTCGGCCGGGTCGTCGATGATGATCTGGTAGTGCTTCTGCGCAGCCTCGCCCAGGGTCGCACCGACAAAGGCATGCAGTTGATCAAGGTACGGCGCGGCGCTCTTGGGCCCGGTAAGAACGACCGGGAAGGGCAGGTCCTGGTTGGCCGGGTGCATCAGGATACCCAGCAAGTAGAGGAACTCTTCCGCCGTACCGGCGCCGCCCGGGAAGATGATGATGCCGTGGCCCACGCGCACGAAAGCTTCCAGGCGCTTCTCGATGTCCGGCAGGATCACCAGCTCATTGACGATCGGGTTCGGCGCTTCGGCGGCGATGATGCCGGGCTCCGTCAGGCCCAGGTAACGGCCGCCGTGGATGCGCTGTTTGGCATGGGCGATGGTGGCGCCTTTCATCGGGCCTTTCATCACGCCCGGGCCGCAGCCGGTGCAGATGTCCAGGCTGCGCAGGCCCAGTTCGTGGCCGACTTTCTTGGTGTATTTGTATTCTTCGGTGTTGATCGAGTGGCCGCCCCAGCACACGACAATTTTTGGCTCCACCCCAGGGCGCAATGTGCGGGCGTTGCGCAGCAGGTGGAAGACGTAGTCGCTGATGCCCTGGGAGGAGCTGAGGTCGATGCGCTGGCTGTCCAGTTCGTTCTCGGTGTAGACGATGTCGCGCAGGGCGCTGAACAGCATCTCGCGGGTGCTGGCGATCATCTCGCCATCGACGAAGGCGTCGGCCGGGGCGTTCAGCAGTTCCAGGCGTACGCCGCGGTCTTGCTGGTGAATACGGATCTCGAAGTCCTTGTAGGCTTCCAGGATGGTCTTGGCGTTATCGACATGGGCGCCGGTGTTGAGAATGGCCAGGGCGCACTGGCGGAAGAGGGTATAGATACTGCCGGAACCGGCCTCACTCAGTTGCTGGACTTCACGCTGGGACAAAGTCTCCAGGCTGCCCTTCGGGCTGACCGAGGCGTTGATTACATGTCTTTGATTCATTCAGCTTTCCTTGAAAACGATGCCGTACTCACAACGACGGCATCTTGAAAAAAACGTCCACGCAGAAAGATCGCACGATCCTTGCGGTATCGCCATGGACTTTGATCCGGATCCTTCGGGTCGGTTGCAACACAAAATGAGCTCCAGCATAGCTAAATCCACCGGGCAGGCGATAATGCGGGACTTTTTTTACCCCGCACAAGGAAATTGCACCGCGATGTTCGAGCTCAAGCCGTGGGACGCCGAAGTCTACCGACGCCAGACCCGACGCAGTACCCTCATCGTCGCCGTGACGTTCCTGGCACTGGCGATGCTGTTGTCCAGCCTTTCGGTGATGCTGTTCGGCACACCCGGGGGGGATAATTTTCGCTTCAATCTCGGCGGGGTGATTGCCGCGGTGTTGGTGATGGTCGCCTTGATGCGTCTGTATTTCTGGTCGCAGCCGTGGATGGCCGCGGCGGTGTACGGCTGGCAGCTCAAGCGCAGCCTGATGAGCATCACCAATGTGATGCACCAGGTGAAGGCCGGTGTGCAGGCCCAGGACGTGGCGGCCATGAAGCTGCTACGGTTTTATCATCTGGGATTGACGCAGATGCATCAACTGGACGCCAACTCCAGCGCCCAGGGCTCACTCGCCCGAGAGGCTGATGAGCATCTGACAAGGATGCAGGCGCTCAATCTCGACAGCGAGCAAGCTCGGCTGGACCCGATCTGGATCGACATGGTGAAAAAGGCTTATAGCGGACGCTGATCGACGCCTCAGGGCAATGACAGATTAAGCGCCGGAGCGCAGCAGGCGTGCGCCCCAGCGATTTTCCAGGTTACGATTTTCTGCCCGCGCCTTGGTTGCGGTCAGTTCCTTTGCGGCCCGCCTCAGTGCCTTTCTGACGATCACTTGCAACGTTACCGCCCGACGCATGGCCGCCTTTCTTGCCGGCTTCCGATGCTTTTTCCCGATCATTTGCGAAGTTGCCTTGGTTTTTGTTTCCACTACTGGCCATTTCGAGCATCCTCATTTTGGTTACGCGAGCAACGAGCCTCGCATAATTTGTGAAAGGAAATGGCCGGCAAAAGTTTAATGAAAACACTTCGTCAGATGACGAACGGCACGCACTGACCGCACGGGGTCACTGGTCCTCGCCACCACTGATTTTCCAATGCTTGGCATCCACCGGGAAAACCACTTGCTCGACCCGGTGCGCGATGCCGAAGGCCAAAGAGTTTTCGGCCGGGATGACCCTTTCTTCGGCGCAAAGACATTTGAAAATGTCCAACTGAGTGGCGGCGCCGGCGGTTTCCTTGACGTAGATTTCCACGTACCGCGCCACGTCGTTGTCCAGGCTGGACAGGTATTCCCGCAAACGCGAGTGATCCACCGACTTCTGGCCGAAATACCAGTTCATCGGGTGAATCAGAAAACGCGAGTGAGGCGTGGTGGTGCGGTCGCTGGCGGCCAAGTACATGATGATGCCCATGGACTCGATATTGCCGGCATTCACGGCACGCACCGGCACCGGAAGGGATTTGATGAAGGTGTAGAGGGTAAAGCCGAAGTTGGTACTGCCACCGATCGTCGAGAGGTTGAGCATCAGTGAGTCGGCGCCTTTTTCAATGGCATCCAGGCAGTTGTCCCGGAAGCGCTCGGTCGTTCCCTGATCGATCTGGCAATGAAAATGGACAATGTGTTCGGACATTTCAAACTCCTGTCGACTTCCCGTTGAACGGTCTGCGCAGTGGTGGCGCCGTACAGTTGGGAGTTCGCAGGTGCGCGGATGTTCCTCGACTGAGGCCGGATGTTGGCGTTCGAGCAGGTGTGGTTCGCCGGGTTCAGCACGCTTCGGCAGTTTGGGCCATGCGTTGCAGGAACATCGCCAGCGCGGCTTCCTCCTCGCTGAGGCCTTTGCGGACCCGGGGGTTGGGCAGCTCCCTCAGCGAACCCAGCAGGAAACCCTCCACCACGGCGGGATGGATGTAGCATTTACGACAGACGGAGGGGGTATTGCCCAGTTGCCGGGCAACCTGCCTGACCATCTCGGCGAGGTGTTTTTTTGCCTCGCTCTCGGTTTCCCAGCACAGCAGTCGCAGCCCCGCCAGAGCCGCCGCGCTGCCGGCCCAGGTGCGGTAGTCCTTGGCGGTGAAGTCCGCGCCGGTGAGGCTCTTGAGGTAGGCGTTGATATCGGACGAGCTGACGGAGTGGCGTTCGCCGTTGTCGTCCAGGTACTGGAACAGGTTCTGCCCTGGAATCTCCTGGCAACGCTTGATGATCCGCGCCAGACGCCGGTCTTTCACGGTGATCTGGTGTTCGACGCCGCTCTTGCCACGGAATTGGAAGGCAATTGCGCTGCCGTTGACCTCCACATGCTTGCTGCGCAGGGTGGTCAGGCCGTAGGAGCGGTTGTCCCGGGCATACTGGGTGTTGCCGACCCGGATCAGGGTGACGTCCAGCAACGTGATAACCGTGGCCATGACCTTGTCGCGGCTGAATCCGGGCGTGGCCAGGATCTGCTCCAGGCGTTTGCGCAAGCGCGGCAGGGTACGGCCGAACTCCAGCATTCGGGAGTATTTGTCGGCATCGCGCACTTCCCGCCAGCGCGGGTGATAGCGGTACTGCTTACGCCCACGAGCGTCCCGACCGGTGGCCTGGAGATGGCCGCGCGGGTCGGTGCAGATCCATACATCGGTGTAGGCCGGCGGTACGGCCAAGGCGTTGATGCGCTGGATTTCGGCCGCATCGGTGATCCGCTGGCCCTGAGGATCGAAATAGCAGAACTTGCCCCGCAACTTTTTGCGGGAGATACCAGGGGCGGTGTCATCGACATAATGCAGATCGGCCGGCAGCGCATCCGGCGGCAGGGTGTCGGGCATGAAAGAATCCTTGGCAGCAAATCCGGGGCCTGTGATCGATTGACCGCAGCCTGTGACGGTCGTGCCAAGTTTCTGAGGTGGCCCGCAACACCCACGAATCAGGGTTGGACCGCCGGACCTGTGGGAGCGAGCCTGCTCGCGATAGCGTCAGATCAGTTCACACCCATGTTGACTGAACCACCGCGATCGCGAGCAAGCCCGCTTCCACAAGGGATTTGTCTGGGGCGATACCCTACGCCAACACCGCCACCGCCTTGATCTGCGCCCACAGCAACTGCCCCGGATGAAGCTTCAGCTGATCCCGGGAGTAACGGGTGATGCGCGCCAACAGCGGCGTGCCAGCAGCCTCCAGCCGAATCAACACATGGGCGGCGTTGTCGGCGGCCAGTTCGCTGACCACGGTAACGGGCAAACGGTTGAGGATGCTGGTCTGGGCATCGTTCGCCAGGCTGAGGCTGACGTCACGGGCCTGGACCTTGAAGCGTAGCGGCTGTCCGATGGCCAGAGGCGTGTGGGCGACACGCACGTTCAAGAGGCTGTCGGGCAGTGTCAACGACAGCAATTGATAGGCCGCGTCATACCCGCTGACCTTGCCCTGGACCACCACGCCCGCGTCATCGCCCAACGCCAGTGGCAGGTCGAGTCGCGCCAGTGTTTCGCCGATCGGCCCGCTGGCCAGCACGCGACCGGCCTCCAGCAGCACGATGTGGTCGGCCAGGCGCGCCACTTCGTCCTGCGAGTGGCTGACGTACAGCACCGGGATGTCCAGCTCATCGTGCAGGCGTTGCAGGTAAGGCAGGATTTCGTTCTTGCGCCGGGTATCCAGGGCGGCCAGGGGCTCGTCCATCAGCAGCAGTCGCGGGCTGGTCAACAGGGCTCGGGCGATGCCGACCCGCTGGCGTTCACCGCCGGACAGGTTGTGTGGCTGTCGATCGAGCAAGTGACCGATGCCCAACAGTTCGGTAGCCTGGTCCATGTCCACCCGTCGTTGCGCCGGTGCGATGCGCTTGAGGCCGAACGCCAGATTAGCCTGCACGGACAGATGCGCGAACAGGCTCGCCTCCTGGAACACGTACCCCAGCGCCCGTCGATGGGGCGGCACGAACACCCCGCGCTCGCTGTCCTGCCAGACTTCGCCGTTGACCTCGATGAACCCCCGGGTCGGCCGGTCCAACCCGGCGATGCAGCGCAGGCAGGTGGTCTTGCCGGAACCGGACTGGCCGTACAGCGCGGTCACGCCACGGCCCGGCAGTTGCACATCCAGGTCCAGGGAGAAGTCTCCATGGTCGAGCTGAAAACGCGCATGAATCATCGATCAGCTCCAACCGGCCCGGGTTCGGCGGCTGGAATACAACGCCAGCAGCACAAGAAATGAAAACACCAGCATTGCCGCCGCCAGCCAATGAGCCTGGGCGTACTCCAGGGCTTCGACATGGTCGTAGATCTGTACCGACACCACGCGGGTCTTTTCGGGGATGTTGCCGCCGATCATCAGCACCACGCCGAATTCGCCGACGGTGTGGGCAAAGCCGAGGATTGCCGCAGTGATGAAACCGGGGCGGGCCAAGGGCAGGATGACACTGAAAAACGTATCCCAGGGACCGGCCCGCAAAGTGGCCGCCACTTCCAGGGGACGACTGCCGATAGCGGAGAATGCGTTCTGCAATGGCTGCACCACAAACGGCATGGAGTAGATCACCGAGCCGATCACCAGCCCGGTGAAACTGAAGGTGAGGGTGCCCAGCCCGACGGCCTGGGTGAATTGACCGATCCAGCCGTTGGGGCCCAGGGCGAGCAACAGGTAAAAGCCGATCACCGTGGGTGGCAGCACCAATGGCAGGGCCACCACCGCGCCCACCGGCCCGCGTAGCCAGGACTGGGTACGTGACAGCCACAGGGCGATGGGCGTGCCGATCAGCAGCAGGATCACTGTGGTCAGCGAGGCCAGTTTCAGGGTCAGCCAAATGGCGGCGTAGTCGGCACTGGTCAGTGGCATTTAGCGTTGATAACCGTAGGCTTGGATGATGGCGGTGGCTTTCGGGCCTCTGAGGTAATCCATGAACGCCGAGGCGGCGGCGTTGTTTCGCCCTTTGTTGAGGATCACCGCGTCCTGTTTGATCGGGTCATGCAGCTCGGCGGGGACGATCCATGCCGAACCGCTGGCCACCTTGCCGTCCTTGTACACCTGGGACAAGGCCACGAAGCCGAGTTCTGCGTTGCCGGTAGAAACGAACTGATAAGCCTGGGTGATGTTCTGGCCTTCGACGAGCTTGCCTTTGACTTGCCCGGACAACCCCAGTTTGTCCAGCACCTGGGTGGCGGCCAAACCGTAGGGCGCGGTTTTCGGGTTGGCGATGGACAGGTGCTGGAAGCCGTTGTCCTTGAGCACCTGGCCCTGGCTGTCGACATAACCGTCCTTGGCCGACCACAGCGCCAGCGTGCCGACCGCATAGGTGAAGCGCGAACCCTTCACGGTGTCGCCTTCGCTTTCGAGCCTGGCCGGGGTGGTGTCGTCGGCGGCGAGGAAGACTTCGAACGGTGCGCCGTTCTTGATCTGGGTGTAGAACTGCCCGGTCGCGCCATAGGCCGCCACCAGCTTGTGGCCAGTGTCTTTCTCGAAGCCGGCGGCGATGGCCTGGACCGGTGCGGTGAAATTGGACGCCACGGCCACCTGCACCTCATCGGCCTGGACGGCGCCAACGCAAAAGAGTGTAGTCAGCAGCAACGGCGCGAAGCGGGTGAGGTACATAAAGGCTCCGAAAGGTCGGTTTCGCTATATACGGAAATATATAGCGAATGGCCGATAAACGGAACGCGGCATTTTGCGGACGTTGGTGTGAGAGGGCGGCCGCCATCGCGAGCAAGCCCGCTCCCACAGGTCCAGTGGTGTGCCCAGATGTTGTGTTCGCCACCGATCCCCTGTGGGAGCGAGCCTGCTCGCGATGGCATTCCAACAGACGATGACGACCGTCAGGACCGCCCACGGCCGTTCAGTTGGGCCAGGGCCTCCTGGGCCAGTTGTCGGGTCAGCTCCGCGGTCGACAGCTCCCGACCCATGGGGAACGCCTGGCCGGCCCACAGGTTGCTGAAGTCTGCTTCATCCTTGGCGCGCAACGGCAGCAACGCACCGCCAGCCAGGGGGAATGCCGGCGCTATCGGACTCATCGGCCCGATCTCGCGCATCACCCGGTTGACGATGCCCCGGGCCGGGCGGCCGGTGAACAGGTTGGTGACTGCGGTTTGGCTTTCCTTGGCCGTGCGCAGCGCCCGGTGATGGGCCGCGCTGATCTTCGCCTCGGGGGTGAACAGATAGGCGCTGCCCAGTTGCACCGCCGATGCGCCCAGAGCAAACGCCGCGACAATACCCCGCGCATCGCCAATACCGCCCGCAGCGATCACCGGCACGCTCACCGCATCCACCACCTGGGGCAGCAAGGCAAACAGGCCGACCTGGGTGTTGAGGTCGTCGCTGAGGAACATCCCGCGATGGCCGCCGGCTTCATAGCCCATGGCGATGATCGCGTCACAACCGTGCTGTTCCAGCCAGATGGCTTCCTCGACGGTGGTGGCCGACGAGAGGACTTTAGCGCCGGTGGCTTTCACCCGATCCAGCAGGGACTTCTCCGGCAGGCCGAAGTGGAAGCTGACCACTTCAGGACGCATCTGCTCCAGCACCCGGCAGGCTGCATCATCGAACGGCGTGCGGTTGGACACCGGCGTCGGCGCATCGAAGTCAGCGCCCAGTTCTTCGTAGTAGGGCTTGAGGTGTTGCTTCCAGGCCTCGGCGCGCGGCTCGTCGAGCACGGGTGGCTGGTGACAGAAAAAATTCACGTTGAACGGCTTGTCGGTCTGTTCGCTGATCGTCGTCAGCGCCTGGCGCAATTGCTCGACATCCAGCATCGCCGCCGGCATCGAACCCAGCCCGCCGGCATTGCAGGCGGCGATCACCATGGCCGGCCCCGTCACTCCGGCCATCGGCCCCTGGATGATGGGTAGCTCGATGCCAAGGAGGTCAAGAATGCGAGTGTCTGGCCACTGGCTCATGTGCAGGTCTCCGACGGCAGAGGAAAACAGCGTTTTTAGCAGGTGTGGCCCGGCCAGGGCCAGTCGAGTTTTTCAATCGGATGCGGCAACTTGATCCCGACGGCCAGCGGGTTACCATGCGCGCTTCATTTCTCAAGGAGCCTGACCCATGGACGTCAAACTCAAGGCAGTCGAACCCTTTACCGTGGCCGGCCTGCAGGTACACACGCGCAACGCTGACGAACAGCAGCCTGACATGGCACGGATCGGCCCGATGTGGCAGCAATTCTTCAGCGAAGGGTTGTTCGACAAGATCCCCGCCAGGCAGTCGGAATCGTTTGTCTACGGGGTCTATTCCAACTATGAGTCCGACGCCACCGGCTACTTTGATGTGACGGCCGGGGTGCAGGTGGATGCGACCAGCGCAGGCTACGCCGCCGTGGACATCGAAGGCGGGGATTACCTGATGTTTTCGGCCAAGGGGCCGATGCCCGATTGCGTGATCCAGACCTGGGGCCTGATCTGGGCATATTTCGCGGACAACCCGCAGACGCTGCGCCGCTTCACCACCGATTTCGAGGTCTACAGCGGCCCCGACTCGGTGGCGATCTACATCGGCGTTCAGTCCGCGGACGAGCGCTCCAGCGCCAGCAACTGACGTTTACGCTCCACGCCCCAGCGATAGCCCGACAGGTTGCCGTCGCTGCGCACCACCCGGTGGCAAGGGATCGCCACTGCCAGGCTGTTGGCCCCGCAGGCCTGGGCCACGGCGCGCACGGCTTTAGGCATGCCGATGCGCTGGGCGATCTCGGCATAGCTGGCGGTGCTGCCCGGCGGAATATCCCGCAGGGCCTGCCAGACCCGTTCCTGGAACGCCGTGCCTTGCAGGTCCAGCGGCAGGTCCAGGCCCAGGGCCGGTGCCTCGATAAAGCCCACCACCTGGGCGATCAATTGCTCGAATTCGCGGTCGGCACCGATCAGGTTGGCGCGGCGGAATTTGTCTTGCAGATCCCGCACCAGCGCGTCCGGATCGTCCCCCAGCAGGATCGCGCACACACCGCGTTCGCTTTGCGCCACCAGAATTGCCCCGAGGGAACATTGGCCGACGGCGAAACGAATGTCGGTGTTCTGCCCGGCGGCGCGGTAATCGGCGGGTTTCATGCCCAGCACCTTGTCGGCGGCTTCATAAAAGCGGCTGTTGGAATTGAAGCCGGCGTCGTACAGCGCTTGGGTGATCGATCCACCATCGCTCAGGCGTTCGCGCACCTTGCGCGAGCGGTGGGCGGCGGCATAACCCTTGGGTGTCAGACCGGTGACGGCCTTGAACACCCGGTGGAAATGGAAGGGACTCAAGCCTGCGCTTTGCGCCAGTTCATTGAGCCCAGGCAGTTCTTCGGCAGCCTCGATCTGTCGGCAGGCGGCCGCGACCCGGGCCGCTTGTTGGGCGGCGAGCTGGGTCTGGTCCCTGGCCACTCGCTTGCTGGGACGATACCCCGCCGCCTGGGCCTGTTCCGGCGTGTCGAAAAATTCCACGTTACGCGGATTGGGCAGGCGCGACAGGCTGCTGGGATGGCAATAGATGCCGGTGGTTTTCACGCCATAGACGAATTGCCCGTCGGCGCGCGGATCCCGGGCGAGCACGGCGGCCCAGCGAGGATCCTGTTCAGCGGTGAGGGTGTTCGAAGTGCTGTTCATGGTCGTTATGTCCATTGGCCCGTTTTGGCTAAGGTAGCGAGCCTGTGAGATGGCAACACTCCGGGTCTTGCGGTTGAATTCTGCACGGTTACCCGGCGGTGCGGAACGTCAGGTTGATCCGCTGGGCGCCCAGCTTCGGATGCTGGCCTTGCTTGAGCGGCAGCACGCCGTGATAACGCAACCGGTCCACGCCGCCCCAGACCACGATGTCGCCGTGAAACAGTGGAACGCGCAGACTTTTGTCGCTGCGCTCGAATCCGCCGAACAGGAACACCGCCGGCAAGCCCAGGGACATGGAGACGATGGGGGCGCTGAGGCAGCGTTCGTTCTTGTCCTGATGCAGCGACATTCGCGCGCCGGGCACGTAACGGTTGATCAGGCAGGCGTCGGGCTCGAAGTGCTCGAAGTGGGCCTGTCGAGCGGCGGCCTGGGCCAGTTCGCGGAACACCGCTGGCATGTCGGGCCAGGGGGCGCCGGTCTGTGGGTCATGGGCCGTGTAGCGATAGCCAGTGCGGTCGGTGGTCCAGCCCAGCGCGCCGCAACTGCTCAAGGCCACTGACATGGTAAAACCGCCAGGCGTGACCATCTGCCGGAACGGCGCGGCCAGCAACACCGCTTCCAGGGCCGGCAGCAAACGTTCGAGCCAGGGCAGGGCGAAACCGCGCAACACAAACGCTTGCTCGCCGATCTGTTCGGTCAGGCCGGGTGTCGTCGGCGTCTCGTCGGCGAACAGGTCCAGCGTGATAGGGGTGTCGTCACTGCGCATCATGAAAAATGATTCCAAGTGTATGCCGGCTACCGCTGTGCACGCGGCTGACGCCATGGCGCATGTTCACCCGATAATAACCGCGAACGCCTTTGACCGGCCGTTGATGCACGGCAAATACCAGCGCATCGCCCTGTTTCAGATCGATAACCTGCGCACGTGACTGCATGCGCGGGCGCTGCTCCGTGAGAACGAACTCGCCGCCGGTAAAGTCCTGGCCCGGTTCCGACAGCAGAATCGCCACCTGCAGCGGGAATACGTGCTCGCCGTACAGGTCCTGATGCAGGCAGTTGTAGTCCTGCGGGCCGTATTGCAGCAACAACGGCGTAGGACGCCGTTGCCCGGCGGTGTGACAGCGTTCAATGAAAGCCGGATGCTCGGAGGGGTAGCGCACCTCAAGGCCCATGCATTCGTTCCAGCGATTGGCCAGCGGTACCAACCGCGGATACAAGGATTGACGCAACTGCTGGACTAGGTCGGGCAGCGGATAGCGAAAATACTGATACTCCCCGCGCCCGAATCCGTGGCGGGCCATGATCACCTTCGAACGGAAAAGGTTGGGTTCGGCGTATAGGCCACTGAGCATCCTGCATTGCTCGGCCGTAAGCAGGTTACGGATGATTGCGCTGCCGTCCTGGTCGAGGTCTTGTTCCAGGGAGGGCCAGTCAAGGGTGTTGACGTGTTGGGCCAGCGAGGGCGCATGAAGGCTCGGGAGCATGATCGAAGACCTGGCAAATAGAGTGCGGTCAGTCTGGCAGGCGCTCAGGTCTGCGGCACTCCGGGGCTTGCGGTCAATGTCCCTTGACCGAGCTCAACCCAACCATTTGTCTCAAACGTCACGACACCTGTTAGATCTGACAGTAGCCAGTTCCCCCGCCCTGGAGTGTGATAACGACGTTCCCGAGAGGCTCGCGATTGTCACCCACCAGGAGAGCATGATGGATATCCAATCCAGCACATTGAACGAACTATTCAAGTTGTACCCCGTGATCATCATGGGTTGGGTCACCCCGGTGAGACCGGCCGGCATTGCTCAGGTGGGTATCCCCAAAAGCCTTTACGACGATCAGCCCAAGGGCCTTGAATGTCTGATTGATCCATGGGTATTGGCCCAGAGTCATTCCTGGACATTGGAAGCGGATGATCGGGCTGACTTGTATCTCAATGACGAGCCCGCTCCCGTGACAGGCGATACAGTCCGGCCGGGGGAGGAAAGCCTGCGCATGCGCTTGTATGTACCCCACAGGCGGTTGCGTCATGGCGTCAACCGGCTGTACTACAAAGTGACCCGCGCCAGCGGCGGCGACGAGGTCTCGGATGACTTGACCGTTCTGTATCACCTGCGTGCTCCGGGTGAACCTGCGCCGGAAGGCCTGGAACTGCTGATTCCAGCCGATGTAATCGACGAAGGGGTCAGCGCCGAGCGGGCGGCGCAAGGGGTGACGTTCGGTTTCGACTACAGCAACCGGCGGCCCTACGATCGTATTCAGTTTCTGCTGGGCGATGCGACCGATGAATGGGAGATAGCCGACGGCGCCCCGGTCCCGGAGGTGAGGACACTGTTCACCGACAAATTCCAGGAAGCGGGTGACAACCGCAGGGCACAGGTCGAGTTCAGGGTGCTCGACCAATTGGGCAACTCCAGTCAGTCGTCAGTTTATTTTCTGGATATTCACCTGAACCGACTTGCTCCGCCAGAAATTACCTCAGTGAAGGACGGCAAGGAAGTTGAAATTCCGCATGGCACAAGCACTGTGGAAACGGCCGTCATGCTCAGCGGCACCGCCAGTGGCGATAAAGGAGTGGATATTTTTGACGTTGTGGATTTCAAAGGCTCTGCCCACGTCAGCAGCAACGGTATCTGGAACTTCGCCGTCATCGGTCTGGCCATCGGTGAGCACAGTTTCACCGCGAAAGCGCTCTACGGTAGCGGTCAGGTGTCGTCGGCAAGAGACCTGACCGTGGCGTTCCCTCTGAGTTTTGGGGACGCCTATGTCATGGCCACGCAGAACTACGTCATTGCGGACCATCGATTGCCCAACAATCCAATCCCCTCCAGCAACGCGAGTTACACGCGTGTCGCGGTAGGTGGGGTTCCTCCCCACAAATACTCGTCATCGAACCCACAAGTGGCTGTGGTGGACGCGGATACGGGGTATGTGCGTGCCGCGGGCAATGGCCAGGCGCAAATCACTGTCACCGACGGGGACGGCATCACTGCGTCCTATACCATTACCGTTTCGGGCGTGCAGGTAGTCTCACTCCTGGTCAGTGTCATGTGGGGGCAGGGTGGGGTACTCGAGGAAGCTGTCTATGATGCTTTCATTGGGAACTACCGGCACGAAGGCGATTTACCCTCGATACTGGGTTGGCCGAATTCTTGGTATTGGGCGAGACGGGGGCATGAGAATCAGACCCATGGGATCGTGAGAGACTTAGCCGGGGGAAGTACTCTTCAACTTAAATCGTCTTATTTTCCTGCGGTGCAACATTTGAGATAAGGCAAGCATTCTTAGTGGCGAGGGCGCTTGCTTGCGCTGGTTGGCGCAGCCGGTCCAAGGGGCGGATGCAATCTTCCGGCAGGCGATGTACACCGGCTTGACGATTGCTGCGCCGCCAATCAGGGCAAGCCCCCTCGCCACAAAGAGCCTACGAAACCTTTACAACGGTTTACTGACCCTGACGTCGCTGATCACATCATCGGTCTGGCCATGGATCGCCTGCAGCGCTGCCATGGCTTCTTCCTTTGTGCCGGTTTCCAGTTGCGCGAATTCGAAGCGGCGTTCGCCGTTGAGCTTGTACTTGATGACGTATTTGGTTGTCTGGGCCACGGTTTTGCCTGTCTTGAAGGGCGATGCTCAGCTCAGTTTCGAGCTGGAACGCCGGATGATTTTGATTTTGTGGGTCAGGGTCGGCTTGCGCGTGACGCTGATGGCACGGCGGTTGACGGTGTCGATGGTGATGTTCCAGAAACCGGTGCTCGGTGCGGTGATCCTGGCCGGGAACGTGTCGAACGCGCCGCCGTGATAGGTGTGCCGGCCGCCGTTCTTGAAGCTGCGGAAGTTGGCGTCGTTCATCAAGCGGATGTTGCACATTTGAGAGCATTCGATGACGACGATATCGTCTTCGTTGAGGTGTTCGCGCTGGTGTATGAATTTCATGGGCGCCTCCAGAAGGGCTTTTTCTACCAAATCAAAACGATAGCAAGGTCAATGCTGCGCAGTTTATCAGCACCGGGTGCTAATATCCGGCCTGCGCCCCACGCTTTGTTCATTTATCGCAGGATGCGCAAAAAAAGACGCAGGATGCTGGAGAAAAGCAGCGTTTGCATTGTCGGAGGATCTTTATCGGAGGAATCATATGAAGCGCAGTGTGTGGGTGTTGGCATTGGCCATGAGTGGATGTGCATCGGTATCGGACATCAACCAGACGCCGCCCACCATGAATGTCATCTCCGGAAAGAAACCTCAGGAATATGCCCAGTGCGTCGCTGACAAGCTGGCCAGCACTCGGGGTCCGCTGCAAATGGAACCTCACAAGAATGGCGTGCGCTTGATCGTCCCCGGCAAATTGTCCACGCTGCCGGCGGCGGTGTTCGATATTGACGAGCGCTCCAGTGGCAGCAGTATCAAGCTGCACGAAAGCCTGTCCAACGTGCCCGTGCGTCCGGGTGATGTGCAGGACGCGGCCAACGCCTGCATTTCCGGTTGAGCCAGGGCTCGGCCTGACGAGCAGGCCGGGCATCGGATAAACTGCTGCCCTCGACAAAAAATGCCGCCACGGTCGACGTTGGCGGCATTGTCATTTATGGAGTCAGTCGATGAAGCGCGAGCAGGTGCGTGAGCGCCATGCAGAAGGTCTTATCTGCGCCACCCATGTGATTCAGAACCCGGCGACCCCGGGGGAGTGGATCGTCTTTTTCAAGAAAAGCGCAGGACGCAGCTTTTTTCTGGTGGACGACCAGGACGAAGTTGAATCCTTCAGCCGCCTCGATGACCTGATCGAGATCATCCGCGGCCTGGGGATCAAGTTCGCCGAGATCCACATCTGAGAGTCAGACCACGGGTTTATTTACACACCACCAGGACGCTGCGGCTGGTGAAGTTGCCGACATCCACACCCAGGGTCTTGTCGCTTTCCTTGGCTTGCGGCGTGCCATCGGTACCGACGATGCGGTAGCCGGTGCCGGCACAGGAGGCGTCAGCCTTTTCATAACAGGTGGCCCAGGAGTTCGCTTCGCCCGAGCAATCGATGGTCAGGCCTTGTTCGCCGGTGTTCAGGTAGGTTTTTTCGGCTGTGGCACAGCCTGCCAGGGCCAGGACTGCAAACAGCGCCAGAAATTTTTTCATGGAATCGTCATCGAGAAGGAAGGGGCTGGCGCGAGGTTATAGCGAATGGCCATTTCGGTACAGATAAACAAAGCCCCGTTCCATGTCCAGGCGACATTTACTTGAGGCTTGTCTCGTTACTTTTTACGACGGGGGCTGCGCGCTGGAGCCGTTTCACGCTCTTTGGTTGCCGGGGCAGCGCGCTCGTCCTGAAACACGGCGGCCACTTCCACCGCCATCGCTTTGCTGGGCAAGGGGCCGGCGACCTGTTCACCGTGGTAGTTGATGATCCACCACTGACCGTCTTTGTCCTGGCTGACCGAATAACCGTTTGCGTTTTTTGTTGCCGACATCTAACTGCCTCATTGGCGGGATCAAGAGCGCCATGATACGTCAAATGCTCGCAAACAGCGCCCATGAGCGTACAGTGAGACCGCTTGGCCCTCGCAACGAAAGATGATTGAACTATCCGCCATTTTTTATTTCTCTATGATGGCATCGGTTGGCCAGCTTGGGCATTGTAAGGTGCCTGCGGCCTGATTAGACTGCGCCGAAACTCGTACACACCGCCTTTTCAAGGACTTATATGATCAAGAAATGCTTGTTCCCAGCAGCCGGTTACGGTACTCGCTTCCTGCCAGCGACTAAAGCCATGCCCAAAGAAATGCTGCCGGTGGTGAACAAGCCACTGATCCAGTACGGCGTCGAAGAAGCCCTTGCTGCGGGCTTGACGGAAATCTCCATCGTTACTGGCCGCGGCAAGCGCGCCCTGGAAGACCATTTCGACATCAGCTACGAGCTGGAAAACCAGATCAAGGGCACCGACAAAGAGAAGTACCTGGTCGGCATCCGCAAACTGCTGGACGAATGTTCGTTCTCCTACACCCGCCAGACCGAAATGAAAGGCCTGGGCCACGCGATCCTGACCGGTCGCCCACTGATTGGTGACGAACCTTTCGCCGTGGTCCTGGCGGACGACCTGTGCGTCAACCTCGAAGGCGACGGCGTGTTGACCCAGATGGTCAAGCTGTACAAGCAGTTCCGCTGCTCCATCGTGGCGATCCAGGAAGTCGATCCGCAGGAAACCAACAAGTACGGCGTAATCGCCGGCGAAATGATCCGCGACGACATCTACCGCGTCCACAGCATGGTTGAAAAACCAAAGCCTGAAGATGCACCGTCGAACCTGGCGATCATCGGTCGCTACATCCTGACCCCGGACATCTTCGACCTGATCGAACAGACCGAGCCAGGCAAGGGCGGTGAAATCCAGATCACCGACGCCCTGATGAAGCAGGCCCAGAACGGCTGCGTCATGGCCTACAAATTCAAAGGCAAACGTTTCGACTGCGGTGGCGCCGAAGGCTACATCGACGCGACCAACTTCTGCTTCGAGAACTTCTACAAGACGGGTAAGGCGTACTGATCGCCTGCGCCGCACCTTGAAAAACGCCCCGACTGGTTCGGGGCGTTTTTTTGTCTGGATAATGCTCTCACTCCAACAAAACCCCTGTGGGAGCGGGCTTGCTCGCGATGGCGCCGGCACATCCAGCATCACCACAAGCTGACCCGCCGCTATCGCGAGCAGGCTCGCTCCCACAGGTTTTGGCCCGACTGATCGGTGTTACCCATTTCGCCTGGCTTTTTCATTTCCCGCCCCCATAACCATCGCAACGCTGCCTCGCGTGAAAACAGCAGGTATGCTGATGGCCTGCCGAAGGAGAGAGAAAATGGCCTACGATTTTGACTTGTATGTGATTGGCGCCGGTTCCGGCGGTGTGCGGGCTGCGCGGTTCGCGGCCGGTTTCGGGGCCAAGGTGGCCGTGGCGGAGAGCCGCTACCTGGGCGGTACCTGCGTGAACGTGGGGTGTGTGCCGAAGAAACTGCTGGTCTACGGTGCGCATTATGCCGAGGACCTCGAGCAAGCGTCGGCCTATGGCTGGACGACGGGAGAAGCGAGTTTCGACTGGGCCACGCTGATCGCCAACAAGGATCGGGAAATCAATCGCCTCAACGGGATATACCGCAACCTGCTGGTCAACAGCGGCGTGGTGTTGCACGAGGGCCACGCCAGGCTCACCGGACCCCATGAGGTCGAGATCAACGGCCAGCGCTACACCGCCGAACACATCATGATCGCCACAGGCGGCTGGCCGGTGATACCGGACATTCCGGGCCGTGAGCACGCGATCAGCTCCAACGAGGCGTTTTTCCTCAAGGAACTGCCTAAGCGCGTCATCGTGGTGGGCGGTGGCTACATTGCCGTGGAGTTCGCCGGAATCTTCCATGGCATGGGCGCGCAGACCTCGTTGCTGTATCGCGGTGAGCTGTTCCTGCGCGGCTTTGATGGCGCGGTACGCAAGCATCTGGCCGAAGAGCTGAGCCGTCGTGGCCTGGATCTGCAATTCAACGCGGACATCAAAAGCATCGAAAAACTGGCCGATGGCAGCCTGGAGGTAGAGCTCAAGGATGGTCGCATACTGGCCACCGATTGCGTGTTCTACGCCACCGGCCGGCGGCCGATGCTCGACAATCTGGGCCTTGAACACACCGGTGTCACGCTGGACGAGAAGGGCTTCGTCAAGGTCAACGAAAAGTACGAGACCGCTGAACCGTCGATCCTGGCCATTGGTGATGTGATCGGTCGGGTACAACTCACCCCCGTCGCCCTGGCTGAAGGCATGGCGGTGGCGCGGCGGCTGTTCAAGCCCGAGCAGTATCGTCTGGTGGATTACCGGATGATCCCCACGGCTGTGTTCAGCCTGCCGAATATTGGCACGGTCGGCCTGACCGAAGAGCAAGCCAGGGAGGAGGGGAAGGAAGTCCAGGTGTTCGAAAGCCGCTTCCGCCCGATGAAACTGACCCTCACCGACTGCCAGGAGCGGACGCTGATGAAGCTGGTGGTGGATGCCCGCACGGACAAAGTGCTGGGCTGCCACATGGTCGGGCCGGATGCCGGGGAAATCGTCCAGGGGCTTGCCATCGCGCTCAAGGCTGGCGCTACCAAGCGTGATTTCGACGAGACCATCGGCGTACACCCGACTGCCGCCGAGGAATTCGTCACGATGCGAACTCCCGTAGCGTCCTGATCCTTGGGACCCACCTATGGCGAGCGAGCCCGCTCGCCATATTAGGTTTTCTTCTATCTATTAAGCGGCTGATAGCCAAAACCAATCATTCACATCAGGTTTGCCAATGAGCCTGCCGGGGGATGAGTGGTTAAGATTCACGTCATCAACTTTTCAACCCCTGACGGAGAGTCATCAATGCCTATCATCAACAGCCAAGTTAAACCGTTCAACGCTACCGCTTTCAAAAACGGCGAATTCGTCCAGGTTTCGGATGCCGATCTGAAAGGCAAGTGGTCCGTGGTGTTCTTCTACCCGGCCGACTTCACCTTCGTTTGCCCAACCGAGCTGGAAGACCTGGCCGACAACTACGCTGAATTCAAGAAGCTGGGTGTCGAAATCTACAGCGTCTCCACCGACACTCACTTTGCTCACGCTGCCTGGCACAACACCTCGCCAGCCATTGGCAAGATCCAGTACACCATGATCGGTGACCCGACCCACGTCATCTCCCGCAACTTCGACGTGCTGATCGAAGAAGTTGGCCTGGCTGACCGCGGTACTTTCGTGATCAACCCTGAAGGTCAGATCAAGATCGTTGAAATCAACGACGGTGGTGTAGGCCGTGACGCTTCCGAGCTGCTGCGCAAGGTCAAGGCTGCTCAGTACGTTGCTGCTCACCCGGGCGAAGTCTGCCCAGCCAAGTGGAAAGAAGGCGAGGCCACTCTGGCTCCGTCCCTGGACCTGGTCGGCAAGATCTAAGTCTGTGAGTCATCCGAGGGCGATCCGCTCTTAATCAAGCAAGCCGCTTCGCCCCAAAAAACGCCCGGGCGAGATTCGCTCGGGCGTTGTTTTTTCTGAAATTCAAAAAATGGAAATCGCCCGTATGTTGGACGCCAATCTTAAAGCTCAGTTGAAGTCATACCTGGAACGGGTCACCCAGCCGATCGAGATCGTCGCCTCCCTCGACGACGGTGCGAAATCCCAGGAAATGCTCGCGTTACTCAAAGACGTTGCCAGTCTGTGTGACCAGATTACCTTGCTCGACAACGGCACCGATGCGCGCAAGCCTTCGTTTTCGTTGAATCGCCCAGGAGCCGATATCAGCCTGCGTTTTGCCGGTATCCCCATGGGCCACGAATTCACTTCGCTGGTGTTGGCCTTGCTGCAAGTCGGCGGTCATCCTTCCAAGGCCAGTGTCGAAGTCATCGAACAGATTCGCTCCCTTGAAGGCGAGTTCAACTTCGAGACCTATTTCTCGCTGTCCTGCCAGAACTGCCCGGACGTGGTCCAGGCCCTGAACCTGATGGCGGTGCTGAACCCGAATATCCGCCACGTCGCCATCGACGGCGCGCTGTTCCAGGCCGAGGTCGACGAACGCCAGATCATGGCCGTGCCGAGTGTTTATCTCAATGGCGTGAACTTTGGCCAGGGCCGCATGGGCCTGGAAGAAATCCTCGCCAAGATCGACACCAGTGGTATCGAGCGCCAGGCTGAGAAGATCAGCGCCAAGGAAGCTTTTGATGTGCTGGTGGTGGGCGGTGGCCCAGCCGGCGCTTCGGCGGCTATCTATGCGGCCCGCAAGGGCATCCGCACCGGTGTCGCGGCTGAGCGCTTCGGCGGTCAGGTGCTCGACACCATGGCCATCGAGAACTTCATCTCGGTGCAGGAAACCGAAGGGCCGAAATTGGCCGTCGCCCTGGAAGAGCACGTCAAGCAGTACGACGTGGACATCATGAACCTGCAACGCGCCGATGCATTGGTGCCAGGCAAGGATGGCGCGCTGCACGAAATCAAATTCGCCAGTGGTGCGAGCCTCAAGGCCAAGACCGTGATTCTGGCGACCGGTGCGCGCTGGCGTGAAATGAACGTGCCGGGCGAGCAGCAATACCGCAACAAGGGCGTGGCGTACTGCCCGCACTGCGACGGCCCGCTGTTCAAAGGCAAACGCGTGGCGGTGATCGGCGGCGGTAACTCCGGCGTGGAAGCGGCCATTGATCTGGCCGGTATCGTGGCCCACGTCACTTTGTTGGAGTTCGACGTGCAATTGCGTGCCGACGCGGTATTGCAGCGCAAACTGCACAGCCTGCCGAACGTGACCGTGATCACCAACGCCCAGACCACCGAAGTGACGGGCGATGGCCAGAAGGTCAATGGCTTGCGCTACAAAGACCGCCCAAGCGGTGAAGTACGGGACGTGGCGCTGGAAGGGATCTTCGTGCAGATCGGTCTGTTGCCTAACACCGATTGGCTCAAAGGCACCGTCGAGCTGTCGCCACGCGGCGAGATCATTGTCGATGCCCGCGGTGAAACCTCGATCCCGGGTGTGTTCGCCGCCGGTGACGTGACGACTGTTCCGTACAAGCAGATCGTGATCGCCGTAGGCGAGGGGGCCAAGGCTTCGTTGAGCGCCTTTGACCATCTGATCCGTACCTCCGCGCCGGCATAAACAGCCGATAGCGGAAAAAACAAAACCCCATGGGCCCAGTGCTCATGGGGTTTTGTTTTTTGGATCACGCATTACCGTGTGGGAGCGAGCCTGCTCGCGATAGCAGACTGTCTGGTACATCAATGTTGAATGCGCTGCCGCTATCGCGAGCAGGCTCGCTCCCACAGGGGGCTGTGGGATTTTTATTGCCCACACACCCTACGGTGGCGCTTACAGCGGCGCAGGCTGGATGATTTCAACCCAGTAGCCATCCGGGTCCTTGATGAATGCCAGGCTTTTCATGCGACCGTCGTTCAGGCGCTTCTGGAAGTCGCAGCCCAGCGCTTCGAAGCGCTCGCAAGCGGCCACGATGTCCGGGACCGAGATGCAGATGTGGCCGAACCCGCGTGGGTCAGTGTTGCCGTTGTGGTAGGCGAACGCCGGGTCGCTTTCGGTGCCGTGGTTGTGGGTCAGCTCCAGGATGCCGGGGATGGATTTCATCCATTCGGTGCGCTGTGCAGCGTCGGCCGGAATCTGGCTCTTGTCCACCAAGGCGAGGAAGTACAGGCTGAATTCGGCTTCCGGGAAATCGCGTTTTTCCACCAGGGAAAAACCCAACACCCGGGTGTAGAAATCCAGGGACTTGGTGATGTCCTTGACCCGCAGCATGGTGTGGTTGAAGACGAATTTGGCCGTGGCGGTATCGGGTTGGGCGGTGACGCCAGGGAAAGTGTTGAGTTCGTGCAGGCTCATGGGCCCTCCGGAAAATAAGTGGGGCAAACGGCATCGCAACTTTGCTGCGACGGTCCTGGGCTTGCGCTAAACGGCTTCCTTGCAGGTGCACCCATGATACGCAAGGGGCGCGGCATCGCCAAACGCCTCTGGCTATTGCTTGCCTGGGCGGCGGGCTTCAGACTTTACGAATCGTCCTTGAGTGCAATGCAATGATTCGACCGTTCCTTTCGCTGTTTGTCCTGCTGCTGGCCGCGATGGCAAATGTCGCTGTCCAGGCCGCCGAACCGCAGGTCGCCTGGCCCCCAGGCTGGGTCATCGAACCATTGCCCTCTGATGCTGGCACCTCGTCGGCAGCGCCGGGAACGACCCGGCAACGGGCGACAAAGAGTGATTCAGCGGGCACGGCGGTGATGGTCATGGAACTGACCACGACGCCCATCGAGCCGGGTCATCAAGTCAACTTGCAAGGCGTGTTACTGGAAATGCGCAAATCAATTCAAAAGGACTTTTATCAGAGCGGTTATCAAAGTGTCTGTAATAAGATTCATTCTTCGATGTTGGGCGACGTTGCCGCACTGGAGACCACTTGCACGATCACGCAAAACGGTCGGCACGTGTTATCTCAGACACTCGTCGCTGCACTAAAGGAGGGCAGGGCTAATGTGCTGTCCTATGCGGGGCAGGCTCAGGAGTTTGTAGAAAACCAGGATGAAATACAGTCGGTACGAAATAGCCTGAAACTATAAAGCCCTCGGTATTAGAACTACTTAATCCAGAAATCCTGCCCCATAAAAAACCCTGAGCAGGCTCAGGGTTTTTTTCATTCGGCCAGCTTTCTCAGCTGCGCAACCAGGCGTCAACGGTTTTTGCACCGTACTGTTCTTTCCAGGCTTTCAGGCCTCGATGGTTGCCGCCTTTGGTTTCGATCAGTTCACCTGTGTGCGGGTTCTGGTACACCTTGACCACTCGCGCACGGCGGGTTTTGACAGGCTTGGTCGATGGCAGGCCCCCCTTGGCCGGGTTCGGGTCGAGAATCGCGATGACGTCGCGCAGGCTCTTGCCGTAGGTTTTCATCAGTCCCTGGAGCTTCTCTTCGAATTCGATTTCTTTCTTGAGCCCGGCATCATTCTTCAGCTTTTCCAGCTGCTTGAGCCGCTCTTGAAGGTCCTGTTCTGCTTTACGAAATTCAGCGAGTCTGGACAATATCGTTACTCCAATCAGAATATTTGGCTGATACCAACCGCAAACAAAGCTATAAGCCAAGTGCCTTGAAGCGACTCGGTGATAATGACGCTCCTGCTATTAGCCACAGGTAAAAAAATTGTAGTAGTGAAACCCACGGGTGTAAATCGTAACTTTTTCGTTATGTAACAAGGGATGCGAATTTTATCAGTCCGACTGTGGTTGTCCGTGGAGGGACGTAGCACCAGGGCTTTCAATGACGGACACCGCCGCAATGAAATCCGCGCCACTCATCGGGCGACCAAATAGATAACCCTGCAAAAAGTTCACCCCGTGAGCGGCCAGATAGTTGCTTTGTTCAACGGTTTCGACCCCCTCGGCAACGATACCCAAGTCCAGCTTGCCCGACAGTTCGATGATGCTGTCAAGGATGTGCCGTGACAGGGCATCGACGCCAATCATGGCAACAAAGCTCTGGTCGATTTTCAGGAAGTCCACGTTGAACTGGCGCAAGTAGCCCAGGCTGGAATGACCGGTGCCGAAGTCGTCGATTGCGATCTTCACCCCCAGTTCACGCAGGTGCTGGAACAGCTGGTGAGTGGTGGGTGTCGGTTCGATCAGCTCGCGCTCGGTCAGTTCCAGCACCAAGGTAATGACCCCTCGATCTGCCCGATCAACTCTTCGCTGGTCTGTCGGCTCTGTTGCTCCAGTGTCCGTTCCGCCTGCATGTACAGAATGCCCAGCCCTGACAGTATCGGCAGCACGCCGCAGAGCAGCGTGATCAGGTTGCGACGGGGCCGCTTGCGCAAACGAGTGGCGGTCAATGGCATCTGCATAACCTGTGAGGGCTTGAGGAACAGCTTCGATAGTGTATTCGGTTGCCGGTGATCAGACTGACTGCCTCGCCAGCTCGATAAATGCCAGGGTAGCGGGCGAGGCCTGTCGGCTGTCCAGTACCGCCAGGCCTATCTGACGCGGAACCTGTGGCGACAATGGCCGCGTGACGAACCGTGGGTTGTCGCCGCCCGGCAGTGAACCTTCGGACACCAGGGTCACGGCCTCGCCGCGGCTGACGACATCCAGGGTACTGAGCAGCTGCGAACAACGATAGCGCACGTTCGGTGTGAGCCGGGCTGCGTTGAACAGGCGCGAAACCAGTTCAGAAGAACCGGCCTCGGTGAGCACGAACGGGTCGTTGCACAGGTCCTTGAGACTCAGGCTGGCTTGGGCAGCGAGGGGATGGGCGGTGGGCAGCACGGCGACCATCTGGTCTTGCATCAGCGCGAACGTGTCGAAACGGTCTTCGGGCAGCACCACGAAACCGACGTCGATCCGCCGTTCATCCAGCCACTGGATGACTTGCCGGTCCGGCCCTTCGTCGATGTGCACTTCGATCCCCGGATGCAGAGCCCGGTAACGTTGCAGGATGGCGGGCAACAACTTCATCGACGAAGTCGGACCGAACGAGCCGATGCGCAGGGTGCCTCGGCGCATGCCCCGCGCATCGGCGGCTTCCTGGCGCAGGGTATTGGCCAGCCCGAGCATGGCCCGGGCGCGCAGCAGCAACTGCCGGCCAATGTCGCTGGGTTCGATGAGGGTCTGATGACGTCTGAACAGCTCTACGCCCAACTCCTGCTCCAGCGATTTGATGGCGTGGGACACCGCTGACTGGCTGATGCCCAACCGCGTCGCCGCGGCGGTGAAACCGCGTAGCTCGGCGACCTGGGAGAAGATTTCGAGTTGGGTGAGGGTCATGAGGGAATACTCATTTTACGATGATCAAGCATGAGGCGAACAATAGAGTATCTCAAGCGCACTTTCCTGTGGCGAGGGAGCTTGCTCCCGCTTGAGTGCGAAGCGCTCATAGAAAAGGGCCGCTTCGCAGCCCAGCGGGAGCAAGCTCCCTCGCCACGGGTAGTCGTTTTATTTCAATGTGGTGAAACCATGAAAACCCTCGAACAATCCGTTCCAACCCCTTCGGACCTGCCGGTCTACCTGAAACTGGCCATGGTCACCATGATCTGGGGCGGCACCTTCGTTGCCGGCAGGATCCTTTCCGATGCCCTGACCCCGCTGCTCGCCGCCAGCCTGCGGTTTCTGTTGGCCAGTCTCGCGCTGTTGCTGTTTCTCGGTCTGGCCGGGATCCCGCTGGCCAGGCCCAACCGCAAACAAGGGCTGCAATTGGCGGCGCTGGGGTTCTTCGGGATCTTTTTCTACAACCTGTGTTTCTTCTATGGCTTGCAGTACATCAATGCGTCGCGGGCCTCGTTGATCGTGGCCTTGAATCCGGCGGTGATAGGACTGGCGTCCTGGTGGCTGTTCAAGGAACGGCTGAGCCGGGCGAAAGTTGCGGGCATCGTGCTGTGTATCGGCGGGGCGGGGCTGGTGATCGTCAGTCGCGATCCGTCCTTGCTACAGAGTGCAGGGCAGGGCTGGCTGGGCGATCTGCTGATTTTTGGCTGCGTGCTGGGCTGGGGCATTTATTCCTTGTTTTCCAAAAACCTGAATGAAAGCCTCGGGCCTTTGCAAACCGTGACCTGGTCGATTCTGCTGGGCACCTTGATGTTGTGGCTAGCCTGCGCGGCCGCAGGCGAAGTTCGCGTCGAAGCATTGCGCGGGCTGGACATCCGGCAATGGTTGAGCCTGCTGTACTTGGGCGTGCTGGGGTCGGCGTTGGCCTATATAGCCTGGTACGACGGCATCCGTCGGATTGGCGCGACCCGTTCCGGCGTGTTCATCGCACTCAACCCGTTGACCGCTGTGCTGTTCGGGGCGCTGCTGTTGGACGAGCGGCTCACCGTCTTGATGGGTGTAGGTGCGGGGCTGATCCTGACGGGGATTTTCCTGTGCAACAAACCCCTTGCGCGGTCGCCGCAAAAGACGATTTGATACCGAAGGCGGACAAACATGGTTACGCTGTGTAGAATCGAGTTACGCATATAAGAATAAACGTCTTCTGGCAGCAGAAGCCTCGCCCGCAAGAGCCTTGGGTCGACAATGAAGATATTCGGGTTTCAACTGATCTACGGCGATTTCCTCGCCCGCACCGTTCGCGGCATTTCCTGCGCGCCACCGCGTGCCCTCAGCATGGCCGGCAACTAACGCTCCGTTAATTGATAAGCATGATGAGGCGCCAACATGGCAGATCTATACGAAAACCCGATGGGCCTGATGGGCTTTGAATTCATCGAATTCGCATCCCCCACACCCAATACCCTGGAGCCGATCTTCGAGATCATGGGCTTCACCAAAGTGGCCAGCCACCGCTCCAAGGACGTGCACCTGTATCGCCAGGGCGCGATCAACCTGATCCTCAACAACGAGCCCCACAGCGTGGCCTCGTACTTCGCCGCCGAACATGGGCCGTCGGTGTGCGGCATGGCATTCCGGGTCAAGGATTCGCAACAGGCCTACAAGCGCGCCCTGGAACTCGGCGCCCAGCCGATTCACATCGAAACCGGTCCGATGGAGCTGAACCTGCCGGCAATCAAAGGCATCGGCGGCGCGCCGCTGTACCTGATCGACCGTTTTGGTGAAGGCAGCTCCATCTACGACATCGACTTCGTGTTCCTCGAAGGCGTTGACCGCAACCCGGTGGGCGCGGGCCTGAAAATCATCGACCACCTGACCCACAACGTGTATCGCGGGCGAATGGCCTATTGGGCCGGCTTCTACGAGAAGCTGTTCAACTTCCGCGAGATCCGTTACTTCGACATCAAGGGCGAATACACCGGCCTGACCTCCAAGGCCATGACCGCCCCGGATGGCATGATCCGCATCCCGCTGAACGAGGAGTCGTCCAAGGGCGCCGGGCAGATCGAAGAGTTTCTGATGCAGTTCAACGGTGAAGGCATCCAGCACGTGGCCTTCCTGACCGACGACCTGATCAAGACCTGGGACCAGCTTAAAAGCATCGGCATGCGCTTCATGACCGCGCCGCCGGACACCTACTACGAAATGCTCGAAGGCCGCCTGCCGAACCACGGCGAGCCGGTGGATGAACTGCAAGCGCGGGGCATTTTGCTGGACGGCGCTTCCGAACAGGGCGACAAGCGTCTGCTGTTGCAGATTTTCTCGGAAACCCTGATGGGGCCGGTGTTCTTCGAGTTCATCCAGCGCAAGGGCGACGATGGCTTCGGCGAAGGCAACTTCAAGGCGTTGTTCGAGTCCATCGAGCGTGACCAGGTGCGGCGTGGTGTGTTGGCTACTGAGTGACGGCTGAGGCAACAGACAACCCGTGCGGCGTAACTGCCGTACGGGTTTTTTATTGGCCAGCAGATCCCAATGTGGGAGCGAGCCTGCTCGCGATCGCGACCTTTCAGATACATCAATGTTGAATGTGCAGCCGATATCGCGAGCAGGCTCGCTCCCACAAGGTCCGTGTAAGTTTCAGGTCCGGCGTCGCTGGCGCATCAGATGCTTGAATCCTTCGAACACCAGCACTGCCACGGCCAGCCAGATGGGAATGTAGGTCAGCCATTCACTGGCCTGGATGCTTTCTCCCAGCAGCAGGGCAACGCCCAGCAGCAACACCGGTTCGACATAGCTCAACAGCCCGAACAGGCTGAACGGCAGCAACCGGCTGGCAACGATGTAGGCCACCAGCGCCGAAGCACTGATCACCCCGAGCAACGGGATCAGCAGCGACAGCCAAGGGTACTGGTCGAAAACAGCGAAACCCTGCTCCCCGCTTTGTACGAACCAGAGCGCCAGCGGCAGCATCAGGGTCATGTCCAGCCACAACCCGCCCAGGTTGTCAGTCCCCAGGCGTTTGCGCAGGATGAAGTAGATCGGATAACCCACCACCACCAACAGTGTTGCCCAGGAAAACCCACCCACCTGGTACAACTCGTTGACCACGCCGAGGGTGGCGAAGAACACGGCGATTTTCTGCAGGTAGGACAGGCGCTCGCCGTAGACGAGGCGCCCGGTCAGAACCATCGACAGCGGCAACAAAAAATACCCCAGCGACACGTCCAGGCTGTAGCCGTTGAGGGGTGCCCACATGAACAGCCACAGCTGCGCGCCCATCAACGCCGAAGACGCCATGGCACCGATCAACAGACGCGGCGCGGCGATCAGGCGCCGACCGAGCGCCGTTACCAGGTTCCACTCCTTTGCCACCAGCATGAACACCGTCATGCAGGGCATCGTCAGCAGCATGCGCCAACCGAAGATTTCCACGCCGGTCAGCGGCGAGAGCAGGGAGGTGTAGTAATACATGACGGCGAACAGCACAGAGGCCGAGACCGATAGAACGATGCCTTTGGACACGGTAATTCTCTTGAGGGCGGTCATCGACACCCGGACTTGTGACTGGAAAATTTATCTGTGGCGCATGGCCTGTGGGAGCAAGGCTTGCCCGCGATGAACGATAACGCGGTTCAGCTCTTGAACCGCAGCGCGGCCATCGCGGGCAATCCATGCTCCCACAGTGCTCGTCGGAGTCGACGAAGTTATGACGTACGCGCCACCCGCCCCGGTACGAAGTGGCCCACGTCATTGAAGCCTGGCGTCGAGGCATGCCCCGGTGTCACCAGCGAATCGATGAAGGCTTCATCTTCGGCCGTGATCGTCACCGACTGCGCCTTGGTGTAGCCATCCCATTGTTCCTCGGTGCGCGGTCCGACGATGGCCGAGGTGACGGCGCGGTTGTTCAGCACCCAGGCAATGGCGAACTCGACAATGCCCACGCCGCGTTCCTGGGTGTATTGCTGGATCTGTTGGGCGATGCGCAGGGACTCGACCCGCCATTCGGTTTCCAGGATGCGTTTGTCCTGGCGACCGGCGCGACTGTTGGCGTCCGGTGCCACGTCCGGTGCGTACTTGCCACTGAGCACCCCGCGGGCGAGGGGGCTGAAAGGCACCACGCCGAGGCCATAGTTCTGCGCGGCGGTGATCTGCTCGGTTTCGGCCTGGCGATTGACGATGTTGTACAGCGGTTGGCTGATTACCGGCCGGTCGATGCCCAGGCGATCGGCGATTCGAATCACCTCGGCGATGCGCCAGCCACGGTAGTTCGACAGGCCCCAGTAGCGGATCTTGCCCTGACGAATCAAGTCACCGATGGCCGACACCGTGACCTCAAGTGGGGTGTTGTGGTCTTCGCGGTGCAGGTAATAGATGTCCAGGTAATCGGTGCCCAGGCGCGTCAGGCTGGCCTCGATGCCATTGAAAATGTGCTTGCGACTCAGGCCGCTGCGGTTGGGGACACCATCTGGTGGGCCGAAGCCGACCTTGGTGGCCAGCACCCATTCATGACGGTGACTGGCAATCGCCTCGCCGACGATCTCTTCGGAACGACCGTTGGTGTAGACGTCTGCGGTGTCGATGAAATTGATGCCCTGGTCCCAGGCCTTGTCGATGATCCGCAGCGAATCCTCGGTGCTGGTCTGTTCGCCGAACATCATGGTGCCCAGAGTCAATGTCGAGACTTGCAACCCGGAATGGCCTAGCGTGCGGTAGCTCATGACAAGGTCCTTTTATCGATGGGAAAGGCCCAATCAAACCCCAGAACAACCGGGCGTGGCAAACGAAAAGATCGCAGGCCACGCTCGACCCCTTACACTCCCGACAACAACCCACGCACTCGATAGAGATTTGACAGGCAGACCGCTATCGCGAGCAGGCTCGCTCCCACACTGATCTGCCTGGGCCACAGGTTTCAGCTAGCCCGGATCCCTGTGGGAGCGAGCCTGCTCGCGATGAGGCCATCAGCCTCGACAACCGTGTCGATGGCAACCCGATTGCGTGAACTTGAACAACTGCGCTCAACTGGCATGCCGTGCCGTGCACTGGAACCGGAGAATAAGTATGAAAATAGTCATCGCCCCCGACTCGTTCAAGGACAGCCTGAGCGCCCAGGGCGTGGCCGATGCTGTCGCCCAAGGCCTGGCCCAGGTCTGGCCGGATGCACAGTTGATCAAGTGCCCGATGGCCGACGGCGGGGAGGGCACGGTGGAGTCGGTGCTGGCGGCCTGCAACGGGCAGTGGCGGCGCAGTTGGGTGAGAGGTCCGTTGGGGGCCAGCGTCGAAGCGCGTTGGGGCTGGTTGCCCGACAGCCACACCGCGATCATTGAAATGGCCGAGGCCAGCGGCTTGCAGCTGGTACCTCCTGGGCAACGTGATGCCTGTTCCAGCAGTACCTACGGCACCGGCGAGCTGATTCGCGCCGTCCTGGACGAAGGCGCCGGGCGCGTGATCCTGGCCATCGGCGGCAGCGCCACCAACGACGGCGGTGCCGGCGCGATGCAGGCCCTGGGCGTGGCGCTGCTGGATGAACACAACCGACCGCTTCCACCCGGTGGCCTGGCTTTGGCCGAACTGGCTCGCATCGATTTGAGCAAGATGGACCCGCGCTTGGCCCAGGTCAGTTTCGAGATTGCCGCCGATGTCGATAACCCGTTGTGCGGACCTCACGGCGCTTCAGCGATTTTCGGCCCGCAGAAAGGGGCATCCCCTGAGCAGGTACAGCAACTGGACCAGGCGCTGGGGCATTTCGCTGAACACTGTGCCCAGGCGTTGAACAAGGATGTACGCGACGAACCGGGCAGCGGCGCCGCCGGAGGGCTGGGGTTCGCCGCCAAGGCGTTCCTGGGCGCGCAATTTCGCACCGGCGTGGACGTCGTCGCCCAGTTGACCGGGTTGGCCGAGGCGATCAACGGCGCTGACCTGGTGATCACCGGCGAAGGCCGTTTCGACGCCCAGACCTTGCGTGGCAAGACCCCCTTTGGCGTGGCGCGCATCGCCCGCCAGCATGGCGTACCGGTGGTGGTCATCGCCGGCACGCTGGGGGAGGGTTATCAGGCGCTGTATGAGCACGGCATCGAAGCAGCCTTTGCCCTGGTCAGCGGGCCGATGACCCTGCAGGAGGCCTGTGGCGACGCGCCACGCCTGCTGACTGAGCGAGCCCGGGACATCGCCCGGCTTTGGCGAGTGGCCGCCCGATAGACCAGTGGGAGCAAGGCTTGCCCGCGATACAGGCGTTGCGGTCTCCCAGGAATCGAGTCGCCCGTATCGCGAGCAAGCTTTGCTCCCACGGCGTTGAATTTGAGATAGGGTTGAGGCTGGACTTCGCGCAAAACAGGAGTGGTACATGCGCTTTTCAGATTTGACCCGCCGCATCACCGGCGACGGCGCCGCCGCGTGGCAGATTCACGACCGGGCATTGGCCATGCGTGAGCAGGGCATGGATGTATTGCTGTTATCGGTGGGCGACCCGGATTTCGACACCCCTCGCGCCATCATCGACGCCGCTGTGACCAGCCTGCGCGCCGGAGACACGCATTATTCGGACGTGCGCGGCTTGCACACCCTGCGCGCCAGCATTGCTCGGCGCCATCGCCAGCGTTGTGGCCAGCCGGTAGGCGCCGGGCATGTCACCGTGTTGCCGGGGGCGCAGTGTGGGGTCTATGCGGTTGCGCAATGTCTGCTCAACCCCGGTGATGAAGTGATCATCGCAGAACCGATGTATGTCACTTACGAAGCCGTATTTGGTGCCTGCGGAGCGAAAGTGCTGCCGGTGGCGGTGCGCCCGGAAAACGCTTTTCGGGTTGACCCGGCCGACGTCGCCCGGCTGATTACCCCCCGTACCCGGGCGATGCTGCTCAACAGCCCGAACAACCCATCCGGCGCCAGCCTGCCGCTGTCCACCTGGCAAGCATTGGCGCAGTTGTGCATCGAACATGATCTGTGGCTGATCAGCGATGAGGTCTACAGCGACCTGCTGTACGAAGGCGAACACATCAGCCCGGCCAGCCTGCCGGGCATGGCCGAGCGCACCGCGACGATCAACAGCCTGTCCAAATCCCACGCCATGACCGGTTGGCGCATCGGCTGGGTGATCGGTCCCGAACCGCTGGCCGAACATCTGGCCAACCTGTCGTTGTGCATGCTGTTCGGTCTGCCGGATTTCGTCCAGCGGGCGGCCCAGGTGGCACTGGAGCAGGACTTGCCTGAAGTGGCGCAGATGCACGAGGAGTATCGCCAGCGTCGGGACCTGGTGTGCGCCATGCTTGATGGCTGTCCCGGTCTCAAGCCTGTGCGGCCCGATGGCGGCATGTTCGTGATGGTCGACGTACGCCCGACCGGCCTCGGTGCCCAGGCATTTGCCGAGCGGCTGCTGGACGGCTTTGGTGTGGCGGTGCTGGCGGGCGAGGCGTTCGGGGCGAGCGCGGCGGGGCATATACGGATTGGCCTGGTGGTTGGCCAGCCACAACTCAAGGAGGCCTGCCATCGGATCACCCGTTGCGCGGCGGGAACACTGGAGCAAGCCCAAGCTTGATTGTCTTCTCTGGCAAAAGGCGGCCACGGTGATCAGTCCGACGAACGGCCGTCAGACCTGTCAGATCTGACAGTAGGCGTCACCGGCAAATCCGCATCTAATTTCTCCAGGCCAGATCAATCCAGGCTTTGGAGAATTGTGAATGTCTTCGTCAAGTAAAAGTGGAAGAAATATCGGTGTCCTGGCAAGACCTTTGAGTATTGAAGGGGTCGGCGCAGACAGCGTGCTTCCGCCAGAAGCTTCCATCGTGGGCGCGAAACTATTCATTCCGGAGTGGGAGGCTCCGTCCCAGACAACCGGTAAAAGTGACTTGCTGGAAGTGTGGGTGGTGCCGCCGGGTTCCCCGATTGAAATACGGTTCTACAGCAACTTCTTTCCTGTGCCGGTGGTCTTTCCGGATTTTGTTCTATTGCCGCCGCAATATCTTCAAATAGAGGGGGATATTCGCCTGCGTTATCGGGTGACGACGGGGGATGATGGAAACGAGGATACATCCTCCCCGCAAGTGTTCATTGTCAAACGGCCTACTCCTGTGAATCTCGCCGAACCAGATTTTCCCAGCGCTACGTTATGGGGCTATCTCAATTGCTCTTCGCAGCCGAAGTTATGGGAAAGCATATTCGTTCATGTTCCCGCTCAACCAGGACGGTTCGCCAAGGATGATGAGTGCGTCCTGAATTGGGAGGGTTTTACCATGCTCAATGGTGTAGGCCCGATCCCGGGTACAGCGCTGCGCTTGCCTAAGTTATTGACCCAGGAAGAGGCCACGTCCACGCAGGGATTCGATTTCGTATTGGGCAGCGATAAATATGAACAGTACATAAAGCCGATGGAACGCAATGCATCGGCTTTGGCCAGTTACATGCTGTATCGAAACGGCAACGCATTGGGAAAATCACCACCTGGGTTGGTAAAGATCGATCGAATCATCCCGGGCGAGGCGCGTCCCTGTGGCCCAGGTAGCGTGGCGGGGTTGGGTTCAGATACCGAGGGCGCCTCAGCGTTTCATGAAGTTGGCAATTCAATGAATCAATCATCGATGGAGTCTACAAACATGAACACACAGGTTAAGTCAGGTGGTGGTGTATTTGCCGAATCTCCAGTGATTGTCGGTCAATTGGCGGATGGCCGGCTCACCTATCAACAGCTCAAGACAGATCGACGGCTCAAAGTTGAGCTTGCGGACATCGACGATAAAGTAAGAGGGGGGGCAAGGATAACCCTTCATTTATTTCCACGAGGTGAAGTCGCTGACCCCGACCCCTATGTTACCACCTATATAGTTGCAGAAAAAATAAGGGCCGATGAGGCAGGAGATGTCTGGACGTTCCCGATAGAGTTTGATGTACCGGTCGATAGCCTGGTCGATGTATTCGATATCGCTGGTGATTACGCCGCGTACGAAATGGCGTTTGTTCTGGAAGACGATGACGGTAACAGAGACACATCGAGCCCATTTACCGACGTCCTCGTTGATTTGACCGCGCCGTACCAAGGGCAGCCAGGCCAAGGTAACGGGACGGGCCCCCGGCCCGCACAGTTAACCTTGGGCGCTACGCATCCCGAAAACATTGACGACGCATGGCTGAGTGACCCCGCCAATGCCAACGGCTTGGACTTCACTATCCCCAATGCCTATACAAAGTTCGAACCGCTGAATGATACGGTCAATTTCTATATCTCGACTGAAGCAGACTTCAGCCTAATGCAAGCTGAAACTCCGGCTTTTAGCGGTCCTTTGCCTGCCACTGGGATCATCAATATTCCGCGCACTTTTCTGGCCGGGCTGGCCGAGGGAGCATATTATTATGCCTACAACCTCATCGACCTGCCGGGCAATATCAGTAACAACTCAGACATCATCTTTGTGTTCAATCGGGTCAAGGCGCCTGCACCCATTCTCAGTGTTCCAAGGATTCCGGTGACCAATGGTAACGTGCCTATTAGCTTCTCGACGGTAGCGCCGCCCACTCGGGCCATTATGGAAATCGACCATCCGCTTAACGCCCTTGCCGGTGATCGAATCATTCCCTATATCCAATCGGCCTACGATCTCACTCCGGTGCCGGAACAAGCCATACCTGATCCTCCAACGCCTGGGACATTGAGGTTCAACCTGGACTATGCAACCTTGGCCCCACTCTTCGGGGACGAGAATAAAGACAGTGAAACCCAGATTGAGTACTGGTATGAACTGAGTCGCTCTACCATTCCCCTCAATCCGGTTTCGGCGCCCATGCAATACGCGACGATCGACTTTTCCTATGCCGGACCGGAAAACCCCAATGTGCCAGATCCGGAGAACCCCAACATAGATCCGGTAGTGGTTCAAGGCGCAGGCACCACTCCCCCCCCTCCCAATACCTTGGGGCCTGATCAGGCAGGTTTGGGCGCCGCCATGAACTGGCCCGTTTGGACTGACACCAATCGGCCCGTCACAGGCCGTGAAATCGTCAAGTTCTACTATCAAGGCAAACAGGTTGGCGGCCCAGTGCCTGTCCGGGTAGGTGCTACAACGGTCACGACACCATTGCCTTGGGGAACGATTCTGGCTGAGGGGAACGGCACGGTGGCTGGTGGCAACGCCCGTGAGGCCTACATCACCATCGAATACCCCGGCAGTGACAACGTGATGAAACAGACGCCAACGACCAAAGTCGATGTAACGGCTATCGTCATCAACTTGCCCGCCCCACAAGTTGTCGTATCGGCATACAGAGGTGCAAACGGTTCGGTGGTGCCGGAACGAATCGAGACCTTGATCAATTGCCCGAGCCTCAACCATCCGGCGGTGCCTGATGGCCCCATGCCTCCCTATATGCCACGCAATCTGCGAATCCGCATCCGGCGAGACCCCAATATTCCATCGGGTGCCACGGTGGCATTGGTATTCGAAGGGCGCGAAACCGACGCAGTGGGGGCGCCGGCCATTCCCAATACTCGCATTACGGATTCAGCGGTCATGCCGCCGACCGGCGACCTGGACTTCAGGCTGGATGACTACGCCAAAATACGCGAGATCCAGTTGCCGAGCCCAGGAGCAGGGGTACGCCCTCCCTTTAGATATGCCCATATCGCTTACACGGTCAATGGTATCGAATCAGCGGCCACCCTACGCGTGTCCCTCCTGAACTCCAGCCTCGTGTATTGCGAAGTGGAGCGTCCAGAGACGCCTTGATGTGGCTTCAACTACAACTTGATCTCGCTGCAGATACAAACAGTTAATGACGACAGTTGTTGTCGTCTTTAACTGTTGAAGCGAGATTCCGTAGATTCAGAAGTAGAGATCCCACATTTAAATGGGAAAAGTCGTATGCATATGCGGATTTATCCTACATAGCGATGAATAGATAAACACTAGTCTGGCGACCGTTTTTTATTCCGGCTCGCGCTCATTGAGTCGGACATTCGTTCCTGAAGGAATGTCATCTTGTAGGACTCATTAATATGTCGTCTAAGTCTGTATTTTCCTATCGCAAGACAGCTACCAGCGTGTCGGCCTTGTTGTTCATGCCGCTGCTGATCAATCCATCGCTGGCCCAAGCTGGCACTGTTCCCGCTGGGCAAAGTCAGGCTATTGACGTTAATACCCCGGTGGAAACCTGGACCGTTGAAATCGGCGCCACGTTAACAGGCTCGGGGGCCTCGACCTTAGGCATCACCGGCGTTGCGGGTGCCACGGTTAACCTGACCAACTCCACGGTCACCCCTGACGGAGTGAATGGCCTGACCCAGGGCATTGCGCTGACCAACGCCAGTGCGACGTTGAATAACTCCACGGTGACCAGTGCTCAGGGAATTGGCATATTAGCCGCACGTAATATCAACAGTGCTGGCGGCTCGCAGGTCACCTTGGGTAACAACAGTGTGGTCCGAGGCTTGGTGGGAGGGCTCGCTGGCAACCGTTTCAGCGACCTGACTGTTCAGGACTCCACGGTGGAGGGCACCGGCGCCAACAGTTTCGGGATACGTCTGCATGAGGGAGCGCTGTCCGCCAGCGGCAGCACGATCACTGGTGGCCTGAACGGGTTGATCGTGGGCACCGATGCCAACGCGTCAACGGTCATCCAGTCGTCGATCGTGCTGGACAGTACCCAGGTAGAAGGTCAAAGCGGTTCGGCCATTGTCGTCGGCTACAGTCCGGCCAATATTCCAGGTGTGGCCAACATCGAGGTCCGCAACGGTTCAACCCTGATCGGCGGGAACGGTACGTTGCTGGAAGTGCGTACCGGTGCCGCGGCTGATTTACTCGTCGACAACAGTACCTTGGCCGGTAATATCGTGGTGGATGAGGGTGGTTCGGGTAACGTCGTCCTGCAAAACGCGGCGGCGTTGACCGGTGATATGCAAAACGTCACCAGTGCGACCCTCAACAATCAGGCGAGTATGACGGGTAATGTCCTCGGCGCCTCGAGCGTGGTGATCAACAACGCCTCTACGCTCACCGGCAACTTGCAAGATGTCGCCAATGTCTCGATCAACAACCGCAGCGTAATGGTCGGTGATGTAATGGGCGCTGCCGACAGCGTGTCCAATCTGACCTTGGATAACGGCGCCAGCCTGACCGGCTTGGTAAGTGGCGTATCCAATTTCGCCATCAGCAATCAGGCGTTGTGGCAGATGACCGACAGCCAGGCGGTGAGCAATCTTACGCTCAACTCTGGCGGGACCGTTCGGCTGGGGAGCAATCAGCAATATTTCCAACTGGACGTGGCCAATCTGGCGGGTAATGGCAGGTTCGAAATAGGCACCGACTTCAATCAGGGCATCAGTGACCTGCTGAATATCACGGGCAGCGCTACCGGCAATCATCAGTTGTTGGTCGCCAGCACCGGTCTTGATCCGGTCAATGATGACTCGATCAAGGTGGTGCAGAGTGTCGCCTCAGGCGCCCAGTACGATCTGGTCAATGATCGCGTGGATGTCGGCGCTTATACCTACCGCTTGGTGAAGAACGGAGATGACTGGTATCTGCAACCTGATAAGGATGTGATCAGCACACCGACCCGTTCGGTCATGGCCATCTTCGGTACTGCGCCCACAGTGATCTATGGCGAGATGGCGTTGTTGAACACCCGGATGGGCGATCTGCGGGTCAATGGCGGCCAGACGGGTGGCTGGATTCGTTCGTTCGGTAACCGATACAGCGTCACCACCAACGCTTACGGCAACGGCTACAGTCAGAATCAACACGGCATCTCCCTGGGGGTCGATACCCCGGTGCAGATCGCGGGCGAACGTGTGTTGCTGGGTGTATTCGCCGGTTACAGCAAGTCGAACCTCGATTTGAGCCGTGGCAGCTCAGGCGAAATCGACAGCACCTCCCTGGGTATGTACGGCACTTGGCTGGGTGATAGCGGTTACTACCTGGATACCGTCGCCAAGCTCAACCATTTCCGTAACGACGCCAAGGTGACGATGAGCGATGGCACCAGGACCAAGGGCGGCTACAACAACCTGGGGGCCAGTGCGTCGGTGGAGTTTGGTAAATACATCGATATCAAGGATGGCTACTATGTGGAGCCGTTTACTCAGTGGCAGATGGCGACAGTGCAGGGCAAGGATTTCAACCTCGATAATGGTTTGAAGGCGGACGCCGACACCACGCGATCCATGCTGGGCAAAGTGGGTGTGACACTGGGACGGGGTATGACCCTGGACGATGGCAGCGTACTGCAACCGCATATTCGCACCGCGGTGGTCCAGGAGTTCGCCAAGCACAACGAAGTTCGAGTCAACAACAACAAGTTCAACAACGACTTGTCCGGTACCCGGTTCGAAGTGGCGGCGGGAGCCTCATGGACATTGAGTGATCGTTGGCAGGTGCATGCCGAACTCGATACCAGCAAAGGTGACAATGTCACCAAGGACATCGGTTTCAATCTGGGCGCTCACTACTCATTCTGAGTCATGTAAAAAAGGGAAGCTTCGGCTTCCCTTTTTACGTGGTGTTGGCAGCGAACTATCAAGCCTTGAGCACCTGGAACTGGCCTTTGAGCAGCATGGTTTGTCCATTGGTTCCCGGCAGTTCTAGATCAACATTGAAGTTGCCCCTTACGTTCCCCTCCGAGGCCGGTACCAATTCAATGCTGCCGGAAATACCTTCGTAAATAGTGGTGGACTCCTTGAGGCTGAAGCCCACATCATCCCGTGTTTTCAACTCATAGCTACCCGGCTCGAAATTTGCCGGAATGATGATAATGAGCTCACGAGTGGAAGTGATTGTCGCCCTCGTCTTTTTTTCTTCCCGATCAATGGCGGTAATCACCACGGCTTCCGTTCGCGTGATACCTGCCTTTTTCTTTTCGATCAGCCGAGAGGTGGCGACAAACTCGGGGAAGTCTTTACCATTGGTGGAGAAAGCTGACGCGGTGACATAGTTGCCGGGAGCAAAGCTCAATTGATAAGTGGCAGCATTCATGGATTCGGTCTCCGTTGCTAGAACTAAGGTGTCCAAAGGCCGTGTTGACCCTAATGCTGGATGAACTCTAGAGAACGCGTTTTTTAAAGGCTTGTAAACTGTCATTCCTGACAGTTTACAAGCACTTTTATTTATGATTTTTTGAGTGGCTCTCAGGCGGGCTGACTCTTAAATGTGCTTGTGCCCTGGAGTGGCGAGGGAGTTCTTTGGCATGGTGCTTCTCCGACAGTGAACGTTGCATGCTAGGGGGGGAAGGGGGCGCATCGGTAAAGCTTTGTAGGTGCTGTGTGAAATTGTGTAAGGGGTTTGCTCGTGGGTGGGTGAGGGCGTATATCCTTGGCAGCTTGATTCCTTGGTGCCTGTTATGTCGCCTTCGCGAGCAAGCCCGCTCCCACAGAGGTTTACATGAACATTGTGGGAGGGGCTTGCTCGCGAAGGCGATCCGCCAGGCGCCCCAGCACTCTGGAAACACCATGCCCAACATCCTCCTGGTGGAAGACGACACCGCCCTCTCTGAACTGATCGCCAGCTACCTGGAGCGCAACGGCTACAGGGTCAGTGTGCTCAGCCGTGGCGATCATGTGCGGGAACGGGCGCGGGTCGATCCGCCGGACCTGGTGATCCTCGATCTGATGCTGCCGGGGCTGGACGGCTTGCAGGTCTGCCGCTTGTTGCGGGCCGATTCGGCGACCCTGCCGATTCTGATGCTCACCGCCCGGGACGACAGCCATGATCAGGTGTTGGGCCTGGAAATGGGCGCCGATGACTACGTCAGCAAGCCCTGTGAACCCCGGGTCCTGCTGGCACGCGTTCGGACCTTGTTGCGCCGCAGCAGCCTTACCGAGCCGCAGACGGTCAACGATCGCATTCTCATGGGCAACCTGTGCATCGACCTGTCCGAACGCACCGTGACCTGGCGCGGGCAAGCGGTGGAGCTGTCCAGCGGCGAATACAACCTGCTGGTGGTACTGGCCCGGCATTGCGGCGAGGTGCTGAGCCGCGACCAGATTCTGCAGCGTCTGCGCGGCATCGAGTTCAACGGCACCGACCGCTCGGTGGACGTGGCGATCTCCAAGCTGCGGCGCAAGTTCGACGACAACGCCGGCGAAGCCCGCAAGATCAAGACCGTGTGGGGCAAGGGTTATCTGTTCAGCCGTTCCGAGTGGGAATGCTGAGTCGATGTGGAAGCTGCTGATTCGCCTTTACCTGGTCACCATCGTGTCCTACAGCGCCGCGATCTATCTGATGCCGGAGCTGGTGGTGCGGCTGTTTCATGAGCGCTTCCTGAACTACAACCTCGATTATTCCCGTGGCCTGCAAACCTTGATGGTCCGGCAGTTCCATAACGTGCCCAGCGAGCAGTGGCCGGCACTGGCGGCACAGATGGACAAGGAATTCGAGCCGCTGCGCATCGAACTGGCGGCCATCGAGGATGAGGGTTTCAGCGCCGACGAGCAGGCGCGTCTGCAGCGCGGCGAGAACGTGGTGCGCCTGGGCGAATGGGCCTGGCGAACCTTGGCGGCCGCGCCGCTGGATGAGCGCACGGCGGTCAAGATGATTGTGCCCCCGGACCCGACCGAGGTCAGTTGGCTGTACTGGAGCATCAACGTGTTGATCGGTGCGACGATGCTGGCTTGCCTGCTGCTTTGGTTGCGGCCGCATTGGCGCGATCTGGAACGGCTCAAACGCACGGCTGAACGCTTCGGCAAAGGCCATTTGAGCGAACGTACGCAGATTGGCTCCAGCTCGAACATCGGCAGCCTGGCCCACGTGTTCGACACAATGGCCGGCGACATCGAGCGCTTGCTCAACCAGCAGCGCGATCTGCTCAATGCAGTGTCCCATGAATTGCGCACGCCATTGACCCGCCTCGATTTCGGCCTGGCCCTGGCGCTGTCCGATGACCTGCCGCCGGCCAGTCGCGAACGGCTGCAAGGGTTGGTGGCACACATCCGCGAGCTGGATGAGTTGGTGCTGGAACTGCTGTCTTACAGCCGTCTGCAGAACCCCGAGCTTCTGCCCGAACGCGTGGAGGTGGCGCTGGACGAGTTCATCGACAGTATCCTGGGCAGTGTCGACGAGGACCTGGCGGCGCCGGATGTGGTGATCGATGTGCTGCTGCACGGCACGCTGGAGCGTTTCGTGCTGGACCCGCGCCTGACGGCCCGGGCGTTGCAGAATCTGTTACGCAACGCCATGCGTTATTGCGAAAAGCGGATCCAGGTCGGCGTGCTGGTCGGCGTCCAGGGCTGCGAGATCTGGGTCGACGACGACGGTATCGGTATTCCTGACAGCGAGCGCGAGCGTGTGTTCGAACCGTTCTATCGCTTGGACCGCAGCCGCGACCGCGCCACGGGTGGTTTTGGCCTGGGCCTGGCCATCAGCCGTCGCGCCCTGCAAGCCCAGGGCGGTACGCTGACGGCGCAAGCTTCGCCGCTGGGTGGGGCGCGATTGCGCTTGTGGTTGCCAACGCGGTGAGGCTGGGGGAGGGGTCAGGCGTTTATTGCGCTCGATTCAATCAGCGCCACACCCGCTTGCTGCATCCGCCGGATTGCCGCCTCCATCGAACCGTCGATATCAATGCCCCGACAGGCGTCGAGCACCACAAGCGCGTTGAACCCCGCCGCCCGGGCATCCAGCGCCGAGAACATCACGCAGAAATCCAGCGCCAGCCCCACCATGTACACCGTGTCGATGCCGCGCTCCTTGAGGTAGCCCGTCAGGCCGGTGGGTGTCTGGCGGTCGGCTTCCATGAAGGCCGAATAGCTGTCGATGTCCGGGTTGCAGCCCTTGCGAATGATCAGTTGCACGTGCGGCAGGTCCAGGGCCGGGTGCAGCGCGGCGCCTTGGGTGCCCTGTATGCAGTGGTCGGGCCACAGTTTCTGTTCGCCATAGGGCAGTTGAATGAGGTCGAACGGTTGCTTGTCCGGATGGCTGGAGGCAAACGAAGCATGCCCGGCCGGATGCCAGTCCTGGGCGAGGATGACCTGCCTGAATGAACGACCCAGGCGGTTGATCAATGGCACGATTTCGTCACCCCCCGGTACGGCTAATTGGCCTCCGGGGATGAAGTCGTTCTGAACGTCTATTACCACTAACGCGGTGGTTGGGGCGATCATGGATGGGTCTCCTGAAATATGGCCCACCACAGCTTAGCCGAACGGCCTGTGACGCAGGTGCCTTCAGTCATCCGGAGACAAGATGTCCTTCGTCGCAAATATTCCAGGGTTGATGGCTTTTTGATATTTGGTCGGTACGCCCGTACCGCAATTGAGTACAATCGCCGCCTTTCAACCGGGCATGGAAGCAGTTCGGCTTTCCAGTCACGAGAAAAAACCATGCTCATCGGCAGTTACTCCCCGGCCCTTGTTTCAATTTCCCTATTTGTTGCGGTACTGGCGTCCTACACCGCGCTGGACATGACCGGCCGCATCGCGACCACCCAGGGGCGCGCGGCGCATTGGTGGATGGCCGGCGGTTCCCTGGCAATGGGCGTCGGGGTCTGGTCCATGCATTTTATCGGCATGCTGGCGTTCACCTTGCCGGTGGAGCTTGGCTACGATGTATCGATCACCGCCTTGTCGCTGCTGATCGCCATCCTGTCCTGCGGTTTTGCCCTGTGGTTGGTCAGTCAACCGCAATTGCCGGCGTGGCAACTGGCTTTCGGCGCGTTGATCATGGGCGCCGGCATCAGCGCCATGCATTACACCGGCATGGCGGCGCTGCGGATGCAGCCGGGTATTGATTATGACCCCTCGTTGTTCGGGGCTTCGCTGGTGATTGCGGTCGGCGCTTCGGCGGCCGCGTTGTGGATCGCCTTTCGCCTGCGCCAGAACATCCCCCATGTACGTTTGGCCCGCGCCGGCGCTGCTGTCGTGATGGGCCTGGCTATTGTTGGCATGCATTACACCGGCATGGCCGCAGCGCGCTTCAGCGACGGTAGCTTTTGCGGTGCTCTGGACGGCTTGAGTGGCAAGGGTCTGGACAATCTGGTGCTGATCACCACGTTGGCGGTACTGGCCATCGCCTTGCTCACGTCGATTCTCGATGCGCGCCTGGAGGCCCGGACCGCAGAGCTGGCCCAATCGCTGACCCTGGCCAACCGTGAGCTGACGCAACTGGCCCTGCACGACCCCCTCACCGAATTGCCCAACCGCGTGCTGCTGGCCGATCGTATCGGTCAGGCCATGCATCGGGTGCATGAGCAGGGCGGCTGTTTCGCCTTGATGTTCATCGACCTGGATGGCTTCAAACCGGTCAACGATGCTTTCGGCCATCACATGGGCGACCTGTTGCTGCGCGACGTGGCCCTGCGCCTGCGGGAAGACTTGCGCAGCCAGGACACCCTGGCGCGGATCGGCGGTGATGAGTTCGTGCTGCTGGTGCAACTGGCCGAGCCTGACGATGCGTTGCGCCTGGCGGCCCGCCAGGTCGGGCTGATCGGTCGCACATTCCGGGTGGCCGATCATGACCTGCAGATATCCGCCAGTGTCGGCATCGCGCTTTATCCAGGCAACGGCCAGAGCGCCGAAGAGCTGCTGATGAATGCCGACGCGGCGATGTACCACGCCAAGGGCGCCGGCAAGAATGGCTACAGCTTTTTCGATGCCTCAATGAACAGCAACGCCCGCAAGCAACTGCAACTGCTGCAAGACCTGCGCATCGCCGTCGAGCAACGCCAGTTCAGCCTCCATTACCAGCCCAAGTTCGACGCTGCCAACGGCCGTCCGGTGGGGGCCGAAGCCTTGTTGCGCTGGACGCATCCAAACCAGGGCCTGTTGATGCCCGATACTTTCATCGACCTTGCGGAAAAGACCGGGCTGATCATTCCCATCGGGGAATGGGTGTTGAACGAGGCCTGCCGCCAGATGCGCGAATGGTACGTGCTTGGCTACACCGACTGGCGCATCGCGGTGAACCTGTCGGCCTTGCAGTTCTGCCACGTGGGCCTGGTGCAGAGCGTCGCCACGGCGCTGGAAATTCATCATCTGCCAGCCAACAGCCTGACCTTGGAAATCACCGAAACCACGGCGATGAGCGATGCCGATGCAAGCATGACCGTGCTGCAGCAGCTCTCGGACATGGGCGTGGATTTGTCCATCGACGACTTTGGCACCGGTTATTCGAGCCTGATGTACCTCAAGCGGTTGCCGGCCAACGAGCTGAAGATCGATCGCGGTTTCGTCCGCGACCTGGAGCACGACAGTGATGATGCGGCGATTGTCTCGGCCATCGTCGCCCTCGGCCAGGCCCTGGGGCTGCGGATTGTTGCCGAAGGGGTGGAGACCGACATGCAGCAGGATTTCCTGACTCAATTGGGGTGCGATTCGCTGCAAGGTTACCTGCTGGGCCACCCGCTGCCGGCCGAGCGCTTCCTGCACGACATTCGCAAGGCACAACGGCTGGCGCTGGCCTGAGCGGCCGCTCAGGGAACGATGTCGAACGCCGTGCTGCCCAGCCGTTCGCCATTGACCAGCAGATGCACCGCATGCCGGCCCGCGTAGTGTCGGCGGGTGGTCAGTTCGCGAATATGCTGGGAACGGCTGAGGCTGACGCACTCAAGGGCAGGCAGGTCGAAGGTCTTGAGCTTGAAGACTTTGGCCGAGGTGCCGCCCGAGGCTTTCACGTAGTCGATGGCATAGTCGATCACCAGGCGCTGGTTCTGCTCGAGGGTTGATTGCACCTTGAACGACAAGGTAATCGGTTCGCCGAGACGAATCACCGCCGGCGTGACCTGTAAGTCCAGCACCTGGATGTGCGCCTTGCCGCCGACGCCGATAACCGCCAGTGCCCGCGAATTGCCTTGTTTGATCAGGCTGCGCAAAGCATGGCGGGCGATCCATGCGGTATGGCGATCTTGCAGGGGCCAGCCTTCGATCCGGTCCAGCACCCAATCAGGGTGCTGCTTGGTGATGTCGTTGAGATGGTTGGCCACGGACTTGCGTACATACAGACTGTTGTCGGCCTTGAGGGCCTCAAGGATCGCGGCGGCGAGGTCGGGGTTGGCCTGGATCGGCTCCAGGTGGAACGACCAGGGCAAGCGCGGTCGACTGCCTTCGCTGGCCAGGCGACGGACGTGTTCGTTGGGATCGTGCGCCCAGTCGTGCATGGCCTTGAGGGTGCGCGCCAGGTCATCGCGCAGGAAATGCCGCACGGCGAACTCCGAGGAGCCGAACCGGGTGAAATACTTGAGCGCATCCAGGGACAGGTCGAAGCTGTGCCGGCCGTAGGACGCCACGTAGTGGGGCAGGAACATGCTGACAAACATGCTGTTGAGTCGGGGCGCCAGGTCCCGCAGCACATCCAGCGACGCCTCGTACTCCAAGGGCAGAACTGCATGCAGGCACTCACTGACTCGCGCCATGCGTTGCATCACCGACAACTCGCTCAGCCCGTCATTGGCCATGTCCAGGAACGCCCGGCTATCGAAAGCCGGATACACCGCGCTCATTTCACTGGCGATGTACTCAAGGCGTGTGGCGTTGAAGATTTCCTTGAGGGCAGGGGATGAGGTGGTGGCGTTGCTCATGGCGGGATCCGTGCGGTGAGGTGTGTTGGACTTTATAGGGGATGTGGCTGCCAATGTGTAGTCCGGCCCGTGGCGAGGGAGCTTGCTCCCGTCGGGCTGCGCAACAGTCCAGCGGG
>NZ_WUUD01000019.1:89-3844 GCF_009831705.1 Pseudomonas sp. PICF6 | reverse complement strand
GCCACAGGGGCATCGCCTCAGACTTGCGCCACTTCACTCACATACTGGCGGATATGCCCCAACCCTCGTTCCACATAGGCCTCTTTCTCGCCCACCGGGGCAAAGTAATGCAGCACTTCCCGCGCGGTCTCCAGGCCCTTGAGCCGCGCCAGCACCCAGGCCGACAGGTACTGGGCGGAGAAACAGCCACCGGCGGTGGCGATATTGCCATTGGCGTGAAACGCCTGGTTGACCACGTTGACACCCGCCGCCACGACCCATGGTTTACTGGTGGTGTCGGTGCAGGCCGGTGCCTGGCCGAGCAGCCCCAGGCGTGCCAGCAGGAATGTGCCGGAGCATTGGGAACCGAGCAACTGGCGCGTCGGGTCCAGGCGCAGCCGGCTCATGATGGCCGGGTTGTCGGCCACTTCCCGGGTCTTCATGCCGCTGCCAAACAACACGGCGTCGGCCTTGCAGGCCTGCTCCAGGTCGATCTGGGCGTCGATGGTCAAACCATTCATGGACGTGACGCGCGGGGTAGGTGAAGCGATGCTCACGCGCCACTCCTTATCGCCGATCAGGGAAATACGGCTGAGCATGCCGTAGGCAATCAGTGAGTCCAGTTCGTTGAAGCCGTCGAAGGTCAGAATGGCGATGTGCATGGCGAGCCCCGGTTTTTATAAATGGCTTTTTTGCCAGCCTACGCCGGTTGTCGGCATCACCGCCCCGTACAGTCGGCGACGGATTCGTCGCTACAGTAAAAGGAATGATTCGCCGCCGTTGAAGTCGGAGATTTCAGTATTCTTGAAATCACTGGAGTTTTTATGCGCAAGCCTACCCTGATCGCCAGCCTGGTCCTGATCGCCGGTCTCGGAGCCCTTGGCCCTGTGGCGCAAGCGGTCGAGGCCACCGGAGATGCGGTGGAACATTCACCCAACAATGGGCGCCGGTTGGTGGAGGCCGACCGGACGCCGTCTGAATATCAGCGCTCGGACAAGGCCATTAAAAACTGGAAGGAGAAGGGGCTCGAAGCACCCGAGGAAGGCGCGCAATGGGTGCAGATCCATGACAAATACGTGATGGTGGTGATTGCCTCCGGCCGCATTCTGAAAATCACCCCCGCCACACGCTAGTCCTTTGAGCTCACTTCGCCTTTGTCCCACAGGCGAACCAGCTCGCCGGGTGCCTGGTCTTCAGGCACCTGCAGCACCATTTCGTCGTCCTGGTCGTTAGCGCGATAGCGCACCTCGATCCGGAAAAAACGCTGGTCGCCACGCCCCGGTGCCGCCGAGTCCAGCGGCAGACACCCTTCCAGTACCGAACAGATACGCGTGCGCTGGTCGAGATCGCACTGGGAGAAATCGATTTCCCGAGGGCGAGTCAAGCCGGGCATCGCCGCCACGCCGCCCTGGCGGGACAGCCGCACCACGGCGTGATCATCGAGGTTTGGAAGGGGTTTCATCAGTGCTCCTCGGTTAAATCGACGCCAACCTGAGCCCAGCCGTTCTGCACCGCTTGCACTTCCCGGATGCCGAAGCGCTGGCGGGCGTGCTCGACGGTCAAGCGGGCGAAGTCGCTGAAGGAGGCGTCGTTGGCCAGTCTTCTGTCGCACAAGGTTTCATACCAGATCCGGCCGGCCTTTTCCCAGGCAAATCCGCCCAGCGTGGTGGCCGCCAGATAGAAGGCGCGGTTGGGAATGCCGGAATTGATGTGCACGCCGCCGTTGTCCTCGCGGGTGATGACGAATTCACGCATGTGCGCCGGTTGCGGGTCCTTGCCCAGCAGCGGGTCATCGTAGGCCGTGCCGGGGTTGGACATGCTGCGCAGGCCGTCACCGTTGATCTTGTCAGTGAGCAGGTCGGCGCCGATCAGCCAGTCGGCCTGGTCGGCGGTCTGTTCGAGGACGAACTGCTTGACCAGCACCCCGAATACATCGGACATGGACTCGTTCAACGCCCCAGACTGGTTGGCGTAGATCAATCCGGCTTCGCTTTCGGTCACGCCATGGGCCAACTCGTGGGCCACCACGTCGAGGGAGCGGGTGAAACGCTGGAAGATTTCCCCGTCGCCGTCGCCGAACACCATCTGCGCGCCGTTCCAGAAGGCGTTTTCGTAGTCCTGGCCGTAATGCACGCTACCCACCAAGGCGAAACCTTTGTTGTCGATGGAGTCGCGCCCCAGCACTTTCCAGAAAAAATCGTAGGTGGCGCCGAGGGCATCGTAGGCCTCGTCCACGGCCGGGTCGCCAGTGGCGGCCTGGCCTTCGAGGCGTACCGGCTGGCCGGGCAGTTCCATGGTGTTTTGTGCGTCATGCACGCTGCGCTGGGGTTGGCCGGGCTTGCCGGGCCTGGGCAGCGCTGCGGCGGCGGGCGGGGTGTGCGGCGGACCGGGGTTGTGCCGCAGATTGCGTACGTGGGTCAGGGTGCCGAGGGCGCTGGAGCGTTGATGTTCGGAACCGTGGGCGATGATTCGGTTGAGGATATAGGGAGGAATGAAGCCGTGGAGCGGGCGAAAGTCGATCATCAGAACATCCTTATCTGAAATACAGGGTCGATACCCATGTGAACCGAAGCGACCGCTGCGGTTCCCTTGTGCACCCAGCACACAAAAGTTTGCCAGACACGCGGATTTCTGCGAAAACCCGCGCCTGAACCACACGGGAGTAGCCCATGAGCGAAGAACTGCACATCATCGACCTGGAGCAGGGCGACGGCAAAAGCGTAGTCAAAGGCGCGCTGATCACCACCCAATACCGTGGCACGCTGGAAGACGGCACCGAATTCGATTCGTCCTACAGTCGAGGCAAACCTTTTCAATGCGTGATTGGCACCGGTCGAGTGATCAAGGGCTGGGACGTCGGCCTGATGGGCATGAAGGTCGGCGGCAAACGCAAGCTGTGGGTGCCGGCGAATCTGGCCTATGGTGAACGGTCCATGGGCGCTCACATCAAGCCGGGCGCCAATCTGATTTTCGAAATCGAGCTGCTGGAAGTGCTGACCCGCGACGATTGAAAGTGTTGCTACTATCTGAAGTCCTGCCATGGCTCGATTCGTCGGGGGGCGAAATATGAATGCAGAGCAACATGACCTTGGGGTGTCCCAGGTCGCCGCGGCCATTGCCGAACCGGCCCGCACCCGAATGCTGTGCGCGTTGATGGACGGCCATGCCCGAACCAGCACGGAGTTGGCGAGCATCGCCGATGTCAGTGCCTCTACCGCTAGCAGCCATTTGGCGAAGCTCAAGGAACTGGCCTTGGTGCGTTTGTACGTCCAGGGCCGACATCGCTATTACAGCCTGGCGGATAAGCGGGTTGCCCAGGCGCTGGAAGCGTTGATGGTGATCGGCCAGAACGCCGCCCCGACCTTCACCGCGCGCGCCCCGGATCGCCTGCAATTCGCCCGCACCTGCTACGACCACATGGCCGGCACGCTGGCGGTGCGCATGCATGATCGGATGCTTGAAGCTGGATGGCTGGTGGATGTGGAAGGCAAAGGGTATCGCCTGAGTGACTCCGGCGAGGCGCTGTTCCAAGGGCTGGGCATTGATGTCCAGGCGCTTGCCGGTCAGCGACGCCGATTTGCCTGTCCATGCCTGGACTGGAGCATGCGCCGTCCGCACCTGGGGGGCGCCTTGGGCGCGGCGTTGCTGCAAGTGGCGATCAAGCGCAAATGGGTGATTCAGGACCTGGATAGCCGGGCGCTGGGGTTGACGACCAGTGGGCGCAAGGAAATGGCGGCGCGATTGGGTGTCGATGTCGAGATGGATGTCGGCCCTGC
>NZ_WUUD01000018.1:392197-392302 GCF_009831705.1 Pseudomonas sp. PICF6 | reverse complement strand
CCCACCTCAATGGTACCGGCAACGCCCTGGGCAACGTGCTGAACGGCAACAAAAACAACAACGTGCTGAACGGTGGAGCAGGCAACGATAAACTCAACGGCGGCG
>NZ_WUUD01000018.1:326859-392187 GCF_009831705.1 Pseudomonas sp. PICF6 | reverse complement strand
GGCAGCGCCCACCTCAATGGCAACGGCAACACGTTGGGTAACGTGCTGATTGGCAACTTTGGCAACAATGTGCTGAACGGTGGAGCAGGCAACGATAAACTCAACGGCGGCGCAGGCGATGACACGCTGATCGGCGGCATTGGCAGTGACACGCTCACTGGCGGCACTGGAGCCGATCGATTTGTTTTCAGTGCGTTGGATGAACTGGGTAAGGGAAGCGCTCGCGACGTCATTACCGACTTCAGCAGCATTCTGGGCGATAAGATTGACCTATCGAAACTGGCTGCCGATTTCCTGACCACGCCAATCAACGGGTTCAGCTTCATCGACTCGAACGACTTCACGAGCGCGGGGCAATTGCGCTTCGTCGATCAGGTGCTTTACGGCAACATCAACGACAATCTGGATGCGGATTTCGAAATCCAGCTACTGGGCGTCAATACCTTCAGTGCCAACGATCTGATTGCTTGATAAAGCAGTGTCCGCACGCTTTGAGACAGCTCAGAGCGTGCCCACTACAGACTCGGCTTACAGCGACGCCCTGACTACCAATGGGCAATCTACTGGCTGGGCGCCCGACACCTCGAGGTTCTCGATCAGGTGCCGGGCAGCCCTGCGACCGATCTCGTAGTATGGCAGTTGGACCGTGGTCAGTGGCGGAATGAACAGCTCGGCGATGCCGATCATGTTGTCATAGCCGAGCACCGCAACATCGCTGGGAATCTTCAGGCCACGGCCCAACAACAACTGATAGGCACAGAAGGCGATACGGTCGTTGCCGCAGATCAGAATGTCGAACTGCGGTCGCCCCTCGATGATGTGCCGGTCGAGAATGGCTGCGGTTTCATCGTAGGCATCGTGATCGGAAAGGTCGTATTGCAGAAGTGCTTCAGGCGCCAGCCCAAAGGCCTGGCAGGCACGTTGCAAACCTTCTTGTCGCAGGCTCCAGGCAAGGCTCTGTTTTGGCAGATTGATACACAGAGGGCGCCGATAGCCTTGGCTCAAGGCGTGATGCACCGCTCGATGCTGCCCCGTTTCATCGTCGGGCACATAGCTGACCAGGCGAGTGTCATCGGCCAGGCAATTGGCGAGTACCAGGGGTTTGCTTTTCAGGCGCTCGGGGATGCTCACCTGGCGCAATCCCATGGCACTGAAGATCAACCCGTCGGGACGGTGCGACATCATCAGGTCGATGTTCTGCTCGGTGGGCGGGTTGCTCAACAGGTTGAGGATAAACACATTCCAACCGGCTTGCTGCGCGGTCTGCTCGATGGACAGCAGCAGCTCGACTGCGAAAGGTGTGGTCGCGGTATCCAGTGCGAACACACCGATGGTTCGCGCCTGGAGATTGTCCCCGCGCATCCTGCGCGCCGAAAGGCTCGGTACGAATTGCAGTTCGTCAATGGCGCGACGCACCCGCTGAAGGGTTTCGGGGCTCAGTTTTTCCGGATTGTTGAGCGCTCGAGAAACCGTCATCAGGGACACGCCGGCCAGCTGTGCAACGTCTTTCACTGAAGTCATGCGAGGTGCGGCCAGTCAGGTTGACGCCGAATCATGACACAGGCTCCGGGCTTGTCGCGACTCGAATGACATTGCTCATAGCCATGCGGAAGCCAGCGGCCATGCATTACCAATGGAGACGCGTCCGCCAGCCCCGCTTGCCAATAGTTTTACCCCCAGGCTGTCGGGCCGCGGATAGACGCGGCTGCTGAGGCTGAAGCGGCCGTCTTGCTCAAACACCTCGATGGACGAACGATCCAGAAACACCCGCAGGTGCAAGGACTTCTGGGCGTGGTCTATCGCCACGCTGCGCTGACCGCTCACCTGCGCGCCCGAACGACTGCGATCCAGTACCAGGCGCTGCAGCGAAGCGTCGTAATAGAGCAGGGTTTGTTCGTCGCCCTCAGCACTGCAACGCAAGGCGATACCCAGGTGACCTTCGGCACAGCCGAGCAAATCCAGATGCACATGGAGCTCGAGCCTGTCGCCATTGACCTGTGGCACCCATTCGTAGCCCGGTCCAACCCACGCAGAGGTGTGCGGCAGCGGTGCCTTGCGTAAAGCGGTCAGTTCCCGGGCCGGAAACACCCTGAGGCGGTCGGCATGCAACTGCAGTTCCCGGGGTAGGCCGAGCATGCCGCACCAGTGATGGGCCTGGCTCGGCATCGGACTTTCCCACATGTCGAGCCACGCCCACACCAGGCGCCGACCGTCAGCAGCCACCAGCGTTTGCGCAGCATAGAAGTCATGGCCGTTATCCAGCTCGATAAACGGGTCGCCGCTGAAGTGCCATTGGCTGTCGAGTTGCCCCACGCGATAACCGGTCTGGTACTTGTTGAGCCGCTCGTAACCCTCGGGGCGCATGCCCTGGGGGGAGTACAGCAGCACGTCGCGCCCATCGAGGCGAAACAGGTCCGGGCACTCCCACATATAGCCATCGCCCTCGTTGCCGCGGGCTACATAGTCAAGGAACTCCCAGGCGCGCAGATCGATGGAGCGGTACAAGGGGAGTAAAGGCGTATCGCCCAGGCGTGCGCCGGCAATCAGGTACCAATAGTCGTTGTCCTTCCAGACCTTGGGATCACGAAAATGCATGATCGTGTCTTGCGGTGCGGTCTCGATGACGACACCCTGCTTGACGAACCGGACGCCGTCGACGCTGGTGGCAAGACACTGGACCTGGCGAATCTGGCGTTCGTCACCCACTTCCCCCAGCCAGGTGTGCCCGGTGTAGATCAACGCCAACGTGTCGCCACACACCACCGCACTGCCGGAAAAACACCCGTCGCGGTCAAAGTCATCGCCTGGCGCCAGTGCGATGGGCAGGTGCTGCCAATGGACCAGGTCAGCACTCTTGGCATGCCCCCAATACATCGGGCCCCATTTCGCGTCGAAGGGGTGATGTTGATAAAACACGTGATACTCGCCGCGAAAGTACACCACTCCGTTAGGGTCGTTCATCCAGCCTGCGGGCGGGGCAAGATGATAGTCGGGGCGATAGTCATCGGTGACGCGAGACAGGCCGGCGCTCAGCGCCTGTTGTGCAAGCTCAAGGGTCGCGGACATTGGAGCGTTCATGGGATTCACACACACGGTCATAGGGCGCCTGCTCGTACCGAGCGCTGGGCAATGTCATCCAACGGGGTTTCGAGGGATTGTGGGTGGCGCCTCAAGGCCGTGCCGTCGGCATCGAACAGGTGCAGATTGTCGATCTCTACCTGCAGTTCGACCCGATCACCCACTCGCCACCCGGCGTGGACCTCACAGCGACAGATCATCGGCTCATCCTGACCGGTATCGAGGTGCACATAGGTTTCGCTGCCCAGGTATTCGACCCCGATCACGGCGATGCCGGCTGTGCCCTGTGCCGCCTTGAGTGCTACATGTTCCGGTCGAATCCCCAGGCTCAGTTGGCTGTTCGCCGCCAGGCTTGAGCTGTCAAAGGGCAGGGTGGTCCTGCCCAATACCAGGCTTTCCACCAGGCTGCTTGCGCCTGGCGTATGCAGGAACGCTGCAAGAAAGTTCATCCTTGGCGAGCCGAGGAAACCGGCGACAAAACGAGTCGCCGGGCGTTCGTAGAGTTCTCGCGGCGAGCCAACCTGCTCGATACGTCCGCCATTGAGCACGACAATCTTGTCGGCCAGGGTCATCGCCTCAACCTGATCGTGGGTCACGTAGATCATGGTCGTGCCCAGTCGGGCATGTAGCCTGGCGATTTCGTTGCGCATTTGCACCCGCAAAGAGGCGTCCAGATTGGACAGCGGCTCATCGAACAACAAGATGTCCGGTTCCCGTGCCATAGCCCTGCCCATGGCCACCCGCTGACGTTGGCCACCCGATAATTCCTTGGGTTTGCGTTGCAGCAGTTTGTCCAACTGCAGTATTTGCGCGGTTTTCAGCACGCGCTCGCGCAGGCTGGTCTTTTCGGTCTTGGCCAACTTGAGACCAAAACTGATGTTGTCGTAGACGCTCATGTGCGGGTAGAGCGCATAGGACTGAAACACCATGCCGACGCCACGCTCGCGCGGCTCCAGGTCATTGACCCGGCGCCCGTCGATCAACAGGTCGCCGGCGCAGATGGAATCCAGCCCGGCGATCAGTCGCAGCAGGGTGGATTTTCCGCAGCCCGAGGGGCCGACGAACACCACGAATTCACCGGCGGCGATTTCCAGGCTGACGTCGCGAAGAATGCGCATGCCGCCCAATTGTTTGTTCACGTTGTCTAGCTTCAACTTGATCACGATGCTGTTCCTTGTCTTTGTTGGGCATCAACCCTTTAACGCACCGGTAGTGAGACCGGAAACGATTCGGCGCTGGAAGATCAGCACCAGAATCACCAGTGGGACGGTGACCAGCACCGAAGCGGCCATCAACAGCCCCCAAGGCAACTCATGGGAGCTGCCGCCGGAAATCAGGGCGATGGCTACCGGCACCGTGCGCTGCGTGTCGGTGAGGGTGAAGGTCAGGGCAAACAGGAACTCGTTCCACGCAGCAATGAAAGCCAGCAGGCCGGTGGTGACCAGCGCAGGCCAGAGCAGCGGCAATAACACGCGGGTCAGGGTGACCCAGGGCGAAGCACCGTCCATGATCGCCGCCTCCTCCAGCTCATGGGGCAGTTGGCCCATGAACGTGGTCAGCACCCAGACGGTGAAGGGCAGGGTGAAGATCGTGTAGCTCAGGATCAGCGCCCAGGGCGTGTTGTACAGGCCCAGGGCACGGATCACCTCGAACAGCCCTGACAGCACCGCGACCTGGGGAAACATCGACACGCCCAGAACCATTATCAACACCGCGCCGCGTCCACGAAACTTCACCCGGCCCAAGGCATAGGCGGCGGTCAGGCTGAGGAACAGCGCCAGCGCGACCACACTCAGGGCAACCACCAGCGAGTTACCGATTGCCCGCAGGAACGAGGCCTGGTGGAGCACGGCGGCATAGTTGGAGAAGTCGGGGTTGTCGACCCAGTAGCTCACCTGGAACAAGGCACTGGACGGCTTCAGCGACGTCACGATGGCGTAGTAGAAAGGGAACACCGCATACAGCAGCAAAATCGCGATCAGGCACCAGAATCCGACGCGCAACAGCGCTTTTTTCAGTAGGCGCGGGCTCATGAGCGAACCTCCATTTGACGGCGTCCGAGGTACAGATAAATCATGGCGATGACTGCGACGACCAGAAACAGCAAGGTCGAGGCCGCGCTGCCGTAGCCGACGTCCTGAAACTCCATCAGATGCTGGCGGGCGTACACCGACATGCTCATGGTGCTCGACGAGTTGGAGGTCAGCACATAGATGACGTCAAACACCCGCAACGAATCGAGGATGCGGAAAATCGCCGCCACCAGCAGCGCAGGCATCAGCAGCGGCAGGGTGACTCGCCAGAACACCTTCAGCGGGTGAATGCCATCGACGCGGGCGGCTTCGTAGCAATCGCCCGGCAACATCTGCAAGGCCGCCAGCATCAGCAGCGTGACGAACGGGACGGTCTTCCAGACGTCGACGATGATCACGGCCCACATCGACAAGTCGGCGTCTGCCGTCCAGGCCAGCGGCGCGTCAATCAGGCCGGCGCCCAGCATCAGATGATTGATGATGCCGAACTGGTCGTTGAGCATCCAAGACCAGATTTTCGCCGAGACAATGGTGGGGATCGCCCAGGGAATCAGAATCAATGCCCGCACCAAGGCGCGCCCGGTGAACTTGACGTTCAGCAGCAGCGCCACCAACAGCCCCAGCACCATTTCCAACCCCACTGAGACCACAGTGAAATGCAGGGTGTTGCGCACCGCGTTCCACCATTGTGGATCGACCAGGATGCCCGACCAACCGGTGCTGCTGTGCAGCAGATAATTGCTCAGGCCGATAAAACTTGCGTCACCGGTGTCCGCCAGGCTGGCGTCGGTCAGGCTGAACCAGAATGTACGCAGCAGCGGCCAGGCCGCCACCAGGGCCAGACACAGCAGCATCGGAGTCAGGAACAGCCAGGCGGCGCGAACCCGGCGGCGTTGTACCGGCGTTTCCAGAGCGGGCATCAGCTCGTCACCGGACGCCAGGGTAGTGGAGACAGACATGGTGAATTTCCTTCCTTGTGGCTTACCAGTTCCGGCGCTTGATGCGTGTCAGTTCGCTTTCCAGCTCCGCCAGCGCCTGATCGACCGGCACCTCGCCGGCCAGCACGCCATGCACTTGATCGAAGAAGGCATTGGAGACACGTGGATAGCGATCGGCGGTAATCGAGGCGGGGCGCATGACCCCATCCTTGAGAATGCTGCGCAGTTGACTGTAATAAGGCATCGCCGCGAGCAGCTCGGGGTCTTGATAAAGTGACTCGATCACCGGGTTATAGGCGCCGACTAGGGCACGATGTTTCTGCTGCTGAGCACTGCTCAGGTAGCTCACCAGCTGCGCGGCAAGCTTTGGATTGGCGCTGTAACGCGACACCGCCAGGCCCCAGCCACCCAGGGTGGAGGCGTGGGTGCCGGTCTCGCCACCGCGGGGCAGGGGCGCCACGCCGACCTTGTCTTTTACGACACTGTCCGGGCTTTGTACCAGGGCCCAGACATACGGCCAGTTACGCATGAACAGCGCATTGCCCGACTGGAATACACCTCGTCCTTCTTCCTCGGTGTAGTTGAGTACGCCACGTGGGGAGATGTCTCCTACCCAGCTCTTGGCCAACGTCAGCGCGGTTCTTGCGGCAGGACTGTTGACCACGATGTCACCCTGTGGGTTGACCAACCCACCTTGCGGCTGGCTGCTGATCCACTCCAGTGCATTACACGTCAGGCCTTCATAGGCGCGGCCCTGAAAGACGTACCCCCAGGCATTGGCGTTCCCGGCGCTGCGCTCAGCCTGTTGGACTTCCCGGGCGGTTGCAGTCATTTGCTCCCAGGTCTGCGGCACCTGTTTGTGGTACTTCTCGAGCAAGTCCTTGCGGTAATACAGCAGCCCCGAATCGGTGAACCAGGGCATCGTCACCAGCCGGCCGTTCACCGTGGCGTTATCCACCTGGGCCTGGAAATAGCCCTCGGTCGCGTTGGCAGGGAGCACCTCGCGCAGGTCCATCAGATGGTTGGCCAGCATCCCCGGCCATACCATATCGATTTGAATGATGTCGATGTCGCTGGATCGGGCACTCAGGATTTGTTGGTAGAACGACAACCTTTCGGTGGCCGAGTTAGGCGTGGAAACCACTTCGACGCTGTTGCCGGTCTGCTTCGACCACGCTTCGACAGCCTCCTTGCACAGCTGCAATTCAGCACCTACGGCACCGCAGGAGATCGTCAGATTGGCGGCAGTCGAGAGGGATGGAAGCCCGACACAAAGGCCGAGCAGCGCAGCAGGAAGGAGCAATTTGAGCTGTTTCATAAAGCCCTCTTTATTTTTGTTTTTAGAAAAGTTAACGTTAACATCGCCAAATGTAGCAGCGTATTGGCGATGAGGCATCCTTTTTTTCACGGTTTTTGACAATTCAAAAGCCGAAGGAAAAAGACCATTGCGGGAACACAAAAATAAAAACAAACAGGGAAATCCACATGCAGAAAGCATCAAGCTGGCTTCTCGCAGGCGTGCTCGGCACCGCGGCGGCCACCTCTCACGCTGCGACGCTGGAAGAACGCATGGCTGCGTTCGAGGCCCGTGCCAGCGCCGCGGAAAAACGCGCCGCGGCTGCCGAACAGCAAACCCAGGCCCTGGCCAGGGAACTGCAACAACTCAAACTCGCCGCTCCCGCGCTCCAACCGGTGGCATCCACTGCAAACGTTGCCACGCCGACGCTGGACACGCGGCTGGCAAAACTCGAAGCCCGGCAACAAAGCCTGGAAAAACAAGACAGTGGCGCATCCCTCACAGACGGATTCAGCTTCAAGGGGTACGCCCGCTCGGGGTTGCTGGTCAATGACGGTCTGGGTGGTGGTCGTGGCGGCCCTTATACCACCCCGGCCGGTTCCGTCGGCGGTGCCGTGGGGCGACTCGGGAACGAGGACGACACCTATATGCGGATCGACCTGTCGAAAGAGCAATACGCGCAGAACGGCACCCGCTCAAAATTCACCGTGTCCATTGCCGATGGCGTAGAAAGCTCCAACGACTGGACGGCCGACGAAAGCAACCTGAACGTGCGCCAGGTGTTTACCGAACTGGATCACATCGCGGCGTTCAAGGGGAACTCGGTGTTTGAGAATTCCACTCTCTGGGCAGGCAAGCGGTTTGACCGGGACAATTTCGATATCCACTGGCTGGACTCGGACGTCATCTACCTGGCTGGCACCGGCGGTGGCATCTACGACGTGCAGATGAACAAGAACTGGCGCTCGAATTACTCATTGATCGGGCGAAATTACGGGGAGTTCAGTGACGGCGGCGTCAATGCCGATGTTGAAAGCTACATCCTGACCTCCAACCAGTTCTTCGACAATGGGCAGTGGCAGTGGATGTTCAACGCCATTGGCGCTAAAGAGAACGACATCGGCCCCCGCAACAATGAGGCGGGCCTGACACCTGCGGACTCCGGCCTGCACAGCATGGTGGCCAATCACCAGAAGAACTTTTTCGGCAGGGAAGGCTTCTTCAAAACGGCGTTGCTCTATGGGCAAGGCCTGGGGGCAGAGGTCAAGAACATCGGCTCGGACGGCGAACTGATCGACGACGCCCGTGCTTTGCGTCTGGCGCTCTATGGTGAGACGCCCATCGCCCCCGGCTGGCGCATCGGTCCCAGTTTACTGGCCGAACAGAGCAAGGACCGGTACGTCAAGGGCGACGACTACCGCTGGATGACACTGAACGTGCGCCTGGCCAATGAAATCAACAGCAATTTCGAGATGGCCTACGAGATGAGCTGGCAAACCATGGACCTCGATCCCAAGGGCTACCTGCAACGCAATGCAGTCGACGGCAACTTCTGGAAGTTCACGGTCGCCCCGACCTTCAAACCTGATTTTGGAGACCTTCTCACACGCCCCGAGCTGCGCGTGTTCGCCAGCGTCATGAACTGGTCCTCGGATCTGGACAGATACAGCACCTCCGATTCCTTCGGCAAGTCTGACTTCAACGCAGGCGGCGTGTGGCAATACGGCATACAGATGGAAACCTGGTTCTAGATGGGAGGGCATCTTCTTCACAAGCAGAGGATGCCGCTCAACCCTCCATCAGCGCCAACCGGATGCAATTCATGCGATGCTTTGCTCCGGAGCGAATGCTGGATGCAGACATCCGTATGTCGCTGCAGCTCGATGTTCAAAAGGCACACTGACCAGTTTGCCTGATGCATCTACAAGCGGGTTCGGATAACCCGCTCATCCGAACCGGAGAAAAACAATGACATTCAAGGCTTTGCTCACCACCAAACCCGGCGATGCCATCGCGACACACCTGGTCGACTTCAAGGACGAGGACCTGATGCCAGGCGACGTGACCGTAGTGATCGAGTACTCGACCGTCAACTACAAGGATGCCTTGGCCCTGAGCGGCCGTTCGCCGGTCATTCGTCAGTTTCCGTTGATCCCAGGCATTGATTTCGCCGGTATCGTCGAGACCTCCAGCAATCCCGGTTTCGCGGCCGGCGACCGAGTGCTGGTCAACGGTTGGGGGCTGAGCCAGACCCACCATGGTGGCTTCGCGCAGAAAGCACGGGTGAGTGGCGACTGGCTGGTGAAGGTCCCAAAGGCATTTTCAACCCAGCAAGCCATGGCCATCGGCACTGCGGGCTACACGGCAATGCTCAGCGTGCTGGCGTTGGAGCATGGCGGCCTGAGCCCCGAGCGCGGCGATATCCTGGTGACTGGCGCCAGTGGCGGTGCCGGCTCGGTGGCGATCGCGCTGTTGTCGGGCCTGGGGTATCGCGTGATCGCCTCGACCGGGCGGCAAGAGGAAGCCGACTACCTGCACGAGCTCGGTGCGGCACAGGTCATCGATCGTCGGACCCTGTCCGAGGCAGGCGCCCCGATCGGCAAGGAACGCTGGGCGGGCGTTATCGATTCTGTCGGTAGTCATACCCTGGTCAATGCGTTGGCACAGACCCAATACCGAGGGGTTGTCGCCGCCTTCGGTTTGGCCCAGGGGGCAGATCTGCCGGGGTCGGTGCTGCCGTTCATCCTGCGTAACGTAACCCTGGCCGGTATCGACTCTGTCAATGCGCCCCAGAGTGCCCGCGTGCAAGCATGGTCACGACTGGCGCGTGACCTTGACGTGGACAAGCTTGCCCGCACCACCCAAGTCGTGGGCCTGGCTGAAGTTCCGGCAATCGCCGGTCGGGTGCTGGAAGGGAAGGTTCGCGGGCGCACCGTCGTGGATGTGAACGCCTGATTCTTTCGGCGAGCCGATTCCCATGAAGGCATGTCGCGGCCAGGCTCGTGCTGGCCCCGACGACAAAATCGAATACGAACTTGGAGAACATGCACAGAGACTCTTTATTTTTAAGTCGGAGGGCTGAGCGAAGGAAGTTTTCTTGCGCCTGCTGCAGAGTTTAACCAGAGCAGAATTGCGGCGAGAGAGGCGGCTAGTACCAGCGTAAGCCACATGATGACCAGCAGGGTGAATGTGACGGTATTGTTTAACTCACGGAAAATGCCGAAGGCAAAAGCGGTGTACCAAGACACACCCGAAACTGCACCGGATGCGAGAAATAAGGCGGCTCTGCTGCGGGAGACTCCAAAGAGCAGGGGGCGACTCAAGTCGCGTAGGGCTGCTGGCAACACAAATGCGTGGATGATTATTCCATTGATGGTCAGGACGATCACCACAATGACCTTCGCCCAGAGTTTGGGGTTTTCCAACTTTTCCGGCGACTCCATCGCGTAAAGGGCCAGGAAACCAAGGCCTGAAAGCCACAGGAGGCATAACCCAGCAGTGACCGCGTCGCTGATGAAGTGAAAGTTGCGGCCGATTTCAACGGGGAGGCTGCCCCTGCGCATCCACCGCAAGATCCAGAGGTCCAGCATCGTCGCCCCGCCAAGACCGAAGCACATACCGAGCAGGTGTATACCTACCAGAAGTGTCAGAACGTTCAGCTGTGGGAGTGGATCAGGCAACGGAACGCTAAGCGCAAGTGTGTCCGCGAGTAAATGACCACTGCTGGAGAGCGCAAGCAGGCCGCCGAAAAACATAAGAGACGTTCGCATCTTCATTTATTACGACCTTAGGCTAATGTTCTTATTCAGCAGGTAGCACGGGCGTGGCCACTCCTCAGGAAGGAACCGGTGCTTGAGCATCGATCAAGCTCTGGCTCTTGAGCTCCTCCCAGAAGGCTGCCGGTATACCGACCTTCATCGCTTGTACATTGGAAACTACCTGCCCCGGCGAACGCGCCCCCGGGATGATCGCGGACACTTGCGGATGTGCCGCCGCGAATTGCAGGGCGGCAGTATGAATGTCGATACCATGTCGGCTGGCAATCGCCATGATCCGCGCGCGTTTTTCTACCGCTCCGGCAGGTAGATCCAGGCTGAAGTTATATCGGCTGCGCCCTCCCAGAAATCCATCATTCAGAGGTGTTCCCACCACGACACTGGTGCCCTTACTTCTCAATGCCGGAAAGGTGTTGCGCAACGCATCGCTGTGGTCGAGGAGGGAGTACTGGCAGGCAAGCAACACGATGTCGGGCGTCGGGTCATTACTGGTCAGGGCCTGAACCACGGCGTTTGGTGTATTGACGCCGAAGCCCCATGCCTTGATGAGCCCTTCATTACGCATCTTTTCAAGCTCAACCATCGCCCCAGTGCGGGCAATTTGATACGCCGCTTCCCATCCGCTCTCCAGCTCAGTGTTATCTGGCGAGAGGTCATGGATAAAGACGATATCGATACGGGGTAACCCCAGACGCTGCAGGCTGTCTTCCACGGAGCGGCGCGTGCCTGCTGCGGTGTAGTCATATCGATAGTTGAAGGGCGCCGGCGACTTCCAGATAGCATGGTCCGCACGTAGGCCACCAGCGGCCGTCAATACGCGTCCGACCTTGGTAGAGACCACATAATCGTCTGGATTTTTGTCGTGCAGGAAGCGGCCTAGACGATATTCACTCAAGCCAAACCCGTAGAACGGCGACGTGTCGTAAAGCCTTACACCCGCCTCCCAAGCAGCCTGCAGAACCAAACCCGCCTGCTCGTCGCTGATCGGCGCAAAGATATTGCCAATCTGCGTCCCGCCCATACCAAAGCGTTGAGGCGTCATGTATCTCATGGCAAGCGAGGGCAAATTGAGGGGCAGGTCTGTGCGCACGAGCCGCCCTTGCGTAGGCATCACGCTTCCGCGTTCTGTCAGCGAAGAGGGCGCTGGGGCTGTAGCCAGTGAACTTGCGACACTCGATGCTGGCAGCAAAGCGGCTGCAACAGCACCCGCCGCCGAATAGGTAAGAAAATCTCGTCTGTCCATCCAGCATTCCTTTCACGACTGAGGGTTCACGGGCTCATCGAAGCCAGCATTCGTAATAGAAATTAGAACAACGAGGGTTGGCCGGGTGACCCTAATGCGCCGTATCTTTTGCACAATCCTGCCGATGCACTTGTGCTGGTCACGCACTCTCAGCAAACTCGAGCATTCCGTATATAGGGGCGCATGTGATGACGAGCGGTTCCTTCTCGCAGTTCCGTTTCAGCCATGTGCATTCGCCAAGCGTGCACGAACCCGCTCAGCCCAACGAACGCCTCCAGGCACTCAGGCGGCTTATCGAAAAAGTCACTCTGCAGATTGGGTTGAACGAGGTTTGCACAACGTCGATTCCAGGCTTGGCCTTTTATCGAGTGGCCGAACTAGGTACGCCCAAGTACTGCATTTATGAGCCTTGCGTGGCCATCATTCTGCAGGGCGCAAAGGAGATCGCGTTCGGCGAGCAAGCCTGTGAGTTTGAGCAAGGGGCGTTTTTTGTCACTTCGGTCGATATACCCACACTGGCTCGCGTTACCGCGGCTACCGAGCAAATCCCTTATTTATCAATTGTGTTGAAGCTCGATTTTGCCATGCTCAACGAGGTGATCCTGACCCTGGAACCGCCAAAGCAGGAAATGACTACTGAGGCGCGGGGCTTCGTATCCGGTGTGGCGACGAGTGAGATGCTCGATGCGTTCGCTCGACTCTCCACGCTGATCGACCGGCCGCTTGAAGCAGGCTTGATGTCCGGCCTTATCAAGCGGGAAATATACGGTAGGCTGCTGCTCAGTGAGGCGGGGAATTTGTTGCGCAGCGTCACTCGCGAGGGTTACCGAGACAAGGGCATCGTGAGAGCCATTGAATGGCTAAAATATCACTACGACAAGCCGCTGCACGTAGCCGACCTCGCCGAACGATCAGGAATGGCCAGCTCTACCCTGCATCACCGGTTTCGCAAGCTGACAGGCACCAGCCCCATCCAGTATCAAAAATCGTTACGACTGCAAGCCGCGCGCAGCCTGATGTTGACCGATAGGCTCGATGTGAACACGGCCGCCTTGCGGGTCGGCTATGAAAGTGTCGCTCAATTCAGTCGCGAATATGCCCGGCGTTTCGGAGCTCCACCCTCGAGAGACATCAAGCACGCACGGGAGAATGGTGGGCGGCTCGACTAATTAAGCGACCCAATCACCAACTTGATCAGGCGGTTGCAGATAAACCTAGAGTCAATTAGGCACTTAATGTGGCGTTGGTAGGTTGACCTCCGCAGCCTCGTCAAACTTCAACCGGGCCGCTTCAACTTCAGGCAATTTGTCGAGCGTCCATTTATGCAATTCGCGAAATGGCTGCTGCAGTGTTCGACCCAGTTGGGTGATCTCATACTGGACTGCCACGGGCGAGAACGAAATGACCTTGCGCGAGACGAGACCATTTCGCTCCAGCCGCCGCAGGCACTGTGTCAGTGCCTTCTGAGTGACGCCCTCCAGGCGACGCTTGATGGCATTAAAACGGTGCGGGCCATCATCCAGCACCGCCAGAACCATCATTGACCACTTATCTGCGATCTGGTCGAACAGCGCCCGGCTTGGGCACTCCGACGAAAAACATTGCGGCTTTAATTCCAGCATCGAAGTTTCCTCATGTATACCTAGGCGACTCTAAGTGCCTAATTGACATCTGGTTTACAAAATATACTTATATGGCTTCCAAAAGCAAACGGAGTCCATCCAATGTCAAACCCTGATACCAGCATCTTATTTCGTCCTTTTTCCATCCGATCGCTTGAACTGAAAAACCGGATTGTCATGTCGCCGATGACGAGGCAATTTTCGCCGGAGGGCATCCCCGGTGACGGGAGCGCCGCCTACTACCGGCGGCGGGCTGAGGGGCGGGTCGGGTTGATCTTGTCAGAAGGGACCGCCGTTGATCGTCCCGCTTCACGTAACGGTTCCGGCATTCCTTTTTTCCACGGTGAAGCAGCGTTAGCTGGATGGAAGAACGTGATTGATTCTGTTCACAACGCGGGTGGCCGTATGGGGCCGCAACTCTGGCACACCGGTGCTGTGCGTGACGTCAGCGGCTGGGAGCCTGATGCGCCGGTTGAAAGCCCATCTGGCCTCGACTCGCCAAACGTCCCGCGCGGTGTGGCAATGAGTGAAGAGGATATTGCAGACGCAGTTGCTGCTTTTGCCAAGGCAGCAGCGGATGCTAAACGACTGGGTTTCGACACCGTCGAGATCCATGGGGCTCATGGTTATTTGATCGATCAGTTCTTCTGGGCCGGCACCAATCAGCGCACCGATCGTTATGGCGGACCGACGATCAAAGAGCGCTCGCGCTTTGCCGCTGAGATTGTGTCTGCCGTTCGTCATGCCGTTGGGCCCGAATTCCCTATCATCATGCGCGTCAGCCAGTGGAAACAGCAGGACTTTGGAGTGCGCCTCGCCGAGACCCCAGCATTAATGGAAGCGTGGCTGCTACCGTTGGTTGAGGCGGGTGTTGATGTTCTGCACTGTTCGCAGCGACGTTTCTGGGACCCTGAGTTTCCCGAAATTGATGGTGAGAACGGGCTGAACTGCGCGGGCTGGGCGAAGAAAGTCACTGGAGCGACAACCATTAGCGTTGGCTCGGTCGGGCTGGACAATGACGTTACTCACGCATTCGCCGGCCAGGGCTCAACCCCTGCGAGCCTGGATCGGCTCGTCGAGCGTATGGAGCGCGAAGAGTTTGATCTGATCGCCGTAGGACGTGTTCTGCTGAGTGACAAGGATTGGGTCGCCAAAGTGGAAAATGGCGATTACGCGGAGCTGAAGGGCTTCAATCCGGCATCTTTAGCCGAATTGGTTTGAGCCTTACAGAGGAGTGGAGGGTGTGATGCCACACAGGTTTTAGTCTGAAGAAATCAGAGCTCTAGCCTAGGATTTTGCGAGGTCGAGAGCGTAATCCGTTGTTGAGTGCGCCATGACTGTTTCAACGACTGAAGCTGTTAAGGCCACTCAACACCTGTGTAAATAGGACCGCGTTGCGGTGCAGTCGTATTAAACGTTTTTCGAAACTCGGTGGAGTTCTGTTACAGGCTTTCCGGATCGCCAAAAAACATTTTGACTTGGCTCTAGGGCGATATTTTCAGGCAGAAAAATATCAGATATGCCCCCAGTTTTGCCCCCAATTGCATCAGTTTTACGAGTGATCGCGAATGGCGACTTCTTACATAGACCAAGATGGATTCGGATGGCTTTCGGTCAGATTGGACTGTTTGGCGTCGATTGTCGGTTGGTGAAGGGAGAGGGCGTGGCGCGTTTGAGCATTGCTTTTCAGGGTACACCTGAGATGATGTTCACTGATAGCATGTGGCCACTGAATGATCAGCGCTGATTTTCACATTCAATTTGGTGAATGCAATGTCCGATGCTACAGGGAAGTACTTAGACGTTTATCAAAGCTGGCAGCAACACCTCTTCAACTTCAACCTGGCAGTGCGGGATACCAATACGCCGGGCTTGCGTAAGCCTCAGCTTGCCGCCCTATACGCTTCACTGGGCCACCTGGTGATGTCTCCGGCCACGACGGCAACGATCGTGATGCCAACGGGTACCGGCAAGACCGATACCATGCTTGGTCTGCTTATCGCAGGGCGGTTGGCAAGGACATTGGTGCTCGTCCCGTCAGATGCCTTGCGTTCCCAGCTTGTCGAAAAATGCCTCGGGCTGAAAAAACTTCGGGAAATCGGTGCTGTTTCTGCCACAGTACTTAACCCTGTGGTTAGGGCGATCGGCTCAGGAATGTCGGCTGAAGATGTCCAACAGCTTGCCGAGGCGAATGTAATTGTCGCTACCCCGCAAGCATTGCAGCGATTCGACACAGAGTCCCTCCAAGCCTTGGCTGAGCTCTGCAGCCACCTGATCATCGATGAAACACATCATGTGGCCGCCATGACATGGGGGCGGGTGAAAACCGCGTTTAAAGAGAAGCCATGCCTGCAGTTCACTGCTACGCCTTTCAGGGAGGACAATCAGCCCCTTGAAGGCAAGATTATCTACAACTACCCGTTGAAGGATGCGCAGATCGATGGCTACTTCAAATCGATCGAATTTCACCCCGTGCGCGAATACAATCTCGAGTTGGCTGACCAAGTGGTTGCTGATAAGGCGGTAGAGTTGTTGCGAGGCGATCGAGAGCAAGGCTTTAACCACCTACTGATGGTACGCGCACGATCGCAAAAACGTGCTGAAGCCCTGTTTGAGCTCTACAAAAAGCATGAAGACCTCTCACCCATTCTGATCCACAGCAAGGTGCCGAATCGGGTCAAGCTGCTGGGTGAAATTGTCGAGAAGAAGTACAAGATCATCGTCTGCGTGGACATGCTCGGCGAAGGCTTCGACCTGCCAGAGCTGAAAATCGCGGCTATTCACGACCAGCATCGCAGTCCGGCCGTCACGCTACAGTTCATCGGTCGGCTAACCCGGGTTGATGACACGCTAGGCGACGCCAAATTCGTCTCAAACATTGCCAACCAGAAAGTCGATTACCAGATGGCAGTGCTTTACAAGGAAAGTGCCGACTGGAGCGCCGTGATTCGAGATGTGAGCCAAGACAAGATCGCCCGCGAAATCGAAAAAGAGACGTTCACTGAACAGTTCCCGGATGATGCCGACTCCGAGGAGATCTTCGGGTTGAACCCAAACCCCAAGATCAGTGCGATCGCCTACCATGTGGAGCGCGACCATTGGCGGCCAGAGAAAGCGAATCACTTCTCGCAGAAGAAAGAACCGCTGCAGTTCCTTTCTATCAACGACGATTCAGACACCATCATCATGGTGACCCGACGAGAAACACCCGTCGGATGGGCTCAGACCTCGGCGATTGTGGACACGAACTGGATTCTGTACTTGGCGTACTACCACGCGCCCGACAAGACGCTCTTCATTCACTCCTCTGGTGATGAGTCGCAAGCGACGCGTTTTTTGAATTTGATTGCAAAGGATGCCAGGCGAATCAACGGTGAGCCTACCTTCCGAACCCTACACGACATCAAGCTCATGAAGCTGCAGAACGTGGGGCTGTCCAGGACACGCAAGGATCTGAGATTCACGATGCACGTCGGGCGGGACATCAATACCGTCATCAGTGAAATCGAGAACGGCACGGCGAAAAAGTCCAACATCTTCGCAACGGGCTATGAAGATGGACAGCGCACCACCGTTGGCTGCTCTCACAAAGGGAAGATCTGGGAGATGAACTCTTCCAGCATCATTTACTGGATTGAGTGGTGCAAGCGCGCCTCACGGAAACTCAACGATGCCACGATCAATCCTTCTGAAGTGCTCAAGGATGTGATTCGTTCGGAGAAGATTGAGGGAGCCTGGCCAACGGGACTCTTCTATGCTGATTGGCCTGAGTCCATTGCGATCGAAAACGAGCAGAAAATTTCGCTGACGTTCAGTGGTGAGATCTTCAACCTGCTTGATGTCGAGCTTGGCAAACCTCAGCGGACCGACGATCTGACACTAGAAGTGCCCGTCATCGCCATAGCAGCAGATGGCACGGAGTGTCAGCTTCCTGGCATCACGATACGGTTACTGAACGACAGCTACAAAGTGTCCTGCCCTAGGGTGAAGATTATTTTCGCTGAAGAGAGCTCGTTTGAGCAGTACTTGGATGCGAACCCTTTAGTACTGCTAGCCGTGGACGGTTCGATGGTCGAGGGCAATTACCGGTTCTACACACCCAATAGCTTGGACTTGAAGCTTCCTATAGCGCTGATTGAGGCTTGGGACTGGCGGACCACCCAGATCCACAGCGAGTCCATGAGGGCAACTCGTAACATGGACACCGTCCAAGGGTTCACCTACAGCCGAATCGAGGACGACTATGCTTTCATTTTTAACGATGATGGCGCAGGTGAGATTGCGGATTTGGTGGCAATCAAAGAGAGCAAGGACGCAATCTTTGTCGACCTTTACCACTGCAAGTATTGCCCCCAAAAAGATGGCGAGGCTCGACCTGGAGCTCGTGTGAGCGATGTCTATGAGGTCTGCGGCCAGGCATCACGATCAGTAAAGTGGCTGCACACCGAGGAAAAACTCTTTAATCGATTGATGGGTCGGTACCAGCAATCGCTGCCGAAAGGGTTCGACAGAATCCTCAAGGGGGACCCAATAGATTTGGAGCTGCTTCGCAACAAGTGTCACGATCACGAGATGATTTTCAGATTTGTGATCGTACAGCCTGCCATTTCAGCAGCAAAGATCTCCGCTGATCAGCTCGCTGTCCTCGGGACAAGTTATTCCTACATTAAGAACGTGTCTGGCTCAGATGTCAGGGTTATAACCAGTGTATAACGCGAGGGCGAACTCATAATCCTGATTGTCGTATCTAGGTGGGGGGAAGCGTTAAATTTGCCGTAAGCCTTATATGCTATAGGAATACGGGCCTAGGCTCTGGCCAGAGCAGTGTGTCGAAGCTTTCTTCCGTTATAATTTTTTTCGCTCTCATCTTGGTTCTCCTGGCTATGTTTGAAAAATTTGCGCAACCCACCCTGTATTTCTTTCGGAAGCATCACGATCTGTAAGGTTTTTTTATGCATGCTGATTTTACTGTGAGTGGCTACGATAGGTTTTGGGAGTCCCTCTCAAGTCTGGGCCCTTTTGCCAATGAGGCGGATGTCGAACACCGGTTGGTTGCTCCTTTGCTCGCGACATTGGGTTACGAGATAGATGATATTCAGCCGAAAGTTCCGGTGTCTTTAACTAAGGGGACTAAGAAGGGGCGGTCGTTTGAAGCAGATATGGTTGTCTATGCAGGCTTGCCGAAAAATCGTGATACTTCTCTGTTGGTCATCGAAGCTAAGTCGCCAAAAAAAAATCTGGAGGATGCCAAAGATCAAGCCGAATCATACGCGGTTGCGTTACGTACTCCTGTGTTACTTCTAACAAACGGAGTGGATCTGCAAGTTTGGCAACTTCAGCGTACCCATGAGAGCGCTCTAATATTTGAATCCAATGTCATGCGTCTAGCTGAGCAACGTCCTCGGCTTGAACACCTGTTATCCAGGCAGTCGCTGATAAGACAGATCGAGGTGTTGGAAATCAAAAAAATTTCCGCCGAGCTGAACTTTAAAGATTACAAACTTGCAGAACTGTCTAGGAATAAGCAGCGCGCCATTGCCCGAAGACTGGTAGCGGAGCTTGGAGACGTGGTACTGTCAACATCGTTGATGGAGTCGTATAGTAAGGGGGCGCTTATCATTGCACCTTCTGGGTACGGAAAAACTGTACTGTGTAAGCAACTTGTGGAACAGGCAATAGAGAAAAGTTTTTATAATTTTGAACATGTCGGCGCTATTGATTTTCCGTTGTTCGAGTTTGCGCAATCGAATTGCGATGTGATGGACTTTATCTGTCAGCGTATCAAGGCGAAGCAAGCGCAAATATCGCTAGCCAGCGTTAGGTTTTCCGTGCAGCGATTTGGTGTAACATTAGTTTGCGATGGTTACGAATATGTGCCTTATTCCTTGCGTTCGTCTGTAGATTCTCAACTCCGCTTGTTCACGCGCGACTATCCCGACTGCCAGATTTTTATCTTCTCCCGCTCTTCGATGCCAGTCCGGCTAGAACTTCCCTGCCTTTTGCTGGAAAAGCTGGACAGTCAGGAGCAAAAAAATATGGTCGTGAAAACCATGGGGAAAGAGTTTCCAGCATTTGGGATGCCAAAATTCCTAACTGCATTAAGTGAAGTGCCTTTGTTACTGAGTCGTATAATAAATTTCTTTATGGTCAATAGCACTTTTCCAAGTCGTTTGGAGGAGCTGTTTGAGCACTGGCTGACTCAGTTGAGTGAAGGCTTTACGAGTACGCCTACGACTAAAATTTATTTAAATGAAGCCATGCTTTTGATCGCAGATTCGAGTGTGAAGCGCCGATTAACTGCTATAGAGGCTTTGAAACTTATCACCGACGCCGGCCTGGGTAGCGAGTGCTTTGACAACCTTCACAATGCTGGAATAATCGTGAGTACCGGTACTGGCGTAGGCTTTTTACATGACGCCCTAGGAGACTACCTTCATGCTCGAGCATTAGCGAAGAAGCCTCAGGCAGAATTTCTTGAAAGTATTGATACGTTGGATATTCAATCTGACTCATTATTGCCAGTCATGCTCATCTCGCTGGTGCATGAGTCGGCTTGCCGCAAGCGTCTATGGGGAAAAATTGATGCTTTTCCCTTACGCCAATATATAAACGTGGCGCGAAGCTGTAAGGCCGCGGGTGAGCCGAATCAGGATAATGTTCAAGAGTTTTTGAATGAAGTGTTAAGTGGTGTCGATATCATGCAAGTTCGCTACTTTCCGGATATCAGTCACGAACTCCGGTCTAGCCTTGCGTATGTGCATGTTCCGGTCGATGACGTTGCGATACATGGTGATATAGATTCAACGAGCTCTTCGAAGCTTTCATATAAAATCACGCCGTCAGATGGCTTGTCTTTGCGCGTAAAGCAGACCTCGCCAAGTGATAATCGCATGGTTCATGATGTTGATCTGACGCGCTCACGTTTGAATATGAATGGGGGTAGGTATGCTGCGGCACTAAACATAAAAGGTGCGCTTAACGAGATTGTCCGGCAACGAAATTTTCGAGGCGGAGTTTTACTGGCCAATGAACGTTCGCTTTCCCGGATACGTTATCTGGCATCGCTCGGTTTTAGAAAATTCACTCCGGATGACTCGCTAGCTTATTTGCTGGACCAACTCCGACCCTTTGCGAACGAGGTTGTGCCGGCTCGTCAGCATAGTGATATTGCCTTTCCGATTAATTCATTGATAGAAGATTTAAGATGTCTTCAGGATGCAGGTCGCGAAATTATTGAGTGGTGGTGGCTACCGCACTGGGATAATGAGGATCAAATGTTTGAAAAACCGGAGCTTGTGAAAGCTTATCTAAATTTTCATTTTTCACGAGCTACTGATCTGTATATTGAAGTCGTGAATGCCAGCTTTGGGAGTGTGGCCAGCGAATTTTCTTACCTGAACGCAATGCCTTTCAGAAGGGAGGCACTAGTGTCGGGAGGGTCGGGTGAACGGGCCATAAATTGGTACTGGGTCCCAGTGCAAAAAGTTGATGATTCTCGCACTATCTGCTGGTTCGAGCACGAGCTTCCTGATGGAGTGTTTATGAATTCCAAAAAAAGCAAGCACATAAGCACTGAGTTGTTGCGACTTAATCGTTCAGTGGGTGGGATCTATACCTCGGGAAGAGGAGGTGCTTTTCCCGCGCCCAATAAGTTTTATCAAGGAAGGCAATACAATTTCGAGGCCCCCACCCTGAGCGAGGTGGCGGAGATGGTAAAAAGTGATATCAGCGGTCTTTTTTGGAATTTGCTTCACTGATTGGTATGTCGGCGTTCGCTGTCTTTATTATCGCGTTGAGACTTTGAGTGTTTTTTTACAGTTGTCGGTGAAGCGTAATGTTCTTGTAGCTGAGCAGAATCTCCTCTGGCAATACTTGAATAAGGATGCTCATGAAAAACAAGATAGGGACGATTTTGATGAAGAGTAGGTGAGCGCTTGGTTGCTCTGCGATCTGCGCTTTGCTCTGCGGAGGGACGCCATTGTGCTCTTGCTGGAGCTGATTGATCCAGCGACGCAGCGCGAACTCGACAACTCCAAGCAAACGGCAGGCTTCGATATGGCTATAGCCTGATCGAGTACGAGGCCTGCTGCCGCGTGTTTGAATTCAGTGGGAAAGGAACGACATTGTTTGGTCATCAGGCACCTCTATCTGGCGAGCATTCTCACCTAAATGGGGGCCCGGTTTCATTAGACCACTACAAACAGGGCAGCGGCTCGACGCCAAAAAATCGGTGGTGGCCAAGGTAACGGCATGCCGCTTAGATTTACAGGCTTGGCTGCTTGATCAAAAGACTTAAGCCTCCGCTTCCCAAGGGCGACGCACGAATCGGACATAGACGCCCAAGGCGTCAACTGGTGATGAGTATTTCCTTACCCCAACGTCGGAACTGATAAGAAGGATCGGTGCACTCGGTTCTGCTGGGACCTTAGCGACCAACCAAGGAGCGAGGCTTACCATAGGCGGCTGCAGGAACGCAGTCTCGCGCCGCAGCCCCAGTGCCTCACGTACGTTCTCCTTCGAGGAGCTGCGCACGTCTTTGCAACTGATGCCCGCAAAGACCTGCAAGTGAGACGGACGTTCTCCCGCGCCAGGTTCAAGTACACAGACGTCAAGCTCGTGTCGGGCCTGGCGGGGCGCCTTGCCCGGAGTTCCACCGTTATGCGCCCAACTCAGCGACTCAAACTCGACCGAGGTCCAAGCTTCCCCCACGAACTTTCCAGCGGCGTCGAGCAGATCAAAGTGCGAGAACCTTTTGCGATCCGCCAGAGCAGGTTTGCTAGCCACGACCACCTCTGACGGCTTACCTCCTTTGGATGGTGGCCGATGAATGATTGACCCTTTTGGGTGTGCACGCCGAAATACCCTCAGTAAACGAGCTAGAACCAGCATTTCGTACAGCTTGTCGCGAGCCATCGCTTGCAGTTGAAGGGGGGCAGGCGCTTTCGCGGCAATATCGAAGAGCGCGCCCACAGCGTTGACCAGGTCAGTTGGTGCCGGTTGGTTCTTCTTTTTTTTTCTTGATGCCTGTCGCCAGGGATGATGGAGCCGTACTCATAAATCCTCCTTGGTCTCTCGTGGGAGAAATTTGAGCAACGCTTCCCGTAACGCAACTTGCTGCTTCGTCGGGCGCCGTCCAAGGTTACGTCGTAGGTTGGTTTTTCGGTTGCCGACGCGCATCTGCATTGACTCGACCTGCTGATCGCGTGCGAGCAACTCGTTGAGTTCGCAGCGAACTGCGTGCTCGGTTCCGCTGTTCACCGGAAAAGCGAGCACCATCAGTAACGACAGGGCCTCTTCAAATCGTTGTTTGGTCTCGCTGCGCCTCGCGGGTTCCGCGTTGCCACTGCTTAACCTATCACTCTGGGGCTCCTCTCCAAGAGGCTCATCAGGCTCGACTGGCGCGCTGAGCTTGGCCAGCTCCATGAACTGGTGCATCAATGGTCCCTCATACGCGCAAGCTCGTTGATGTATCTCGCGAAGTGCTTGTTCCAGGTCGTCCTCACCTTGCGATGTGATTTGCATGCTTCCTCCATGAGTGTTTCAGTGGGCGACGGGAAATTGCCTTTGATGAAGGCCCATTTTGGGTTGTGGATTCAACCATTCGCAACCGCCCGTTTTCGACCCAAAGCGAGAGTTAGGGGACTTGTCGGTAGTGACCGGAGAAGGCTGGTTGCTGCCGGCCTGATTCCGTAGCTGAACGTCGGCGGAGGCTGCAAGCTGACTTTCAACCGTGTGGGAGCCGGCAGACTAATATTCACAAGAAACCACTCGTCCTCACTTATGGTGAGGCGTTGGCATAGGGTCTTGGCCTGCACTGCCAGGATATAGATTTTTTTGACGATGACCAAGTCAGCGACTTCTTCACCATCGGTGAACCTCGGCGGTTTCAAGAGGGGATGGACGTGTCCTGCGTCCGCAGGAAGTCGAAGAGCAGCAGGCTCAACGGGGCGTGTAGTAGATGGCGTCCAGAAGCGCTGCGCGTCCCAACCAGATTTCGGCGTCAGCCGCATTGCTCGGCTGCGGATGTCTCCACCACGGATCACCGTGCATCGGCTCAATGATGCGCTGCCAGTAGTTCTCCAGGTTCGTTGTGCTCGGGCTGACACCGAAGTTTTCGCACAAGTCCTTTCGGTTGGCCGAATCGATGCACACGAATGCGTCAGGCCGCTTCATCGCCAAGAGCCTAGTCGCGGTCGGTAGTCCGCCGACTCGCCCGTCCTGATCGAAGGCTGCTCTGAACGCTTTGCAGTAGCGGTCGTAGTCGTCCTGCGTGACCGCGCCCATCAACGGGATGAAATCGAGGGCGTGGGAGAGACCTGTGGGCGCTTCGATGACCAGGTTCGCGAACGTCCCACTTGCGCCCATGCTCCCGAAAAGCCCGTAGTCCACGCCTGGCTGCTGAGACTTCTTGCGCCCGAGAGTGCCGGCAACCAGCTTGCGGTCGTCCTTGTTCCACTTCGCGTAGGGTATGCCAGTCGCGAAAAGGGCGCGAGCCTTTGTCAGAACGCCCAAGCGCTCCTTAAACAGGTGCGCAGACGGGTGTGATGAGCTTCGGACCTGCACGAGGTAGTCCGCCCAGCTCATGTCATGTGGCGCTCGCTTGGTATTCAGCTTAGAAGGTGGCCGAACGTCAGCGAACTTGATCAGTTCCTGTCGCGCAGCCGTCTTAGCTGCGTACTGGTGACGGTACCGAAAGAGGAACTCGTGAGAGATGTCCTCCGCCCCTTTCCACGCTTCTGCGACGAAGCGACTGAGGTCTACTAGCGCTGCATCGTCGAGCGAGCCATCAAGCAGCACGCTCGCCTCGACGTTTCGGCTCATCGCCGCCTTCGTGAGATTCGGGCTCCCGACGACGCAGCGTATGCGTTGCCCGTTACGAAACAGGTAGACCTTCGGGTGGAACAGATCGCCCGTAGGAGGAACGACGGCTGCGGCCGCTAGCGCTGCAGCCCGCTCAAGCACCTCGGGTTGCGTCTGGAACATATGAGTGCCGACAACGAAGTGCTCGAACTTCGAGCTGTCTTTCATCGCTGCCTCGAAGACCGCGTTCTCGGTAGACCAGGCTACTGCCCATTGCATCGACTCGCAGTTCTCAACCAGCGCTATGAGTGTCGACTGCGTCTGCGAAGCCGACAGGAACTTCACATCCATCTCTGCTTTTCCTCGTGCTTCTATTGAACTAAGTCCGGTGCGCTTCTGGGAAACGTCAGGAGAGGCGGACTGCTCGTGCAGCGACCGGCATGTAGAGCCATCGCTCGCTCACGGGCTTGGCGGTTGCGTTGAGAAGGGCATGACCGTAGGACTCGAGCTGGGGGCCGTGCTCGGCCACCAGGTCCTCGTCTCTGGCTGAGCCTCCGGGGTTCGACTTGTGGTCCAGGAGAATCCAGCCGTCTGGCAACTCCACCAGCAAATCGATGCGGCCCCTGATACGAGTGCCGTTCGGGCCATCTGCTTCGATGGGTACCTCGACGTAAACGGGACAGTCGGGCCAGCGCTTGGCTATCCAAGCTTGGAACGCTGAGGTCTGGGTGCACACGGCATCCTTATCTACAGAACCAGCCACGGCCCAGGTCTTCAGAATGCCCTCGACGTCAGGGGGAGAAATACCGCCAAGCACGACGGCGCGTGCGATACACAGGTGAAGCGCCGTGCCCAGCGATGCCATGTCGGGCTTGCCTGCCAGGCTTAGCCGAACTCCGACGGCGTCGGTCTCGACAACCGTGAATGCACCGCCCGAAGCAGAACTCGGTCGGTGCCACAAAGGTTCGGCCTGCACGCGCGGACGAGTTGTAAACCAGTGGCAAGCCTCGGAGGCTTTGGCAGGTGGCTCCGTTGAGCACTCATCCTTGTTCCAGGACTTAGATAGCCTGGAAAGCTGCTTGCCTTCGGAAGTCGTTATTATTTCTGAGTCATCGAACAACAGCTCGGCTGCACCTTTAATCTCGCCGACCCAGGCGCGGCCCGGCCCTGACCTGCGTACGAAAGATAGTGCGACGTTCATGTCACGTGCGCGGGTCAGGCCCACATATAGCAGACGCTTGTTCTCCGCCAAGGCCTCTGCCTGCATGGCTTGGCCAGTTACGCTGGCTTCGGCATTGAGTGCGGCTTGGGGCTGGGACCGCTTGCCCCAGGTCTTCAGCCAGCAGTGTACGAAGCGGTTGGCGAGCGGCTGCTGCGGATCGAAGCCCCCAACTGTCCTCGCGCGCACGCCCCAAAGTGAACTGCGTGCTGTCGCATCGAGGCTTGTCAGCACGACGATTGGCCACTCCAGCCCCTTGGCCCCGTGATAGGTGAGGACTGAGACCGAGTTGTCTTCTGAAATGGCCCGGTTATCGTCCTCTGCGCTGGCGAGTTCGTCTAGCCAACGAAGCATGCCGCTGACGGTCGCCGGTCGCTTCGCGGCGACACACTCGTCCTCGAAAGTCTTTCCGAGCTCGACCAGTGCCTCGACATTGGACAGCCTATTGCGGCTCTCGTGAGGGGAGGTGGACCATTCGCCGACCCGCCGCACTACTTGGGACTCGGCAGCAGCAAGTCGCAGTACTTCCTGTGGCGTCAAAGCCATTAGCGTTGGACGCAGCTCTTCCAATCGGGCCAGTAGCGGATGGGCGCTGTCACCCTTCGTCAGCCACTCGTGTGACCTCACCCCATCGGTGGCTAGGTATTGCAGCCTGTCTGCAAGCCAGGTCTCGATCGGAGTGCCATCGGCCAGGGTTAGTACCAGCGCCGTGGCGACGGTGTCGGTTGGGTCGTTCATGCGCCTCAGACAGGCCATGACATAGATGGCTTCGGCAGTTCCCAATAAACCGGAGCGTGGGCTGGCTGACGGGATGCCCCAGCGGGTGAGCGACGTAACGGAATATTCGACCTGGTCGTTGTAGCGACAAAGCACTCCGATATCCCCGGCCTGAATCGGACGGAGCTCCTCGGTGTCCTTGTCTTCGACCTTGACCCCGGACTCCAGCAGCTCGCGGATGGCCTGGCCAAGACATAGGTAATCCGAGTCGTTTCGGCTGCTCTCGAAGTTCCAGTTCAACAGCGCGGGCTGGTCCGGAATGTCCTTGCGCAGTGGCTGCAACCGAACCTGTTCGGGCGTCAGCTCAGGCTCGAACGCAGAGATGAATAGACCATTAGTGAGCGAGACCAGGCTTTCGTTGGAGCGCCTGGAGGTGTCCAGGGCCTTCCCTACGATTCCGCCCCAGCCCTTGATGGCGTTGAGAACGCCGGAAATGAGGCTTGCGTCAGTTCCGCGGAAGCCATAGATAGCCTGCTTGGGGTCGCCGACCCACACCGACTTCTTAGCCAGCTTGGCCAGCTCGATGAAAAGCGCTAGCTGGAGAGGGCTGGTGTCCTGGAACTCATCAACCATGATGAGATCCAGTTCTGCCGCCAAGACTTCCCGAACAGATGGCTTTGTTCTCAACGCACGTAGCAGCAACACCTCTTGGTCGCTGAAGTCGACGGCACCCAGCGCCTTCTTAGCCTGCTCGTAGGCATTGAGAACGTCGGCGGCGAGGTTGAATATCTGGTCAAGGTACTGGCGGACTTCGGCATGAAAGGCCGGGTGAGACTCGTGGACCTGCGCTGCGGATTTGACTGGCGCCACGATATCTCTGACCTTGGCGCCAGCGTAAAATCCGGCTGCGCCGATCCAGTCGGGCCAGCACCAGCGGCCTTCACGGAAGAGTCGATCTAGCTTCTGGAGTCCCTCTAGGCCTTTTAATAGGTTGTCTGCAACTTTGGCATCGACAGCTTGCTGCTGTTCTACGTATGCCGCTACCCCCTTGTGTGCTTCGGCCAGCGCAGTCGCCAATGCTTCGGTTGGGTCCAGCCCCGTAGCCGGAGCAGGCCAATTCGTGAGCATCGCGTCCGCGTTCTGGGAACCCATCACTCGAAGCTCCTCCGGTCCAATATCGTTGTCGAGTGCGGCCTTAACGACAGCCTCAACAGTCTTGGACCAGTCCGCCTGCTCGATGCCGAACCGCTCTGTGAGCCGAACAAGCTCCGTTTGAGCGTCGGCTTCCATCGACTCGGCAAGTGTAGCTTTGAGCAGTCTCTTGGATTGACCTTCGCCCAATACAGTCTGATCGGGAGACAGGCCCAGCTCAAAGCAGAACCGCTTGAGCATCTGGCCGCAAACGCTATTGACGGTGCCCAAGCGGGCCTGGCCGATAGCTGTGGCCAGGTCGATACGTCCATTTTCAAGCAGCCAGGAGCGGGCGCGTTCGCGCAGTTCGGTAGCGGCCTTCACGGTGAAGGTCGTGGCCAATATGGCGTGAGGGCGCGCTGTGCCCGATTCGAGAGCTTGAGCGAGTGTTTCGGTCAGCTTGTAGGTCTTGCCACTGCCGGCGCCTGCACTGATGAATTCTATGTTGTTCATCATTTCCAGCCTCCCAGCAAGATAAGGTGGTCTCGGTCCCATTTGTTTGGACCGTTGACCGGAAGGGTCCCCTCAGGGCCTTGGAACTCGTCACTCGGATCTTCCGGAACGACTTCGATGGTCCCCGCATCCAACTGCTGCTTGCGCCACTCCCACGTGGTGCGGGCACGGTCTAGTAGGTTGGAGACGGTTACGCCGTCGGGCGGTCTTCTGACTTGCGCTTTTGGGAAAATGTAGGCAGCGGTGATGTACAGTCCCCCGCTTTCCAGGATGAAATAGCCAAGCGCGGCGGGTGCGACACCGCTTGTTTGCTCTATGAGGCTGGAATAGAGCGCCAACTGTAGGTGCTCACCAGAGCGAAGCAGCCCGGCGTAGTAGGTATCGCCTCTCCACTTTATGTCCACGGCGACAGTTCGCTTGTCACCAAGCGTGACCAAGAGATCAATTTTGCCGATCAGCGGAACTGCTCCCAAGGTTCCTCTGAACTCCACCTCAGTCTGAACCTGAATGGCACCTGCGAGCCTGAGGTGATCGAGGAGACTACCTATGGCTCGTTCGCAAACCTTCCGGAAGTGTTGCTGCGTTACCCCCGCGCCCTGCATGAGTAGTACAGCGCCTTCAGTCAGCAAGAGCGAGTCGGCTTCGGCGCGGAACCAGGCAATGGCATCGGCGTTTGACCAACTCAGGGCATCGTTGTGCGCGAAGAGTTTCTCGAGCACCCGATGAGCGAGGATGCCCAGCAGGCGGTTGCCCTCATCCACCCCCAGGACTGAAGTAGGATCTAGCTTCGCCACTCGTTTCAAAACGAATAGGGCCGCGTCATTGAAGAGCTCGTTGAGCGTAGTAAACGACTGTGAGGCGTCGCCGAGCTGCACGGGATGAGGGAGTTGGATGTGTCGTGGAATAGCGGGCAGCGACTGACGTGCAAGCACCTCGGCAGTTACCCCGAGAAGTGTGGAGTCGAGTGCAATGTCCAGGTCAAGCGAAGCGGACTCGATATCCGGTACGAGCTTCTTAAGAAGCTGGCGAATCGGATGTACTTCTGAACCGGGGGGAGGGTAGACGATGATGAATCTTTTTCTCGCAGCAAGTAGTGGCCGCAGCCACTTCAGTGCTAACGATACAAGCTCACGCGCCGGGTCTCGCAACTGCACACCTAATTGAGTCAGAGCACTCACCTCGGCAGGAGACCAAGGCAGAGGTGAGGGCAGGGCAGGCGTAGATGGCATCCACCAGATCACTTCATCAGCGGCTTCGATGCACGCGGCTGCCGTGCTGGTCGAGCGCATGCAGCCGACATGGGAAACCGCAGCGGGGTTGGTTGCCCCGGCGGGCGTGGCGTGGGCGACCAACTGCTCGACTTGCCGAGGCAGCACCGTGGCCAACCCTTGCCGAGCCAGCTCGATCAATGCTTCATGGACGGCCGCACATTGGCTATGCGCTGCCGTGAAGCTCGCCGCATCAGCGGATTCACCTGAAAGGCGAAGCCGCATAGCCTCCTTCATCCGGGCGACGCGAGCAATCAGTGCATCGACCGGCACTCCATCGGTGCGTGACCAGCGCTCTGACTCCAGCCAGAAGGTAATTTCATCTGCTATTTCCTGGGCATCGTCACCCGCTGCGATCTTGGCCTTAGCCGCCGTCCAGGCTTCGCTCCCAATTCCAGGCTGCTTGGCGACAGCACGAGCGAGCCTGCCTCTCGCAGGACGACTGAATGGGCCAACTGGGTGCGTCAGGAAATCCAGCAGTCGGTTCATGTCTATTGGTTCCCAGCACATTTCCAAGGCAAGGATTAGTGCCTGTAGGGCTGGGCGAAGCTGACTAGGGCGTTCGAACCCGCAGTTGACCCCGCCGGTCGCAGACAGCGACACATCTAGCGAGTCGCCAGCATCCTCAGCCAGGATCAGCCGGTCGCCGGGCTGGTGCGAGTGTTGTGCGCTCAACCAGTGTTCGGCGGTCGTGGCCGCGAGAGCGTGCACTAGCAAGACACTCCTGTCGGTCTGCACGGTCAGATTGCCCGCAGAGCGTCCAGCCAGAACGGTTAGGGCTTGCTCTTGCAACGCACGGAGTTGGCCTTCTCCCTGTGGCTCGGGAAGTCGGACTTCGACCGCTGGCAGGCGCTCGAGCACCTGCCGCCAGAGAAGCGGGAAGTCCTCGGGCGGGTCAACCAGGTGAACTGACTTGATGGGGCCGGGGCCGGACGCACTCAGAGCCTGTATCACCAGGTGCAAGCGCTCGGCCTCTCCGGGCGGCAGCGTTTCGAGAGCTGCCTTTTCAATGGCGGCAAGCTCCTGGATTCGCGAAGTATGCTCTGGATTCGCGCTCCCGTCCCAACCGCCAAGCCGCCACTCGTCACGCCAGGCCAGTAGGCGCGCAGCCGTACCAATACTGTCGGCCTTCAGGGACTCACTGTAGAAGCGCGAGTTGTTGTCATGGATGCGCAGCAGGCCAGAGTAGATGGTCACGCGTTTGGCCTTGGACGCTTCTGGCGCGCTTAGACCAAGGTAGGTCTCCAGCAGGGACAGGAATCCGAGGCGGCCCACTATCGGGGTGTTGAAGAAGTTCGTCGGGGACGGACCCTGACGGGTATCCAAGAAAAGGCCAAAAGTGATGTGCATGCTAAGGTTGACTTCCTTGACGACAATCCAATGCAGGCGTCCTATTGCATCTTGTTCCCCTGCTCCTAGTCGACAAGACTAACCGAAAGCAACCATTCACGTACGACGGAAAATTGCTGAGAGCGGCTGTCAGACCACGACTGCCTGTGTGTCTGATATCGCAGCGAGGCAGACAAGGAACTGCGCCTACTGAATTTTTGCTCTTTACCGTTAGCAGCCTTTGTCCAACTAGAGGTCTGGTAAAGTCTGCTGGCCCCCTGGAGTGAGCAGCCGACTTTTGGCAGCGTTTTGAAAAGCGTCGGAGTAATACCTGAATTCAGCTTGGCGACTTACACTTGAAATATTAATTGCACAGGAGGTATCACTCGGTTGCTCACGCACTTTGGCAGAGGAGAGCATCTCATCGGCCTACCTTCACACCGCGGTGTGGGAACAACAACGGGTGACTTTTCTAGAAGGGAACTGTTGGACTTCAGGCTGGGGGCATCCTTTTCAAACCATCCAACGTATGCCCTCAGATGTGCCCCCAATGTAGCAATCTACCGGAAGTGAATGGAACTCCATGGTTTGTGGAAAGGCAGAAATGATCAGCTAAACAGCCTGCCCGACAACGCCTAAAGACTCGCAGGATCGCCAAAAAACATTTTGACTGGGCTCTAGGGCGGTGTTTTTTGGTTGTAAAACACGAGAGATGCCCCCAGTTTTGCCCCCAATGACAAAGGGTGAAAAAGTGATCGCGAATGGTGATTTCTGGCGGACTCCAGTATGGCAGTGGTCTAGGTAGCCAATGAAAGGTTTCATCTCCTTACGCGTTGGCGACTATTGGACTCGTTTCCTCGGCTGGGTCGTGAGGGATTTGTGTCAGTCGCTATCGACTTTAGGAGCAAAGTAAGCGTCCGGCAAAGTCACCTTCTCGATCCCGGACATTCAGCTTTCAATCTCCAGTGCTGTTTGTGTTAATCGCCGAAGCAGAATCGCGGATGCCCGCTAGTCGGCAGCGGGCATTAAGCGTGTCTAATCAAATTCAGGCCCCTCGGCTACAGGCTCGGATTTGTATTCGCAGCGCAAACGATTGAAGTTGGTGGGCACGGAGACCGTTTTCTCGAAGAACTCAGCGAAGTCGAAGCTGGAAAGCTTGTAGGGCGCTACCAAAACAGCCTCTTGAGCCGCACCCAGGAAAACCACTGGCCTGTCAGGCGCTATGTTGCCGCACTCATGGGAGTAACTGAAATCCAGGGCATTCGCCATCAGGTAGACTTTCTCCGGCACTCTGGAGTCTGCAATCTGGTCGTGGGACCAGCCCCAACCAAAATATAAGATCACCCCAGAAACGAGCACGGCGAGAACCGAATATAAAGGTGGTTCGTGAGGCGCCTCACCTGCCAGCTTGCCTTTGATCCAGCCTGCGCTGATGAATCCATGAGCCAAGGAAAGCAGTAGAGCGGCGATGAGCACGAACGGGAGCACAAGCTTGATGATGAGTAGCCCGGTTGTGAACACGAGCGTGATCGGCAGTGCCGATGCATCCACATGAAAGACACTATTCACGTAGGCTGCGGCGTTCCCTCTTGAATACAGCACCACACCTGAAAGGATGACGGAGACTAGAAACTTGGTGCTCGCGAAGCTCCATAGAGACCGGATGACGGCTGATCGCTCAAAGGATACGCCGATGAAGATCGTGCAAAAGACCACGGCCCACAGACGAAATGCGACAGTGTGCTCACTCACCCACTCGATGTCGCTATTGGCAGAACGAGTGATCGCGAGCAAAACGCCGATAGCTCCAACCAACCCAAGCGCCCAACTGAGCTCATAGCGGCGCCTGTCCTCAGCATAGCCTTGGTGGGAAAGCCATCCTCCAAGCTGGTGATGGATATCCCGAACATAATATTTCAATGATCTGGGACGGTTGTACGCCAAATCCTCCTCTCCACCCTGCAACTCATGCCGAATGGCTTTAACGTCATTTTCGGTTTGTTGGTTCATTGAAGCGACTTCTTATTGATGAATAGGAATCAAGGCTCGATGCGTGAGACGCGGTGACACACCGTACTGAAGGCGCCACGTCCAACCTGGGATGTAGAGCACCGCGTCGGCAGAGGGCCTCGCCGGCAGTTCGGCGCGAGTAACATTGTATCCGCTTGAGTGATTCAGCGGTTTTGCGGAGGAAAGTTGAGCTTTGCCCGAAACCGCGACATATATCCAGGTGGTGCATAACTCACTGGTGCCGGGGGACGGAGCAGATCACAGATAGCTGCGAACTCTCCTCCGAGGCTTCCGGGAAAAGGTCATGGCTAATATCGAGATCCGTTCGGCTGACCATTTCGGTTGTAAGCAGCATCCCGCCAGGGCGCGCATTAGTAAGAGACATAAATCGCCTCACCCACCCGTCAAACGTGATGTCATTGTTCTGAATTCCCCGCGATTCCAGACCGAGCATCATCGATACCGTATGGTAGAGCCCAATTGAGGCCAGATCCTGCATCGCATTGTGGACGCGGTTTGGCGTGCCGCCTTTTTTCAGGGATGGTTTGAGAATCTCATGGGCATCCTCCTGACGGTAAAGACAGGCGAGTGCGCAAATAAAGTAGATACTTTCGACGGAGACTCCGAGCCGGCTCGCTTCAGCGATCAATTCACGCTGTACGCCTTGAACTTGTCTCTGCCAATCGGTTGGAACAACCTGCGCTGGGCAAAGCCTACAAACTCGGCATAGGTATTCCAGCGATTCTGTTGGCGATCAACGATTGCGTAAAGATGATCTCCATGTGCGATCCTTGCCATGTCGTCGGTATAGGCATGCTTAAAGAAGCCTGTAAGCGCAACCGTATCCTTGGCTATCGACTCCTTGAGCTGCTCGACTGTCTGCAATACGCCTACCTGCCCCTCGAACGATGCAATGAGCGGGCTAATACGGCTGTCCTTACAATCAAGGGACCGCAGAAGGCTCTCGTCTTCCTCTGAAAGCTTCTGGTCCTTGATTTGGCTGATCACGTTGCGGTCTACAAAATGTACGAATTTGATCATTGCTATTTCCTGTTCACTCTCAGATAGCTCCAGGCCAACTGCGCAGCTTGAGAGTATCCTTCGCTAAGCCGGAGGAGAGCTCCTACAAGCGAAAAAAGTAACCGTCCGGTAGAACACGTCTTGACGAAATCATGTTATGCCATGGCGCGAGCAAGATGCCCTTGTTGACGGTTGCGGTGAAGCATCTACGATGCTTTTGGTGTTCGGGATCAGTTGACCACTACAAATCGCCTATACCTCCCCCGGCTGCACAAGCTCGGCAAGCTATGCCCCCAATCGTTGATATTTCGCTAGTAATCGCTCAACTTCGGCAGCCAACAAGTCTTCCACCATGGCCGAATATTGCTTATCAGGCGCCGCATAGGCGTAAAGCGCATCAACCTGCTGAAATGCCAGGTTCTGCAAGTTTGTGGCATGTGGCTCAGGCATGGTGATGGCCAGGTCGAGTTGGCTCTCGATAGTGGCGATCTGCGCTTTGATCTCGCGCCAGCGTGCGGTGCGTTGCTCCACCAAGCCCTGCCGGTTCAGACCAAAGACTCGATAGGTGTGGTAGCCGTAGGGGTCAATCTGCCCGTTAGGTGATTGAGGTCCAACCACGCTCAGTTCTTGCTCCAGCATCCACTTCAAGTGCTGTTTAGGGTCGCGTTGAGTAGGATCAATGAGCGCGGGGTCTTCGGCTTCGTGGTCATCACCCGGGGCGAAGGCGCGCTGTGGCCCCAAAATGGGAAATAGATCGCCTTTACCTAAATAAAACTGCCCCTCAACCTCATCTTCCAGGGGGGCTTGTTCGGTTTGCTGGGCGTCCTGATAGCGTCGCCGATTGCAGTCGATGCAACTGGCAAGTAAATTTTCCCAGCTCGCGGCGTGCCACCAATACCCTGGGTGCTCAGGGCTGCCAGCAACACGTCCTTTCGGACGGAAGTGCTCAATATCGGTCGGTTGAACGGCCCGAATGCTGGATTCGCAATAGGCGCATTTGCCAAAGAACAGCGTATTTAACGCCGTTGCAACATCATCCTCTCGATAGGCCCTGAATTTAAACTTAGTGGTGGGAGTAGTCCTAAAGTGTTGAACCGCCCGCGCACGTTCGCGGGCGGCCAGGCTTGTGGATCCGGCTAGGGATACTGGGACGGGAACCTCGCTTCGATCTACCCACCTCACGGCCGACGGCTCCGTTGCAGGGTCTTAAGCTTTGCCAGCACGCCTTGTACGGCCTCCTCTCGGACTTGACCTCGAGTAACCTCGGATGAGGCATTCATTTCCTCAATAAAGCGGCGCAAGGCTTCGTTGAGGATCTGTTCAGCAGGCGTGTCACCGAGCCAACGCAGATGTCCAAGCGTTCGCTCATCATGATGGGATAGCGCAGTGCGAGCGTGGGCAGGCAATGCGATTTGTTCCAGCACCTGTTCCAGATCAGGATCGGCGGTGCTCGACAAGCCAAAATAGTCAGAGGTCAATAACTGTTCTGCACGAAGCCCTCGAACGTCCGGCAGGTCGTTCAGGACTTCGATAGTTTGCGTTTCGTTCCGTATAAGCACCTTGACTTCATCGCCGCGCATTCCACGTAAACAGAGTGGGTCATGGGTAGTCACAATAAACTGCACATTGGGCATCGCCCTTCGCAGGGCGGACATCACCTGGAGCTTCCACCGTGGGTGCAAGTGGGTTTCGACTTCATCAATCAATACGAGCCCGCGGGCGTATTCCAGATCGCCCCATTCCTCAAGCATGCCGCGCATCACTGCCAACACCATGGCCATCAGTGAACGATAGCCATCGCTGAGCCGCTCGAGAGGCGTTTCACGGCCGTGAGCATGAACGTAGAGCCGACCCTCGGCATCCCTGCCGATATTGTCGTCGTGCTTCAAGATCAGTACCTCTCGCATCGCACGTGCAAGGGCGTCGAAGTTCGCGTCATCAAGGCTCTGTAACCAACGGCCTGGATGGGGCAGTTTGGCAAAGGGGTCGAACAATGATTTTACTGCCGAAATGTGCTGTCGACGGGTCGTTTCTTTGCCGAAGAACCGGCGCGCACCGAAGGCGAATAACACTAGCGCGGGTTGGTCTTCGCCGACAAAACGCTTGGTCAACGGGTCGATGTGGAAGCGAATGGGCTCGCCGGTGTCAAACTCGAGAACCACCTCCGGGGTAACGGTATCGTTCAAATACCATCCTTCCACTTCACGGGGAAGAAAGTCTTCTGCAGACACCCCTAAACGAGTGCGCATGCTATCGCCCATTAGGGTGAGCGCCACAGCCTGGAGGGTCGTACTTTTACCGGTGGAGTTCTCTCCTAGTAACGTGGCGCATGGCGCGCCCGTTTCATCAGAGGACGTGGCAGGAATATCGAGGTCTAGCTGGGGAATCCCCTTGAAATTGCGGATGCTAATGCGGCGCAGGAGTGAGGTTCGTGGCTCGGGGCGCAGCGGCAGCGGCAGCGTGCGCAACTCGGAAACTAGCTCGAGCGGCTCGTCATGTGCGTAAAGGTTTTGGTACGTCGCTGAGTCCAGAAGCTCTTGCCATTGTTGATCGTCAGCGCCATACACTAACTCGATGGCATCATCCGCGATGCTTTTAAACTTTGGCTTGGCAAGCTTGGCTGGCGCGGCTGACTGGGCATAGCGAGACATGAGATTAAAAAAAAATATACGGGCTACGCCAGAAAACTCGCTACTATCCTCTAGTTCCGTGCGGAACTCTTCGTAGTCCCCCTGATAATCTCTACCTCTTCCTATTTGCAGTAGGTCTAAGCAGCGTTGAAGCTTTTGTGCTCTGGCGTAAACCAATTCACTTCGATTTAGTGTAAGCGTGTCAATGGTGCCTCGACCTACAAGACCAACACCGATGGCCGTTCCATCGAACTCGAAGCGAAGATGTTTATTTGGTTCTGTGTTGCAGGGGTTGATTAACAGCGCCCGTTCAAAGGTCTCCGTTTCTGACCAAGTACTGCGGATTCTGGCGCGTGGGCCCTCTACGGGAAAAATATTCCGTTTGCTGCGGTTACATTCGACACAGGAATGAAATAAGTTCTCCCACTCGTAGGCGAACCAACTGTAATGGTCAGAACTACGGTTTTCGCTTTCACGTCGATCATTTTGTAATGCATTACCTAGCGGTCTGTGATGCACAATCTCCGTGGGGTTCTTCACATGGAGGGCGGTCTCACAGTATGCACATTTGCTGAGAAAAACCCTATGCAGTGCCTCTTGGACAAATGCAGATTTCCAAATGTCGGGTTCAAGTGGTGGGCGTCGACGCGCGCGCTCTTCAGGAGGTAGGCGGTAATGATCAGCCAGTCGTTCCTTGGCTTTCCGTACCTGTTCGTCGGTCAGAGGCCCAGGGAGTGAAGCTCGTTTGCGTAAGACTCTCATCATGGGGGTGTTGTCTCCTTTCCTTGCGCACCGTGGTTGGCGATTAACCCTAACGAGTCGGTTGGCAAGTGATTTTATGCCCGCTCGAGAGGGTTGATAATAAGTGGAGGCGTTGTTAGCTGAAGGTATTTGTCATGCCCAAGTGATATAAGCTTGCCGACGCAATTTGGGAAATAGATCTCTTATCTTTCAGAGTACACACTACGACTCTAAAGGGCGTCAGGGCGCAGGTGAGTGACAGCGATACTGTTTGTTAGATTTCGTCTACAGCCCACCTTACGATGCTTTTTTCGAAGTGTGTCAACGGTGCTGATTCGATTCTAGGGGCCCATGCGCGTAACTTGTCGAGTAGTTGGGTAAGATTTTCTGAAGGTAAGATCGCCCCTTTGAATTTCGAGGAGATCTGGGTCGGCACACCGTACTCATCCAACGCGGTGAGCAGCGGATCATGGAACAAGTTTTCAAGCTGTTCGGCGAAAAAGCCAAAGTCCCCTGGCTCGATGCCCCTGCGGGTCAAAACGTCCGCTTGGATTTTGCTCAGTGCCATGATGTCTCGGGGAAGGCGGTATGAAATGACGTTGCGTATGAGCTTGAGCCGTTGCCCTATCGACTCGCTGGGAGTCCGGTCGGAGCCATCCTCATCAATCGCTTGCTGGAGATAGGCCTTGAAGTCTTTCTGGGCTCTGAGGGCATTGATATGCCAAGCGAGTTGCAGCCCTGAATGGATACCATACTCCGGCAGCCGATGAGGAAGGTGCTCATAGATCAGAGTACAGAGATACTCAAGTTGCTTTTGCTCTGGATTACCTTTCCACGTGAGCCATGCGCGACCCAGCGCGAGCTCTCGCAGAATTCGGTCGGCCAATTCGACCTGACGTTCGACTGGAATGTGCCTGTTTTCGATCAGCGTCGCGACGGACAGCTGAGGAGTCGCATAGGCAGCCTCAAGACGCTGCCGCGACTGGTCGGTGAGGTATTCGGGTTCGAGTTTCATGAGCAGTCCCATAGGGGACGCCCCGTCTTGCAAGCCGATTGGGTACTCGACTATGAGGCTCTTCTCCTCTGGTGGCTCTTCCAGCATATGAACCTTACCGATGAAGTATTGATTCATTCGCCCGGCGCGCCCGGAAATATTCTTGAAGGTGAAAAAATCAAAGGGACTGTTGTTGATTCTTCGGTCATAGATGATGACGTTCTCTGCCGACGTGTTCACTCCCTCGATCATGGTGGACGTGCAGATGATGTAGCGAATGGTTCGCTCGTTGAACAACTTCACAAAATATTGCTGAATGGCCCTTGGTACGCCACCGTGGTGAATGCCGATGCCTAGCGAAATCGCCTTCGCTACGTTCCAGGCAGGATGGTAGTTATCCGCGATCCATTCTGAAATTTCACGGGTGCCATCAAGCGCAGAGAAGTCCCCCTCATCGATTAAATATTGCGCGACCCGATTTGCGCTTGCCGGTGACTGGCAGTAGATCAGGGTAGGGGAGGTGATCTGCGAGCACAGTTCAAGAAGCTTATCCTTTCGCGTGTCGCCGCGCGTTCGCAGGTTGTAGTGCGTCACGTCGACTGCCACGGTCGAGAAGTTCGAGGGAATGAAATTGTACTCATACCCATCCAGGCCTTGGATGTTTTGAATGTGTGGGCCGAGTAGATAAAACTGAGCATTCAGCTTCGCAAGCTTGTGAAAAGCAAGGCTGAGATCAATAGATCGATTTTTTTCGTCAGAATCGCTGGCAAGGTCGAGCTTGTAGAACTCGTCAATGACGAAAAAATCAAACTTGTCAAGCGCCCGAATGACCAGGTCACGGCCCTCCCATTCGGGATGCCCCTTGTTCACGATGAAGCTCATCCCCATGAGCAGGCCGGATTTGTCACTGTTGAGATCGTAAAGATTCTCTAGCTGCTGTTTGATGAGGTCGTATTTCATGTCAGCTTGCAGCCTTGCAGAGCGCATTAAATTTCTGAACGAGCTGGTGGATGCTCTCGATCGGTACCAGAAAGACCACTACCCTGACTTGTTTGATTTTTGACGGTAACGTACATGCCAGCGCATTGTAGTGCTGCGTAACCTCTGTCTTGAGGTTGGCCAGATAATCAGATAGGTACCCCCCGGACAACGCGTCGCTGTCGTAGGCGAGCAGGATCGGGAAGCACAGAACACTTAGCATCTCCTGTGCAGGAGCATTGCGGTGCAAGGCCTTGTTGAATGCTTCAGCCGTGGGTAGGTGGTGATGAGGCTCGCGGAGCGTGATGATGATCTCTCGCTCCTCAGTTAGTGCCGCTCTGGAGATGGTGGCATCGAGCACATCGCAAATTTCTTTCAGCGTCTGATCCATCGTTCCGGTGGAAATCATCCGCGACAAGCCGAGCCATAGCTGGTCTGCTTCACCCGGTTTCTGGACGATATGCGCATTGCCGAACTCGGAAAGCTTGCCGTTGACCGCGTAAAAGACCTTACATGCGATTGGCTCGCTGTGTTCCCGACTTCGCAGGATGGCATGCAATATCAACTCTGCAATCAATCGATCTCGAGGTACGGCGGCTTGGGTCAACGTGTTGATTGATCGCGCCAACGCCGTTGGCGTGTGGTGTATCTGGAAATTGGCTATTTCGCTCGCACGTAGACAGAATTCAGGCAGCCACTGCAGCAAGTGCTCCGCTAGTTGTTGGGATCGCCATTCCTCGAAATCGTAATCAACATCAAAGCCAGAAAGAGTACGTAGCAAACCGTCCTCCGTGGTCGTGTGAAACTCCACCAAGAACGGATCAGGCTTGGTCTTGTAGGGTTTAGCAAAGGCGGCAGAGTGCTGGGCAGCTGCACCAAGTAGAGCTTTCAGCCGCGAGAGGGCCGCCATACGACTGATTATTTTCTTCTCGGGCACGGTTTTTACATCAGCAGTTGCAGCATCGTCGGCCCACGCCAGGAAGGCATCGTAGATATCTTTTTGTTGGCGATGAGAAGGGGTCTCTCCGTACAGATCGATAACCTCTGCAAGAACACGCAGATTCGTTGCCTCCAGCGACGAAACATCACCGCAAACCTGCCAGACGAAGTTGTCTGCCCAATAGGAAAAGTCACGCCCTCTGGCAGACACGGTCTTTAATTGCTTGGCCAGCGTCAGCCCCCGCTGGGTGGCTAGATCGGGAGTAACCCGTCTGCTCAGCTCCTTGGCGAAATACTCCAGAGCTTTTGCGATATCACGTTTGGACACGATTCTGAAGCAGGCTATGCCTGGCCGCACATCGCATTTTAATGATTTCTGAAACAGGGAGGAGTCAGCTTTTTGCTTCTCCAGAGTGATGCATTCAGTCAGGTTCCACTTCTTATCATTTTCTGTGGTCTTGACCTGAATGTACTCATTGACAGTCTCCCCAGCATTCTCAGAAACCGCAACGATGTCATCAGCAGTTTCGCATTCCACCTGGAGATAGGTACTGTCACGCAGCATCTTCAAAATAAACGCAACGGCGACGTGATCCTGGTATTTGAAACCCTGTCGAGCTGCTGGCCCACCCTTATTTGAAGGGCTTGGAATACTCACCATGACGTCCTTGTATCGATGAAGAAGGTTGGCGGCCGGGCTTTGTGAAGAGCAAGCGCAAGCTTACGGACACATCCATTGATGGCTCCACGCTACCATTATTGTCGATCACTCGACTATCCCCACTTGTTCTCGTACGGAGGCTCAGCCATTAACTGAGGTGATCGGACAGCGCTCGACGGCGGCAGGGAACAGCAAAGGGTGACTTTTTCGAGAAGGGGGCTGTTGGACCTCAGGCTGGGGGCATCCTTTTCAAACCATTCATAGCATGCCCTCAGATATGCCCCCGGGAGCCTCATCCACTGGAAGTAAATGGATCTCCATGGCCTATGAAAAGCCAGAAATGATCAGCTAAACAGCCTGCCCGACAATGCCTAAAGACTCTCAGGATCGCCAAAGAACATCTGAATCCGCGAACGCAACCAGCGCTCACCCGGGTCGTTGTCCTGGGAGCCGCGCCAGGCCATGTGCAGTTCGAAGCTGCGCACCGGAATCGGTGGGTCTTCGGCGCGAACGCCGCCAGCGGCGGTCAGTGCGTCGGCGGTGTAGTCGGGCACGATGGCGATAATGTCAGTGCCCGCCAGCAACGTGCTCAGGCCATTGAACTGCGGCACGGCCAATACCACGTGACGCTTGCGGTCCAGTTTCTCCAGCTCTTCATCGATGAAACCGCTCAGGTCCCCGGCGAAGGACACCAACGCATGGGGCCGGGCACAGAATTCGTCCAGGGTCAGCCGACCCGGCGCAGTGTCGGCCCGCAGCACTTTGGGCATGCTGCGCCGCAAGACTTTACGCTTGGCGTTGGCCGGCAGATCCTCGGTGTAGCTGACGCCGATGGAGATTTCACCGGACGCCAGCAAGCCCGGCATCAGAATGTAGTTGACCCGGCGCACGACCAGGACAATGCCCGGGGCTTCGGCCCGCAGACGTTTGAGCAGCATCGGCAACAGCGCGAACTCGGCGTCGTCCGACAGGCCGATGCGGAACACCGAGGTGCTGGTGGCCGGGTCGAACTCCGCCGCGCGGCTGACCGCCGTGGAGATCGAATCCAAGGCTGGGGAGAGCAGGGCGAAGATTTCGACCGCCCGGGCCGACGGTTCCATGCTGCGACCGGTGCGCACGAACAGCGGGTCATCGAACAGGTTGCGCAGCCGTGACAGCGCGGCACTGATGGCTGGCTGGCCGAGGAACAGCTTCTCGGCGGCTCGGGTCACACTGCGTTCATGCATCAATGTTTCGAACACGATCAACAGGTTCAGGTCGACACGACGCAGGTCATTACGATTCATCTGGGGTCCTGGCAGATTCAGCAAGCTTGACGTGAGCGGCCATATGAGAACAATGACCGGCATGAATCTTACGGGGAAAGACTGGTACTCTGCACCGGCTAATTGCTTTTTCTTAGGGATAGGCCCTACAAGACTGGGTTCATTTTCTTGCTGCGGAATCAATGACAGGCATGTCGACTATTAATAGCCACTGATGGTCTTGGGTACAAAGCCCGGATAGAGTTCATGGCATTAGAGGTTACTTTGACGAGGTTTGCGATGTCCCGCACGATCCGTTTTCACAAGTTTGGTGGTGCCGAGGTGCTCAAATGCGAAGAGCATGCGGCGGCTCTTCCTGCGCCAGGAGAAGTGCAGGTCCGTGTCGAAGCGATCGGCATCAGCTGGTATGACACCCTGTGGCGCCAGAATCTGGCGTCGTCCCAGGCGCGCCTGCCGTCGGGCCTTGGTCATGAAATGGCTGGGGTGGTGACGGCTGTCGGAGACGGTGTCGACGACCTGGCTGTAGGCGACAAAGTTGCCAGTTTCCCTGCCGAGAGCCCTAACGATTACCCGGTGTACGGTGAGATCATCGTGTTGCCGCGTACCGCGCTGACCCGTTATCCCGACGTGCTCACCCCGATCGAAGCCGCTGTGCACTACACGCCACTGCTGATCGCCTATTTCGCCTACGTGGACCTGGCAAGGGTCAAGCCGGGGCAGTTTGCCCTGGTCACTGATGCCAGTCATTGCGCCGGACCATCCTTCGTGCAACTGGGCAAGGCCTTGGGTGTACGGGTGATCGCGGCCACCAAGACCGCTGATGAGCGTGAGTACCTGCTGTCGCTCGGCGCCGAAAAAGTCATCGTCACCGAAGAGCAGGACTTGTTGATGCAAATCAACAAGCTCACTGATAACCGTGGCGTCGATGTGGTGTTCGATGGCCTCGGCGGGCCGCAAATGTCGCTGCTCGGTGATGTGCTGGCGCCGCGGGGCAGCCTGGTGCTGTATGGCTTGCAAGGCGGCAACCAGACGCCGTTCCCGGCCTGTGCGGCGTTCCAGAAGAACATTCAGTTCTTTGTGCACTGCATCGGCAATTTTACCGGCAAGCCGGAACTGGGCATCATCCAGGATCAGGTTGCATTGCAGCGGGCGCTGCGTGATATCAATCAACTGACCGCCGATCGCGTGCTGTTGCCGCTCAAGACCCGGGTGTTTCCATTCTCCGAGTTTGTCGAAGCCCACCGTTACATGGGCGAATGCCCCTGCCGTGAACGCGTTGCCCTTCAGGTAGTCGACCCCGCCTGATTCCTCCTCCGCGCAAGAGTCAGCATGGCGACTCTTGCGCTGCCTTCGGCCTGAACCTGCTTTCCTTCCTTTCTTCTGCCATTGCCGCTCCGTTCGGCAATGACGCCTTGGTGCGCGGCAACCACGCCTTCGCCTGGGCGGTCCAGTTCACTCAACACCCAAAAAGCGTTTAATCCCCAGAGAACTGAACTGGTTTTTGCCCTCAATCTGTATCTTCTAATCGTTATTTAAGTCCTGATAATTGAACGCTGATTTCCATCTCAAGGAAGAAGTCGTGGCGCAGTACAAGTTTCTAGAGAATCGTCATCCTTCGGGCAAAGGTGCATCAAGCGTTAATTGTTTTAACGCCATCAATCGACTGTGGGAAAAACTGACTGGGGCAGGGGGACAATTAAAGTTAGGCATGTTCTTTGTTTTTCGTACTCATTGTCTGAAGGATGCTGTCGGAATCTTCCTAGGACGCAGGGCGGAATCGCTGAAACCCAATGCCTCAGGGCCTTGCAGGCACGTACCGAGGCGAAGCGGGCGAACTCCACAGCTTATGTATCAAATAATTACGACAAGCAAAGCTTGAGCGTATTACCAATACTCTTTGCAGTACTAGAACAACCTTCCAGATCAACCCGTCGCCCGGTCACGCTATGCCAGTGCGACGCCGATATTTGAATTTCCAGGTATATGGCTATGAGTTCAATTCATGAGCAGGCAATGAATCACGTGTATCAACAGATATTGCAGCGACTGTCAGGTTTTTATTCCCGCGCGGAACGGACGGCGTTGCAGCTTTTGATCCAGCGTTTAATTGTCGCCGCTGGCGGCATCGACCGGATCGGCGACTATCGTGTGTTGACGGTCCAGAACGGCAGCCGGGACAGTTTTTATGTCCTGACCGCCTTGCGGGCCGCACAGTTGAGCATCGCCGGCAGGCATCCGGTGACCTTCGACTTGCGTGTCGCCACGCCACGCCTGAGCGAAACCACCCAGGCGACCCTGGAAAACATCCACCGCTGTTACAGCGCGCTGTTCGTCTACGACGACCCCCGGGTGGAACTGCTGATGGCGGATAACCGCGAGGTGGTGCCGTTCAATCACAAGCAGCCATTGTCGGCGGCCGGGCATGAGGCCAATCGCATGGACACGCTGGTTCTGGGCCACCTTCGCTCGATCGACAGCCCCTTGGAAGTAGGCGATCACGGCTACCTGGCGATGGCGGAGTTCTATCGGCATATGGCTCGCTGGGAGCGCGGCGTGGACTCGTTAGTCAGCAGTGATACGCCTCGCGAGCAAAAACAGTTCATGTCGGGCCTTCGACGTGCCGCCCGCAAGGTCGGCCTGGCGACTGACCCGTCCAGCGGTTTCGACAGTCTCTTCGCGCAACTCGATACCTTGGGCGCTAATCCCTACCTGGGCTTCTATGGTCAGGACCACGAGGGCGCGTGGAAACCCGAGGGGCATTTCGAGGCGTGTCGGCGCGTGAGTCACATCGGTATCGACGACCTGATCGTCGACAGTTCGCAAGAAACCAACTGGCCGCTGTTCAGTGAATTCCTTCGGGTGCGGACCGATGAACTCGTCGCATCGGCGCCGGAAAACGAATACCTGAGCCCGCTGCTCTCAGCTCACCTGCATGGCCTGCAGGCCTGTTATCTGCAGGGGCGCAGCTATGAGGCAGGTTATGGCGACTATGTACAACGGGCGATCATGATCATGCATCGCAAGCAGTTGCCCGAGCACGTCTGCGAGCAGGCACGCATGCTGTTCGGCCCACCCACGGCCATCCCCGAGCGGCGCGCCCAGGCCACCAGCGACGCGCAAAAGACCCTGGGGCTCAACGAAACGCAACTGGTGTGCATGTTGTTCGCGCCCTTCGTGGAGCAAGGCGCTGGCCTGGAGCACTTCCTGCGCTGCTGTCATCCGGGCATGCTGGTGGCGATGCCCGATCTGCACAAGGCCATGCAGGGCGCGGCCATCGCCGATCAGGTGGCGCAATGGATGGTCGACGTCAGTGGCCTGTCCATCGATATGCTCGGCAAACTGTATCGGGCGAGTATCACGCCGCCGGAGCAGGAGCAGGCATCGGGGATGGATGCGCAGCAACCTGTCGATGACATCGACATTGAAGAAGCCGGGCAGGGCGACGATGCCATGCGCGAACGTGCGGCACGGCATTGAGGGGCAGGATTTGACGGATTCATTCGCCACGTCGCCTGGCCCAACCCCATGAAAGGTTGCCGGGAAACAGACTTCGCGTATCAGGCGGTTTATCGTTACCTCACCACCCTGATCAACGAACTGGGCGCCGACGCCCGAGTGCGTTTGCCGTCGTTACGGCAACTGGCCGAGCGCCTGAACGTGTCGATCTCTACCATCCAGTACGCTTATTCGTTGCTGGAGAAGGAAGGGCGGGTCTATTCGGTCGCCAAATCCGGTTATTACGCGTTGCCAGTACCCTGCGTCGCGACGCTGGGCGGCGGTGATGATTTGCTCGAGACCCTGTATGTCAATGCACGACGACCGGGAATGCTGGTACTCAGCGCTGACGAGCCTGCGTCGATGCAACCGCTGGACAGCCCGCTGTTGTTACTGGAGCGTGAGCTGCTGCGTCAGTATCCGCGCTCTTCACAAATGCCCTCGCAGCCTTGGGGCGAGCTGGAACTGCGCACCGCGCTGGCGGCTCGCTACACGTCTTCGCCGGCCCGGTGCTGGAACGCCGACGATGTTTATATCGGCGCTGATCTGCGCGGTGTATTGGAGATTCTGATCGCCGTGCTGGCGCTCAAGGGCGCCACGGTGCTGATCGAATCACCCTGCGACTGGACCGTCCTGCGCTTGCTGCAGGCGGCCGATATCGACGTAATCGAACTGCCACTGCTGGCGGATGGGGAGATCAATGTCGAGCAACTGGAACAATTACTGACGAGTAAAGCGGTCCGCCTGGTCATCCTGTCCTCGGTCCTGAACATGCCCAGGGGCACGCTCGCTCCTGAAAACAACCGTCGCGCCGTCGCGCGCTTACTGGATCTGCACGGCACATGGGTGCTGGAGAACGACAGCTATACAGACCTGGCGTTCGAAGCCGGGGTGACGCCTTTTCGAGACTTGCTCGACCCCGACCGGCTGATCGTCTATTCCACTTTCGAAAAAACCATCGGCCCCGAGGCCCCCTACGGCTATGTGTTATCGCGACAGCTGACGCTGGAGTTGCAGCGACATTTCCTGCTACGCGCGTTTCGTCTGTCACCGATTCGCCAGAAGGCCATCGCCCGTTTGTACAGCAACGGACGGATCGATCAGCACTTGCTGGTGTTGCGACGATTGTTGCGTGAAGGTGCGCTATCGACAACGCAAATGCTGCGCGAGCGGCTGGGGGACAGCCTGCAATGGCTGGAGCCCCAAGGGGGCGCAACGATCTGGACCCGATCTTCGCGGCGCGTCGATCTGCGACGGGTGTTCCAGCGGCTGCTTGCGCAACGAATCGTCATTGCGCCGGGGGAACTGTTCAGTTTGCAAGGGCTGTACGCACAACATCTGCGCCTGACCCACGCCTTGAGCGGTTCACACGATCTGGATACTGCACTCTGTGCGCTGGCCGATGCCTTGAGACTTGAGCAATCGTAATGGAGGGCGATGGATCGAACCCATCGCGCCACGGTCGAACTGTCAGTAAACTGCATCCATTTTATCGAGCCACTCCATTCAGAGGTTTTGCATGACAGTCAGTCCATTTGCGGGCAAGCCGGCACCGGCAGAGTTGTTGATCGATATCCCGCGACTGGTGACGGCCTATTACACCGGCCGACCCGACGCCTCGGTTTCGACCCAACGGGTGGCTTTCGGCACCTCCGGTCACCGTGGCAGTTCCTTCGACCTGGGGTTCAACGAATGGCATGTGCTGGCTATCAGCCAAGCGATCTGCTTGTACCGTGAAGCCCAGGGCATCAACGGCCCCTTGTTCCTGGGGATCGATACCCATGCGCTGTCTACCCCGGCAGGCGCCAGCGCGCTGGAGGTATTCGCTGCCAACGGGGTCACCGTGATGATCGCCGAGGCAGATGAATACACGCCCACGCCGGCGATCTCCCACGCCATTCTTTGCTACAACCGTGGGCGCACCACCGGTCTGGCGGACGGCATCGTCATCACCCCGTCCCACAATCCGCCGCAGAGTGGTGGCTACAAGTACAACCCCACCAACGGCGGCCCGGCCGATACCCATATCACCAAATGGATCGAAGCCAAGGCCAACGAGCTGCTGGCAAGCCAGTTGGCCGGCGTTAAGCGCATCAGCTATGAGCAGGCCCTGAAGGCCGACACCACTCACCGTCACGACTACGTCAACACCTACGTGGCGGACCTGATCAATGTCATCGACTTCGATGCCATTCGCGCTGCCGGCTTGCGCCTGGGCGTGGACCCGCTGGGCGGAGCGGGGGTGCGCTACTGGCCCGCCATTGCCGAGCATTACCGCCTGGACCTGGACGTGGTCAACACCCAGGTGGATTCCACCTTCCGCTTCATGACCGTCGACTGGGACGGACAGATCCGCATGGACCCATCCTCCAGCCATGCCATGCAGGGGTTGATTGGCCTCAAAGAGCGTTTCGATGTGGCCTTCGCCTGCGACCCGGACCATGATCGCCACGGCATCGTGACGCCATCCGGCGGCTTGCTGGCGCCGAACAACTATCTGGCGGTGTCCATCGACTACTTGTTCCAGAACCGGCCGCAGTGGCGTGCCGATGCCGCCGTGGGCAAGACGGTGGTCAGCAGCGGTCTGATCGATCGCGTGGCCCAGCGTCTGGGTCGGCGTCTGTATGAAGTGCCGGTAGGCTTCAAGTGGTTTGCCGACGGCTTGTTCGACGGTTCCTTGGGCTTTGGTGGCGAAGAAAGCGCCGGCGCCTCGTTCCTGCGCAAGGACGGCGGAGTGTGGAGTACCGACAAGGACGGTCTGATCCCGGCGTTGCTGGCGGCCGAAATAACCGCGCGCACTGGTCGCGACCCAAGCCAGGCCTACCGTGCCCTGACGGATGAACTGGGTGAGCCGTTCTCCGTGCGCGTCGATGCCAAGGCCAGCCCGCAACAGAAGGCGCTGCTGAGCAAGCTGGCACCGGACCAGGTTGCATCCACTGAGTTGGCCGGGGAGACCATCCAGAGCATCCTCAGCCATGCACCGGGCAATGACCAGGCCATTGGCGGCCTGAAGGTCATGACTGAAAACGGCTGGTTCGCCGCGCGGCCATCAGGCACTGAAGACATCTACAAGATCTACGCTGAAAGCTTCATCGGTGATGAGCACCTCAAGCAATTGGTGGTCGAGGCGCAGGCATTGGTCGATGGAGCCATTTCCAGTCAGTGATTCAAAACCCATCGCGAGCAGGCTCGCCCCACATTGGCGCTACGGTGCACGCCGGCCTCTGTGGGAGCGAGCCTGCTTAAGGTGGGTCGGGCGACACTGATGGCCATGTGCGACAGCACTTTCACTTCATCGCCTAAATCCATGACTTAAAAGCTTTTGGGTGGAATCCGCTGGCAAATACAGACACCATAGCCGCCATGGTTCTGAACACCGGAGTCCCCCAGCGTGTCGCAACACACTCCCGATCTTCCCCCCGAACTTCTGCCCCTGGCCCAGATGCCTCTGCTCAAGCGCCTGGCCGCGCGTTTTCTGGGTCATGGCCTGACGCGACTTCGAGCCCAGCATCGGGCTTCCTGGCTACACGGCCAGGCCGATGGCTTTCGCAGCGGGCATAGCGCCGGTTTTGACTACGGCTATAAGGAAGGCAAGGCCGATGGACTGGAAGAGGGCCGGCAGGTCCTGCTGATCCGAGATTTCCGAAGCACTGAGCACCCGGCACCGAAAGTCGATGAGCTGTTGTTCGATGACTGGCGCCTGCCGTTGACCGCCGAACTCAAGAAGCGCATCAAGGCCGATGTTGCCCGATTGCTTCCCGCTCACGCCCAGCCGAGCGCCGCGCAGTGGAAAATGATCCTGAGCGATACGCCGTCTACCTCGGTCGTCGCGGGCGCAGGCGCCGGGAAATCCACGACCCTGGTGCTACGCCTTGTGCTGCTGTCCCACTACCTGGGTTTTGAGTTGGATTCGATGACCGTGGTGACCTTCACGCGGGAATCGCGCAAGGACTTCATTCACAAGCTCATTGAAGTTTTTGCCCTGTGGGGGCGGACAATCAGCCTCAAGGAAGCTCGCGATCTGGTGCGGACCTTCCATTCACGCATCTTGCCCATGGTGCGCAGTCTGCCCGGGTTTGAGCGGCTCCAGGCGTTTGAAACCCTGAGCCATCGTAACGAAACGGCTGATGATGACGCCCAGGGCAATCCCTTTGAGCTGCGCATCAACGATGCTCAGCGCCAACAACTCAATGCCTGCTATCACGGTCTTTATCAACGCGATGAGCGTTTTCGCGAACTGATCAAACCGATGTCCCGGCACGCCTTGCAGCTCAGGGAGCTGGACCGCGAGCATCCCGATGTGCAGAAACGGGTGGCCGTGACCGAACTGGCCGCCCAGCGCGATGAAGAGTTGTGCGATGCGATCGAAGACCTGTGGTTTCGCGCCGGTGCCTGGCCGATCAAGGGCATCGAGCCAAAGCGTCAAGCCTTCCAGATCAACGGTGCGACGTTTCATTGCCACGGCTACGTTCCCACCCTGGACGCCTGGGTGATGCTGGGTTTCGACCCGCGGGAAGATGCCCGGCTCAGCCGGCCCGGCGCCAAGCTGAGTATCCGCGCAGAGTGGGCAGTAAAGCGCACCCTGTTTCAAGCTTTCTGCTCTAAGCCATTGATATGGCTAGATAGTTATGAGGCGTCAAAGCGTGTACTGAGCGTGTTGGCCGGGGATGCCAGCGCAGGCCCGGGGTTCGACTACAAGGTAAAAGGCGAACTGGGTTCGGCACCGTTGCTGGATTGTTTCGTCGCGGCTGCCGGCTTTATCGAGAACCTGGGTCTGGACGTCCCGGACGCCGTGGGCCGGATGTGTTTTGCCCAGGATGACCCGGATCGTTATTTCTTTGAGGCCCTGAGTCGCTACTGGCGAGCATTTGAAGACCACCTGCTTGACCAGTCGCCGCCCGTCATGACCTATAACCGAATGTTCGCGTTGTTCAGTGAGCACTCCCCAGAGAACTTCAAGCTGCTGAGCGATGCGACATTGCGTCCTCTGTCGCACTTGATGATCGACGAGTTTCAGGATGTCTCGCCGCAGATTGTTTCCTGGCTTCGCGCCAGCCTGCGGGAAGTGCGCAGCCGCGGCCCTGCCATGCATGTCGGCCGGGGCGCCCAGCGTTCCTCCTTGCTGTGCGTGGGTGATGACTGGCAATCGATCTACGGTTGGCGTGGCAGCTCACCCAGCTATTTCATGGCGTTCAACAAACAGTTTCCTTCACCGGCCAACACCCGGGTCATGCTCACCGATAACTACCGCAGCCACCAGCACATCATTGACGCCGCCGAACACGTGGTGCGTGCGGCTGCGGCGATTCCCGGCAAAAAGGCCAAGGCCAGCGGCACGCCTCGAACCTTGAGCCCGGTCAATGTGTTGGACAGAGACGACGAAGGCTTGGCCAAGCGCCTGGACGAGCACTACCGCAAGGGCGATTCAATCTTGATGCTCTATCGAAAAAGCAGCGATAAGTTATTGATTGAACAGCATATCCAATCAACAGTTAATGTGGATTCTAGCTTGCCGTACCCGGCAAGACGCCTACGGCAGATGACCTACCATAGCGCCAAGGGGCTTCAGGCCGACGCGGTGTTTTTGCTCGGTGACTGCCAGCACTCAACCAGTTCTCCCTACAAGAATCAGGTCTACCGAATGGCCGGGCTTGGCCAGGAAGGCGATGCCGAGCCGTACGACACGGCGCAGAAAGACGAGATTCTGCGCCTGGCCTATGTCGGCATTACCCGGGCGGTGCAGCATTGCTATTGGTATGTCGATGGGCAGGACACACAGGTCAACAAGGCGCCCAAGGCGTCGGATCGGATAGGGACCGGCAAACCGTTCTTTATCGATCATCGCCGCGCCCGCAGTTGAGAACTTCGGGGCACGAACAAAACTGTCAGGCAAAAAGAAGCCCACTGCTGTGGGCTTCATTTTTCAGGAGGCAAATCGTCGCAAGCCAACTGGTGGCACGAAAGCTTCCAGCTCGGCTTCCACCGCTTCGATTATTCGCTCCACGTCAGGGGCGTTCATCACTGTCGCGCAGGGGATGCCCGCAATCGCGATCATAGTCTCGCCGCTGGCACGGTCAAACAGCCGGGCGACCATACTGCCCGGTGCGTCCATGCTGGCCTCGAATCCCATGGGATGAAAATGCCAGCGCATCAACTGGCAGGCGTTGGGAAACGTAACCTTGCTGAAAGATCCTCTATTCATCTGTTGCCCACCTTCTTCATCAAGCGCTTCCGTTTGCTCATAGTCAGGAAGGAAGAGCCATCATGGCTCTACCAGTGAGAACTAAAAATAGCACCTGAAAATGAATGTCATGTGGCTTTTTTCAGGTCGTTTGGCGATTGGTTCACTTTTTTTGATCTGCATCACGACTTATGCCGTTTTGATCAGGGCCTCACTTTCTTCGGGCAAGGATGTCATCACACCCATCCAGGGGCTCTGGTTCACGGCATTTCAAGACGACGACCCAAGCCAGTAACATCAAAAACGTGGCAACAGAGAAGGTGAGATGCAAGCCATTTACCACTGCTTCGGGAGCTGCCTGGGCGATACCATTCGTCGGTACAGAGAGCGCAAACACTGCGCCGAGCGCCGATGCACCGGTCAAGAAACCCAGATTACGCGACAGATTGAGCAGCCCTGAGATGACGCCACGCTTGCCCGCGGGCACATCCGCCATCACCGCTGTGTTGTTGGCCGTCTGGAACAGCGCATAGCCAAGGGTCGTTACCGCGATAGCGGCGACATAGCCGCCCACACCGAGGGTCGGTGACATCAGCGACAGCATCAGGCAGCCGAGAATCATGATCAGCAGCCCAACGAGTCGCACGGGGCGCACGCCAAAGCGGTCCACCAGGCGCCCGGCAGGCACCCCCGTCAGTGCAGCGACCGACGGTCCTGCCGCCAACACCAACCCCACCAGCGCGGCAGGCAGCCCAAGGGCGACGGATAGATAAAAAGGCCCCACCAGCAGCGTCGCCATCATGACCGTTGCCACCAGAGCACTGGTCACCAGCCCGGCAACCAGCGACCGGTCCCCAAGCACCCTCAAGGGAATCAACGGCGACGCGACCCACCGTTGGGCCATGACAAACAGACCGCTGCCCAGGATCGCCATCAGCAACAGCGCAATGTTCGGCCAGCCGAAGTCGCCTCGGCCCAACGTCGTGGCCAATGCATAGGCAGCAAGCGTCGCCGCCAATAACAGCGTACCCAGGGTGTCGAAGCGGGGGCGCGCGACCGATCCCTCCGGTTGCCGAGCCGGCAGTGAACGCCAGGCCAGTCCGAACGCCAGCAGTCCAAGCGGAACGTTAATCAAAAATAGCGCCTGCCAACCGAAACCGCTGATAAGTGCACCACCCAGAGAGGGGCCAAGGGCGGTGCCCACCGCAGATAGGGTGCCCAACAGCCCCATCGCGCTACCGGTCTTTTCCTTGCTAACGGTTTCACCCACCAGGGCCAAAGTCAGCGTCATCATGATCGCCGCTCCAAGGCCCTGTAACGCCCGACCAGCGACCAACAGCCAAAGCGAGGGCGCCATGCCGCAAAGCGCCGACGCGAGGGTGAACAGCACGATCCCGGTCAATAGCAACCTGCCACGCCCGAGCAAATCGCCCAATTTTCCGAGACTGACAATCAGCGTGGTAATCGCCAGTAAATAGGCGAGAACCACCCACTGAACCTGCTGGAAGGAGGCCTCGAACGCATGGGCCAGCGTCGGCAAACCGACCGTCACCACGCTGGCGCCCAAGGAGGCCAGCAAGGTCGACAGTGACAGGCTGGCCAAGGCCCAGCGCGGTGAAAAGACCCGTTGGGTGGCCGTCGCGCTCGACAGGCTGGATTGGGTATTGGCTGGTTTCATCATGTCCCCTGACTCTGACGCTCTGAAAATGGAGCTGTCAGAACGGTACGCCCGGGCATAACATGGCGGAAGACGCATGGATTGCACTTTATAACTGCATGCAGCGCCACCTATTCCAACCCAGGACTGCGCCATGTCCACACCCGACCTCAATCTGCTGATTACCCTCGACGTCTTGCTGGCAGAAGGCAGCGTGGCCCGAGCCGCTCGGCGACTGCGACTCAGCCCCTCGGCCATGAGCCGGGCGCTGGCGCGGTTGCGCGAAACCACGGGTGATCCGCTGCTGGTGCGGGCTGGGCGCGGCCTGGTGCCCACACCCCGCGCCTTGGCGTTACGCGAGCAGGTCAGCCAACTGGTGCAGGATGCCCAAGCGGCGCTGCGGCCGTCCCAGGTGCCGGATCTGCGCCGACTGAGCCGCACCTTCACGCTGCGCACCCGGGAAGGGTTCGTTGAAAACTTCGCCATCGACTTAATTGCCCGTATCAGCGAACAGGCACCCGGTGTACGCCTGCATTTCCTGGACAAGGCCGACAAGGACAGTACGGCGCTGCGAGAGGGCACCGTGGACCTGGAAACGGCGGTCGTGGACAAGGACACCAGCCCAGAGCTACGAACCCAGGCGTTGTTCACTGATCGCCTCATTGGCGTAGTGCGCGCGGGTCACCCGCTGAGCCAGGCCGAGGTGTGTGCCGCCGGTTATGCAGCGGGCGAGCACATCGGCGTTTCCTTGCGGGGCCTGGACCACAGCGCCCTCGATCAAGCCTTGCGGTCCTTGAACCTGACACGGCAGATCGCGATCACCGTCCCGGGCTTCTCCACTGCGCTGGGCCTTGCCCGGTCCAGCGACCTGATCGCCAGCGTGCCTGAGCGCTATACCACCCGCCTGCGTGCCGGCATGCACAGCTTTGCGCTGCCGTTTGCGGTGCCCACATTCACGATTTCCATGCTTTGGCACCCCCGAATGGATGCTGATCCTGTGCACCGCTGGTTTCGTGGTTGTCTGCGGGAAGTGTGTTCAGGCAAAACCATAGATATCTAGCCGCCATTAATTAGTAGCGTTTCGCTGGCACTTAGTTGCTAGAAGTGCGACGTGATTGGCAAATAGGTGATTAACCTCATTTAATATTTAAATAGAGTTTTGTCCTACAATCTTTAATGTCGCCGGCGAAATACCTGTACTAACGGGGCGCCGTGTATCTTTTGCCGTTGTTGAACGCGTGAGTGTGAAAAGGGGGCGAAAAAATTCGCTGGACGTTTGATTTCCAATTGTGTCAGTTTTCTTGCGTCCTCAATTGGGCGAGTGATAGGACGCTCTCGCCAGAGATTGTTCTATCTGACAAAAACTGTTCCATTGCAAACAAGGAAGTGTGTTTATGTCGAAAGTCAAAACCAGCGCTATTGATTCTGCCGAACAAATGCTCTGGGCGCCGCAGTCACTGGCGGCGGCCAGCAGTGCATTCAATCAGATCAACAGTTTCAGCCACCAATACGATCGGGGTGGCAACCTGACGGTCAATGGCAAACCGTCGTACTCGGTGGACGAAGCTGCCACCCAGTTGCTGCGCGACGGTGCGGCTTACCAGGACCGGGACGCCAGCGGCAAGATTGAGTTGACCTACACGTTCCTGACCTCTGCCTCCTCGAGCACCATGAACAAGCACGGCATCAGCGGTTTCAGCCAGTTCAGCGCGCAACAGAAAGGCCAAGCGGTCCTGGCCATGCAGTCCTGGGCGGACGTGGCCAATGTCACGTTCACTGAAAGGGCCAGCGGTGGCGACGGCCACATGACCTTCGGCAACTACAGCAGCGGCCAGGACGGCGCCGCGGCATTTGCCTATCTGCCGGGCACGGGCGCCGGTTATGACGGAACCTCCTGGTACCTGATCAACAGCCGCTACACCCAGAACAAGAATCCGGAACTGAACAATTATGGCCGCCAGACCCTGACCCATGAAATCGGTCACAGCCTGGGCCTGGCGCATCCTGGCGACTATAACGCCGGTGAAGGCAGCCCGACCTACGATGACGCCACCTACGGTCAGGACACCCGTGGCTACAGCCTCATGAGTTACTGGAGTGAAACCAACACCAGCCAGGACTTCAGCAAGGGCGGCGTCGAAGCCTATGCCTCGGGTCCGCTGATGGATGACATTGCGGCCATTCAGAAGCTCTACGGTGCCAACACCAGCACCCGGACCGGCGACTCGACCTACGGCTTCAACTCCAACACCGGTCGCGACTTCTACAGCGCATCCTCGTCTTCGGACAAAGTGGTGTTCTCGGTATGGGACGCCGGCGGCCGCGATACCCTGGATTTTTCAGGCTTCACGCAGAACCAGAAGATCAACCTCAATGGCGCCTCGTTTTCCGACGTTGGCGGCATGGTGGGTAACGTTTCCATCGCTCAGGGGGTGACCATCGAGAATGCCATTGGCGGCTCGGGCAGTGACTTGCTCATCGGCAACTCCGTGGCCAACGAACTCAAGGGCGGCGCCGGCAACGACATCCTCTGGGGCGCGGGCGGTGCCGACAAGCTGTGGGGCGGTTCGGGCTCGGACACCTTCGTGTTCGCGGCCAGTTCTGACTCACGGCCAGGTGCGGTCGATCAGATCCTCGATTTTGTCAGCGGCCTGGACAAGATCGACCTGACCGGCATCACCCAGGGCGCGGGCCTGCACTTCGTGAATGCGTTCACCGGTGCGGCGGGTGATGCGGTGCTGTCGACATCGGGTGGCAACAGCCTGCTGTCGGTGGACTTCTCCGGGCACGGCGTGGCTGACTTCCTGGTCAGTACCGTCGGCCAGGCGGCTGTCTCGGATATCGTGGCCTGATGTCCCCGATCCCGTGGGAGCGGCCAGCGCTCTTGCGGGATCCTTCAGGATTGAACAGATGTGCAGAAATCCCCAGCCCCAAGGCGTCCAGGCAAGTGCCTGGTTACTCGCTACGCTGATGATGTTTACCGGAGAAGCCGCCATGGCGCGCAGCCTGTTGTTAGCAGAACCTTCCCAGTTGGCCGGTCAGTGGCAGGCTGTTCTGTCGGGGCCGCAGGAGCCTGCGCAAACCCCGCCGTCCAGCATTTGCCTTATCGAGCTCAGGGCAGATCAAACCCTGGTCGGGCAAACCGCCTGCCTGGGACAGTGGCTGGGCGATGAGCCGGTCCATTGGTTCACCGAACCAGACGGTCTTTCACTGATTGGCAAACAGAACAGCCGGATTCACTTGCAACTGCGTCAAGAACAACACTATCAAGTCACCTTGAAATCAGGTCAGGTAGTGACACTCGAACGGAGCCCCCCCCAAACCATTCCTTAACACGTTAGTACAGTTTGCGAATGCCCCAGGCGCGCCTGTTTAAACAGGCGTGCAGCGCACCGCGGCCCGATGTAAATCATTTAAAGATTGGCAAGTTGAATAACCTGGCAAAGCCAACAGCAAGGATATCTTCATGAACATGACAAAGCGCGCTGCGACGGTGCCGCTGTTTAGAGCGCTGGGCGACTATAAAAATATTTTGATCAGCGTCGGTTGTTTTACCGCACTGATTAATGTCCTGATGTTGGCACCTTCGATTTATATGCTCCAAGTGTATGACCGGGGTCTGTCATCACAAAACGAAACCACGCTGTGGATGTTGTCGTTGATGGTGGTGGGTTTCTTCGTATTTATCGGGCTGCTGGAAATGGTGCGCAGCTTCATTGTCATCCGTATCGGCAGCCAGCTGGAAAGACGCTTGAACCTTCAGGTGTACAAGGCCGCGTTCGAGCGCAACCTGCGCCAGGGCGAGGGCAACGCCGGGCAGTCGCTGGGTGACCTTACCCACATCCGCCAGTTCGTCACCGGACCTGCGCTGTTCGCATTCTTCGACGCCCCGTGGTTTCCCGTGTATTTGCTGGTGATCTACCTGTTCAACGTGTGGCTCGGCGTGTTCGCCAGCGTTGGCACCTTGCTGCTCATCGGCCTGGCCTGTCTCAACGAAGCCATGACCAAAAAACCGCTGGGGCAGGCCAGTGTCTACTCGCAACAGTCCAGCCAACTGGCGACCAGCCACTTGCACAACGCCGAGACCATTCAGGCCATGGGCATGCTCGGCGCATTGCGCGGGCGCTGGTTTGCCGTGCATTCGCGCTTTCTCGGCCTGCAAAACCAGGCCAGTGATACCGGCGCGGTGCTCAGTTCCCTGAGCAAAACCCTGCGCCTGTGTCTGCAATCGCTGGTGCTGGGGTTGGGCGCGTTGCTGGTGATCAAGGGCGACATGACCGCCGGAATGATGATTGCCGGCTCGATCCTGATGGGTCGGGTGTTGAGCCCCATCGACCAGTTGATCGCCGTGTGGAAGCAGTGGAGCGGGGCCAAACTGGCTTATCGCCGTCTCGATGCGCTGTTGCAGGCTTACCCAGCCCAGGACGAAGCGATGACATTGCCGTCGCCCAAGGGCCAGGTGAGCTTCGAACAGGTCAGCGCCGGCCCGCCGGGGCAGCGCAACGCGACGCTGCATCAGCTCGGTTTCAGCCTGAGCGCCGGGGAAGTGCTCGGGGTGCTGGGGGCGTCGGGGTCCGGCAAATCCACCCTGGCCCGTGTGCTGGTGTGGCCTACGCTCGGAGGCACAGTGCGGCTCGACGGGGCCGACATCCATCGCTGGAATCGCGACCAGCTCGGTCCGCACATCGGTTATCTGCCCCAGGACATTGAGTTGTTCAGCGGCAGCATTGCCGAGAACATTGCCCGTTTCCGCCAGGCCGATCCGCAAAAGGTCGTCGCCGCCGCGCAACAGGCCGGCGTGCATGAACTGATCCTGCGCATGCCTCAAGGCTACGACACCGTGCTGGGAGAGGATGGCAGCGGTTTGTCCGGCGGCCAGAAACAGCGCGTCGCCCTGGCCCGGGCCATGTACGACCAACCGAGGCTGGTGGTGCTCGATGAACCCAATTCCAATCTCGACACGGTCGGTGAAGCAGCACTGGCCGGCGCCATCGCACAGATGAAAGCCCAGGGCACCACGGTCGTGCTGGTGACCCATCGCTCCTCGGCACTGGCTCAGGCCGACAAGCTGCTGGTGCTCAATGAAGGCCACCTACAAGCGTTCGGTCCAAGTCAGGAGGTGCTGCGGGCATTGTCCGGCCAGCCGCCATCGCAACGCGACAAACCCCAGGCAGCCCCCAACGGACTGAGCATGAGTCGCCAGTATTCGGCTGCCAGCAAACCCAGCGGCGCATGAGCAAGGATCGCGACATGAATCTGCAACACTCTCAAGACTTCGAACATCCCGAGCGCGATGCCCGTTTCTTCACCCGCCTGGGATGGGCACTGGCGATCATTGGCGCCGGCAGTTTTTTCACCTGGGCCAGCCTGGCGCCGCTGGACCAAGGTATTGCGGTGCAAGGCACCGTGGTGGTGTCCGGTAAGCGCAAGGCCGTGCAATCGATGAGCAGCGGGGTGATCAGCCGGATCCTGGTGCGTGAAGGCGAGGCAGTGAAACAGGGCCAGCCGCTGTTCCGCCTGGACCAGACTCAGACAGCCGCCGATGTGCAAGCACTGCAGGCCCAGTACCGCATGGCCTGGGCTAGCCTGGCACGTTGGCAAAGCGAGCGGGACAACCTCCCACAGGTCAGCTTTCCGGCCGAACTGAGCAACGACCCCGACCCGCGCCTGGCGCTGGTGCTCGAAGGCCAGCGGCAGTTGTTCAGCAGCCGCCGCGAAGCGGTGGCCCGGGAGCAGGCCGCGTTGCGCGCCAATATCGAAGGTGCCACGGCGCAACTGGCGGGCATGCGCCGGGCTCGCAATGACCTCAATGCCCAGGCCCAGTCCCTGCGCCAGCAGCTAAGCAACCTGCAACCGTTGGCAGACAACGGCTACATCCCGCGCAATCGTCTGCTCGATTATCAACGGCAACTGTCGCAAGTGCAGCAGGAACTGGCGCAGAACAGTGGCGAAAGCGGCCGGGTGGAGCAGGGCATCGTCGAGTCCCGCCTCACGCTTGAGCAACACAACGAGGAATACCAGAAGGAGGTGCGCAGTCAGTTGGCCGAAGCGCAGCTCAAGAGCGAAACCCTGCAACAGCAACTCAAGTCTGCCGCGTTCGAGCTGCAACACAGCGAGATCCTCGCCACCGCCGACGGCATCGCCGTGAACCTGGGCGTACACACCGAAGGCGCCGTGGTCCGTCAAGGCGATACCTTGCTGGAAATCGTGCCCCAAGGCACGCGACTGGAAGTGGAAGGGCGCCTGCCGGTCAACCTGATCGACAAGGTGGGCACCCATTTGCCAGTGGACATCCTCTTCACCGCCTTCAACCAGAACCGCACGCCGAGGGTGCCGGGGGAGGTCAGCCTGATTTCCGCCGACCAGATGATCGATGACAAGACCGCCGAACCGTATTACGTCCTGCGCAGCAGCGTCAGCGAAGTGGCGATGGAAAAACTCAACGGACTGGTGATCAAGCCCGGAATGCCGGCGCAAATGTTCGTGCGCAGCGGCGAGCGCTCGCTCATGAACTACCTGTTCAAACCGCTGCTCGACCGAGCCGGCTCCGCGTTGACCGAAGAATGAGGATGTTCGGGGGTATGAAGGGACGTTACTGGGTCGCCGCGCTGGCGGCGGTTATCTGCAACAGTGCCTGGGCCATGGGCCCATTCGAGTTCTATGAACAAGCCCTGCGCAATGACCCGGCCTACCTGGGCGCGATCAAGGAGCGCGATGCCGGCCTGGAGAACCGCGCCATTGGCCGCGCCGGGCTGCTGCCGCACCTGGGCTACAGCTACAACAAGGGCCGCAACCAGTCCAAGGTCACCTACCTCAACGACCGCGGCGCCAGCCAGCATGACGACCGCAACTACAGCAGCTATGGCTCCAGCCTGACCCTGCAACAACCGCTGTTGGACTACGAGGCCTACGCCGCCTATCGCAAAGGCGTGGCCCAGGCGCTGTTTGCCGACGAAAACTTTCGTGGCAAGAGCCAGGAATTGCTGGTGCGGGTGTTGAGCGCCTACACCCAGGCGTTGTTCGCCCAGGATCAGATCGACATTGCCCAGGCCAGGAAAAAGGCTTTCGAACAGCAGTTTCATCAGAACGAGCATCTGTTTGCCCAAGGCGAAGGTACGCGCACCGACATCCTTGAAGCCGAGTCGCGCTATGAGTTGGCGATTGCCGAAGAGATCGAGGCCCGCAACGAGCAGGACGCATCCTTGCGCGAACTTGGCTCGTTGATTGGCGTCCCGACCCTGAACATCGGCGACCTGGCGCCCCTGAGCGAAACGTTCCAGACCTTCACCCTGCAACCGGCCAGTTTCCAGACATGGCACGAACTGGCCGTGAGCAACAACCCGACCCTGGCATCCCAGCGCCAGGCCGTGGACGTGGCGCGCTACGAGGTCGAACGCAACCGCGCCGGACACCTGCCCAAGGTCAGCGCCTACGCGACGATGCGCCAGAACGAATCGGAAAGCGGCAACACCTACAACCAGCGCTACGACACCAACACCATTGGACTTGAGATCAGCGTGCCGTTGTACGCCGGTGGAGGGGTCTCGGCGTCGACCCGTCAGGCCAGCCGCAACATGGAGCGGGCCGAATATGAGCTGGACGCCAAAACCCGGGAAACCCTGATCGAGCTGCGCCGCCAGTTCAGCGCCTGCCTGTCGGGGGTGAACAAATTGCGGGCATACCGCAAAGCCCTCAGCGCCGCCGAGGCGCTGGTGGTGTCGACCCGGCAAAGCATCCTCGGCGGCGAACGGGTCAACCTCGATGCCCTGAACGCCGAAGAACAGCTCTACACCACCCGACGCGACCTGGCCCAGGCCCGTTATGACTACCTCATGGCCTGGACAAAGTTGCACTACTACGCCGGCACCTTGGGCGCGCAAGACCTGGCCCAGGTGGATGAGGCATTTGTGGCCCCGGCGCTGACCCAATGACGGGCAGTGCCCAAGAACTTCGCCTGTATCGACAACCTTTCCAACAACAAAAAAAGAGGTCATCACGATGGGTATCTACGACTATAAAAACCTCGGCACCACCGAGTCCAAGGCGCTGGTCAGCGATGCAATGGCGATCATGCTGTATTCCTACCACAATCTGGACCACGGCTTTGCCGCCGGCTACCAGCAGAACGGCTTCGGCGCGGGACTGCCCGCCACGCTGGTGACGGCGCTGCTGGGCAGCACCGATTCGCAAGGGGTGATCCCAGGTGTGCCGTGGAATCCCGACTCGGAGCAGCTCGCCCTGGAGGCGGTGCAAAAGGCCGGCTGGACCCCGATCAGCGCATCGCAACTGGGCTACACCGGCAAGGTGGATGAGCGTGGAACGTTTTTTGGTGAGAAGGCCGGCTACACCACCGCGCAGGTGGAAATTCTCGGCAAGTACGACGCCGATGGGCAACTGACGCAAATCGGGGTGTCGTTTCGTGGCACCAGCGGCCCACGGGAGACGCTGATCAGCGACTCCATTGGTGACGTCATCAGCGATCTGATGGCGGCTTTCGGCCCCCAGGACTACGCGAAAAACTACGTCGGCCAGGCTTTTGGCAACTTGCTCGGGGACGTCGCGGCGTTCGCCCAGGCCCACGGCCTGACGGGCCAGGACGTGCTGGTCAGTGGCCACAGCCTCGGTGGGCTGGCGGTCAACAGCCTGGCGGACTTGAGCACCAGCCAATGGTCGGGGTTCTACAGCAGCGCCAATTACATCGCCTATGCCTCGCCAACCCAAAGCAGCACCGACAAAGTGCTGAACATCGGTTATGAAAACGACCCGGTGTTCCGGGCCCTGGACGGCTCCACGTTCACCTCCGCGTCGGTGGGCGTGCATGATGCTCCGCAGGAGTCAGCTACCAACAACATCGTCAGCTTCAACGACCACTATGCCTCGGCGGCCTGGAACGTGTTGCCGTTTTCCATCCTCAACATTCCCACCTGGATATCCCACCTGCCCACCGGTTACGGCGATGGCATGGGCCGGATCCTCGATTCGGCGTTCTACGACCTCACCGAGAAAGACTCCACCATCATCGTCGCCAACCTGTCGGATCCCGCACGCAGCAATACGTGGGTCCAGGACCTCAATCGCAACGCTGAAACCCACACCGGCAGCACGTTCATCATCGGCAGCGAGCGTGATGACCTGATCCAGGGCGGGCAGGGCAATGACTATCTGGAGGGGCGCGCCGGCAACGACACCTTTCGCGACGAGGGTGGGTACAACGTGATATTGGGCGGGCAGGGCAGCAACACCCTGCAGCTGCAGTCCTCGGTGAAAGATGCAAGCTTCGTCCAGGACGGCGCCGGGACCTTGTACGTGCGCGATGCCCAGGGTGCAATCAGCATGACCCGAGACATCGACACGCTCGTCAGCAAAGAGCCCGGTTTGTTCTGGGGCCTGCTCAAAGACGAGGTGAGCCACAGTGTCACGGCCAACGGCTTGGTGGCGGGGGACAAGCTGACGGCGTATGCATCGTCGACCGCAGGCACCTCGGCAGACGACACCTTGACCGCGCGATCATCGGGGGACTGGCTGTTCGGCCATGACGGCAACGACGTGCTGTTGGGCGGTGCGGGTAACGACACCTTTGTCGGCGGTTCGGGCAATGACTGGCTGCAATCGGGCGGCGGCTCTGACACGTTCGTTTTCAATGGCGCGTTCGGCCATGACCAGATCAGCGGTTATGATGCCGGCGACACACTGGTGTTCCTTGGCGTGCAGGGCGCCGGGGAAGGTTTCGACTACCGCCAGCACCTGTCTCAGGTCGGCAGTGACACGCGGCTTGAGGTCGGTGACAGTTCCGTGACCCTGGTGGGGGTCAATCCGGGCCAGGTAGGAGGCGAATTTGTGTTCGCCTGATCCAAGGTTGTTTTGAGTACGTGGTGCCGAGGGGATGCGTGTGTCCCCTCGGCACAAGAGGGAGTGAAGCAGTGAGCAGTAAACAAGCCTCAATCATCGGCCTGATGTGGGGACTGGCCTCGGCTGGCGCCTTGGCCGAATTGCCGGATCAATCGATTCTGACCCGCTACGGCGTCACCTCGGAGCAATTGCCCGCCGCCCAGGCAGGCGCCCCTGTCGAGGCGACGTCGCCCCGACCGCGCTTCGACGTGCAGGCAGAAAAGCCCTGGGTATCGGTGAGTCTCGGGGAAGTGAACAAACCGGCCACGACCGGAAACATCAGCATCGATCACGCTATTGAACAGGAATACAACCGCTGCCTGCGATTGAGGGAGCAGATGATGCGGCGAAAAGGTGGGCTGATCAGTTGCCAAGAGGGTAGTCCGACACCCGGGATGGACATCGGATTGAGCCGATGACATGAGATCAGGCCCTCTCCGAGGGAGAGGGCCTCAATAAACTCAGTCTTCCTTGCGTACTGTCGCCACTTCATCGGCGCGAACCCGCACTTTCTTGCCGGAAATGTCTTCGAATTCGTAGAAGCCGTCGGCGGTACGGGTGTTAGGGGCATCCTTGGTCAAATACTGGGTACCGTTCTGCAAGGTCACCACCGTGGGTGACGAGCAGCCGGCCAGAGCCAGGAACGCAGCGGCGACCAGGGGCAGACCCAGAATCCTGATGTTCATATCCGTAACCTCTCAATCAAAAAGACGCGGTTCAGTTGATTAGACCGCGCCATCACTGTAGTTAACCGCCATTGGTCTCGCTTGCCGTAGGAAAGTTCATCGCCGACTGCAGGATTTCCCTCCTGAATGCGGGCGACCGCTCATCTTTTGCAGTTGCCTGGGCCCGCCGCAGCTGATATCTGTACGCATAACCAGTATTCCAGCAGGCATGGCACCTCTTTCCGTGACAAATAACCCCCTCGACGACCCTTTCTACTACCTGAACAACTTTCAGCAGGTGCTCGCCTGGTTGGCAACGCGCTATGCCGATGTGCTCAGCCCTGAGGAGCAACGCTTCATCGACGAGTTCGCCAGCTTGCCCCGTGCATCCCAGGGATTGCTGGTGCGCATGGTGATGCGCAAGGGGCTGCATTTTCGCCAAAGCAAGCTGCATTACCCTGAGATCGGTGATATTGGCAGCACCATCGAGCCGTTGCTGGCGCGGGGCTGGGTCGAGGATCAAGCGCCTCTTGGCCTTGGCGAGCTGTTCGAGGTGCTGCTCAAACAGGAAATCATCCTGTGCCTGGGTCACCTGATCGAACACCCCAAGGCGACAAAGGGCCAGTGGCTGGAGTCCTTGCAGGATCATTTCAATCAACCACAGCCTTTTCGCAGCTGGTGCCCGCGGCTGGAAGACCGACTCTTCAGCCTGACGATCATGAACCTCTGCGACCGGTTGCGGTTGCTGTTTTTCGGCAATCTCTATCAGGACTGGTCAGAGTTCGTGCTGGCGGACCTGGGCATCTTCACCTATGAAACCGTCGAGTTCAGTGCCCAATCCCGTGGCCTGCGCAGCCGCCAGGATGTGGATGCCTGCCTCTTCCTGCACGAATGTCAGCAGCGTTTCGAAGCCGGCGAGCCTCTTGAAGAGATCGTTGCCCAAGTCCATGCCCTGAGCCTGGACAATCCGTGGCTGGAGCGACGCCGAGGCAAGTTGCTGTTCCAGATCGGCCAGCACGCTGAGCGTATCGGCGATTTCACCCTGGCCTTGCGCATTTATCAGGATTGCAACTACCCCGGCGCACGGCTGCGGATGATTCGGGTGCTGGAGCGCATCGGCGAGTACGCCCAGGCCCTTGAATGGGGTGAAGCGGCCGCACAATCGCCGCAAAGCGCCGCCGAAACCCAGGCACTGCTCAGGATCCTGCCCCGGCTGCGCCGCAAGCTGGGCGGGCCGCCG
>NZ_WUUD01000018.1:300974-326849 GCF_009831705.1 Pseudomonas sp. PICF6 | reverse complement strand
GGACCTGCACCTGCCTCGTGTCGATCCGGCCTTGTCGGTGGAGTATCACGTGCAGGCCCATCTGCACGATGAAACCGCGCCGGTGCACTACGTGGAGAACAGCCTGATCAATTCGCTATTTGGCCTGCTGTGCTGGCCGGTGATTTTTGCGCCGTTGCCGGGGGCGTTTTTCCACCCGTTCCAGCGCGGGCCGGTGGACCTGCTCAACGAAGACTTTCACCACCGACGTGCCGAGCTGTTCGCGGCCTGTTTCGCGCAGCTCGACGATGGCCGCTACCGGGACACCATCGTCCGTCGTTACACCGAAAAATGGGGCGTGCAGTCGCCTTTCGTGTTCTGGGGCGCGCTGTCCGAAGAGTTGCTCCATCAGGCCCTCGACTGCCTGCCTGCCGAACACCTCAAGCACTGGTTCAGCCGCCTGCTGCTGGATATCAAGGCCAACCGCGCCGGCATGCCGGACCTGATCCAGTTCTGGCCGCAGCACAAGACCTACCGCATGATCGAAGTCAAAGGCCCCGGCGACCGCCTGCAAGACAATCAACTGCGCTGGCTGGAGTTCTGTCACGAACACCAGATGCCCGTTGCCGTCTGCTATGTGCAGTGGGTGGAGCAGGGCGCATGACCCAGGAACCTGGCTACAGCATCGCCGTTCGGGCACTGTGCGAGTTCACCGCCAAGACCGGCGACCTGGACCTGCGCTTCACGCCGTCACCCACGGCCATGGAAGGGATCGTCGGCCATCGCACCGTGGCCTCGCGGCGTAGCGAGGGTTACCAGGCCGAAGTGAGCCTGGAGGGCCGCTACCAGACGCTGAAGATCAAAGGCCGGGCGGATGGCTACGACCCGGCCTGCAACCGCATCGAAGAAGTGAAGACCTACCGGGGCGACCTGGACAAGCAACCGGCCAATCATCGCCAGTTGCATTGGGCCCAGGCGAAAATCTACGGCTGGTTGATGTGCCAGAAGTTGCAACTGCCGCGGATCGACGTGGCGCTGGTCTACTTCGACATCGTCAGCGAAAAGGAAACCTGCCTCACGCAAAGCTTTGAAGCGGCGCAGCTTGAGGTTTTCTTTGAACAACAGTGCGCGCTGTTCCTCGCCTGGGCCGAACAGGAGATGGCTCACCGACAGGCGCGCAACCTCGGCGCTCAGACGCTGGCATTTCCTCACGCCGGCTTCAGGACCGGGCAACGCCACCTGGCTGAGTCGGTGTTCAAGGCCATCAGCACCGGCCGCTGCCTGATGGCCCAGGCGCCCACCGGCATTGGCAAAACCGTTGGCACCTTGTTTCCGATGCTCAAGGCACTGGCGCCACAGCGACTGGACAAGGTGTTCTTCCTCACGGCCAAGACCCCAGGGCGCAAACTGGCGCTGGATGCGGCCCGAGTGATTACCCAAAGCGCGCCCTCGATGCCGTTGCGGGTGCTGGAGATGATCGCTCGGGACAAAGCCTGCGAGCACCCGGACAAGGCCTGCCATGGCGAAGCCTGCCCGTTGGCCCGCGGGTTCTACGATCGGCTGCCGCACGCCCGTGCGGCGGCGAGCCAGATCACGCTGCTCGATCAGGCGGCGTTGCGCGATATTGCTCTGGCCCATGATATCTGCCCGTACTACCTGAGCCAGGAAATGGCCCGCTGGGCAGACGTGGTGGTCGCTGACTACAACTATTACTTTGACTTCAGCGCCTTGCTCTTTGGTCTGGCCCAGGCCAATGGCTGGACCGTCGCGACCCTGGTGGACGAAGCCCACAATCTGGTGGAGCGAGGGCGGCAGATGTACAGCGCGACCCTCGATCAGTCCGCTTTGGCGGCAGTGCGCAAAACCGCGCCCGAGACGTTGAAGAAGGCCTTGCAGCGGGTCAATCGCCAGTGGAACGCGTTGCATGAGCCCCAGGTTGCGGTCTATCAGGCGTATGAAAAACCACCGGAGAAACTGCTCCAGGCCCTGTCGCTGTGCACCACGGCTATCAGCGATTACCTCAATGACCATCCCCAGGGCCTGGACAGCGCTTTACAGGCGTTCTACTTCGATGCCTTGCAGTTTGCCCGGGTGGCGGAGTCCTTTGACGAGCACTTTTTGTTCGACATACACAAGCGTGAATACGGCCGCCAGCGAAGCGCATCGACCCTGTGCCTGCGCAATGTAGTGCCGGCCGCCTTCCTGCGACCCAGGCTGACGGCGGCCCGCAGCAGCGTGCTGTTTTCCGCCACCCTGAGTCCGCGGCATTATTATGCTGACCTGTTGGGCACCCCGACGGACACGGTCTGGATCGACGTGGAGTCGCCATTCCAGGCGCAACAGCTTGATGTACAGGTTGTCAGCCGGATCTCCACCCGCTTTGCCCACCGCCAGGCGTCCCTGGAACCTATCGTCGCGTTGATGGCCCGCCAGTTTAGCGAGCGCCCGGGCAATTACCTGGCCTTCTTCAGCAGTTTTGACTACTTGCAGCAAGTGGCCGGACTGTTTGCCGAGCGCCATCCGCAGATTGCCACCTGGTCGCAATCACGCGGCATGGGCGAAGCACCCCGGCAGGCGTTCCTTGAACGATTCATGGAACACAGCCAGGGGATTGGGTTTGCGGTGTTGGGCGGTGCATTCGGGGAGGGCATCGATTTACCGGGTTCGCGCCTGATCGGGGCGTTCATCGCGACCCTGGGGCTGGCGCAGTTCAACCCGGTCAACGAGCAGATGAAGCTGCGCATGGCGGCTATTTTCGGCGATGGCTACGACTACACTTACCTGTATCCCGGCCTGCAAAAAGTGGTGCAGGCTGCGGGGCGTGTCATTCGTACACAGCAGGATCGTGGGATGGTGATGTTGATCGACGATCGATTTGCTGAGGCGAGGGTGCAGCACTTGTTGCCGCGTTGGTGGTCAGTTAGTCAAGAGCAGCACAACTGCTGTGGGAGTGAGCTTGCTCCCACACAGGATCTGTGGTGAATCTCATATCGCGACCAAGCTGCTGATTCCCACGGATTTAATCACTATTTCCGATGCCGCACTTGCTCCATACTTCGCAAAAAATCCTTCTGGATGCCTTGGCCAAAAAAATGCTCGAAGACGCCCCCAAGACCGCACTCATCAATCAGGAACAGCGTTTTCGCCTGCTCATCGACGCCGTGGTCGACTACGCCATCTACATGACCGACCCCTCCGGCATCATCACCAGTTGGAACTCCGGTGCCAGGCGTTTCAAAGGCTATGAAGAATCCGAGATCCTAGGCCAGCACTTCTCACGCTTCTACACTGACCAGGATCGCGCCGACGGTCTTCCGCAACGGGCGCTGGACACGGCCCTGCGCGAGGGGCGTTTCGAAGGCGAGGGCTGGCGGGTGCGCAAGGACGGAACGTTGTTCTGGTCCCATGTCGTCATTGATCCGATCATCGATAGCCAGAGCGGCGACTTGCTTGGCTTTGCCAAGATCACCCGGGACCTGACCGATCGCAAGATGGCCGAGGAAACCCTCAAGCAAAGCGAACAGCAGTTTCGCCTGTTGGTGCAAAGCGTCACCGATTACGCCATCTACATGCTCGATCCAGACGGCCAGGTGACCAACTGGAACCTGGGCGCGCAACGGATCAAGGGCTATCTTCCGGCGGAAGCCATCGGCCGGCATTTTTCGATGTTCTATACCCCTGAGGACCGTGACGCCGGTGAGCCTCAACGGGCCTTGAGCATCGCCGCCAGTGAAGGGCGCTTTGAAAAAAGGGGCTGGCGGTTACGCAAGGATGGCACCCGGTTCATGGCTCATGTGGTCATTGACGCGATCCGCAACGACACGGGGACGCTACTGGGTTTTGCCAAGATCACCCGCGACATCACCGATGCCACCCGTGCGCAGCAAGCCTTGGAACAGGCTCGCGAGGCGCTGTTCCAGTCACAGAAACTGCAAGCCATCGGCCAGCTCACCGGAGGCATCGCCCATGACTTCAATAACCTGCTGACGGTGATCCTCGGCAACCTGGAAATTGTGCGCAAGCGCATGCCCAGCGATCCGAAACTCATCCAACTGCTGGATAACGCCACCCAGGGCGCGCTGCGCGGTGTCTCGCTGACGCAACGGATGCTCGCGTTCGCCCGCAGACAGAAACTGTCCTCCGAATCGGTCGAGCTGTCGGCACTGGTGCAGGGCATCAGTGGTTTGTTGCAAAGCTCCATCGGCCCTTCGATACACATTCAGACCGACTTTGCCCAGGCGCTTTCGCCGGTGTTGGCCGATGTCAACCAACTGGAACTGGCCATCCTGAACCTGGCGACCAACGCTCGGGATGCCATGCCGCAGGGGGGGCGGATCCTGATCTCGGCCCAGGAACGCTCCGACACCGAGGCCGGCAAGGACGCGCCGATGGCACCAGGGCGATACATTTGCCTGTCCATCACCGACGAGGGCGAGGGCATGGACGAGGCGACGCTGGCTTCGGCCGTGGACCCGTTTTTCACCACCAAAGGGGTAGGCAAGGGCACTGGCCTGGGCCTGTCCATGGTGCATGGCTTGGCCGAGCAATTGGGTGGCCGCCTGATACTCAAGAGCCGCAAAGGCGAGGGCACTACCGCTGAGCTGTGGTTGCCGATAGCCGACAACTCCGCGCCAGACAAAGTGCCGGCCCAGGCCACGACAACACCGTCGGTGAACGAGCTACGGGTGTTGGTCGTGGACGATGACAGCCTGGTACTGACCAGCACCCGGCTGCTGATCGAAGACCTGGGCCACCGCGTGCTTTGCGCCCCATCGGCGGCTCAGGCGCTACAGATGTATGAGCTCAATCCGGACATCGACCTGGTGATCACCGACATGGCCATGCCGCAGATGGATGGTGCGCAATTGGCGAAACTGTTGCGTGATCGTCATCCGACCTTGCCCATCATCCTGGCCACCGGCTACGCCGAACGCCTGGAAGGGTTCGCCACGCAACTGCCGCGCCTGACCAAGCCGTTCAAGCAGATTGACCTGGTGCAGGTCATTGGGCAGGCGATGAAGTAACTCCAGGCATGGCGCTGCCACAGGTTCATTCAGTATTTTTCCTGAACCCTCGCAAGTTCATCGCACACAGGCAGAACTGCAGCACGATCAACGCATAGGCGTCTGAATGCAGCCCCCAGATGACCCATAGAATATTGCTCGCGATAAAACAACTGAACCCGGCCACCCGCCGTCGGGGCTGACGTGAGCCGATCAGCCAGGCGGCCAGCACCGTCACCACCATCGCCGGCCATTGCACCCATCCAAGATAATCCACAGAGCCCTCCTCAAGCTTTCGGTGATCTAGAGACCGTGACGATCACTGAGCGTTTCGTTGAGCCCGAGTCGCACCTCTGGTCCGGTGGCCGGAACTTGCCTGTCCCTCATTTCTTCTAACAAGTCCCAAACCCACACCCGAGGCGCAGCCTGCGCAATGCCCAGAATACTCACCAGCCATACCCCGGATGAAGAACTGACGGAACACAATGCCAAGCTGTTCGGCTCGCCCAAGGAACGCCTGGATTTTTATCGCCGGGAGATCCAGTACGAAACCAGCATCCTGGCCAATCGAACCGATGCGTACCTGGCCGCCCAATCCTTCCTGGTGATCGCCTTTGCCTCATGCATGGCCAACCTGAACCCGGAGTGGGGCAAGTTGTTCACATTGATCGTCCCGCCGTTCCTGGCTCTGCTGGGCTTCCTGAGCTCGCTCAACGCCTGGCCAGGAATTCGCGCGGCTTACGAGATCATCGACCATTGGCATTTCAAGCAAAGCGAGTTGCTGCGCGCAGAGCCGTTGATGGGACTGGCCTACGACGAATCCCCGCTGTTCAGCAAACAGGAATCGACTCACAAGGGCTATCGCAAGTCGTTGCTGTTTTCGGTGCGTACGCCATGGATCTTTGCCGCGTTCTGGGTCTTGCTGGGGGCATACTCGGTTTATATCCAGGTGAGTGATCCAGGGGGCTGAAGCCTTAGCTCGATTTTTTGTGGCGCTCATACCAGGCCAGTATGGGTTGGGTACTCAAGCCATGGACCAAAATGCTCAGGGCCACCACCGACAGCGTGATATTGATGCACAACTGGACCATCTCTGGCTGTAAATCATGGTTCACCGCATAGAACAGATAAAACAGACTGCCGATGCCACGTATGCCGAACCAGCCAATCAGCAACCGTTGTGGCGTGTCCAGCAGCCGTCCCCAAGGCATCACCAGCAAGCTCAACGGGCGAATCACGGCAAACAGCAGACCACCGATGACCAAGGCCCGCCAGTCCCAATGAGTGGCAAGCGCCACCCCCAACAGCGTCACCAGAAACACTTCCATGGAACGCTCCACCAGACTGCCGAAGGCGAGCATGTCACTCATCATGACCCCCGCGGCCACCTGACCCTCTTCCATAGTCTCGGCGTCACCCCGGACCGCGTCCCGGGGGGTGACCGCTTCGTGCCCCACCACCGGTTGCACCAGGTGTTCTGCCGGGAGTGAGTGTTCATCCGTCGATTGCACCTCGGCTTGGCGCAGGCCCAGGCCAGCGGCGAACACCGAAAGAAAGCCATAACCCTGGAGGGCTTCGGCCACGACGTAGGCCAGGGCAATCAGCGCCAGGGCCAGGTAATCGTTGGGCGAGAGGGTGCTGTCGGCGTTCTTGATGCGCATCGACAGGGTCAACCAGCCGATACCGCGGCCCATCCAGTAACCGGTGAGCAAACCGACCGGCACTGCCCACAGCACATCCTGCAGCATCCAGTCACCGAGAAAGCCAAGGTCGTCCTCGCGCAGCAACAACAAGCCCAGAATCACAAAGGGGAAGGCCGTGCCGTCGTTCAAGCCGGCTTCCCCCGACAGGCCAAACCGTACCTGGTCATCATCCCGGGCATCGTTGACCTGCACCAACGCTGCGAGCACCGGATCGGTTGGCGCGAGGATTGCGCCGATCAACAACGACACGCCCCAACCGAGACCAAACAGGTAATGCAAGGTCAGGGTCAGGCCCGCGATGGTCAGGATCATCACCGGACCGGCCAGTGTGTAGGCCACACGCCAGCTTCGGTTCTTGAGGGGCAAGCGTAACTTGAGGCCGCTGACGAACAGCGAAAACACCACCGCGACTTCGGTGAGGTGCTCCATCCAGGCCGAGGAATCGGCAATGTCCAGCCTCAACAACTCCAGGCCCGCCGGCCCGATGGCAACGCCCAAACCCAGGCATATCGCCGAGGTGGTTACCGGCATCCAGCGCAGGTAGGAGGACGTCAGAGCCAAGGTCAGCAATACGGCGCCGAGCACCGCTACCCATACTGTGAAAATCATTGCTGCTCCTTGGATAGCTCGCAGGCACAGCCCCGAGTGAAACAGACACCGTCAAGCCAGTATCCGGCTCCTGTCGTTCATTCGAGGGTCTGAGCCAAGCGCCGGTTCCGTCAAAGCGATACGGCTCCGTTTATCCGGAGGACTTTCATCTGAAGGGAATTTTTCGTCATTCCCGGCGCTCTGCCAAAGTAGAGACGTGTTGATTCAGCGTCCTGCCGAGAACCCAAGAGGCCCTTATGACTGCGCTGACACCCCTCCAATCCCGGCCTGCCACCGTGCATTCATTCATGGATGCCGGGAGCGTGCGCCAATGCTATGAACGGCTGCTCCATGGCCCTGACGATGCTGACAAGCAAGCCGTCGCCCAGGCCTTCCTTCAGCAATGCGTGGGGCAGGCCGCGGCACTGCCCCTGGAACTGCCCGACACGCCCACGGCTCTGCAAGACTGGGTCGAGCAACACAGTGCCGGTGTAGCCCGCCAGTACGCCGAGTATCTGGAGCGGCGCAAAAACGCCGGTCCACGAGAGTTTTTCACTTGCAAGGCCCACGCCTTGTATTTCCTGCAGGCGGTGGCGCCCACCAAACTGGTGGACGGCGCGTGGTTGTATGGCGTGCTCAAGCATTGGCACGACCACCGTTTCGAAGGGCTGCTGAGCACTTATCTGGAAGAGTTGGGTGACGGCAATCCCTCGCAAAACCATGTGGTGATATACCGCAAGCTGCTCGCCGAACACGACCTGTCGGACGCGCCAGACATTGAAGACGAGCGCTACCTGCAAGGTGCTGTGCAATTGGCCCTGGGCTATGGCGGCGATGAATACCTGCCTGAAGTGATCGGCTACAACCTGGGTTACGAACAACTGCCCCTGCACCTGTTGATCAGCGCTTATGAGCTGACTGAGCTGGACATCGACCCTTACTACTTCACCCTCCACGTGACGATCGACAACGCGAGCACCGGTCATGCCCACAAGGCCATCCAGGCGCTGCTGCAACTGATGCCGATGGAGGCGGATCGCGAAGCGTTCTGGCACCGGGTCACCCTGGGTTATCGCCTCAATGATCTGGGCCAAGGCAGCCGGACCATCATCGAGTCATTCGACCTGTATCGCGAAGTGCTGGACATGCTCGAACGCAAACGTCCGTTCGGCCAACACATGCATTCCGATTACTGCAAGTTCGAAGGCAAGACCGTCAATCAATGGCTGGCAGCACCGGGACAGCTGGAGGGCTTCCTGACGGCGATGCAAAACAAAGGCTGGATCAAACGTCATGAAGATCCGCAGAACAGCCGGTTCTGGACGCTGATCGAAGGGGCGGGCGCGGCCATGTTCGGGGTGTTCAGCCCCTATGAAAAACAGTTGCTGCACGACTGGATCGCCGGTGACTGGACGCAGGAGGGCACTAAAAAAACTCCGCGCCGCGCCCACGGTGCAGCGTGCGAGCCGCAGATGCCGATCGAGGACCCCGATGTACAGAGCCTGCAACAGACCCTGCGAGGCCAGACGCCCGATGCGCAGATGCAGACCCTGATGCCGTGGCTCTCGGCGCGCTGCCACAGCCATCCGGCCGGACTGCTGGCGACTCGTCGCTTCATCGAACTCAAATCCGCGCTGCGCTAGGAGCCCGCATGAATCAGGAAGAACGCCTATCCGAAACTGACCTGGCGCTATTGCAATTGGGCCGACGCCTGCAAGCCGACGGCTATCGCTTCATTACCCCGACACCCCTGACCCACGAACGCGTCAACCAACGACCTGGCAATGAACGCTCCAGGACCCTGAGGGATGTGTTCGGCTGGTCGCGCCCGTTTGCCCCGGGGCTGATCAGCGCCGATGAGCAGCGCCAGTTGCAGGAAGCCGAGGTGCTGCAAGCGCGCGACGGCCTGTTGCATAGCCGCGTGCGCTGGTCGAGCCTGGACGGCCTGCTGTTCGCTCATTCGCAATTTCCCACCCAAGCCAACGACGCGGTGTTTTTCGGCCCCGACAGCTATCGTTTCGCCCAACTGATCCATACTTATCTGCAGCAGAACTTCACGGCAATACATCGGGCCGTGGACATCGGCTGTGGCGCCGGTGTCGGGGCGCTGGTCATTGCCCGCGCCCGGCGCGAGGCACAGGTGCTGGCCGTGGATATCAATCCGATGGCTCTGCGCCTGAGCGCGGTCAACGCGGCGCTGGCCGAGGTGTCCAACGTCGAGATCGCCCGCAGCGATGTACTCCAGGATGTGGAGGGCGACTTCGACCTGATCGTCGCCAATCCGCCGTACATGGCCGACCCCAGCGAACGGGCCTACCGCCATGGCGGTGGCGCACTGGGCGCCGGGCTGTCGCTGCGCATTGTCGAACAGGCCCTACCACGGCTTACGCCCGGTGGCTCGCTGGTGCTCTACACCGGCGTGGCGATGGTCGATGGGCGTGATCCGTTTCTCGAGGCGCTTGAGCCTTGGCGCGACTCGCCGGACTTCGGCTGGACTTACAAGGAATTGGACCCGGACGTGTTTGGTGAAGAACTGCTCACCCCGGGTTACCAGGACGTAGAAAGGATCGCCGTGGTGGCGTTGGTTGTAACCCGCATCGGCGCGGGTATCGGAGGGACTATCGATGAACAGGCGACTGAAGTTCGGCATTGAAGAGGAGTATTTCATCACCGATCTGCAAACCCGTTGTATGCCGGATCAACCCTCAGCAGAGGTTGTCACGGCGTGCCAGGCGCTACTGGGCAAGCATTTCGCCCATGAAATGTTCCAGTGTCAGATCGAGATGGCGTCGCCTATTTTCCGCAACTTGCCCGAGGCGGCCGATTACCTGGCCCAGGTCCGCACAGGCCTGACCCAGCGCCTGGCCGCCCATGGCCTGGGCCTGCTCAGCGCCGGCTCGCATCCCATGGCGACCCAGGGTCTGCAGCCCACCGACGAACTGCACTTTCAGCAGCTGTTCGACGATTACCAGCGGGTGGCCCGCCGGAGCGTGCTTTCGGGCCTGCATGTGCACGTGGAGGTGCCGGCCCATAAGGACCGTGTCCGGGTCATGAACGAGGTGCTGCCCTGGCTGCCGATGTTCCTGGCGCTGAGTGCTTCGTCGCCGTTCTGGAACGGCGCCTACAGCGGGTTCAGCAGCTACCGTCAGGTCGCGTGCGATGAATGGCCGCGCATGGGCGTGCCGGAGTTCTTCGAGGATGAGTCGGCGTTTGCCGGCTACGTGGACATGCTCATGCGCACCGGATCCATTCGCCAGCCCAGCGATTGCTGGTGGGTGATGCGGCCTTCGTCGCGTTATCCCACGCTGGAGCTGCGAATCTGCGATGCCTGTCCGCGTGTTGAAGATGTCCTGTGCCTGGTCTCGCTGTTTCGGTTGATGGTGGCCCATGCCATTGCACTACCCAAGCCCGGCGCGCACTTCAGCCTGACCTCCCACTGGATCCTCAAGGAAAATCGCTGGCGGGCCAAGCGTCATGGAATCCTGGCCGAGTTCATCCTGGAGGGGCAGGAGCAGCCGATGATGATCGGGGAGTGGATCACGCTGGCGGAGCAGACTTTTGGCGAAACGGCCGCCGCACTGGGCGTTGAGGATGTGTTCAAGCAGGCACGTCGTATCGTCCAGGAAGGCACCAGTTCCGATCGGCAAATCGTGCTCTACGAACAAGGGCTGCTGCTGGGCGACTCCACCGAGCACGCCTTGAGCAGGGTGGTTGATCAGTTGTTGGCGGAAACCGCTGGGATGCCCGTGGCCGACCCGTCACTGTTGCAAGTGGCAGGTGGTCCATGAGCAGCAAGACCCTGGAGGATTACAACCGGATGCGTGACTTCGCCGCCACCCCGGAGCCGGCGGCCAAGCGTTCACGCAAATCGGCGAAAACCGCCCATGCCTTGCAGTTCTGCATTCAGAAGCACGACGCTTCACGGCTGCATTATGACTTCCGGCTGGAGCTGGACGGTGCGCTCAAGAGTTGGGCGGTGCCCAAGGGGCCGTCCCTGGACCCCAAGGTCAAGCGCCTGGCGGTGCATGTCGAAGACCATCCGCTGGATTACGCGACCTTCGAAGGCAGCATTCCCGAAGGCCATTATGGCGCTGGCGACGTCATTGTCTGGGATCGAGGCGTGTGGATTCCCCAGGGCGATGCCCATGAGGCCTATGAAAAAGGCCGGCTCAAGTTCGAGCTGCAAGGGGAAAAACTCAGTGGCCTGTGGAACCTGGTACGCACCCACATGCCCGGCAAGCAGGAGCAGTGGTTCCTGATCAAGCACCAGGACGCAGCGGCACGTCCCGAAAGCGAGTACGACGTGGTCCAGGCCGAGCCGGACAGCGTGCTCAGCGAGCGCACCCTTGTACCCAAGCGCCGTGGCAAGGCTGCCGCCCAGGTCAAGGCAGTGCAGCAACCGAAAAAAGCCACCACGCCCAAACCGTCCAGAAAAACCTCGACCACGACCCTCAGCGGCGCGGTGGCCGGGGCGATTCCCAAGACGCTCAAACCGGAATTGGCCACGTTGGTAGAGCGCGCGCCTGAAGGCGAATGGCTCTATGAAATCAAGTTCGACGGTTACCGCGTCATGGCCCGCATTGAAAACGACGATGTCAGGCTGATCACCCGCAATGGCCATGACTGGACCCACAAGCTGCCCAAGCAGGCCGAAGCGCTGGCCGGATTAGGGCTGGAGTCCGCCTGGCTGGACGGTGAGATGGTGGTGGCCAACGAGCACGGCGTACCGGACTTCCAGGCCCTGCAGAACGCTTTCGACGCCGGCAGCAGCAACAAGATTGCCTACTACTTGTTCGATCTGCCTTACCTCAATGGCATGGACCTGCGCGAAGTGCCCGTGCAAGAGCGGCGGGCCGCGTTGGCGGCCGTGCTTGCGAGCAACAAGAATCCGCTGTTGCGCTTCTCCGATGCCTTCGAAGAAACCCCTGAAGCCTTGCTCAACAGTGCATGCCAAATGCAGATGGAAGGACTGATCGGCAAACGCATGGGCAGTGCCTACGTTTCCCGGCGCAGCAACGACTGGATCAAGCTCAAGTGCAAGAATCGCCAGGAGTTCGTCGTAGTCGGTTTCAGCGAGCCCAAGGGCGCTCGCACCGGCTTCGGCGCCTTGTTGCTGGGGCTGCACGATGCCGACAGCGGGCAACTGCGCTATGCCGGCAAGGTCGGCACAGGGTTCAACGAGCAAACCCTCACAAGCATTCACCAGCAATTGTTGCCCCTGGAAAGAAAAAAAGCCGCGGTGGTCAACCCACCCACCGGATACGAGGCCAAAGGAGTGCATTGGCTGGAACCGACGCTGCTGGCTGAAGTGGCGTTTGCCGAGATGACCAAGGAAGGCTCGGTGCGCCATGCCGTGTTTCATGGTTTGCGCAACGATAAACCAGCCGAGGCGATCACCCAGGAGCTGGCCAAACCCGTGAAAAAGACTGCGGAAAAAACCAAAACCAAAGCCAAAACCACTCAGGCGCCAGCCATGGACGGCAAGGTGCGCATCACCCACCCTGAGCGAGTCATTGATCCCAGCAGCGGCACGACCAAGCTGCGACTGGCCGAGTACTACGCCAGCGTCGCCGAGTTCATCCTGCCGGAACTGGCCGACCGCCCGGTGGCACTGGTCAGGGCGCCGGATGGCATTGCCGGTGAGTTGTTTTTCCAGAAAAACGCCGAGCGCCTGGCGATTCCTGGTATCACTACCCTGGACAAATCATTGACCGGGCAGCCGGTAATGATCATCAACAATCCCGAAGCGTTGATCGGCGCGGTACAAATGAGCACGGTGGAGTTACACACCTGGAATGCCACGTCGGTGAACCTGGACAAGCCTGATCGCTTTGTTCTCGATCTTGACCCGGATCCGGCCCTGCCTTGGAAAAGCATGGTGGAAGCGACGCATCTGACCTTGTCGGTACTCGATGAACTAGGGCTCAAGGCGTTTCTCAAGACCAGCGGCGGCAAAGGCATCCACATTGTCGTGCCCTTGACCCGCAAGTTGGGTTGGGACGAGGTCAAGGGCTTCAGCCATGCGATTGTCAGCCACATGGCCAAGCTGTTGCCGGATCGATTCTCGGCGGTCTCCGGGCCAAAGAACCGGGTAGGGCGGATCTTCATCGACTACCTGCGTAACGGCCTGGGCGCCACCACCATCTGCGCCTATGCCGCCCGTACCCGTGAAGGGTTGCCGGTGTCGGTGCCGATCTTTCGCGAGGAAGTGGCCGAACTCAAAGGCGCAAACCTGTGGACCGTGCACAACGTCCATGAGCGTTTGGCGCAAGTGGGTCACGAGCCTTGGGCGGGCCTGAAGAAGACCCGCCAAAGCATCACCGCCGACATGCGTCGACGCATTGGTATGAAAAAGACCGATAAATAGCTTGGTTCGATGCCTCCCGGACTCATCCACTTATCGGAACGCGCAGATATTCCGGCTGCAGGACGTTGAACCATAGCAGAATCATTTCCACCAGAATGGTCACCAGCACCAAGAGTCCTACGCCCCATACGCTGGCCGAGTACAACAGACCTTGTTCCTTCTTGAGATTCATGAACTTGGGCAGGCCCACAAACAGCAAAAAGGTCGAGTAGGCCGACGCCATTGCCAGCGCGATCACCGCCAGCCAGCGGTTGGGGTAGAGCCCGAAAATCCCGGCCAGGAAGTAGGGCGTGGCGGTGTAGGCGGCAAAACCAATGCACTGGTTGACCGTAGGGCGGGCATCGAAGGTGCGCGACATCCAGCGGATGAACAGCCCCATGAGCATCACGCCGGCCACGATGGTCAGGTACAGCAGCACACTCAGTTGAAGTGCGCTGGCAGTGCTGAGCCGTACCGTTTCGTTTTCAGCCAGGCTCCAGCCGGTCCAGGTGGTCCCAATGAACAGGCACACCACGGGAATCAGGGCGAGCAACAACAGGTGAGCCAGATAGTGGCGCGGATGAGCTTGTTCCTGTTCGCGGATGTCTTTCCAGGCAAACTCGGGGTGGGTGAACAGTTTGACGAAAGGGGCGGACATGACGACCTCCTGATCAGTACAGCCTCTGGTGAGGCCCATACGGATTTGAGATACAGGATCGGTCGGGGGTTCATTTATTTGGAGTGCCCGAGGAGGGGCGTGATCAGAGGGAATGAATCCATACGGCCGGGGTCAATCCATCAGCATCCCTGAAGGACTGTATGCCATGACCATTGCTTGCTCCCTGGTTGATTACTTGCGTGAACACGAGCTGCGCCTGACGACGGCCGAGTCCTGTACCGCCGGCAAGATCGTCACCTTGCTGGCCGAAGTACCCGGCAGTGGTTCGCTGATTGAAAGCGGTTACGTGGTGTATTCCCCGGAGGCTAAACAACGATCGCTGGGGGTCAACCCATGCACCATCGACACCTTCAATCTCACCAGCCGTGAGGTGGCCGAGGAAATGGCCCTCGGTGCCCTGCGCGACGCCAATGCCAACGTCGCCGTGGCCACCACCGGCATTCTCGGGCCGGATGACATGGACGGCATTCCGGCCGGCACCGTCTGTTTTGCCTGGGCGTTCGATATGGCCGGCGAGCGAGCGCTGTTCAGTCGCCTGGAAAGGTTTTTCGGGACTCGCAACCAGGTCCAAAGGTGGGCCGCCGAACATGCGCTCGTGCAGTTGCGGCACTTTCATCAACGCGCGCTGGCGGGTGAGCGCAGATAGGGGATCACCATGACCCACCCCACTGATCCCGAGGAATTGCGCAGCCGCCAGTTCCCGGTCCGCGAAGACATGGCCTACCAGCTCAAGGTCTGGCGTTTCGAGCGGGTGGGTTGGTACGTGTTGGTATTGCTGGTGATCCTGACGTTGCTTGGATTGTTCTCTCGTGGCCCGTTGAGCACCCGAAATGTACACAGCGCAGATGGCCGACTCGGCGTCGAGTACGAAATGTTCCACCGCAACGGTTCTACCAACCCCATGGTCATCCATCTGATGGGGCAGCCCAATGCCGTGCTGGAGGTGGAACTGGTCGGCCAGTGGCTGGAGGGTTTCGAGGTGCAAACCCTCCAGCCCCAGCCCGTGCGCTCGGCGAGTGCGGAGCGGGGCCTGAAGCTGTGGGTCCAGGCGGATGCCAAGGGAGAGGCCAGCCTTTATCTGTCACTGCTGGGCGATGGGCTGGGGCTCTATCACAGCCGTATCGACACGCCCGATGGCGCCACGGTCAGGTTCAATCAATTCATTTTTCCCTAGGTGACGTATGGACTCTGTGCTGCGGGCTGCCGCGATCTATGTGGCGTTGCTGGTACTGTTCAAGATCGCCGGGCGACGCTCCCTGGCGGAAATCACCACGTTTGATTTTGTCCTGCTGATGATCATCGGCGAGGCCACCCAGCAGGCGTTGCTGGGGGATGATTTCTCGTTGACCAATTCGTTGATGGTGATCGTGACGCTGATTGCCATCGATGTGGGCTTGTCGCTGCTCAAGCAACGCTCCCAATGGGTCTCGCAACTGATTGACGGCGGCCCGACCATTATTGTGGAGGATGGGCGAATACTGAAGGCGCGCCTGCGCCATGCCCGCTTGATAGAAGAAGACATCATGGAAGCGGCACGGTCGAGCCAGGGAATCGAGACACTGGAACAGATCAAGTTCGCGATTATCGAACGTAACGGCAAGATTTCGGTGATTGCCAAGGAGCCGTGAGGCCCTTCACATGATTCATGGCGAGGGCTACATCCCCTCGCCACAACAGCTGCCCACCATTGCTTGACTCACAGGATCGGCTTGCCGCCCGTAATCCCATACCGGGAACCGGAAATGTAGCTCGCCTCATCCGAAGCCAGCAGTACATAGATCGGCGCCACTTCCACCGGCTGGCCAGGACGGCCAAGGGGCGTCTGGGAGCCGAAGTTCTGTACTTCTTCCTCAGGCATGGTGGCGACAATCAGCGGTGTCCAGATCGGCCCTGGCGCCACGCTGTTCACCCGGATGCCCTTGGGGCCGAGCATCTGCGCCAGCCCGCCGGTGAAGTTGGCGATGGCGCCTTTGGTGGTGGCGTAGGCCAGCAGAGTCGGCTTGGGCATGTCGGAGTTGACCGAACTGGTGTTGATGATCGAGCCACCCGCCTTCATATGCGGGACGGCGGCCTGGCAGATCCTGAACATCGAGGTGATGTTGATATCAAACGTGCGCACCCACTCTTCGTCGGGGATGTCTTCCAGGTTTTCGTGGGTCATCTGGAACGCGGCGTTGTTGACCAGAATGTCGATATGCCCGAAACGGGCGACGGTATCGTCGACGATCTTGCGGCATTGGGCCTTGTCCGCCAGATCACCGGGCAGCAACAGGCATTGGCGGCCGGCCTGTTCTACCCAGCGGGCAGTCTCCCTGGCGTCTTCATGCTCGTCCAGGTAGGAAATGGCCACGTCGGCGCCCTCACGGGCGAAGGCAATCGCCACGGCACGACCGATGCCGCTGTCGGCGCCGGTGATCAAGGCGATCTTGCTTTCCAGGCGTCCGGAACCGGTGTAGCTCTGTTCTCCGCAGTCTGGATACGGGTCCATCTTGCGTTGAGTGCCGGGCACCGGTTGGCTTTGTTTTGGGAACGGCGGGGTAGGGTAGTCAGTCATGACATTCTCCATGCTGGATGTGTAGTCGATGGAGGGTGGACTGTGGGCCTTCAGGCAGAGTTCGCTCGGATTTCGGGCCGAGCGATGAGCGAGGTCCGAGCCCTTTTGCCAATCGCGAATCAACATCGGCTAATGTTGGACGAATGCAGATAAGGAGCCGGACAGATGTTCAGTCACATACAGATTGGCGCGCGGGACCTGCCAGCAATGGTCGCGTTTTATGATGCTGTGCTGGGCTGCCTGGGGTTGGTGCGCCTGCCCAGCGAAAACGACTCGGGCCCGCCGGGAGAAGGCTGGCATCAACCCGGCAAGCGTTGGCCCCAGGTATTCGTGCAATTACCGTTCAATGGTTTGCCCGCGACCTGGGGCAATGGCATGCAAGTGAGTTTCGCCGCCGATTCGCCGCACACCGTACAGGCCGCCTGGGCGCAGGCCATCGCCCTGGGCGGCACCGACGAAGGCCCGCCAGGCCCGCGGCCCCAGTATTCAGAAGGGTATTTCGGGGCCTATTGCCGCGATCCGGAGGGGAACAAGTTGTGCTTTGTTTATGCGCCGGATATGGATGAGTAACTGAGCACTCTATTTCTGGAGTGGACCTATTTGTGGCGAGGGGATTTATCCCCGCCGGGCTGCGCAGCAGCTGCGCAGCAGCCCTAAAACAGATCACTCGGTGTGTCAGGCTCATCTCATGGCTTTTCATTGGGGCTGCTGAGCAGCCCAGCGGGGATAAATCCCCTCGCCACAGATGAGCTCCGGTCACCTGGAGAAATCAGCCCCTAGCCTTCAAGCTTCGCTCCATCCGCGCAATCCCTTCCTCCAGCAGCGCCCGTGGGCAGCCGAAGTTCAAGCGCACGAACTGCCCGGCATCGTCACCGAAATCCAGTCCGGCACTCAGGCCTACCTTGGCTTGCTTCAGGAAAAAGCCCTGCGGGTCGTCCAGCCCCAATCCCGAGCAATCCAGCCAGGCCAGGTAAGTGCCCTGGGGCACGGTCATGGTGATGCCCGGCAGGCGGGTCTTTACGGCGTCGACCAGATAGTCGCGGTTGGCTTGCAGGTAAGCCTTCAATTCTTCCAGCCACGGGCCAGCTTCGCTGTAGGCCGCGCGGGTCGCTTCAAGGCCCAGGGCGTTGACGCTGTCGACCATGCCGGCCCGGGCACTGTTAACCCGCTCGCGGACCTTGGCGTTCTGGATGATGGCGAATGAAGTTTTCAGCCCGGCAATGTTGTAGGCCTTGCTGGCCGACATCAGGGTGATGGTGCGCTCGGCAATCTCCGGGCTGAGGGTGGCGGTGGGGATGTGCACACGACCGTCGAAGCACAGCTCGGCATGGATTTCGTCAGAGATGATCCAGGCATTCTGTTCCAGGCAGATATCTGCCACGGCCTTGAGTTCTTCCCGGGCAAACACCTTGCCCAGCGGGTTGTGAGGGTTGCTCAGCAACAACGCACCGCCCCCCTGCAACGCGTCACGCAGCGCGGCCAGGGGCGTGTGGAATTCGCCGTTGAGCGGGTTGAACGGCAGTTCAACCTTGTTCAGTTGCCAGTGAGCAGGGGCATTGCGCAGCGGCGGGTAATTGGGCACCTGTACCACAACGTTCTGCGCAGGCTCCACCAAGGCGTGCAGCGCCATGTTGAAGCCTGGTTCGACACCCGGCAGGAAGACGATCTGCTGAGGCTCGACGCGCCAGGCGTACTTGTTCCAGAGGTCCGCAACGATGGCGGCGCGCAGCGAGTCCTGGGCCACGCTGTAGCCGAGCATGGGGTGTTCGAGGCGTTTGTGCAGTGCGTCGATAACCACCGGCGGAGCAGGGAAGTCCATATCAGCCACCCACATGGGCAACACGTCAGCGGGGTAGCGACTCCACTTGGTGCTACCGGTACCGTGGCGCTCCAATACCGTGTCGAAATCGAAAGTCATGGGGGTTCCATCAGGTCTGGGAATGAGATGGCGAACATCATAAAGCAAAGATCAGTGAAAAAAGGAAGGTGGCGTAGTGCCACTAACCAGGAGGAATCGGCTACAGTTCGATTCCGACACGCCGATAAGGCTTGAAGCCAGCATTGGTAACGGACCCTCCAAGCCCCCCGAAAAGGACAGCCCCCATGACATCGCCCGTGCGCTTTAACGATCACTACCGTAAAGCTGATCGCATCATGCTGGGGCTACTCTGGCTCACTTTTGTCTACTCCCTGTGCCTGGCCTTCCTGCACTCCACCTTCAGCCAGGCGCTGCTGATAGGGGCGACGACCTGTCTGCTGACCACCGTGCTTTATCGCGGCCTGGGCGGCACCCGGGCCATGCGCTGTGTCATCGCCGTGGCGCTGATGGTCATGGCCGCCTTGCACATCAACCAGACCCATGGCGTGATCGAGTTCCACTTCGGGATTTTCGTACTGTTGGCGGTGCTGACGTTCTACCGTGACTGGCTGCCGATCATCGTGGCCGCCGCCACTATCGCTATTCACCACGTCGGTTTTCACTGGCTTCAGCACCAGGGTTATCCGGTGTTCGTCATGGCCAACCATGGCGGCTGGACCATGATTTTCATCCACGCCTTCTACGTGGTGGTGGAAAGCGTGATCCTGATTTACCTGGCGAACCAGAGCCTGGCCGATGCCACGGAAAACCAGGATGTGCTCGACAAAGTGCTGGCCGCCGCCATGCAGTTGAGCAGTGACACCCAGACCCAACGCAACCGGGGGGACAAAGTCTCTTCGTCCGAGCGTTTCGATCATTTCCTGCAGCAGATCACCAACCTGGTAGACGGTGTGGTGCGCGATACCCGCAACCTTTCGGACTTGGGCCAGGACCTTTCTCAAGTCGGCCAGACACTGGAGCACGGCGCCAGGCATCAGCTCAATGAAGTGGCACAGATGAGCGGCGCGATTGGCCATCTGGTCCAGGCCATGGACAGCATTGCCGGGCATGTCGGCCAGACGGTACAACGGGCCGGCCAAGCCAGTGAACAGGTCAGCCGCGGGCGCAGCACCGTTGACCAGAGCCGCGAGGAGATTGTCGAGTTGGCCGGTCGCCTCAACCTGACCAACGAAACCGTGCAAGGCCTGGCCGAGCAGGCGCAACAGATCGGCCAGGTGCTGGACGTCATTAACAGCATCGCCGAACAAACCAACCTGCTGGCCCTCAACGCCGCCATCGAGGCCGCCCGGGCCGGGGAGCAGGGACGCGGTTTTGCGGTAGTGGCGGACGAAGTCCGGACCCTGTCGCAAAAGACCTCGACGTCCACCACGGAAATCCAGCAGATCATCGCCAAGCTGCAACAGGGCAGCCGTCAGGCAGCCCTCGCCATGCAAGACAGCCAGGAAGGGGTACAACGCTGCGTATCGGCCAGCCAACTCGCCTCGCAACTGCTGCATGCAGTGGTAGAGGACATCGCGGCGATCAACCACTTCAACGGCCTGATCGCCAGCACCACCCAGGAACAGTCCGAGGCCTCGAAGGGCATCAATGAGCGCTTGCAAAGTGTCCAGGCCGTCGCTGAGCGCAACGCTGATAACATTGGCATTCTGACTCGGAGCAGCCAATGCCTGCCACCGTTGGCCGAACGCTTGGCGGTGTTGGGGCAGGCGTTTCATCGTAAAGGTGAGGCGGTTTGACTGGCTTGCTTCGCGCCGGCGTTGTCCAACCTAAATCCATTTACAGTGCCCAATCAGCGCGAGCCCTGATACGACGTTCTGTCCTCCATGCAGCTTTGGGCACGATACGCTCCGCTGGCGTCGGACACTGGCTCGGCGCAACGTGAAGCAGGGCGATGGCGTATAGCCATCTAGCCGTTGTAGGATCCATGCTTTGCCAACAGACATGGATAGCTGTCCCTGGAGCTTTTGGCGTTAGAAGTTGACAAGGAGGCAAACGGAATGAGCAAAAACCAAGCCGGTCAGTTGCACTGCTATCACTGCGAGGGGGATTTTACGGGGTGGGAGCATGTGCCTCCGCAAAGCTTCTTTTTCAAGGGTAAACGAGGCGGGTTGATCACTGTTCCATCCTGCGATCTGCATAACCAAAAAAAGTCCAAGGATGATGAGTATATTCGCGCGATTTTACTCTCTTCTGCCAAGCTCGACGATAAGCCGCATCTCGCCCCTCTGAGAGATGTTCACGAGAGGGCATTGGGGCATGCAGGTACCCGTTTGGGTGATTGTATTGAGGACAAGCAACAGGCCAAAAAAATTTTAGATATCATCGAAAAGCATACGGGTGATCCTGTCGCCGGGATGAAGAGCTTTTCAGATATGGCGCAGGCAGGAATGGGCACCGGTTTGTTGGGCTTGTTAAGTGTCGATTTGAAAGATGAAACCATTGTGGATGCAAGCGGTGAAGAACAACAAACGGCCTCCTTTGTTTATGATCGACAAAGATTTGATAGCTTCTTCGAGTGTGTTGCAAAAGGGCTGTTTTACCATGAGGCAAAGTGGACGTGGTTGGGCAAGGTCATTTTACTGCCACACACCTTCCTTAGAGACGATGCATCTGACGCAGAAAAAAAGATCAGCGAGCATTTTCGTAAGATGTTGAATCGGCAGTCAGCCAAAGGAGAGCATAAAGAAGTATTTTTTTATGATGTGGTTACCGTCGTTGATCCTGACACTAATGATCCAGAAAAGTACATTATAAATTTTTGCTTTTTTGACACCTTTGAGTTTACTGCGATACTTTCAAAAGAGAATTTCATTCCCTATAAATTTGTTTAGCTGCTAAGTGAAGGTTTGCAGTATCCGATGCAGAGGCTGTCTGGAGCATTGGAATATGGCTCAGTGTGGCTACTGTAAATCACCTTGAATCGGGCAAATATTCCGGCGGATCCGGCAAGCGGATCTGTTCTTCACTCCACATACTTTCACGGCCTGAGGCCCTGCCACGGATGTCTGCGCGTGGCAGGCCTGTCTGGTCGAAAATATGCGTGTGAGTGCTTGATATGAAAAACAACGCTATCCGGTTTGCCTGCAACGGCTGCGGGATCTGCTGCAAAGGTCGTCTCATTCCGCTGACCCTGGCCGAAACAAGGCAGTGGCTACAACGTGGGCATGAGGTGGCGGTGATACTGGAGGCGTTTGATGAGTCGACGTGGGCTTCGCAACCTCATCAATTCACTCACAGTGCCCAGCGAGCCGTGGAAGTGACCAGCGGCGATGCCAGGATCCGAGTCGTTGCGGTGTTGGCGGGCAACGCGCTGGCGCAATGCCGCAATCTCGGCGACGACGGTCGTTGCGGTATTTATGAGGAGCGGCCGCTGGTCTGTCGAATCTACCCGATGGAAATCAATCCTTTCATCGCGCTGAGTCCGGAAAACAAGATTTGCCCCCCTGAAGTCTGGGAGCAGGGCCAGATCCTGTTCACCGACCGGGTCGTTGATCCGATCCTTGCTGATCAGATCGAACGCTCGCGTCAGGCCGACAGGGACGATGCACAAACCAAAATCGCGCTGTGCGAGGCCATGGGGCTGAACGTTGCGGCGTGGAAGGGTAATGCGATGGCCGTGTATCTGCCTGACCGAGCGCAGTTGATCGAGGCTATCAACCGCTACGATGCAGGGGGCACCGCACCGACTCGTCCAGATTGGAAGGTGAGGGTCGATGCCCCGGCGTTACGCCACCAACTGCATCAAATAGGGATAGCGTTGGATGATCACCCCTCAACCGACTACATCTTCCACAGTCTCTAGGCTCAACGCTGAACCCATCACTTTGGGCATGCTGAGTTTCTGAAACATCTTGTTATATCTAGCTGTACGCGACTAGCGTCACTGACAGCTCGTTGAATCGTGCAAGAAATTGCGCCGATCAGGCAAGCGACTCGAACCGCCGGCCCACCATACTGCGGCCATGCTGACCTACGACAATGTGCGGTAACGGCGAACGTCATTCGCGGTTACCCCGTGGGCAGCGATGGGGCTGATGGTTTAAGGAGTCGAAGGTGCAACCCAATACTGAACACGACCAGCTCGCTGGCGATATCAACCGCCTGGCCGGTGCAGTCAGCCAGATTCTACCCAGCGAGGGCGATCAGGTTACCGACATTCCTGGCTTGAGCCTGCATCGACGCAAAACGGTCACTGCCCCCATGCACTGTATCTATGGTTTGGGCATTGGCGTCACCTTGCAAGGCCGCAAGCAAGCCATGATAGGGGGCGAAATCCTGACCTATGCGCCTGGCCAGTCCATGGTGACCAGCGTAGATCTACCGGTCATTTCACATATCTCCCAGGCCAGCGTCGCCAAGCCATTTCTAGGCATGATGCTGAGATTTGAAAGCGCCACGGTGATGCATGTGGCCGAACGTATGCACTTGTCGCAGCGCATGAGAGACGATGCGTTTCGTCCGATTACCGTGCAACCCCTGGATGCCGGGGTGCTTGATGCCCTGATACGTTTAGTGAATCTGCTGAAAGAGCCCCAACTGTTGCAGGCTGTGGCTCCGCTGATCAACGAGGAGATCATCGCTCGCCTGCTAAGCGGTTCCCACGGCCCGCAGTTGCTTCATGTGGTCACCGCCGGCTCACCCAGCCAACACATCGCCAAGACCGTCGCCTGGTTGAAACTCAATTTCCGCCAGGCGTTGCGCATGGACGATTTGGCGGCACAAGCGCACATGAGCCCTTCTACCTTTCGTCAACACTTTCGCGCCGTGACGGGAATGAGCCCGCTGCAATACCAGAAGCAGCTGCGGCTCCAGGCGGCCCGGCAGTTGATGCTGAGTCAGAACGTCGACGCCAGCAGTGCAGGGGGGCAGGTGGGGTACGAAAGCGCTTCGCAGTTCAGCCGCGAGTACAGCCGTCTATTTGGCGAGCCACCACAACGGGATATCAAGCGGATTCGTTTGTAACAGGGAGGCACGTCTGGCGGAGCAACGACCAGACGTGCCTCAGGTTACTGTTACGTCATCTTGAACGGCAACTCACGCATCGGCTTGCCCGTCAGGCTGGCAATGGCATTGGCAAAAGCCGGAGCCAACGCCGGCAGGCCGGGCTCGCCCATCCCGGTGGGTGGTTCGGCGCTTGGCACGATGTGCACGGCAAACTCCGGCATGTCGGTAATGCGTGGAACGCTGAAGTCAGCAAAGTTGCTCTGCTGCACGACGCCGTCTTTCAAGGTGATGGCGCCGCCCGGCAGGCACATCGACAATCCCATCAGCGCGGCGCCTTGCACCTGAGCTTCAACACTGCGCGGGTTGACCACCAGGTTGCAGTGCACACCCGCAGTCACTTGGTGCAGCACCGGACGGCCACTCTGCACCGACGCCTCAACGACGTAAGCCACCACCGAACTGAACGACTCGTGCACCGCCACGCCCCAGGCATGGCCAGCCGGTAGCGGGCGTTTACCATATTCGCTCTTGTCCACCGCCAATTGCAGCGCTGCGCGATGGCGCGGGCTTTGATCGGCGAACAGCTTCATCCGATAGGCCACCGGATCCTGCTTGGTTGTACGGGCGATCTCATCGATCAAGGTTTCCATCACAAAAGCCGTATGGGTGGAGCCTACGCTGCGCCACCAGAGGATGGGGACGTTGACTTTCGGGTGATGGACCGTCAGGCGCATCGGCAGCGGATAAGGATCACGCATACCTTCCGTGGCGGTGGGGTCGATGCCGTTCTTCACTTGGCCACCAAACACGGTGCCGGTAAGAATGGATTGCCCGACCAGGGCGTGATCCCAGGCCAGTACCTTGCCAGCGTCGTCAAAACCGATGCGCGCGCGATGCAGGTGCATGGGGCGATAGTAGCCGCCCTTGATGTCGTCTTCCCGGCTCCAGAGCGTGCGCACAGGCGCGTCAAGCCCCTCAGCGCGGGCGGCTTTGGCCACTTCGCAAGCCAGCACGACAAAGTCGCTGGTGGGCACGCCGCGCCGGCCAAAACCACCGCCGGCCGTCTGCACGTTCAGCTGGATTTGCTCGGGCTTGAGATTCAGTACCTTGGCGGCCGCCGCACTGTCGCCGCCGGGAAACTGCGTGCCGACCCACAGTTCGGCGCGTTCTTCGCCGAGCTGGACAGTACAGTTCAACGGCTCCATGGGGGCGTGGGCGAGGTAGGGGAATACGAACTCAGCTTCCAGTTGATGCGGCGCGGTTGCCAGCGGCGTCATGTCGGCATCGAAGCGCAGTGGGCCGGGCTGGCCGGCCAGCTCCCGGTACTGGAGCAATTGTTTTTCGCTGTCCACCTTTTCGACCGACGCCAGGTCCCACTCCAGCTTCAAGGCATCGCGCGCGAGCTTCGCCTGCCAGTAGCTATCGGCGACTACCGCGACACCTTCGGCGCCGCCGTCCAACGGCACGCGCAATACCGCTTTCACGCCCCGGGTGGCGCGTGCCGCGCTGTCATCCAACGAAGCGATTCTGGCACCGAACACCGGCGGGTGCGCGACCACGGCAGTGAGTTGCCCTGGCAGATGCATATCGATGCCGAAGTCCTGCTGGCCGCTGCTCTTGGCCTTGGCATCGATGCGCGTGGTGGCATGGCCAATGATGCGAAAGTCCTTGGGGTCCTTGAGTGTCACCTTTTCCGGCACAGGCAGCGCCATAGCGGCCTCGGCCAATTCGCCGTAGCTTGCCTTACGGCCCGCCGGGCCGAGCACCATGCCGGCTTGGGTGCTCAGGCTGGCCACGTCCACGTTCCAGCGTGCTGCCGCCGCCGAGAGCAGCATGGCACGAGCACGGGCGCCAAGTTCGCGGTACTGGGTATAGCTGTTCTTGATCGAATTGGAGCCGCCAGTGAGGTGTATACCAAAGATCGGATCCTGATAAGCAGCATCACCGCTGCCGTTGCGGGCTCGCACCAGACTCCAGTCGGCATCGAGCTCTTCGGCAAGAATCATCGGCAGGCTGGTTTGCACGCCCTGGCCGAATTCCAACCGGTTGATCGTCACGGTGACTTCGCCGTTGGGCGCGATCTGTACGAATGCCGAAGGTTGCTGATTAGGCTTGAGTGGTACTGCGGCGTCGCCGTTGGCCTCTTGCGCCAAGGCAAGATGAGGAAAAGCGCCCAAGGCCAGACCGCCGATGCCGACAATCTTGAGGAAACTGCGGCGGG
>NZ_WUUD01000018.1:297615-300964 GCF_009831705.1 Pseudomonas sp. PICF6 | reverse complement strand
GTCAGCCTGATCGCGCTCAAGCATGTGCTGTAAAGTGCGGGGAATCTCGTCTGGAAAAATCTCGTTCAACATGGCGAACTCCGGTCAGGCAAGGGTTTTGGCGGCATCTGCCACGGCAGCGCGGATGCGCGCGTAAGTGCCACAGCGGCAAATGTTGCCGGCCATCGCCGAGTCGATTTCGGCCGCCGTAGGCTGCTTGCCCTTGGGCTGGGCTTTGAGAAACGCTGTCGCGCTCATGATCTGGCCGCTCTGACAGTAGCCGCACTGCGCCACGTCGTGTTTGACCCAAGCCTCATGCACGGCGGTGCCGACCGGGTCACTGCCATCTGTGGCCGCCTCGATGGTGGTGATCTTCTTGCCTTGGGCGGCGGCGATTGGCGTCACGCACGAACGAATGGCCTGACCATCCAGGTGAACGGTGCAGGCGCCACACAGGGCTGCACCACAACCAAATTTGGTGCCGGTCATGCCCAGCGCATCGCGCAGGGTCCAGAGAATCGGGGTGCCTGGGTCTACGTCGACCGTATACTCACGGCCATTGATGTTGAGGGCGCTCATAGCGATTCCAGCTCCAGAAGGTTTGACTCTGGATAACTATAGGAAGCAATTCTGGGGGCTGGTTGCATAATCCGCGCGGATGATTGCCCAATCGTGCGAATCTGCCGACGTTGGGCAAGCGCTGATAAAGAGCCAGGAGCGTTTCACGCGAGTTCGACGCCCTGGCCCTGAATTGCGCTGGATGCTTACATCAAGGGAATGCTGTAACTCACGATCAGGCGATTCTGGTCCTGGTCGCGAGCCACTTCGCTTCGGGACATCGCGTTGCGCCAGCCAAAACCCAGGTTCTTCAGCGTACCGCTCTGGATCACATAGTCCAGGGAGATATCGCGCTCCCACTCACTGGCGTCCTGACCGCTGGCGGTCTGGATATTGTCGCCCTTGAGGTACATCACCGACGCCTTCAATCCCGGCACGCCAAGCGCGGCGAAGTCGTAGGCATACTGGGCGAACGCCGTGCGCTCACCCGCCTGGATGAACGTCTGAATAGTGCGGTCGGTGTAGAGATAAAGGCTGGCGCCGGCTTCGCCTTTACCCACCAAGCCACCCTGGTTGAGTTGGGCAAAGTTGCTGTCTTCGGAAACGCTTTGATAACCCGCGGTAATGGCATGGCCGCCCAGCGAGTAAATGAACGCCGCACTCCAGGTATCGTTGTCGATTTCGCCGCTACCATCCTTGGTGTAGCCGCCCAGTTTGTAACCACTGGCGCGACCGGCGGCGCTGCTGTTCTTGCCATCGGACGTGGTCTTGAAGTAGCGCAAGTCGGTTTTCAGCGAGCCGTATTCGCCCAGCGGCAATACATGCAACAAACCGGCGAAGTGCTGTTGGTAATAGTCTTCGAGATTGGCGTAGTAATACTGTGCGGTCAGGTCCTTGGTCAGTTTGTAATCGCCACCGGCAAAGGTGAATTTGTTGCTTTCCTGGCTGCCGCCCGCAACGGCCAGCCCGGCGCGGTCACTCGATGCACGCCCGGTGGCGTGTTCCAGTTGGCCGGCGGTGAACGTCAGGTTGTCGATTTCATTGCTGGTGACTTGGCCACCTTCGAAAGTTTGCGGCAACAGACGGCCATCGTTGGACACCAGGATCGGCAGTTTCGGTTGCAAGGTGCCGTAACGCAGTTCGGTCTTGGAGACGCGCATCTTCGCCGTTGCGCCGAGACGAGCCCATTGGTCGGCAGCCTTGTCACCGTCGTTGGGAAACATCGAGCTGCCAACATGGCGACCCGCGCCGCTGTCGAGTTTCAAACCCAGCAGGCCGATGGCATCCAGACCAAACCCCACAGTGCCTTCGGTAAACCCGGACTGATAATTGAGCATGAAGGCCTGGCCCCATTCCTCAGTCTTCGAGGGCGCGGCGGTACCGTCACGGTTATCGTTGTTGAAGTAGAAATTGCGCAAGTTCAAGTTGGCCTTACTGTCGCTGACAAAATCAGCAGACGCCAACGGGCTCAGGACAATACACACGCCGCCGGTTAATAAACTCAGTACGTTGAAAAGAGCTTTCATCAGGACGAACTCCAGCGCGGAACCTCTGTTCCGGGCACAGTGAAAAGGCAGCAGGAAGCCCTCGGCCGATCACATGATTGGCCGATGCGTTCAATAACTCGTTAGAAAATCTTCGATGAATAGAGTGGGGTAGGGATTAAATCTCCAAAGCAGGTCATCAGTGAAAGTCCCTGGGTTATCAGTCGATCAATCCATGAGCGTCATAAAACGGATACGGTCCGGGATACTCGCCAAACACGCCGTTATGGGTCACCAGTGCCTGCCCATGCCAGTGATGCAGCAGATACCCCGGCGGTTCCAGATTGAAATGCGCGGGAGCGGTTGGCTGTAGATCCAGGACGATCTGATGTGAGGTACCGGGGCACACGCAACTCAGGCTGCCGCCGAAACGCCGCTGCATCGACCGATGCAAATGCCCGCACAGCAAGCGCTCCACCTGCGGGTGTCGGGCAATGACCTGCTCCAGTGCCGCCGCGTTGATGAAGGGTTCACGGTCCATATGGCCAATCCCGCTTACAAACGGCGGGTGATGCAGCACCAATAGCGTCGGCGCATCGGGACGACAGGCCAGTTGTTCATCGAGCCAGCGCAACTGGCTTTCCAGGAGCTGACCGCCATGGGCACCGGGAATGGTGGTGTCCAGGCCAATAAGGCGTAGCGGATGCTCCTCCACCACCCAGTCCAGGGGGGCGTCAGCCCGTATCGGCAGGTAGCTGTGGTCGGCAAATGCCGCCCGCAAATGCTCGCGATTGTCATGGTTACCAGGCACCAGGTAGCAAGGCATGTGCAGGCGCGCCAGTTCAGGGTGCAGCACGGCATATTCATCAGGGCGACCGAAGTCCACCAGGTCGCCACTGACCACCACGATGTCGGGACGCGGCACCTGGGTGTTCAAATGATCCACCGCACGACGCAATGCAGCGAGGGTATCGACAACGCCGTAAGTCAGTTTTTGTCCGGCTTTAAGGTGCAGATCGCTGATCTGCGCGATGAGAAACGGATGATTCAAAATAAGCCCTCTGCAAACACAAAGATCACGATGACAGGGTGAACAGCACTTGTGGCTCGACGGCCAGGGCAATCAGGGCACCGGGGGCATGGATAGCGCTATCGGTGCTGTCCACCAGCAAAGGCTGAGCCGCACCCACATCCACCAGCAGACGGCTTTGAGCCCCCTGGAAAAACTGGCCCACCAGACGCCCGTGCAGATGGCCCTCACTGTCCATCACCCGCAAATGCTCGGGGCGGCAATAGACAGTGGCGGGTAGGTCGGCGCCATTCCATGG
>NZ_WUUD01000018.1:283552-297605 GCF_009831705.1 Pseudomonas sp. PICF6 | reverse complement strand
TGGGGCGTGTGCTCGATCACCGAAAAAGCATTGAGATTGCCGACAAAACGGGCGACGAACGCGTTGGCAGGTTGCTGATAGATGTCCCGCGGGCTAGCCAGTTGCGCGACGCGGCCATGCTCCATGACCAGGATGCGATCCCCCAGCGCCATGGCTTCACCCTGATCGTGGGTGACGAACACGGCGGTAATGCCCAAACCGCGTAGCAACTGGGCCAATTCGCTGCGCAGGCGTTCACGTAATTGCGCATCCAGTGCCGCCAACGGTTCGTCGAGCAGCAATACCCGGGGCCTGGGTGCCAGGGCGCGGGCGAGGGCGACTCGTTGGCGCTGACCGCCGGACAACTCGTGGATACTGCGCTTGCCGTGATCCTGCAAGCCGACAAGTTCCAGCAACTCCAAACAGCGCTTGTTACGCTCGGCGGGTGACACACCGCGAACTTTCAGGCCGTAAACAATGTTGCCGGCCACATCCAGATTGGGAAACAGCGCATAGTTCTGGAACACCATGCCCACGTCGCGACGTTCGATGGGGAGGCGGGTGACGTCGCTGTCGCCAAAAAATACCTGGCCCACGTCCGGACGCTCCAGACCCGCGATCAGGCGCAGGGTGGTGGTTTTACCGCAACCGGACGGGCCGAGGATCGCCAGGGTTTCTCCAGCCTCAATGGTCAGGTCCAGGTCATGTACGGCAACGGTGCCGTCAGAGAACGCCTTGCGACAACCCTTCAGGCGAATAGTGGTTCCGCTCATCGATTTGCTCCACGGGAAAGGCGCGCGCTGATGGCCTGCAATGCAACAAGCAGCGGCACAATCATCAACAGGAATATAAGGGTGTAGGCGCTGGCAACTTCCAGCCTGGCCGAGGCATAGCTGTCGGCCAGGCCCACCGGCAAGGTTTTGGTCATCGGGGTATGGAGCATCCAGGTCAGGTTGAACTCACCCAACGACAGGGTGACGACCATCAAGACCCCGGCGAGAATCCCCGCCCGACAGTTGGGCACCACCACGCTGAAGAAGCGCCGGACCGGCCCGGCACCCAGGCTCGCGGCGGCTTCTTCCAGGATCGGCAGGTGCTGGCGTTGCATCACCGCCATCACCGGGCGCACCAGAAATGGCAGAGTGAACAGCACGTGGCCGACGAGAATGAATAACCAACTGCTGCGAAACCCGCCGAACTGACCATAGGTGAGCAGCAATGCCAAGGCACTGGCCAGACCGGGCATCGCCACCGGCAACACCATCAGTTCCTCGAACGCGCGGCTAAAGCGGTTGTTCATCCGTACCAGGGCGTAAGCCGCCGGCACACCCACCACACAGACACACAGCGCACAGGCGGCGGCCAGTTGCAGGGACAGCCAGACCGTCGGCGAATACGCCTGCCAGACCTGCAGCAGCCAGTCGAACGTCAGGCCGCTGGACAGCCCTTGGAAGTAATTGCGCGTCAGCCCGGCCAGCAGTGACATCACCACAGGCACCAACATGAAAGCGCACACCAGCAAGGTAAACACCAGTTGCCCGACAAACAGCGTTGAGCGTTTCACAAGACTGTCCTCGAATCTTTGGCCAGCCGCCGGGCCAGCAACAGAACCGCCCAGGTCGCCAGCCCTAACACCACCGACAGCGCAGCGGCCACGGCGAAATTGGCGTAATTGGTAAACACGTTGTAGATCGCCACCGGCGTCACGTTGAGCCGGGTACCCAGGGTGAAGGCGGTACCGAACGCGCCCATGGAGGTGGCAAAGCAAATCGCCCCGCAGGAGACCAATGCCGGCGCCAGGCCAGGAACAATGACATCACAGAGCACACGCCAATGACTGGCCCCCAGTGAACGAGCGGCCTCTTCCAGGCTGCGATCCAGGCTTTCACAGGCAGCCATCACCGTAAGAATCACCCGCGGAATCGAGAAGTACAGGTAGCCGATGCACAACCCCATCAACGAGTAGGCAAAAATCCAGCGCTCACCCACCAGGCCGAGACCCAGGGTGGCGAACAAGCCTTGGCGACCAGCCAGCAGGATCACCAGAAAACCAACGACCACGCCGGGAAATGCCAGCGGGAAGGTCAACAAAGCGACAAGTACCGAACGGCCGAGGAAACGTTGGCGACTGAGAAAGAACCCACTGAAGCCGCCCACCAACAGCGCCGCGAGGGTCGTTGCCAGTGCCAGCAGGCAGGTCTGCGCCAGACTGCCCAGGTATTGCGCGCTGCTCAGCACCTGCCAATAGCCGCTGTCGCTACCATCGCGACTTTGCCCACCGAGCAAGACCAGGTGCGCCAGCGGCAACAACCAGAAGGCGAACAGCACCGCCGCCGCGGGCGCAAGCGCCCAGGCAGCGGTCGGCCGCAAGCGCGGCACCATGGCCCAGCCCGACCGTACGTCTCGGGCTTTTACTGCCGAGACGGTCACTTACTTGACCTCGCTCAGATAACGTGCGGAAAAGGCTTCCTGCGCCGCGGCCATCTGCTCGTAGTTGACCACACCGGCCCGGGCGTAATCGCTGTCGGGCAGGAACTGCGCGGCGACATCGGCAGGCATTTTCATTGCCCGCACCGGTCGCAGGTACGCCTTGGCCCAGAGCGCCTGGCCTTGCTCGGACAAAACGAAATCCAGGACCTTCTCGGCGTTGGCCCGATGGGGGGCGTTGTCGACGATGCTCATCACGTAAGGCACGCTGATGCTGCCTTCCTTGGGAATCACAAAGGCAACGTTGGCCTTGTCTTTGTAACGAGCCCGATAGGCGTTGAAGTCGTAGTCCACCAGAATCGGCAACTCCCCGGACAGCACCCGCGCATAAGCCGTCTGCTTGGGCACGATCGGTGAGTTTTTCGCCAGCTTTTTGAAGTAGTCGATGGCTGGGGCGAAGTTATCCAGATTGCCGCCCATGGCCTGGTTGATCGCTACCGCCGAGACGTACCCAACGAAAGCACTGGACGGGTCAAGGTAGCCGACCATGCCTTTGTACTCAGGCTTGAGCAGGTCGGCCCAGCTTTGCGGCACGGGCAGACCGCCCAGCGCATCGACGTTGACCATGATGCCCAGGGTGCCGGAGTGAATGGCAAACCAGTGTCCCTCGGGGTCCTTCAAACCCGCCGGGATCTGCTCCCAACCCTTGGGTTTATACGTGCCGACCACCTCGGCTTTTTGCGCCTGCAAACCGAACGTCACGCCGTAATACACCACGTCCGCCACCGGCGCGGCCTTCTCGGCGACCAGTTGCGCCAATGCCTGTCCAGAGTTCTTGTTGTCCAGCGGAACCTGCACGCCAGTGGTATCGGCAATCGCCTTGAGCTGCGTGCCCCAGTCGGCCCATTCTGGTGGACAGTTGTAGCAAATCGCCGCTTCGCCGGCATGAGCCAAGGTGGCCGCGCCGCATAACAGCAGTGTCGCCAGGGTTTTACGCAAGTGGAACATCAAGCGTCTCCTCGTAGGGTTGAGTACTTTCGCCCGGCCGGATATGACAAGGCAGGCAATGGGAAACCGGGGTGGCGCCAGCGATCTGCGCCAACAATTGATCAATCACGGTGCAGGCCAGTGCCTCGATGGGCTGAACAACACTGCACAGCGTCGGATGCATCTGGGTGCCGAGGGCGATGCCGTCAAAACCGATGACCGAGAGTTGCCGAGGCACTTGCCAGCCGTTGCGGCGCAGTTCGGCGATCAAGCTGATGGCCAGCAAATCGTTGGAACAAACCAGCGCACTGAGCGCCTGGGGGCCATGCAATAACGGCTCGATGGCGGCGAAGTCAGCCTGGGTATGGGCGGGCATTTCAATCACCGGCAGGCTGGCGAGACCGGCTCCATGCATTGCCTCGCAATAACCGGCATAACGCAGGCGAGCACGGTCCGATTGCAGGGCAGGGCCGGCGACCATGCCAATCCGAGTGTGCCCGGCGTCCAGCAGATAACGGGTGGCAAGCTCCATGCCGGCGCGGTTGTCCACCGACACCGCGCTGTAATCCGGATTACCCGGCTGGTGATAAGCCAGCACAAAAGGCGTGTCCTCGCTGTCCAGGCTTTGCAGCACCCGGTTGCTCTCGGCGTCGGTTACCGTGAGGACCAGCCCATCGACACGCTGTCGCAGCAACTCCTCGACGACCGCGCTTTCGCGCTCGCTGCTGTAATCGGTGGTTGCCAACAACAGGTTGTAACCATGCACGCGTGCAGCACGCTCCATCGCCTGAAACTGTTCGGCGAACACCGGATTGAGCAGGTTGGGCACCACGACACCGATCAGCTTGGTCACTTGCAGGCGCAGTTGGCGACCAAGACGGTTGGGCCGAAACCCCAGTTGGCGCGCTGCGGCGAAGACCTGTTCACGGGTAGCCGGACGGACCACTTCAGGGGAGGCAAAGGCTCGCGCCGCGGTTGCCCGCGAAACCCCTGCCAGCCGTGCAACTTCTTTCAAATCAGTCATTGTCACTCGCTTGAGATCGATCTCATTGGCGAGGACAGTACTCAGAATGTATGGCGTTTCGACGACGCAGTGATGACGATTTGATGTCAGTTGCTGCTATCTATCGTTGAGGGTCTGCTGCAAACCCATACTGCCGGGCGGACCACACCACCGCCAACGTCAGCAGCAAGAGCGCGACCAGCACAGGCGCAAACGCAACGACACCCAGATGATCGAGCAGGATGCCCCCCACGATCCCGCCGCCGGCAATGGCGACGTTCCAGGCCGTGACCAGCATCGACTGGGCGAGATCCGCCGCGTCTCCGGCCGTCTTGGCAATTGCCGTTTGGAACAACGTCCCGGCCCCGCCAAAAGCGACTCCCCAGGCCGCCACGGCGGTGTAGATCGCAGCAAGGCTGTCGCTCATGGCGCCCAGTGTCAGGGCCGAGATGGCGAAAAGTGCCGTGCTGGCAAGGGTCAATGCCCGTAGATGGCGATCGATCAGCACGCCGACGACCCAGATGCCCAGCAACGAGGCGCCCCCGAAGACCAGCAGCACCAGGTCGATCCGCTCGCCCAGGCCTGCCGCCATCAGGAACGGGGCGATATAGGTAAAGAGAATGTTGTGCGCCAGAACAAAGGCCAGCACCACACACAGCACCGAGCGAACGCCTGGCAGGATGAAGACCTGGCGCAAGGCAAGGCGTTTGTCGGTGGTTTGCCCGGGAAAGTCAGGCACTTTGAGTCGCACCCAGACCATCAAGGCGACGGCGAACAAACTCATGATGGCGAAGCTCATCCGCCAGCCGATCAAATTACCGAGCAAAGTGCCGGCCGGTACGCCCAAGGATAACGCCAAGGGTGCGCCGACCATGGCAATTGCAATCGCCCGACCTTTCTGGCTCTCGGGCACCATGCGGGCGGCATAACCGGCCAACAAGGCCCAGAGCAGCCCGGCCGATACGCCACCCAGCAAGCGGGCAACGATCGTCAAGCCGTAATGGGACGAAAACGTTGTGACCGTATTGGCCACGGCAAAACCGGCAATCGCCAGCAGCAAGAGCGACCGGCGCCGCATGCCTTGGGTCGCGGCCGTCAAGGGAATGGCCGCCAGCAAGGACCCTATCGCATAGACCGTGACCAACTGGCCGGCGAGGGCTTCGGAGATCGCCAGCCCTTCGCTGATCTGGGAGAGAAGGCCGGCGGGCAAGGCTTCGGTGAGAATGGTCACGAACGCCGCCAACGCGAGGGCGAACAGTGAACCGATGGGGAGCGGCGCAGCGTCTTGAACGACCTCGGCATCGGCGTCGATATGGGTATTGGCAATCGTCATGTGTCACCTGCTTGGCGCGCTTCTGACGCGCCGGATGGCGGCGTCAATCGCAGATTGATAAGTGTCGACTACGGTAAGTGCCGCTCTTTGGCGAGACAAGAATGCTAGAGTGCGCAACACATCGGAAAAAATGTCCGCAATGGGAGCCTGGCGTGGAATCACTGAGCGGGATTGATTTTTTTGTTCGCGCGGCCGAAACCCGCAGCTTTTCAGAGGCGGGCAGGGCGCTTGGCATTTCGTCTTCGGCGGTGGGTAAAGGCGTGGCCCGGCTCGAGGAAAGGCTGGGGGTGCGGCTGTTTCATCGCAGCACGCGCAGTATCACGCTGACGGCAGAAGGGACGCTTTTCCTCGAGCGTTGCCGACGCATTCTCTGCGAAGTCGAAGCGGCCGAACTGGAACTGTCGGAAACCCGCAAAGCGCCGCGGGGCAAATTGCGCGTGAGCTTGCCTCTGGTTGCAGATTTGGTCATGCCGACGCTGATGGCTTTCATGCGCCGCTACCCCAGTATCGAATTGGACCTGGATTTCTCCGACAGGCTGGTGGACATCATTGAGGAAGGTTTTGATGCCGTCATTCGGACCGGAGAGCCAAACGACTCCCGGCTGATGTCCCGCCCGTTAGGCGCGTTCAAGCTCGTCGTGGTCGGTTCGCCCCGGTACTTCGCCGAACACGGCACACCGCAGGTGCCGGCGGATCTGCTGCGCCATGCCTGCCTGCTATACAAATTTCCCAGCACTGGCAGGCTGCAGGTCTGGCCGGTGAACGGGCAAGGGCAGTCCGATCTCAACCTGCCGGCCACCCTGGTCTGCAACACCACCGAGGCGTTGCTGTACGTCGTGCGTGATGCATTGGGGATTGCCTGCGTACCGGATTTCACCGTGCGCGATGCCATCGTCGCCGGTGAGCTGGTCACCGTCCTCGACGAGTTCAATCGGCATCAGAGCACCTTCCGCATGCTCTGGCCCTCAAGCAAGCACCTGGCGCCGAAACTGCGGGTGTTCATTGATTTCATGAGCAGCGAATTGTTCAAGTGACTCACGGGGATATGTCCCAACCCTGTAGGAGCCTGTTCAGATCAAGGGGCCTTGTTCTCGACCAAACAGTTTCCGCCATCCACCACGATGACTTCGCCAGTGAGGTAGCTCGCCTCTGAAGACGCCAGGAAAGCAACCACTGCAGCCACCTCTTCGGGACGTCCGGCCCGGCCCATCGGCGTGTAACCTGCCGCCTTGGCTTCCTCGGCAGTGGTCGACCCTGTGCTGATCCAGCCGGGAGCGACGCTGTTTACAGTGATCCCTTGCTGGGCGACTTCAAGCGCCAGGCTCATGCTCATCCCAACCATCGCGGCCTTTGCGGCGCTGTAAGCCGCTTCGCCGGGGTTACTGCAGCGAGTGCCGGTAGTGGAACTGATGTTTACGATGCGCCCGTAACGGCGCGCCCGCATGCCGGGCAGAACGGCCTGTGTAAGCAGGAAAGCCGTGGTCAGATTTCGCGCCAGGGTAAGGTTCCAGGTGTGCAGATCCATGGTTTCCAAGTCGGAAAAAAACTCCGGGCTTCCTTGCATGGCCATGCCCGCGTTGTTGACCAGAATATCGATCTGCCCCCAGAGGGACTCTGCCCATGGGATAAACTCACGCACCTGATGCTCATCGGTAAGATCGATGGCCCGCCCTTGGACTTCGAATCCTTCGGCACGCAGTTCTGCGACCCGATCATTGATTCGCGCACTGCTGGCGGTGACGATCAGTCTGGCACCTGCAGTCCCCAGTCTGCGCGCGATGGCCATGCCAATCCCAATCTCACTTCCAACCCCGCTGACAAGGGCCACAGGGTTCTGTCCGGTTGCGTTTGGCATGGTGTCTCCAGAGGGATGTAAGTAATGATCAGGGGTCGCAGCCTGAGTTGCTTTCGAGCTATATAACCACCCTGATCAACGCCCGAACACCCCCGTCCTCCCCAACAACTGCTGTTGCCGCCAGGCCGGTGCGCTGGTGGGGAAAAGCACTTCGTTCGGTCGAAAACGGGCGACACCGCAGGCGGCAGCGATGCGCTGGCGTTGCTGGCCGTGGGCAAGGGCCTGCCGAAAACTGGCTTCGCTCTGCATTTGTCCCAGCACATAACCGACGCCTGCCTGGAAATCACCGCCATGGGCCTGCCACCAAGCGGTGATGAGCTGCGGGTCGGGCCAGGGTAGATTTTCGTCGGGGTCCATCGCCACGTTGGTGTCTTGCGGGTCATCGTTCGGGCCGGCGTCGAAATCGGGCAGGTCCTGCAACTCCAGATCAAGCAACGCCAGGTCAGCGCCGGTGATCAGGCTGAAGGCTTCACCGGCGACCCGGGCATAGGGCAGGTCGCTCATTTGCTGGATCAACCACGGTACACAGACCGGATCGCCCAGCAGCCCAAGGGCCTGGATGCCGATGCGCCGATCCCTGGGATCCTGTACCAACTGGCGTATCCAGGCGATGCTGGGCTCGCGTTCCTGCCAGGCCAGCAGTACGCAGAGCGCGCGATACTGGAACTGGCCCGGTTGCCCGGCGAATTGTCGCAATGGCTCCAGGGCTTGCGCGTCGCCCATCTGTGCGGTGGCCCAGTTGGCCCAGAAGCGCGTGGCGGCATCTTCATGCTGGCGGTGGGTACGAATCGCCGGGAGCAGGTCACGCCGGCGCAGTTCACCGGCGGTACGGGCGGCACGCGCCAGCACGTTGGGGGCGGCATCGGAAAGTCCGGTAAGCAGCGCGGGGCCAGGGTCGTGGCGATGCATGCCGCAGGCGGCCAGGCCGAGGTGGCGGAACAGCGGGGTGGGAGAGGCGAGCATACGGTCGATCCAGGGCGATACCCGTTCCCAGTCAAGCCACCCCAGGGCCATCAGATAACCGCGTTCTGTTTCCGGCGCATGTCGTAAGTGTTCGCTAAGGCACGACAACATTTTCCCATCGCCCGACTCGAAGGCCAGCACCACACAGGCAAACATCTCGCCGACAGCGTCTGGTCCGATCTGGGCCAGCAAGGTGTCGTAGCCCGCCTGGCCAGCGATGGCCAGGCCGTCGAGGTGCGCCTCGATGCGCAGGTCGAGTTTGCGCAGCTCTTGCAGGTCGTAGTGCGAGGCGCGTACGGCGAAGCCGCGAAGCATGCTGAGAAAAGAGACTTCCTCGGCGTGAAGGGCGACCGTCTGAGCCACCACGCCGTCCATCAATCCTTCCACACGAACCGCTGGATCATGTCCAGCACGGTATAGCCGGCCGCATTGAAACAGCGCGGATCATCTTCGGGCAATTCCCACAGCTCACGCATCCGCTCCGCAGACAAATAGCGCTCGCGCACCCCGGTGATCGATCCCGGTCTGAGTCCGTGGAGACTCATTTGCGGCGCAGTGAGGCGCTGCATGATTTCATCCAGCGAGATGCTGTGGAACTTGCCCTGATCCGCAAGCAAGATGAATGCTTCGACATCCACCTGCCGCACGACCGTCATGCACACGGCCAGGAAGTCGCGCTTGACCTCGGCATCGAACTGGCCATCCGTACCGTCCTCGAACTCAAAGATTGCCGGAAACGCACGGTCGCTGAAATTGAACTGGAGCCCGCCGCGATCCGTTCCTTCGCCATCAGGAAAACTGCACAGTGCCGCGAAATAACGTCCCTGTCCGAGCCGTAGCTCTACCTCCAGGCTCAGCCAGGGATACCGCTGCAGACATTGTTCCAGAGACACACAGTCGGTCGCGATCGAGGCAGTATCGAGCCATTCGCCGGAAACAGGGTCTACCACTAACTCTGACACACAGTCCGGCAATTTCGCGGCCATGATGTGTCGGAGCTTCAACGCCGTGATCACGGCCAGCAACTTCTCTCTCAGACTGTCCCGAGGTAGCGAAGGGAAGTGGATCGATATCGGATACGAAAACGCCATACGCTAGTGCTCCTGAATCTTTCCCGACATGTGTGGCTTGTTTTCCTTCCCGAACTTATTTTCCAGGTTACTCCGCTGGCCTTTCGGGACGGCGACGTGCACGACGGTTCCCGGGCCAAACACATCCGGTCGCTGTGCCAACTGTTCTTCCCGCTTGAACTGTGAGAGCCCGACCTGGCCCCAGCTCGCCTTGCACTCCTTGACCACACCCTCGCGCGTCACCACGTCGAACTCCTGGATCACCAGGCCGCAGTCCCGGCAGGTTATTTTTACCGCCACTTCCTTCGCCTGGGTCTGCTCAGCCACTTTTACCTCGAAGCGCTCACCCTTGATCAGGGTGTCGTATTTCAGCGCCGCCTCGAACAGTTCCTGCTTCTCATTGGGGCTATTCGCCTTGTTGGCCTTGTCCACCATTCGATCCAGCTTTTGCTCCCTGCGCTGCTGCAATTTTTTCTGTCGACTGATGCGCACCTGCTGGTTGATCTCGTGTTCGTCCTTGGGTGGGTCACGCTTGAGGTTGGTATGAGGGCAGGACGAATCCTGGGCGACGCCGTCAGTGGTCGGCCCTGGGGGCGTCTGCGCTGGCATCGACGCATGATTGTGTGTGGTCAGGTCCAGGTGCCGGTCGACGTTCTGCCCCTCGAACTTGACGTCCATCGACCATGAGACGAAATACACCTTACCCTTGATCTTGCTGGTGACTATACCTTTCTTGGGCGCGTTGCCGGCCTCGTCCCCGGTGCTGGTTTTGAAGTAGCTCTGGTCTTTGAGCATGACTTCTTTGCCACTGATCCTGACCGTTCGGCTGCCGCGCGACGTGTCTTTCGCATAACCGGTATTCGGATAGGGGATGGGTACACCCAGCGGGGTAGGCGGCGCCTGGGGTGGAGTGAAGCAGACATCCGGAAACCTGGCGATCGATACTCCGTCCCCCGCCTTGCAGGAAATCTCCCGATTGTTGGCAAAAACCTCATTGGCCATCAGGCAGCCCTCACGGTCTGGTAGCTGAGTAGCGCGGCGGCGCGCTGGCCGGCGTCGTTGCCCAGGTGGCAGAAGATGTTCGGCCCTTCGCCATAGCCCTTGCGACTGGCGGCCAGTGCCACGGCGAGTATCACCGGGCCGATGGCGGCGCCGACTTCGCCGATGCAGTCGGCCGGATGCCAGAGATGAAAGAACTCTTTGCGTATCCGCAGGCTGCGGCTCAGGGCCAGAGAGGCTTCCTTGAAGTAGTACTGTTCGCCGGAAATATCGGTCAGACGATAGTCCATCTGCTCCAACCCGCAGCCGGCTTCGTTCAGCGCAGCGCGTATGGCCTGGGTCAGGCCTTCAGCGCGCAACGGAATCTCTTCGGCCTCCACCGTGGCCGGCTCCATGCCAAAACCGAGGCCGATACAGGCCAATTGCGGCTGTTCGCTGGCAAAGGGGGCGGCGATCACCACGGCGGCGGCCCCCTCGCCGGGAATAAAACCGTTGGAGTTCTGACTGGTGAGCAGGCGTTCGCGCTCTTCGAAGGCGGCCAGGGTCGTTCCGTCAAGAAACGAGTCGACGCCGGCAATCAGCACGTGGCGATGGCCGCCCTGATAAATCAGCGTGCGCGCATTGAGCAGGGCCACGGCGGCACTGACCCGGCCACGGGCGATGATGGAAGAGTCGGGATGAAAATGCAGGCCCAGTTCGGCTTCGATGGCGTGCAGCAACCCCTGATCGAGACCGGCGAGGCGACCGGGACGCTCGGCTTCCGCGACACCCAGCAGCAGCGGCGTCTTGTGTGGATCGACCCCGGGGGTGCTCTGCAGTGCCTCGGCGATTGCTTGGCTGGCCATCTTGATCAGCTTGGTGCGGCCGAGCCACGGTTGTTCCAAGGGCACGCTGGCGGCGATCAGCCATTCGCCGCCACTGTCGATAAAGCGGGTTTCCTGGAAGTTGTCGATGGCGCAGCGGATCGCCGCGCAGCTTGCCGGTGCGCTGAGGCCGACAGCGCTGACCATGCCGGAGCCGATGATGCAAAGAGCGCTCATCAGAGCGTTTCCTCGGGGGCACGCTTGGCTTTGACCAAGGCACCGAGCGACGGGTAGTAGTCCTTGCCCAGCTCACGAGCGCGCCACCAGCCCGTGGACACAGTGCCGACCAGCACTTGGGCAATCTCGAACATGTTGCGTCGAAGCGGACGAGACACACGCCAGGTCAACTGCACCTGGCGAGCGTCTGTGTCGATCAGCAGAGTGTCGATCACCGCGTGCACCGTCTCATGACCGCCTTTTTTCAGGAAAAAGGTCACCGGAACGTCCATTTTGGGAATGCGAAAACCTGCGCGCTCTTGGGCGGTGAGGTTTAGCAGCAGCACCTCTTCGCCGCCGCGCAAGTAATCGAGCTGCTGATCCTCAGGTGCTGCCTGAAAATAGCGGTTGTCGAAATCCCCTGGCAAAAACGGAAAGCAGTCGGCCAGCCAGGCATCGTCATAAGTCCCGGCGTAGCGGACACGTTGCGGCCAGCTACGCCCGAGTGGGCCGAGGGCCATGGGGCGGAAGTCGCCAAAGGGGCTGTCGATCGGCTTGCCCAGTTCCTCGGTGTTCGGCATGGGCATGCCGACGATGTTGGCGCTATTAATCCGGCGTGAGTACCAGCCGCAACCGTTTGGGTTGTCCGGGTAGCAGTCATGCATTTGCGGTGCATTCGCCACGGGATGAGAGCCACCATAGGCCTGGGCGTAGGAGATGCTCTGTTCGGTAAAAGGTTGCGGCAAGCCGGGAGATACGTCCAGGAGCCCTTGTTGCCATTGTCGGGGGCCGAGAACGGAAAAAGCCTTGCTCACCCGACCGACGCGAATGCCGGCGGCCAACTGCGTTACCGGCCGCCCACCGGGTGCATAGGCCTTGCCACACACCAGCACATCGCAGCATGGTTTGACCGGAGCGAAATCCATTTCCTGCAACGGGGGGCTCAGACCAGGCTCGCCGAGGAAGGTATCGGCCATCAGCAGCGGTTGCTGGGTCTCTGCAAGCGTCGCGGTGCGGCCGTCCAGCGGCAGATTGAACGTACCTTTGGCCACCACGACCAAGGATTCGCGGCCATCGGACCCCAGGCCCAGGGTATAGGCAGCAAGCAGTTTGCTGGCGTTGAGCAGTTCCATAGGCCGCTTACCTGTCTAATTGATTTGCACCGAACCACCCTTGATGCGGTTGACCCCGCTGGAACGGCTGGACAGGTAGGCGCCCTGGATGATCACTTTGCCCGCGCGGGTCAGGGTGATGCTGGCTTTGCCGCAACGCAGGACGATCTCGCGCTCGGCGCTCAGCTCAAGACGTTGCTCATCCAGCCGCACGCTGGCGAAGGGCGCTGGTGAGGCCGGCGCGCCGAGCAGAAGACCGATCACCAGTGGACGGGCCGGGTCGCCGCCTTCGAACATCAACGCCACCTGACAACCGATGTCCCCAGGGCTTAGCAGCGCAGTGTTACGTGCAACGATGCCACTGCTGTTCGCGCAACCTGGGTAAGTGACCGTGGGCGCGCTGGCGTGCGGCAGGTCGAGCAGGGTGCCGATGACGACTGTGTCTATGCGGGCCTGGTTGGGGAAGGGGTGTTGAACCGTCATAGAGATATCTCCACTGTTCTAGTTCTGCAAAATCTTCTGTCCCTTGATCACCACGTTCCTGTTGGCCTTGACGTTGATGACGCCGGAGCCGTCGATGGTGATGTTCTTGCCGCGAATCATGATGGTGCCGTCCTTTTTCAACGTGATGCTGGCATCGCCCGTGGTCAGGCTGATGGAGTCGCCGGCGTTGAGGACAAAGTTCTTGCCAACGTCCAGGCTGTCGTTCTGCTTGATGTCGGTGGTGCGGTTGCGGGCGACGTCACGGGATTCGTTCTGGCCGATCTGGGTACTCTGGTTGCCATTGATCTCGATACCTTCGTTGCCTTTGACCGTTTCGTTGCGGTTGCCGGTGATGCCGATGGTCTCGTTACCGCCCACGTCCTCGGTGCGGTTGCTGACGATGGTGATGCTTTCGTTGGCACCGACCTTTTCCGTGCGGTCCGCACCTATGGTGATGGTTTCGTTGTTGCCGACGGTTTCCTTGCGGTCGACGCCGATCTTGATGGTTTCGTTGTTGTCCACGGTCTCAGTGCGGTCGTGTTTGACGTGCACGGTTTCATCGTTGTCGATGGTCTTGCTGCGGTCGTGGCCGACCCAATGGGTCTCGTCGTTCTCGACCTCGATGTCCTGATTCTTCTCGGCGTGGATAAACAGTTGTTCCGCGCCTTTCTTGTCCTCCATGCGGATCTCATTGAAGTTGGCCTGTGAGCCGTCCTTGCTTGAACGACTTTTCACGCCACTCTGAGTGGCATTGGCTGGCAGCTTGTAGGGCACGGTCTGTTCGGCGTTGTAGACGCGACCGGTGATGATCGGCCGGTCGGGG
>NZ_WUUD01000018.1:221496-283542 GCF_009831705.1 Pseudomonas sp. PICF6 | reverse complement strand
GAGGAAGCTGACGATCACTTCCTGACCGATCCGCGGGATCTGCACCGCCCCCCAGTTTTTGCCAGCCCAGGCTTGGGACACGCGAATCCAGCAGGAGCTGTTTTCGTTGGATTGGTCATGGCGATCCCAGTGGAAATGCACCTTGACCCGGCCATACTGGTCGGTCCAGATCTCCTCGCCACTGGGGCCGACCACCACGGCGGTCTGTGGCCCGCGGACAATGGGCATGGGCGTCAGAGGGAGAGGGCGGAAGGCTTGGCTGGCATCCATGCAGTCCAGTTCGCTGACGAACTGTTCGGCTAAATCTGACTGTCCGCTTTCATAGACTTCCTGACGGATCTGATAGCGCGCGACCACCACCAGGTATTCGCGATTCTGGTCCGCACGGTCGTAACCCGTCAGCGTGAACAAATGACCGGAGCCCAACCCGCGGGCCCGGCCGCGCAACTGCACGCGCTCGAACTGGCTGTGAATGGCTTCGATGCGGGTGCGTGCGTAGTGATCGCCATCGTTGCTCTGCAGGTATTCACCGGGGTAGTCATACAGCGGATGGTCACCGTTGCTGTGGTTGCGTACCACGCTGGAGCGCACCTCAAGGCTGGCGCGCGGGCGCAGGAAGTCATAGTCGTTCAGCGCCAGCGAACCCGGCTGGACTTCCCGCGCCAGTTGCCAATCATAGAAATGATCGCGTTCGCGCATCTGCCGATCGGGCGGATAGAAGGGCACCGAGTCGTAGTCCGCTGGCGTGGAGTGAGCACCATAAGCGTCGGCCAGCACCAGAACATGACGCTCCTTTTCATGGCGGAAGTAGTAATAGATGCCTTCCTGTTCCATCAGCCGGCTGACGAAATCGAAGCTGCTTTCGCGGTACTGAACGCAATATTCCCACTCACGGTAGCTGGCGCTGAGGCTGTCTTCAAAATCAGAGAAACCCAGGTCGCGAAACACCTGCTTGATGATGTCCGGCACGGTCTTGTTCTGGAAAATCCGACAGTCCGAGGTCCGCGTGAGCAGCCAGAACCATGGCCGCAAACTGACGCGGTAACCCGCGAACTGGCCGTGACCGGTCAGTTGCCGGCAGCTGCTGATAATGCCGTGGAAATAGCGTTTGCCGCCGTTGTACAACTCCAGGGTCAAACCCATCGGTTTGCCCAGCAACTGATCGAACTTGATCGCCCGGTCTTCGGAGGTAAGGTCCAATTCGTAGTGAAACAACCGCCCCAACTCTTCGCTGCCATCCATGCTCTGCAACAACAGGACATCGCCACCGAGAGGACTGTCGACCTGTACCAGACGGTTGTTTTGGGTGATTGCCATCTACGGCTTCCTTGGCTCGTGTTCGGGCATCCGTTCGCCGTAAGGAAGGCAGCGGCGTATCAGCAATACCGGCCAATGACGGCCCCTCAGATGTTCAAGATAGGTGACCGGTGGTCGCTGACTTAGGTTATTTGGTTATAGTTTCATTCTAGAACCGCACCAACAGTGATGAGCACCAGCAACTAGGCTCCAGACAGGAGGAGGGGCCCGACGGCAAGGGGCGGGCGATTATCGTGTGTTTGCCACAGTGGAATGTTCTTGAGCCCCGGCCTCCAGCACCTGCACCATCACCTCGGATTGCCAGGCGAAGTACGGGTTGTAGGTCAACCGTGCATGGACTTTACCGGGCTCACGATAACCCCAGTCCGAATACCAGACAGGGCCACCTGCCTGGCATTGTTGGTAAGCCGTGTCGCTCTGGCCGTTCCAGCACAGACGCTGGTTACCCTGGCGACCATATTGCGGATTATCGGGGGAGAACAGCACGCCCATATGGGAAAACTGACTGATCTGCTCGGCCGGCAACTGGTCGCTGCGCACCAACAGGCGCGGACTTTGCAATTCGTTGGCGAGGTTGCCGTACCAGATCATCCGCGACCCCGGGTTGGGGAAACGCCGATTGAAGGCGTCCCGTACAAACTCCACATCCACCACCGAGTCATGGGCCGCACTGACCACCAGCACCGGGCGGTCGAACGCCTGCGATGCCAGCTTGCTGCGCACGGCGGTACTGCTTAGGTAAAACTGGGCGAAGCCATTGGTTGGCACGTTCTGGTAGCGCAGGGACGTCTGCTGTGGGGCCGCGCTGGTCGGCTGCCGTAGCCATGGTTTGACCTTCGCCAGCCACGGCAGCACCCAATCAAACCCAACATTGGACTTGAACGCCGGGGAAAACAGCAGCAGCCCAGCGATCGACTGATCGTCCATGGCGTACGCCACAACCAGGTTGGCACCGGTGGAGAAACCGCCCAGGTAAACGTGGCCGACATCCTTGCGTAGCAGCGTCACCTGTTGTTCCACGGTTCGACGCCAATCATTGATGTCAACGTCGAGCATATCGGCCGGCCGAGTGCCGTGGCCGGGCAGCAGCACGGTGCGTACCCGATATCCCTGGCTGGCCAGTTGTGTCGCGACATCTACGAATGAGCCAGGCGAATCGCCAAGGCCGTGAACCAGAAGAACGCCTCTACCATTGGGCTGCGCGGGTACCCATTCACGGGGAGCGTTCCAAGCCAGCTCCAAGGTGTGGTCGGGATTCTGAAACTGCCGATTACGCTCAATCTGCGCCAGGGTTTGCAGGCGGTAGTCGCCAAAGCTGACCGGCGCCGGCTGGGCGACCTCAACCGGAGCGCGCGCGCAGCCGGCAAGGCCGATCATCAAGAGCGCGTAGAGTGCTTTCATTGGGGTTTCCATATGTCCATTTGATGTCCTATCGAGAGCGATAGATGTACCACGTGGGTCGCAGTGCACAAAACCCGGAAGAGTTACTTTAGGTGGGGGGAGCTGACGTCAGGGTGACGGGTGGCTGACAGGGGTGCGAGTAAACGCGCTCTATACACATGCTGTTTAACAAGTGGTAGCTTTCGAGCATGCTCTGTGTGGTCTTTTCCTGTGGCGCGTACCATGCAGCACTTCCCACCCGTCCAGCCCAGGCATCATCACATCTAGGATCAGGAGGTCATAGGACTCACTCAGCGCGTGCTGTAGAGCATCTGTACCGGTCATAACCCGGTCCATTGAAGCCCGCTTCACTGAGGCCTTGCTGCAGGTATGCACCGGTTTTGGGTTCATCTTCAGCTACCAGTAGTTTCATGCGAGCAGACTCCAAATATCGGGTGGCCTGAATTTGCAGGCAAACCGCGCCCCCAACCAGAAGCTTACGAAAATGTAATTCTGACTTCAGGTCACTGACAGGGTGGCTTGTCTAGGGTGCAAGCACGAGCACTAGGTTGTGCTCTCGGCCCTCGACAGACCAAAAGCAGAGGTGCCGACCATAGTTTGCACTGTTGGAGACTGCCCCATGAAATCGCTGAAACCTTTGCTTCTGGTTGGTTCGCTACTGCTGTCTTCTATGGCTTGGGCCGAAGGGGGCAGCGACCGTGTATTCGAGCGCATCCAGCAGATGCGTGACAAAGCAGAAGCCGTACTGATCCACGCGGAGAAGGCCCCGGTCGGCGAGCGGCATGTGCACATGAAGGAGCATATGAACATGCTCGAAGACATCATGAGCCAGCTGCACAACGAACATCCCGCGCCAGACATGTCTGCCGAAGAGCACCTGGCCTGGATGGAAAAGCATGACAAGCTGGTAGACGACGTGCTGGGTCAAATGATTCGAGAGCACAAGCTGATGATGGCCGACAAGGAATGCCATCAGTAAAGGATTTCCCCCATCTTCCAGGCCTTTCGTGATTGCTCCTTTGGCCTAGCAGCGCCTCTATGGCGCGTTGCTTTTTCCCAGCTGACGCAATTGTAGTTTTGGGGTCAGCGGCCTGGCAGCAAGCGGGGAATAGCATGAGATTTCCAGCACCCATCGCGAGGTCTCACCATGAAAGGCTTATCCTTTAAGCTGCTGATCAGCACTCTGTTCATTAGCACCACTTTTCCGGCATTTGCCGAGGCCGGCGGCAATAGAAATGGCATCGGGCAGCAGACCCAGGCGACTCCGGGAACTCGTACCATCTTGGTAAAGATGGACGACATCAACTACAGCCAGAAAACGATCGATGTGAAACCGGGTGAAACCGTGCGCTTCGTTCTGAAGAACGAGGGCGCGTTGATGCACGAGTTCAACATCGGGCAGACAGCTTCCCAACTGGAACACCAGCGTAAGGTGATCGTACGCTGACGTCTATTGATACTCGTCAACTCCGCCCAGTCTGAGACACCTATGCTGATCCAGCTGCCATTGAAACGAGGCTATTGTCATGGACCATACCCATCACACCAGTACCACTGAACCGCCTTTTTGGAAGAGCAAGATTGGCATTGCGCTGATCATGCTGGCCGTAATCGGCATCTTCTATGTGGCACGCGAGCATTACAGTCACATCTCGCAGGCCCTGCCATACCTCATCCTGCTGCTATGCCCGCTTATGCACCTGTTTGGCCACAATCATGGCGGGCACTCCCACGCTAGCGGTGCCACGGTCTCCAAGGATGAAGATAGGAAATAAATCGCATGCGAAATTCCTCCAGCCACGATCACGGACATGCACACAACTCGCACGGTCAACCGGAAAGTCAACGCGACCCCGTGTGTGGCATGGAGGTGAAATCTGATAGCCCATACCGCGAGAGCGTTGAAGGGAGGACCTATCGCTTCTGCAGTGCCAAATGCCTGCAGAAGTTTCAAGTTGATCCCCACTCGTACATGGGCCACTCGTCTCATGAAGCACATCAGCATACGAGTCAGTCCCCGATATCGGCACCAGAAGGAGCCGCATATACCTGTCCGATGCATCCTGAGATTCGCCAACCGACCCCTGGCAACTGCCCGATCTGCGGCATGACGCTGGAGCCTGTCATCCCGGAACTGGAAGAGGAGGAGAACCCGGAGCTGAAGGACTTCTCACGGCGGTTCTGGTGGACCCTACCGCTGACCGTCATCGTGACCGTGCTGGCGATGGCTGGCCATTCCTTGCAACTGTTTCATGGCACGACCCAGAACTGGGTTGAGCTGGCTCTGGCGACGCCCGTGACGCTATGGGGTGGCTGGGTGTTCTTCGCCCGCGGCATTGACTCCATCCGGCACCGCAGCCCCAACATGTGGACGCTGATCGGTTTGGGAACGGCTGCTGCCTACTTATACAGTTTGGCCGCTACCTTGGTTCCGCGGTGGTTTCCGGCGGCCTTTGTCCAGGACGGACGTATCGGCGTCTATTTTGAAGCAGCCGCGGTGATTATCTCACTCACGCTGTTGGGCCAAATGCTCGAACTAAAGGCCCGCTCGCAGACGTCCGCAGCTATCAAATCGCTGCTGGGACTGGCGCCAAAGACAGCGCGGCGCATCAGGCCCGATGGAGTAGAAGAGGACATTCCTCTGACTCATGTCCATCAGGGCGATCATCTGCGTGTCCGGCCAGGCGAGAAGGTTCCTGTAGATGGCACTGTGCTGGAGGGTGAGAGCGCAGTCGACGAATCGATGCTCACCGGCGAGCCAGTACCGGTTACCAAGCGGATAGGCGATGCCCTTATCGGTGCCACCCTGAACACCCACGGCAGCCTAGTGATGGAGGCGCAGAAAGTGGGTGCCGAAACTATGCTGTCGCAGATCGTGCAGATGGTGGCCAAGGCCCAGCGCTCCAAGGCCCCCATGCAGCGTATGGCTGATGCGGTGGCAGGGTATTTCGTGGTCGGGGTGATCCTGATCGCGGTCCTTACGTTCTTCGGCTGGGGGCTATTCGGGCCGGAATCAGGCTGGGTATTTGGCCTGATTAATGCGGTGGCGGTGCTAATCATTGCGTGTCCCTGCGCTCTTGGTCTGGCAACCCCGATGTCCGTCATGGTTGCGACTGGCAAGGCCGCTAGCTGCGGTGTGTTGTTCCGCGATGCCAGCGCCATCGAAAATCTATGCAAGATCGACACGCTCATCGTCGACAAGACTGGAACCCTGACCGAGGGGCGTCCCGTATTCCATAGTGCGGAAGGGACAGGCGGTTACGACTCCAATGAAGTGCTGCGCCTGGCTGCTAGTCTCGACCAGGGTAGTGAGCACCCGCTGGCTCATGCCATCGTCGATCATGCGCGTGGTCAAGGCATTGCACTGGTCAAGCCGGCTATTTTCGAGTCTGGCTCGGGCATTGGTGTGCGCGGGCAGGTCGATGCTCATCAACTGCAGCTCGGCAACACCGCGCTGATGGACGAGGCGGGTGTCGATATTACCCCGCTGCGTAATCGCGCCGAACAACTGCGTCTGGAAGGCATCAGCATCATCTATTTGGCCGTTGATGGTCGCCTGGCGGGACTCCTGGCCGTTTCCGATCCGATCAAGCCTACTTCTCAACAGGCTGTCTCCAAGCTTCAAAGCGAAGACGTGAAGGTCATCATGGCCACTGGTGATGGCCTCACCACAGCAAGAGCCGTGGCGAAGCAGCTCGGAATCGAGGAAGTGCATGGTGAGGTCAAACCGCAGGATAAGGAGAATCTAGTCGCCGATTTGCAGGGCTATGGCCGTCGTGTCGCCATGGCGGGTGATGGCATCAACGATGCGCCCGCCCTGGCCAGGTCTGACGTAGGTATCGCCATGGGCACCGGTACCGATGTGGCGATGAACAGTGCCCAAGTGACGCTGGTCAAAGGAGAGCTGATGGGCATCCTGCGAGCGCGCACCCTGTCAGTGGCGACCGTGAAGAACATGAGGCAGAACCTCGCCTTTGCGTTCCTCTACAACGCGATGGGAATCCCGCTAGCGGCGGGGCTGCTTTACCCGCTAACGGGGCATCTTCTGTCGCCCTTGATTGCTGCGCTGGCGATGAGCGTCAGTTCGGCGTCGGTGGTCTTCAATGCTCTGAGGTTGAAATCAACGGACATCGGCTAGTCTCCCAGACCACCGGCCAACGGCTGGGCCTTATTGGGCTGGGGCAGTTGCGTGAATAAAATCACGAAGGTCATCCAGGCGCTGGATCAGAACGCACGGGTAGAAGTGGATCGAGCAGCCGGCAAGGTCACCGTTGAGAGCATAGAAAGTGCCGAATCGATCCGCATTACCGACGGCCTGGAGAAGGACAGCACGCAATGAATAAACACTTCCCACACATGTCGTTTAACATAATATACATTACACGTAACAAAGTATGTCGCTACCAGCCGGACTATCCAGCAGATTTTCCACCAGACGCTTCCCCTCACCATCACCCACAAGCATCACTGAAAACCAATTCACCGCGCACCAATCCCTTGGCGAGCGTCATCACGGCAACCACCAAACTACCAGCGCGTGCGCAACGTCATGCCCATGCTGCGCGGGTCGCCGGTAAGCACTCCGTAATCACCTGCACCAAGCCGAGGGTAAACGGCGGTGATGTAGTTCTCGTCGAACAGATTGCGCGCCCACAGTTCGGCTTCCCAACGCCTGTTGCTGCGGCGCAGTCCAAGACGCAGGTTGGTCAGCCCATAGGATGGCTGGTAGCTGCCCTGGCCACCTTCGAGCGTGCCGTAGTAACCGCTGCGGAATTTGTAGTCCAGGGCGCTGAACAGCTCCAGGCCATGCTCCAGTGGGTAGCGATAGTCGATTCCGGCGTTGGCGTTCCACTCTGGAGCGTTGAACACGCGTTGACCTCCCAAATCGCACGACCACTGCGCGCTGGTTGGCGAGCACGGCGCGTTGGGGAAATCCCGGTAGCGCGCGTCACTCCAGGCGATCCCCAGCCTCAGGTCAACCCGTTCGCTGGCACGTAGCTGCGCGTCCAGTTCGATCCCGCGCAGGCGCACTTTGCCGACATTGATCAGGTTGTCGCGGATCGGCGGCGAGAACTGGTCCGCCGGCGCACGGTTGGTCAATGCCTGGTAGTCGTCGACATCGGCCTGGTACACAGCCAGATCGAGCACGCCTCGTTCGTTCCAGAAGCTGCGCTTGAGGCCCACCTCGACCGAAGTGACCCGCTCCGCATCGAATGTCGATGAGACATTGGGGCCGATTACGTCGAGATTGATGCCACCGGCCTTATAACCGCGTGACCAACTGGCATAGCCGAGCAGGTCATCGGCAAACTGGTAGCTGAACGTCAATTGTCCGGAAAGGTTGCTCTCCTCGATCGCATCACGTCGGTAGTACTCGCCGCCGAGTGCGACGCTGCGCAGCAACGGGCCCGCCAACTGCGAGATCAGGTCAGGGCCCAGTGGCGCCAACCCCGAAACGCTGCGCGACAGCCAGCCCTGTTTGCGCTCGCGGGTGTAACGCAGCCCTGGTGTGATCGCCAAGCGGTCCGTGGCATGCCAGGTGAGTTGACCGAACACAGCGCGGCTGTCGGTGCGTTGCTGACCGTCGAAGTCCTGCTGCGCGCCATCGAGCAATGACGGGGCAATCATTCCGGGCGTAATGCCCAGCCAGTCGATTTCCGGGCGATCCCCCAGAAAATAAGCGGCCGCGTCCTCGCCGAAACGCACGCCCACCTCGCGGTTCAACTTCTGCCGCAAATAATAAAGGCCCACCACGTAGTCGAAGTGTTCGTTGGGCGAATCGGCCAGGCGCAACTCCTGGCTGAATTGATGGTGATCGAGCTTCACGGCGGCGTTTTCGGCCACCGACAGCGGCATACCATCGCCGTCCTGGTCCGCATCATAGGTCCAGTCGCGGTAACCGCTGATGCTGGTCAGCGTGGCGCCACTGTCGAGCAGCCAGTTCAACTCCAGCGTAGTGCCGGTCTGCAGCGTCTTCACCGTGTTCGGTTCGTCTTGCTGCACGCGACGCGCATAAGGATCTATCGGCAGTTGGCGGTAGCTAACGAAGGCGGCTCGATCAATGCTCGTCTGGCTGTAGTTGCTGGCCGCAAAGACATTGCCCTGCTCGTCCTGCCAACCATACTCACCGATCAGTCGCGCGCTGAATGTTTCGCTCGGCGTCCACATCAACTGTCCCCGCAGGCCCTGGCGGTTCTGGTCACCCAGGTGGCTGCCGTCGTAAGTGTTCTCTATGAGCCCGTCGCGCTCTACGTCGTAGCCGGTCAGGCGCCCTGCCAACACCCCATCGATCAGCGCGCCTGAAACCGTGCCGCGATACTGACGCAGGCCATCACTGCCGACCGAGACCTCGCCATTGCCTTGCGGCTCGAAGGTGGGCGCGCGGCTGCTGATGTTGATCGCACCTGCCGTGGTGTTTTTGCCATATAGGGTGCCCTGTGGCCCCCGCAACACCTCGACCCGCTCGATATCGACCAGGTCGACCAGCGACATGCCTTGGCGCCCGAGGTAAACCCCATCGAGAAACACCCCGACACTGCCGTCCAGGCCATCGTTGTAGGAGCTCGAACCGAGTCCGCGAATACCGTAGCTGGCGTAACGCGCACTGGGCACGGCCACCAACAGACTCGGCACGCGCTGCTGCAGGTCCTCGGTACGGTAGATGCCGGCATCGTTCAATTGCTCGCCATTGAGCACGTTCATGGCAATCGGCACGGCCTGCACGCGCTCCTCGCGGTGGCGGGCAGTGACCTTCACCTCGTCGAGTACCAAGACCGAAGGCCGGCCAGCCTCCGCCTGTTCAGCACCAGGATCCTGATCATCGGCCTGGGCCCCACTCAGATAGAACCAACATACAACATGAAGCAGGCATCCATAGCGCACTCGGGGCTCGATCATCCTGGACACAGCAAACCTCTGATAGCGAACTGACATATAGCCGCTGCGAGGCTACATCATTCAGACTATGGAAAAAATCGTAAACGCTCGGGACAATCCAGTCCCAGGGGGCGGTAACAGCCAAGAACTGTTTGCATCGCGCGTTCGAGCTTGTAGGATCCGCGCATTGTGACTGGATGGCCGAGATTCACCAGGGCCAAAAACGACCGTTATCACACTCATTCGTCTACCCTCACAAAGCGCCATGCGGTTGTTCGCGAGTGCCTGGCGCTTCAATATTCCTGCGTTAACGTACCGGAGATTTTCCATGCTCAAGCGTTCCCTGGCATTGGCCGTCGGCTTGACCCTGTCTTTCAGCGCCTTGCTGGCCCAGGCCGCCGACACCCTGAAAGTCAGCGCGATTCCCGATGAAGCCCCTACCGAACTGCTGCGCAAGTTCAAGCCCTTGGGCGCTTATCTGGAACAACAGACCGGCATGAAAGTCGAGTTCATTCCCGTAAGCGACTACCCCGCGGTGGTCGAGGCGCTGGCGACCGACCGCATCGACCTGGCCTGGCTGGGTGGTTTCACGTTCGTGCAAGCACGCTTGAAAACCGGTAATGCGATCCCGCTGGTGCAGCGCGAGCAGGACGCCCAATTCACCAGTAAATTCATCACCGCCGACCCTGCGGTCAAATCCCTCGCCGACCTCAAGGGCAAGACCTTTGCATTCGGTTCAGTGTCTTCCACCTCTGGCAGCCTGATGCCGCGATATTTCATGCTCCAGGACGGCATCAAGCCGGAAAGCTACTTCAGCCGCGTAGGTTACTCGGGCGCCCATGACGCCACCGTCGCCTGGGTCCAGGCCGGCAAAGTGGACGCTGGGGTACTGAACGCCAGCGTCTGGGAAAAACTGGTCGCCGCCGGCAAGGTCGACACCGCCAAGGTCAAGGTGTTTGCCACCACCCCGGCCTACTTCGACTACAACTGGACGGTGCGCGGAACGCTCGATCCGGCGCTGGCAGCCAAAATCAAGGCAGCCTTCCTGGCACTCGACCCGGCAAATCCGAAGGACAAGGAAATCCTCGATCTGCAGGCTGCCAGCCGCTTCATCGAAACCAAGCCTGAGAACTACAAGGGCATCGAGGAAGCCGCACGCGCCGCCGAATTGCTCAAATGACATTACATCTGACCCAGGTCAGCCTTACCCACGCCAACGGTGTCCAGGCGCTACGTGGCGTGGAGCTGCACATCGGTGCCGGCGAACAGGTCGCCATCATCGGTCCGTCCGGTGCGGGTAAATCGAGCCTGCTCAATCTGCTGGGCACGGCCCTGCGACCGGGTCAGGGCGAAATGCAGGTGCTCGGTGAAACGGCCTGGCAGTTATCTGCCCGCCAACGACAGCGCCTGCGCGCGCGCATCGGCTTGATCCACCAAGCGCCGCCCCTGCCACCGCGCCAGCGCGTAATCACTGCGGTGCTGGCCGGCAAACTGGGTCAGTGGGGCATGGGCAAGAGCCTGCTGAACCTGCTGCACCCGCTGGATGTTCCCGGCGCACGGGCGGCATTGGCCAGGCTGGATCTGAGCGACAAGCTGTTCGCGCAATGCCAGCAACTCTCCGGCGGGCAGTTACAACGCGTTGGGATTGCCCGGGTGCTGTATCAGGCGCCCGAGGTGTTGCTGGCCGATGAACCTGTTTCGGCCATGGATCCGGTGCTGGCCGAGCACACCCTTTCAGTGCTCTGTCGCCATGCCCGGGAGCACAACGTCACCCTGGTCGCCAGCCTGCATGCGGTGGACCTGGCCTTGGCGCACTTTTCGCGGATCATCGGCCTGCGTGACGGACAGATCCTGTTCGATCTGCCGACCGATGCCGTCGACCGTGAGCGGCTCGACAAACTCTACGCCAATGAGCAGTTGATGCCCTCGCCCCCACCGCCCTCCCCCTTGAGTGTGCAAATCCCGCGATGCTGACACGCGATACCCGAGACCCCGCCAGCGGCCCTCGCCTACTGCTCTGCCTGTTGGCGCTTGTCCTGCTGTGGCCGGGCATCCACTTCAGCGAGCTGGACCTTGGCGTGCTGGTGACGAGCGACAGTCAAAGCGAGATGGGCCGGTTTGTCTCGGCCTTCTGGCCGCCGGCCCATGGCGAAGCGTTCATTGAGCTGCTATTGCAAGCCACCTTGCAGACCTTGGCCATTGCCACGGCGGGTATGGCTTTGGCATTGCTGTTCGCCGTTCCCGCCAGCCTGCTGGCCAGCCGTGCGCTTTCGCTGTCTGCGGCCTCCCGGGGTGGCCAACCGGGCTATTGGGGGCAACTGCTGCGCTGGCCGGTACGCGGTCTACTGATCTTCCTGCGCAGCGTGCCGGAAATCATCTGGGCCCTGCTCTTCGTCCGCGCCGTCGGTCTGGGTCCGACTGCCGGGGTATTGGCCATCGCCATTACCTACAGCGGCATGTTGGGCAAGGTCTACGCGGAAATCTACGAGTCGGTCGACCAGCGTCCGGCACATGCACTGTTGCAGGCTGGCAGCGGCCGACTGACAGCCTTCTGCTACGGGATCCTGCCCAATGTCGCGGCGGAGCTGCTGTCCTACACGGTGTATCGCTGGGAGTGCGCCATCCGCGCCTCGGTGGTGATGGGCTTCGTCGGTGCCGGTGGCCTGGGCCAACAAATGGACCTGTCGTTGCGCATGTTCGCCGGCGGTGAAGTGGCCAGCATGCTGTTGACGTTCCTCGTCCTGGTCCTGCTGGCCGATCAACTCAGTCGCCTGCTGCGCTGGAGGCTGGCATGAACCGCCTGTTCAACGCGATATTGCTCCTGTGCATCGGTGCAGCCGTCGTCGCCTCGTTCGCCTATCTGGGCATCGACCTCGGCCAGCTTGGCGACAGCGGCAACCTGAACCGGATGGGCGCTTATGCCCAGCGTTTCCTCAGCCCGGACCTGAGCCCGAGCCATCTGAAAGCAATCGGCCACGGTGCCCTGGAAACCATCGCCATGTCCGCCCTTGGCACCCTGCTCGCCGCGGTGTTCGGCCTGGTCCTGGCCCTCCCCGCCGCCGGGCGCTTCGGTTGGCCGATGCAAAGCACCTCGCGCCTGGTACTCAACGCCTTGCGCGCGGTTCCTGAACTGGTGTGGGCGGCGCTGATGGTCTTGGCTGCTGGGCTGGGCCCCAATGCCGGCACCCTGGCATTGGCGCTGCACACCACCGGCGTGCTCGGCCGGCTGTTCGCCGAAGCGCTGGAAAACACCCCACCCGAACCGGCCGAAGCCATTCGCCTGCAAGGCGGCAATGCCGTGTGGGCGTTCTGTTACGGCACCCTGCCCAACCTGATGCCGCAGCTGTTGGCCTACATCCTGTACCGCTGGGAAAACAACATCCGCATGGCCAGCGTGCTGGGCTTCGTCGGCGCCGGCGGATTGGGGCAAATGCTCTATGTCAGCCTCAGCCTGTTCCAGGAGGCGCAGGCCAGCACGGTGATTCTGGCGATGCTGCTGCTGGTCCTCGCGGTCGACTCGCTGAGCAGTTGGAGTCGTCAACGCTGGGTCAAGGCCTGAAAGCTGCCGCGTAGCGGCGAGTTTGGCTCCCTGCGTTCAGATCAGAGCGGCGCCCCTCACTTCCCCACGGGTTGACCGCAACCGCTGCAGCCTGTCAGCGAACTGAAATATCCCCGACTTATTCTGCTGAGGCGCGCATTGCGGCGATGTGCGGGTTGTACGTGCCTGCCCGTTCGGAAGTCATCCAGGGAGTCCGCCATGAAAATAAGTGTATTCGGTAGTGGTTACGTGGGATTGGTGCAAGCGGCGGTGTTGGCCGAGGTGGGCCATGACGTGGTGTGCATGGACATAGACGAACAGAAAGTCGAAAGCCTGCGCCAGGGCCAGGTGAGTATCTTCGAACCCGGTCTGGCCGCGCTGGTCCGTGAGGGGCTGGAGGCCGGACGTCTGCATTTCACCCACGATGAAAAGCTCGCGGTGCAGCACGGTCAGGTGCTGTTCATCGCCGTGGGTACGCCTTCCAGGGAAGATGGCTCGGCCGATTTGAGTCAGGTCCTGGCCGTCGGTGAGGCGGTCGCTCGTTACCGCGAACTACCGGTCCTTGTCGTGGAGAAATCCACTGTACCGGTGGGTACCGGCGACGCCCTGCGGGCGCACATCGACAAATGCCTGCTCAAGGCCGGCCGTTTGTTGCAGTTCGATATCGTGTCCAACCCCGAGTTTCTCAAGGAAGGCTCGGCAGTGGCCGATTGTCGCCGTCCGGATCGCATCGTGATCGGCTGCGAAAGCAATGAAGTGCGCGACACCATGCGCGACTTGTACGCGCCCTTCAATCGCAACCATGACCGGATCCTTTTCATGGACCTGCGCAGCGCCGAGCTGACCAAGTACGCAGCCAACGGCATGCTGGCGACGAAGATCAGCTTCATCAACCAGATCGCGGAGCTGGCGGAACACCTGGGTGCTGACATCGAAGCCGTGCGCCTGGGCATCGGTGCCGACTCGCGCATCGGTTATCACTTCATTTACCCGGGCTGCGGCTACGGTGGCTCGTGTTTTCCCAAGGACATGCGCGCGCTTATCCACACGGCTGAGCAAGCCCACTGCTCCAGCGATCTGTTGCAAGCGGTGGAAACCATCAACCAACGGCAGAAGCACAAGCTGTTCGAACGCATCCAGGCGTTCTACAAAGGCGATTTGCGCGGTAAAACCTTCGCGGTGTGGGGCTTGGCCTTCAAGCCCAACACCGACGACATGCGCGACGCACCGAGTCGTACCCTGCTGGAGGCGTTGTGGGGTGCCGGTGCCAGTGTCCGCGCCTTTGACCCCGAGGCCATGCAGCAGACCCAGCAACTGTATCCCGATGAATCGAAGCTGATGTTGATGGGCACGCCGGAATCGGTTTTGCCGGGGGCCGATGCACTGGTGATCTGCACTGAATGGCAACCGTTCAAGGCGCCGGATTTCGACCTGATCCAGCAACGGCTCAAGGCTGCGGTGATTTTCGATGGCCGCAACCTGTATGACCCGGACCGCATGGCAGACAAGGGCTTTACCTATTTCCCCATAGGGCGCGGGCAATCGTGCAACCTGCCTATCGCTCAGCAAACCTGGTTTCAAGCGTCCAGAAGCGCATGATCTTCTTTACTTCAAAATAAGTGCACTCAAACAGCATTAATATGAATTTGTAAGCAAGGGCCGCGAACGGCACACTGTGCATCGTTCCTCCCCCAACTGTTGGAACACTTAAAGGGCTTTCAGGGATTCTCCCGTAAGCCCCTTTTTTTGTTCGTTTTTTGGATTTTCGCTTGATGCTTTCTCGCTGGTTCCCCGCTGCTATCAATACCCGCCCCACCGAATGGAGCCGGGCCGCCATCGGTATGGCCCTGGGTACGATGTTCAGTGTCTGGCTGTGCGGCCAGGTGTTTGGCCTTGAGGTGGCGCAACACTTGATTGGCCCGCTCGGCGCCTCGGCCGTGCTGTTGTTTGCCGTCTCCTCAGGCGCCCTCGCCCAGCCCTGGTCGATCTTCGGCGGTTACTTGTGCGCCTCGGTCGTGGCATTGCTGGTGGCCCATGTCCTGGGCCGTACCCTGGGGAGCGCCTGTCTGGCGGCCGGCATGGCGCTGGTGTTGATGTGCTGGCTGCGTTGCCTGCACCCTCCGGCGGGCGCCCTGGCGGCGACGATGGTATTGGCCGATCCGTCGATCATCGCCCTGGACTGGCAGGCCGTCGGTGCCGCGATGCTGGCCGGTTCCACCCTGCTCTTGAGTGCATTGGCCTATAACAACCTGACGCGCGTGCGCTACCCCAAACGCGCCAGCGAGCCGACGCCGGTCATTCCCGCCGACCATTCGCCCATCGACCGTCAGGCCATTACGGCTGAGGACTTGAAGCTCGCTCTTGAGCAAATGGAAGCATTCTTTGACGTAACCCCCGAAGATCTCGAGCAATTGATCCACGCCAGCGAACGCAATGCCAGGCGTCGCAGCATCACGGAAGTCCTCTCGGGTCGCGGCTGAGCCTGAGGCTGCTATAAATATGCAGACAGGACCTGCACGTATCCCGGTTGTGCAAGGCAAATTTGCACTGGTACGATCCTGACCGGGTACGCGCGACACAATTCATAAAGAACAATAAAAGCAGGGAGTTAGCGATGACAGCTCAGGTTTCATCACAAGCCTCGGGACCCATCGGAGCCGTGGCTCATGAAGTGCTGGTCGAAGTACGCAACCATATCGGCCACTTGACCCTGAACCGCCCCGCCGGCCTCAATGCCCTGACGCTGGAAATGGTGCGCAGCTTGCAACAACAGCTCGATACCTGGGCTATGGACCCACAGATCCGCGCCGTGGTACTGCGTGGTGCCGGCGAGAAAGCGTTTTGCGCCGGCGGCGATATCCGCTCGCTGTACGACAGCCACAAGCAGGGCGACAACCTGCACCAAGACTTTTTCGTCGAGGAATACGCCCTCGACCTGACGATTCATCACTACCGCAAACCCATCCTCGCCTTGATGGACGGTTTCGTCCTGGGCGGCGGCATGGGCTTGGCGCAAGGTGCCGACCTGCGGGTGGTGACCGAACGCAGCCGCCTGGGCATGCCGGAAGTCGCCATCGGTTATTTCCCCGACGTCGGGGGCAGCTATTTCCTGCCGCGCATTTCTGGCGAACTGGGCATCTACCTGGGAGTCAGTGGCGTACAGATCCGTGCTGCCGACGCGCTGTATTGCGGGCTGGCCGACTGGTATCTGGACAGCGACAAGCTCGATCGGCTCGATGAACGTCTCGACCGCCTGGAATGGCACGACACGCCCCTCAAGGACCTGCAAGGCCTGCTGGCGAAACTCGGCATGCAGCAGTTGCCTGCCCCGCCTCTGGCCGACCTGCGCCCGGCCATCGATCACTTCTTTGCCCTTGCGGACGTGCCCAGCATGGTCGAGCAGTTGCGTCAGGTCACCGTCGCCAACAGCCATGAGTGGGCGCTGAAAACCGCCGACCTGCTGGAGACCCGCTCGCCCCTGGCCATGGCCGTAACCCTGGAAATGCTGCGTCGCGGCCGGCATTTGAGCCTGGAAGACTGTTTTGCCCTGGAACTGCACCTGGACCGTCAATGGTTCGAGCGCGGCGACCTGATCGAAGGCGTGCGCGCCTTGCTCATCGACAAAGACAAGAACCCGCAGTGGAACCCGCCGACCCTGGAGGCGCTGGACAAGCGCCACGTGGCGAGTTTCTTCGACGGCTTCGACGACCACGGGAACTGAACCATGCACGACCTTGAGCTGACCGAAGAGCAAGTAATGATCCGCGACATGGCCCGGGATTTTGCCCGCGGCGAGATCGCCCCTCATGCCCAGGCCTGGGAAAAAGCCGGCTGGATCGACGACGCCCTGGTGGCGAAGATGGGTGAGTTGGGCCTGCTGGGCATGGTGGTGCCCGAGGAATGGGGCGGTACCTACGTCGATTACGTGGCCTATGCCCTCGCGGTGGAAGAAATCTCCGCGGGCGATGGCGCCACCGGGGCGCTGATGAGCATTCACAACTCGGTGGGTTGCGGGCCGGTCCTCAATTTCGGCACCGACGAACAGAAACAGACCTGGCTGGCCGATCTGGCCAGCGGCCAGGCCATTGGCTGCTTCTGCCTCACCGAACCCCAAGCCGGGTCCGAAGCCCACAACCTGCGCACCCGCGCCGAACTGCGGGACGGCCATTGGGTGATCAATGGCGCCAAGCAATTCGTCAGCAACGGTAAGCGGGCGAAACTGGCGATTGTTTTTGCGGTGACGGATCCTGAGCTGGGCAAGAAAGGCATTTCGGCGTTTCTGGTGCCGACCGACACGCCGGGCTTCATCGTCGATCGCACGGAACACAAGATGGGTATCCGCGCTTCGGATACCTGCGCCGTGACCTTGAACAACTGCACCATCCCCGAAGCCAACCTGTTGGGGGCTCGCGGCAAAGGCCTGGCGATTGCCCTCTCCAACCTGGAAGGCGGCCGCATCGGCATCGCGGCGCAGGCCTTGGGCATCGCCCGTGCAGCGTTTGAAGCGGCCTTGGCTTACGCGCGGGACCGGGTGCAGTTCGACAAGCCGATCATCGAGCACCAGAGCATCGCCAACCTGCTGGCCGACATGCACACCCGCCTGAACGCCGCCCGCCTGCTGATCCTCCACGCCGCCCGCCTGCGCAGCGCCGGCAAGCCATGCCTGTCGGAAGCCTCCCAGGCCAAGCTGTTCGCCTCGGAAATAGCCGAAAAAGTCTGCTCCTCGGCCATGCAGATTCATGGCGGGTATGGGTATCTCGAGGATTATCCGGTGGAGCGCTACTACCGCGATGCGCGGATTACCCAGATCTATGAAGGGTCGAGCGAGATACAGCGGATGGTGATTGCCCGGGAGTTAAAGAACTACCTGGTGTGATGGCTGAAAAAGCATCGCGAGCAGGCTCGCTCCCACATGGGATCTTTGGTGTACGCAATCTCTGTGTACACCTCCGAACCCTGTGGGAGCGAGCCTGCTCGCGATGGCGTCAGTCAGGACGCCGCATTACTTGTCCTGAAACTCCGCCGCCCGCTTGGCCACGAACGCCGCCATGCCTTCCTTCTGATCCTGCGTGGCAAATGCCGCATGGAAGACCCGGCGCTCGAAACGCACACCTTCGGACAGGCTGACTTCAAAGGCGCGGTTGACGCTTTCCTTGACCATCATGCTGATAGGCACTGACTTGGAGGCGATCAGAGCGGCGGTTTTCAGCGCGTCGTCGAGCAATTCATCAGCCGGCACGATGCGCGCAACGATGCCGCAACGCTCCGCTTCCACTGCATCGATGAAACGGCCGGTCAGGCACATTTCCATGGCCTTGGCCTTGCCCACTGCGCGAGTCAGCCGCTGGGTGCCGCCCATGCCCGGCAGTACGCCCAGGTTGATCTCCGGCTGACCGAACTTGGCATTGTCACCGGCCAGGATAAAGTCGCACATCAACGCCAGCTCGCAACCACCGCCCAAGGCAAACCCGTTCACCGCCGCGATGATCGGCTTGCGCCGGTTGGCCACGCGGTCGCTGTCGCTGAACAAGTCATCGAGGTAGATCTGCGGGTAGGTCAGCTCGGCCATTTCCTTGATGTCGGCACCGGCGGCAAAGGCTTTTTTCGAGCCGGTCAGCACGATGCAGCCAATCTTTGGATCAGCCTCCAATGCATCCAGCGCCTGGTTCAGCTCGCTGACGATCTGCGCGTTCAAGGCGTTCAACGCCTGGGGACGGTTGAGGGTGATCAGGCCAACGCGGTCCTTGATCTCCAATAAAATCGTTTCGTAGCTCATGCAGGACTCCTGTTCAAAGATTGCGCGAAATGACCATGCGCTGAATGTCGCTGGTGCCTTCGTAGATCTGGCAGACGCGCACGTCGCGGTAGATGCGCTCCAGCGGAAAATCGTTGAGGTAACCGTAACCGCCCAGGGTTTGCAACGCCATGGAGCAGACTTTTTCGGCCATTTCCGAGGCGAACAGCTTGGCCATGGACGCTTGCACCAACGCCGGCTGGCCGTTGTCGCGCAAAGCAGCGGCGTAATGGACCATTTGCCGCGCCACGGCGATCTGGGTGGCCATGTCAGCCAGACGGAACGCCACGGCTTGGTGTTCGATAATCGGCTTGCCGAAACTTTGCCGCTCGCGAGCATAGTCGCGGGCCGCTTCGAACGCCGCGCGGGCCATGCCCACGGACTGCGCCGCGATACCGACCCGTCCGCCTTCCAGGTTCGCCAGGGCGATCTTGTAGCCCTCGCCCTCCTCCCCCAAACGGTTGCCCACCGGAACACGGACATCCTCGAACAGGATCTGGCAGGTGTCGGAGGCGTGCTGGCCCAGTTTGTCTTCGACCCGCGCCACGCTGTAGCCCGGCGAATCGGTGGGCACGATGAACGCACTGATGCCACGCTTGCCGGCGCTCGGATCGGTCACCGCAAACACAATCACCACCCCGGCGTTCTGCCCGGAGGTGATGAACTGCTTGCAACCATTGAGCACGTAGTGATCGCCCTCCAACCGTGCCCGGGTCTTGAGGCTACTGGCGTCCGAACCGGCCTGGGGCTCGGTCAATGCAAAGGCACCGAGCATCGCACCGCTGGCCAGGGGGGTGAGGAATTTGGCCTTCTGTTCATCGCTGCCGAACTTGAGGATCGGCACGCAGCCCACCGAGTTGTGCACGCTCATGATGGTCGAGCACGCCCCATCGCCGGCGGCGATCTCTTCCAGGGCCATGGCATAAGTCAGGTAACCGGTGTCGCAACCGCCCCACTGCTCCGGCACGAGCATGCCGAAGAAACCCAGTTCGGCCATTGCAGCAATGGCTTCCTTAGGGAAGCGGTGCTCGCGGTCCCACTCAGCGGCGAACGGTTTCAAGCGCTCCTGAGCGAACTGCCGGGCCACGTCGCTGATTTGAGTCTGTTCTTCAGTCGGGAGCATGGTGATTCCTTAATACAGGCATTCAACGGCCATGGCCGTGGCTTCGCCGCCACCGATGCAGATGGCCGCGACGCCACGCTTGAGGCCTTTCTGGCGCAGGGCCGAAAGCAGCGTCACCAGGATCCGCGCGCCCGACGCACCGATGGGGTGGCCCAGCGCGCAGGCGCCGCCATGGACGTTGACCTTGTCGTGGGGGATCTCCAGCGCGCCCATGGTCGCCAACGCCACCACTGCGAAAGCCTCGTTGATTTCAAACAGCTCCACGTCGTCGAGCGACCAACCGGTTTTGTCCATCAGTTTCTTCACCGCGCCGATGGGGGCGGTGGGGAACAGGCTCGGCGTGTCGGCAAAAGCGGCGTGGCCGTGAATCACCGCCAACGGCTTCAGGCCTCGCTCCCGGGCCTGGCTCTGGCGCATCAACACCAGCGCTGCGGCACCGTCAGAGATGGAGCTGGCATTGGCTGCAGTGACCGTTCCGCCCTCACGGAACGCCGGTTTGAGCGAGGCGATCTTGTCCAGACGAGCCTTGGGCGGCTGCTCATCGTGGCGCACGGTGACCTGTTCCTTGCCGACCATGACCTGCAACGGCACGATCTCGGCGTCGAAGCTGCCGTCCTTGATCGCCTGTTGGGCTCGGGTGGTGGAAGCGATGGCGAAAGCATCCTGGGCTTCGCGGCTGAAACCATTGGCTTCAGCGCAATCTTCGGCAAAGGTGCCCATCAGGCGGCCCTTGTCGTAGGCATCTTCCAGGCCATCGAGGAACATATGGTCGAGCACCTTGCCGTGGCCCATGCGCAAACCGCTGCGGGCGCGGTCGAGCAGATACGGGGCGTTGGACATGCTTTCCATCCCGCCAGCCACCACCACCTCGGCGCTGCCGGCGATCAGCATGTCATGGGCAAGAATTGCCGCCTCCATGCCCGAACCACACATCTTGTTGAGCGTGGTGCAGCGGGTCGATTTATCGAGCCCGGCCCCCAGTGCGGCCTGGCGCGCCGGAGCCTGGCCCTGGCCTGCCGCGAGCACACAGCCAAACAGCACTTCTTCAACCGCATCAGGGGCAATGCCGGCCCGCTCCACGGCAGCTTTAATGGCGGCGGCTCCCAGTTGCGGAGCGCTGAGGCTTTTCAGTTCACCTTGAAAGCCGCCCATGGGGGTGCGGACGGCGCTGACGATAACAATCGGATCGTTGGACATGACAATTGCTCCTACTTGGCAGCCATACGCAAGGCGCCGTCGAGACGGATCACCTCACCGTTGAGCATGGTGTTTTCAATGATATGCCTGACCAGCGCCGCGTACTCGGCCGGTTTGCCCAGGCGCGGTGGAAAAGGCACGCCGGCGGCCAGGGAGTCGCGGACTTCGGGTGTCATGCCGGCCATCATCGGGGTTTCGAAAATACCCGGGGCGATGGTCATCACACGGATGCCGAAGCGCGCCAGTTCCCGGGCGGCCGGCAGGGTCAGGCTGGCGATAGCGCCTTTGGAGGCCGCGTAGGCTGCCTGGCCGATCTGGCCGTCGAAAGCCGCCACCGAAGCGGTATTGATGATCACGCCACGCTCACCCCCGGCATCGGCCTCGGTTTCACTGATGGCGGCGGCGGCCAGACGCAACAGATTGAAGCTACCGATCAAGTTGACGTTGATCACCTGGCTGAAGCTGGCCAGCGCGTGCGGGCCGTTCTTGCCGAGGATCTTCTCGCCGCGCACGATGCCGGCGCAGTTCACCAGGCCATTGAGGCCACCGAACGCCGCCAAGGTGGCCTTGACCGCCGCGTCTGCCGCCGCTTCGTTGCTGATGTCCGCCACCACGCTCTGGCAGCCCAGCATCTGCGCCTGGGCAGCCACGGCTTCGGCGTTGAGGTCCACCAGCATCACCTTGGCACCGGCCTTGACCAGCATCTCGCCGGTGGCCGCGCCGAGGCCGGACGCGCCGCCGCTGACGAGGAAAATCTTGTTGTCGATCTGCATCATGGTTTCCTTGGATTCAAGCTGAAACGTTAGGCGCCGCGGCCTCTTGAGCCTTGGCGATCTCCTGGTTGCGCAAGATAAAGCGCTGCAACTTGCCGCTTGGGGTTTTCGGCAAGTCGCTGACAAATTCGATTTCACGGGGATAGGCGTGAGCGGCCAAGCGCTTACGCACGTGCTGGCGCAACTCTTCGGCCAGCTCCGGCGCGGCGCGGTATTGGGCGCTGAGCACCACGAAGGCTTTCACCAGTTCGGTGCGTTCGGGATCGGGCTTGCCGACCACCGCAGCCTCGACGACGGCGGGGTGTTCGATCAGTGCGCTTTCCACGTCGAACGGGCCGACGCGATAGCCGGAGGTGGTAATCACGTCGTCGCTGCGGCCGACGAAGCTGATGCTGCCATCGGGGTTGAACTCAACGGTGTCGCCGCTCAGGTAATAATCGCCGACGAAAGCCTTGGTTGGCCCGCCCTCGTAACCGGCGAACCAGCACATCGGTGACTGGCTGCGGTCGACAGCGAGAATGCCCGGCTGGCCCACGCCCAATTCACGGTTATTTTCATCCAGCACCACGATCCGGTGGCCCGGCGAGGCGAAACCAGCCGCGCCCATGTGCACCGGATGCTCCAGCCCGTGGTGATTGCACAGCACCATGCCCAGTTCGGTCTGGCCGTAGTGATCGTGGATCACCACATTCAGGTTGTCGGCAAACCAGCGGATGACCTCCGGGTTCAGCGGCTCTCCGGCGCTGCTGACCGCGCGCAGCGTGCCCTTGATCGAGCGGGCGAACTGATCGCCCCCGGCGATCAACAAACGATAGGCAGTGGGTGAACCGGCGAGGTTGGTGATGCCGTACTTGTTGATGACTCGGCAAGTGCTTTCCAGGGTGAACGGCCCATCGTAGAACGTGATGGGATGCCCCATGGCCAGAGGGCCGGTCACACCGAAGTAGATGCCATAGGCCCAGCCCGGGTCAGCGACGTTCCAGAAGGCGTCTTCGGGACGCAGGTCCACGGCGTCACGCATGTAGCTCTGGAATGCGACGATGGCCTTGAGCGGCACCGACAGCGCCTTGGCCGGCCCAGTGGTGCCGGAGGTAAACATCAACAGGAACGGGTCTTCGCCACTGAGCATCACCGGTTCGCACTGGTTTGCATGGTTCGCCACTTCTGCCCAGAAACTGTAATCGCCACGAACGATGCCCTGGCCTTTTGCGCCGCCGACCGTGACCACTGTGGGGCAACCGGCTACGTCGTTGAGTTTGGGGCGATTGACCGCGTCGGTGACCACAACACGCGCACCGGAGCTGCCCAGACGGTGTTCGATGGCCTTGGGGCCGAACGCGGTGAACAACGGCTGATACACCGCGCCGATGCGCCACGTGGCGAGTACCACGATCAGCAATTCAGCGGTACGTGGCAGCAGGCCGGCCACCTTGTCACCCTTGCCCACGCCTTGGGCCAGGAGGAAATTGGCAAAACGTGCGGCGTTGTCCTGCAGGTCACGGTAAGTCCAGGTCGCGTCGCTGCCGTCGCGACCCTCCCAGAACAAGGCAATGCGCCCCGGCAATGCATGCCGGTCGCAACACTCGACACAGGCGTTCAATGCCTCGAGCGAGCCGTGCAGTGCGGTGTTGACGGTGTGCAGGTAATCGAACTGTGACGTGGCGGACGAGTAATCGCGCATGACCAGAATCCCTCTGTACTTTTTATTGGTTGGGGGAACCGTAAACAGCAGGGAAATACTCGCGCCGAAGGGCTTGGGCGGCAATGGTCAAAGCCATCAAGTTGCTTGACTGGTTTGGCCATGGTTGGGTGATGTGGCGTCTGGGAGGCCGCTATCGCGACAGGCTCGCTCCCACCGGGGCAATGCGAACCTTATGTGGGAGCAAGGCTTGCCCGCGATAGCGCAAGCCCAGTCAACCCACATCCCGGATCAGCCAGGATCGTTGAGAATCAGGCTGCGATAATGCCCCGGATTGGACCCGGACCACTTGCGAAACGCCTTGTAGAAGGAGCTGGCATCGGCAAATCCCAGGCGCGCGGCGATTTCCACGAAGCTGATGGAAGGTTCTGCCAGCCAGTTGATGGCCAACTCCTTGCGCACACTGTCCTTGAGCCCTTGATACGTCTGGCCCTCCTCCGCCAAGCGGCGGCGCAGGGTCGAGGCCGAAACGCACAACTGCTGGGCCAGAGCCTCGGTCTCCGGCCACTGCTCGGGTGGCAATTGGCGCAGGTCGTGTCTGATGCGGCTGGCGAGGCTTTGCGGGTCGCGATATTTGACCAGGATGTTGGCCGGTGCCTGGGCCAGAAAGCGGTTGAGTTCCTCGGTGCTGCGTCGGATGGGCAGGTCCAGGCATTCGGCGGAGAAGATCATCCGGGTGCGGGGCCGGTCAAAGCGCAGGTTCCGGGAGAACATCACACGATAGTCGTCGCAGAAATCCGGTTCCGGGCAACGCAACTCAATGGAAAGAATCGGAATACGCCGCCCGGCCAGCCAACAGGCCACGCCATGAACAATCATCCAGTAGGTGAAATAGGTGAAGGCCCGGCGCGGATCCTGATCGTCCTCCAGCAGGACGATTTCCGCCAGGCTCTGCTGGCGGACCCATTGGGCCGGCAACTGTTCGAACATCAGCGAGAGGAACCCCAGCCCCGCCGTCAGGCCGCTCGCTAGCGTGGGTTGGGCCATGGCGCACTGGCAGAGAAACGCCAGGCTACCCGACTTGAGCTTGCGCGGGTCCATGCCAAAAAACTCGTCATCCAGGCGTCGGGCGAGCAAACGCCAGAGCCGCGCATAAGCATGGGCCGGGACCCGCGCCTGGGAGTCGTCGAGCAACGCAGGGTCTATGCCGACCTTACTCAGAACCTCATCGGTGGCCGCTCCGGGAGCGCAGCTTTGCAGCAACGCCTCACGTACCAACTGGATGGAGATGGTGTCTTTTTCCGACATGGCACGGGTTTTCACAGGATCCGGTAAAGCAGCCGCTCGATCCGCACCCGGCTCACCCGTTTCAGAAACCTGGCGACTGCGGCGGGATAGTCCGGCAGGGTTTCCAGGTCCAGATATCGATCGATGCGCCGGGTGTGTTGGTAAATCTGCTCAAGCTCGGCCTGACGCGGCCCCAGCAGTTCGCCCTTGGGGTCATCCAGCAACAAAGCGTTTTCCAGGTCCAGGCGAAACGCCCGTGGATTGAGGTTATTGCCGGTCAGCAAGGTGTAGCGCTCGTCGATCCACATGCCCTTGAGGTGATAGGTATTGTCACCGTCACGCCACAGGTGCAGGTTCAGTTGGCCGCTGTCGATGTACCGCTGATGCCGCTTGGCGAAGCGGCGCAGGCTGATTTCGTAGAGATAGGGCAGCGCGGCGATGATCTTGAACGGCTCGCTGGGCGGCATGTAGAAGTCGTTGGCGGTTTTGTCGCCGACGATAATGTCGATCCTGACCCCGCGAGCCAGCGCGCGATTGATCTCCCGGGTCACCCCCAGGGGCAGATTGAAATACGGCGTGCAGATGGTCAGTTGCCGGCGGCTGCTGGCAATCAATTCGCCAATTACCCGGCTCAACGGATTGTTCTTGCCCACGCCCAGCAACGGGCTCACCGACAGGCCGCTCTTGTCGAGGTTGCCGGCCTGCGTGTCATACACGGCGTACTTGAGCCGGCTGCGCAGATCGCCGATGTCCTTGCGCAGGCTGCGAGTGCTGGGCAGGTTCGGCAAATCCAGACGATGCACGGCGCTGGAGGCAATCAAGCCATGCTGTATCAGGTGCTGCATCGAGTCGGCCAGTGCCTCGTTGCGCAACAGGTGGTAGCGGTCGTAGCGGTATTTGTCGAACTTGTGCAGATAGACGTTATTGAGGCTGGCGCCGCTGTAAAGCACACAGTCGTCGATCACGAAGCCTTTGAGGTGCAGCACGCCGAACAACTCGCGGGTCTGCACCGGCACGCCGTAGATCGGCACTTCGCTGGCGTGAGTGCGGGTCTGTTCCTGATACCACGCCGAATTGCCCGGCTGCTTCTTGGCGCCGATCAGCCCGCGCTGAGCCCGCAGCCAGTCCACCACCACGACCACGTCCAGTTCCGGACGCTTGGCCTTGGCGGCGTGCAAGGCATCGAGGATTTCCTGCCCGGCCTCGTCCTCTTGCAGGTACAGGGCGACGATGTAGATGCGCTGGGTGGCCTGGGCGATTTGCTCCAGCAGGCAACGGCGGAACTCGGCGGCGCCATCGAGGATGGTCACGGCATCGGCGGTCAGTGCAAAGCTGCGCAGCTTAGGCAGCAAGGGGCGTTTGAAAAGCGACGGCATAGGGCTCGCAAAAGGTCGAATCCGAAGAATGGTTGAGCTTACACCATCGATGGGTTCGGGTCTTCAGGGCGTCATGAAAAAACAACTTGACCAAGGAGAACGATCGTTCTACTGTAGCGACATGAACGAAATCAATAGCAATGAGACCCGAGACATTATTCTCGATGTCGCCGAAAAGTTGATCTATAAAAGTGGCATCGCGGCCACCGGCATGGATCGGCTGGTGAAAACCGCCGGCGTCTCCAGAAAGAGCATTTATCGCTACTTTGCCAACAAGGACGATCTGATCGTGGCCGCACTCCAGCGGCGCGACGAACGCTGGATGCACTGGTTCAGCAGTGAGGTCGACAAGGCCCCTACTCCGCGCGCCCGGCTGCTCAACCTGTTTACCGTGCTCAAAACCTGGTTCGACAGCGAAGGTTTCCGTGGCTGTGCGTTCATCAACACCAGTGGCGAAACCGGCGACCCACAGAACCCGGTCCGCCAGGTCGCCAAACTGCATAAACAGAAGTTGCTCGACTATGTAACCCGGCTATGCACAGAACAAGGCGTCGAGAGCCCGGATGCCTTGGCCCGGCAGTTACTGATCCTGATCGATGGCGCCATTACCGTCGCACTGGTCATGGGCGATCACAGCGCCGCCGACCAGGCCCAAAACATACTGAAGTCCTTATTGGCTGAAACTGAATAACCCGTTCCCGTAAACCGCTGTGCCACTTGCTCGATCACTCACTGGAGATCTGCCATGTCATCCACTGCTGAAGTTCGTCCGCCGCTGCCGCCTTTCACCCGTGAATCGGCCATTGAAAAAGTCCGTCTGGCCGAAGACGGCTGGAACTCCCGCGACCCACAACGGGTGTCCCTGGCCTATACGCTGGACACTCAATGGCGCAACCGTGCCGAATTCGCCCATAACCGCGAAGAGGCCAAGGCCTTCCTGACCCGTAAATGGGCCAAGGAACTGGACTACCGGCTGATCAAAGAACTGTGGGCCTTCACCGGTAACCGTATCGCCGTGCGCTACGCCTACGAATGGCACGACGATTCGGGCAACTGGTTCCGTTCCTACGGCAATGAAAACTGGGAGTTTGACGAGCAAGGGTTGATGTCCAACCGCTACGCCTGCATCAACGACATGCCGATCCAGGAAAGCGAACGCAAATTCCATTGGCCGCTGGGTCGCCGGCCGGATGATCATCCGGGGCTGTCTGACTTGGGGCTGTAGGCGCACAGCATTTGTATAGGCAACAGAAACCTTGTGGGAGCGGGCTTGCTCCCACATTGCTGCTGCGGGCTCGGCCCAGCGCCCGCTCGCAACGGCGCTAGACAAGCGGCCACTCACCAGGGTTGACCGGCATGCCGCCAGGCATCACATTGCCTGGACCGCCGATACACTCAGAGGCGATTTGCTTGTTGCTGACCTGTGGAGCCCATGACCGCGTCGATTCCGATCCGTCCCCCCTGCCCGCCCGGTGTCTGTGACTGCGGGCGTGATGCGTTGCTGCAAACCCCGGGCAGTGACCTGCGCATTCTTTGCTTGAACCGTCAGGAAGAAAAACGCCTGCTCGAACGGCTGGAAAATATCCAGAGCCTGGACGAACTCCAACGGTTGCAGCAGCGTATGTACGAGAACCTCGGAATCCGCCTGAGCGTCGAACCCGGCTACAACGAAGTGCGCACCATGCGCGGCATCGCCATCGAGTTCCAGGAGCAGCCCGGCTTGTGCCGCAAGATTCGCCAGTCGATCCCCACCGCCATTCGACGCGGGTTGGAAAAACGTCCCGAAATCGCCTGGCGCTTGCTGGATGCCCACGACCTGTTCCGTGACGCCTGAGAAACAGCTTCATCCCTGAAGCTGCACATCGGTCTAGAAGTCCACGGTGGCCGAAAGCAGGTAAGTGCGCGGCGTTGCCAGGGTCAAGCCTGCCTCGCTGTCATCCGAGGCGCCGGCTGAACTCCAGTAGCGCTTGTCCGCGACGTTCTCGACATTGGCACGCAGGGTGATGTTCTTCTGGTCCACCTTGAACGCGTAACGCGCGCCCACATCCACACGCTCCCAGGAATCGATTTCCTTGGTGTTGGACTGGTCCAGGTACTGCGAACTGGAGTGGATGGCGCGGCTGGTCAGGGTCAGGCCCTGCACGGTCGGCACATCCCACTCGGCGCCCAGATTGACATTGTATTTGGGCGTGGCCGGCGCCCGATTACCATCAAAGGCGCCATCGGTGGTATCGGTCAACTCGCTGTCGATATACATGACCCCGCCGAGCAAACGCAAACCCTTGAGCGGCTCACCGAACACGCTCAACTCAACCCCGGTGTTCTCGCGTTTGCCGTTCGGGCCGAAGACACGGGTCGTGGCATCGGTGGCGTAGGCAGGCTGCTTGATCCGGAAGACGGCGGCGGTGACGGCGAGCGCACCCGCGTCATATTTGGCTCCCACCTCGACCTGACGACTGATGAACGGCGGGAATATTTCGTCCTCGTTGATCGAGGTCGATGGCGCGATCTTGCCCTGGCTCAAGCCTTCCATGTAGTTGGCATACAACGACAGCTTATCGGTTGCCTTGAACAGGATTCCGCCCGACGGCGACATCTTTTCCTCGTCGTACGCGGTGGCGCCTTTGACGTTATCCGTCCAGTCGTCAACCTTGATCCGCTGCCAGCGGGTGCCGAGGGTCAGCAGCAGTCGATCATCGAAGAAACCCAGAGTGTCGGACAGCGCCACGCCGGTGGAGCGGTTTTCGGTATAGACCTTGCTGTCCTGGCGCGTGGGGTCGCTCGGAGTCGGCGTTTGCACCGGGTCATACAGGTTGCTCGGGGACGAAGCATAACGAGCGCCGCCATTGGTGAAATCCATGTAGAAGTAGCTGGCGGCCAGGTTGATCTCATGGCTCACCGGGCCGGTATGGAACCAGTTGCGCACCCCGGCCGTGGCCGTGCGGACATTTTCATCGCGGGTAAAGTCGCGGGGTTGAACGCTGAAATCGCCAGCGTCGTTGCTAACCGAAACGTTGTGCCGCAGGAAGTCATGATCACTTTTGCGCGCCCCTGCACTGCCGTACAGCATCACGGAATCGTTGACATCGTATTGCGCGTTCACCGCGCCGAAAGTGTCCTTGGTGCGCGCCTTGCTCCAGCGCTGAGCGTAGTTGCGGCGCACATCGCTGGCGTGCGGGACCTGTGCGTTGGCCCCTACCAGCACGCGCTCCTGCGGCGCGTCGGTATCGCGCTCGGTGCGCCCGATATCCGTCGAGAGGCGTAGACGCTCGCCACGAAAATCCAGGCCCAGCACGGCCATGTCACGGTCGACACTCTGGTGATCCCATTCGGTGTCGCCGGACTGCTTCACGCCGTTGAAACGAACGCCGAACTGGTTATCTTCACCAAAACGCCGGGCGACATCCACGGCGCCGCCGAGCTGGTTGTTAGAGGCGTAGCTGCCCGTGAACGAAGTGATAGGTTTGTCGGTGGCCCGCTTGGGCACCACATTGATCCCGCCACCCACGCTGCCACGTGGCGAGACGCCGTTGATGAGCTGGGTCGGGCCCTTGATGATGTCGACGCGGTCGGCCATCTCCATGTCGATCGAATAGGTCGGCAGGATGCCGTAGAGGCCGTTGTAGGCGACATCACTGTTGAACAGGCTGAAACCGCGAATGGTGAACTGCTCGAAACGCCCGCCTGCCGGATTGGTGGCGCGAACCGAAGGATCGCTGGCAATCAGGTCGCCCAGGGTCCGAGCCTGCTGGTTCTTGACCACTTCGCTGGTATAGGTGGTCATGCTGAACGGGGTTTCCATGAAGTCTCGCGACCCGAGCAAGCCTTGCGAGCCGCGGCGCGCGACCTGGCCACCGGCATAAGGCTCGCCCTGCGCCAGGCTCGTGGCCCCCATGATCGAGGTGGGCGCCAGTTGCAAGCTGCTGCCTTCCGGCGCCGGGGTCAGGATGTAAGCCTGCTCGCCCACCGGCTGCAGTTGCAGACCCGAGCCCTGCAACAGCCGGGCAAAGCCCTCCTCCACGGCATACTCCCCCGACAGACCGGGGCTGTTATGCCCGCTCACCAGGGCCGGGTCGACCGACAGGTTGACCCCCGCCAGGCCGGCGAACCTGGTCAGCGCGGCGCTGAGGCTGCCGGCCGGCACCTGATAGCTGCGTCGGGCAGCTTCTTCGGCTTGGCTGGAGGACATGAACAATGGGCTGGCGCTCAGGCTGAGCACGAGGCTCAGGTTCAACAGCGGACGCCAGCCGGCAAGGGCCGGGCGAAAACGCAAAGGTACTACTGCGGACATTGGGGGGAGCTCTCGTTTTTGTTCAGTTGCCTTGAATGACAAGCGAGACAAAAAAAGGGGACAGGCGTCAGACAGTATTTTTGCGCAGCGTCAATGTGACCCAGTATCGGGTGCGCGTTTGCACGTGCAGCGGCAGGCTGGCCGAGAGCAACGCGAGGATTCGATCGGTGTTTTCCAGACGGAAGCTGCCGGTCACCCGCAGCGACTCCAGGGCGGGGTCCCAACGCAAAAAACCTGAGCGATAACGGCCCAGTTCACGGAGAAAATCCCCCAACGGCTGGTTCTGCGCCACAAGTACACCGTCACGCCAACCCAACTGCGCTACGTCGAACGCCCCCACCGGTCCGGCGCCCGAGGCCAAGAGGTTGACCTGCTCGCCTTCCTTCAGTGTCAGCATTGGCCCGCGCAACGGTTGCAGTTGCACCGAACCACTGAGGACCGACACCCGGCAACTGCGCTCATTCAGGCGTACGCAGACCTCGCTACGGCTGACGGAGATCAGGCCGAACGGTGCCTGAATGGCCAATGGCGCAGGCCCCTGGACATTGAGGGCCATCTCCCCTTGCACCAGCACCAGGCGTCGAGCCTTGAGGTCCAGGTCCAGGGCGCTGTCGGTATTCAACTGCAAGGCGCTGCCGTCGGCCAGCGACCAGCGCCGCTGTTCGCCCGTGGCCGTGTGCAGGTCGGCGCGCCAGACCTCCAGCGGCAGCTCTCGCCCCAGCCACCAGGCCGTGGGCACCAAGGCGGCGACGCCGAGCGCACGCTTGAGCACCGCCCGACGGGGCAATGCCGGGCGATCCAGGGTCGCCATACCCAATGAAGGCGGCACCCCGGCGAAACGCTGGCGCAATCGCTGGGCTTTTTGCCAGGCTGCCTCGTGATGGGCGCTGCTGTCGCGCCAGCGTTGCAGCGCAGTGCAATCGAAGTCATCCCCGCCAGACTCCATCATGGCCAGCCAGCGAGCCGCCGCCCGGGCGACTTCGCGAGCTTCAGGCGAAGGGGCCTGGCGCATCAAAAGTCCACCAACAGGCAATGCTCATAAGCCTGAGCCATGTAGCGCTTGATGGTGCGCTCCGACACCTGCATGCGCTCGGCGATTTCACGGTAGCCCAGGCCTTCGAGCTGGCTCCACAAAAAAGCCCGCCGCACCAGAGCCGGCAGGCCATCGAGCAATTCATCCAGGGCTTGCAACGTTTCCAGCAGCAGCCAACGCTGCTCCGGGGACGGTACGCACGCTGGCGGCAAGCTCGCCAAGGCGTCGAGGTAAGCCTGCTCCAGGTTGCGGCGCGCGTAAAAGTTGCTCAACAGACGCTTGCCGACTGTCAGCAGATAAGCGCGGGGTTCGTGCAGATCGGCCAATGGCTGAGCGCTGGACAGTACCCGCAGGAACGTGTCCTGGCGCAGGTCCGCGGCATCCCAGGCATTGCCCATGCGTCGTCTCAACCAGCCTTCCAGCCAGCCACCGTGGTCTCGGTACAGCGCGTGCAAGGAACGCTCCGTTGGCGTAGCTGCATCAGACATGTCAAGAAGCCTTGTGCAAGGAATACATTAAATGAGAGTGATTCTAATTAATGTTCCCGCACGAATCCAACTTCTTTATCGAACCGCTCTGTTAATGACCCTGGCCTATCGTTTTTCGCCAGCCTGCCAAACGGGTGGTTCGCCCCCCAACGCAGCCAGGGACGAACTCATTTGTTCAAACGGCCTCAGTGGCTGGCATGCAGTTGCTTCTGGACTTGCGGCATGGCCGAGGAGTGGTGGTTAAGGATCTTCCACTGACCGTCAATGCGTTCATAGATAAAGGTGTAGCGCGCCTGAACCTCGCGCTTGGAGCCGTCGGCGTTGGTCAGGGCAAAGGTATAGACACCACTGTCCATCGCCGCGTCAGGTCCCAGGTGACGGATTTCCCGGTAGTTGATCTGCCCCACCGGCTTGCCGGCCAGGAAGTGTTCAAAGTAATCCTGAATCAGTGCCGCCGTGTTGCGCACCTGGTTGGATACGGTGGGCTGCAATATCGCATCCGGCGCATACAGGCTGGTTACTGCAGCAGCGTTGCCGGTTTTGAGGGCCGCGTTCCAGCGGTCGAACAATGCGGCGATTTCACGGTCATTCTGATTCTGTGGCTGCTCGGCTACGGTGCGATAAACGTATGGCGTTGTTTCAAGTGCCAGGGCCAAGGGTGTGGTCAGCATGAAAAAAGCGGCAGCGGCGAAGGTTTTCAGTTTCATCGTAACGTTCCTGTGGGTTTCAATGAGCCGACTTTGCCGGGCCTGACGGCCTTCGCCATCGGCCAACCGGTGCCGATTGCCTATGCCGTTCGGCAGATAGGCCCGGTGCTGATGACACGCTCTAATACCGCCACGCCGACCGGTCCCATCCACGCTGGAGCCCTATCATGCAAAGCCCACCCCATGACCCCGGCAGTGCCCTGGCCATCCGAACCCAATATCGCCAGTCGCAAAGTCGTGCCGCACGCCTGCGCCTGCTGTTGGGCACCGGCCATGAACTGACGCAATTGCCCCTGTCGGCGATGCGCCAGCGCGCAGTACAACGAGCGTGCGCATTCATGGCCATGGATCATGGCCTGCTGCTGGAGTGGGCAGCGGACACCACGTTTCGCACCATCGCCAGCCATGGCAGCCAAGAACGGCTCGATCTGCTTGCCAACCTGGCTCAGCCGCCGTCAGCCGAGCCACAATGGCTGGAGTACCCTGGCAGCGCCCTGCCCCAGGTCTTGCGCGTTCCGTTGCGTGGCTCCGACGGTGTGGTGTTCGGGGCTTTATTGCTGGGCAACGGCGTAGCCCTCGGCACGCCGGACAACGAGGATATTGAGTCACTGCAATTGCTGGCGACCCTGCTGGCTGCCCATTTGGAGAACAGTCGTCTGCTCGAAGCGTTGCAGGCCCGCGAACGCACCATGTCCGAGCTGGTCCATCGACTGTTCAGCGCCCAGGAAGACGAACGCAAGCGTGTGGCCTACGACCTGCATGATGGCCTGGCACAGAACCTGGCCGGCCTGCATCAGCGCCTGCAGGGGTTCGCCGGTCGCTGCCCGCCTCTGCCGCCGGCCCTGGCGAACGACTTGCAGGCCATCCTCGATCTCGCCCGGGGTTGTGTCGGCGAAGGCCGGCAGTTGATCGGCGGTCTGCGTCCCCATGCGCTGGATGACTTCGGTCTGTACAAAGCCGTCGACAAGGAAGCCGACCGCCTGCGGGATGCAGGCCTGTCGGTGGACTGGGCCGAGCACAGCGCCGCTCGCCTGCCGGGCAACACCGAAATCGCCTTGTTCCGCATTGCCCAGGAAGGCATCAACAACATTCTCAAGCACGCCCGGGCCAGCCATGTACGCCTGGGATTGATGGTGAGCGACGACCGGGCCTCGCTGCGGGTCGAAGACAATGGCCGTGGTTTTGCTCTGGAACAACCCATCGAGACCAATGGCACCTGCCATCTGGGCCTGGCGGCGATGCAGGAACGTGCCAGCCTGCTGGGCGGCCACCTGAGCTGTTTCAGCCAGCCCGATGGTGGCACCCGTTTGCTGGCCAGCGTCCCCCTACCCACCCACGGAACACACTCATGACGTCCCCTTTACGCCTGCTTTTGGCCGATGATCACGAAGTGACCCGCACCGGTTTTATCAGCATGCTCGCCGGCAGCCCGGGGTTCGAAGTCGTCGGCCAGGCCAGCGACGGCCAGGAAGCCCTCGATCTGTGCGAGCGGCTGCAACCGGACATCGCCATTCTCGACATTCGCATGCCGGTGCTCAATGGTCTGGGGGCGGCGCGTATCCTGCAGCAGCGCCAGCCGGGGATCAAAGTGGTGATCTTCACCATGGACGACAGCCCTGATCACCTTGAAGCCGCCATCGGCGCGGGCGCGGTCGGTTATCTGCTCAAGGATGCCAGCCGCGATGAAGTGCTGGACGCCCTCAAACGGGTCGCCCAGGGCGAAGAGGCCCTGAACAGTTCGGTCAGTGCGCGCCTGCTGCGGCGCATGGCCGAGCGCGGTGCCAGTGGCGCTACCCCGGTCCAGGCCCTGACAGCCCGCGAGCGCCAGGTGTTGGGGCTGGTGGCCGGCGGCTTCAGCAACCGTGAAATCGGCGAAAAACTCGGCATCGCCCCCGGCACCGCCAAGGCCCACGTGGAGCGCGTCATCGGCAAGTTGGGAGCCGCCGATCGAACCCAGGCCGCCGTGCGCGGTGTTGCTCTGGGGTTGGTGGCACAACCCAGCGGGCAATGGCCATGAGATTCCTCGCCGCCCGCCGCTGGGCCAACCTGCCATTGCGGGGCAAGGCATTGGTGGTCATTTCCCTGCCCCTGGTGGTGCTGTTGCTGTCGCTGGTGCTGATCTACATCACCGAACGCCAGACCGCCCGGGCCGAAGAAGACGTGCGCCGGGTGCTGCTGGTCCAGGGCGATATCCAGACGGTGCATACCCTGCTGGCCGAAGCCGCAGCCAGCGTGCGCGGTTACCTGCTGACCCGGCGCGAAGACTTCCTGCCCAGCTACGAACAGGCCACGCCGCTGATCAAGGCCGCGTTGCAACGGTTGGACCACAACATCCGCGACGCCCGGATGCGCGAGCGCCTCAAGACCATCACCCCACTGATCGCAGAAAAACTCGATGGGCTGGATGCCTTGCGCAACGGCAAGGCCGATGACACAGCGGCCATCACGACGATTCTGATCGAAAACAAACACGTCCTGGACGTGCTGCGCGAGCAGATCAACGCGATGCGTATACGTGAGGACGCCCTGCTCGCCGACCGCAGTGCCGCCGCCTCGGCCACGCGCATGCGCCTGTTGTTCGCCACGCTACTGGCGGCGCTGTGCGGGCTGCTTGGCGCCATCGTGGCGGTGCTGTTCCTGTCCAAGGGCATTGTCGCCCGCGTGCAACAGGTCCAAGGCAACGCTCAGCGCCTGGCCTTGGGTCAACCGTTGTTGCCGCAACCGCCGGAGCAGGACGAAATCGGCCAGTTGGGCACCCGTCTGGTAGAGGCCGGGCAGTTGCTTGCCGAACGCGAGCGGGCTCTGCGGGATAACGAAGAACGCTTGCGGCTGATCATCGATGGGGTGAAGGACTACGGCATCTTTGCGCTGGACGCCCAAGGCCATGTCATTACCTGGAACGCCGGCGCCGAACGGATCAAGGGTTACACCGAACAGGAAATCCTCGGCCGGCATTTTTCGTTGTTCTATCTGAGCGAAGAATGCCCGGCGCACCCGGACATGGCGCTGCACGAAGCCGCCCGTGACGGTCATTACATGGAAGAAGGCTGGCGCTGTCGCAAGGACGGCAGCCGCTTCTGGGCCAGTGTGGTCATCACTGCCCAGTACGACAGTACCGGCACCCTGCGCGGGTTTTCCAAGATCACCCGCGACATCACTGACCGCCGCGCCGCCGAGATCGCCCTGCGCACCGCCCGTGAAGAAGCCGAAAGCGCCAGCCGCGCCAAAAGCGAATTTCTTTCGCGCATGAGCCACGAACTGCGCACCCCCCTGAACGCCATACTCGGCTTCGCGCAACTGCTGGACATGGACTCCAGCGCCGGCCAGCGCCCACAGGTCAGTCACATCCTGCGTGCCGGTCAGCATCTGCTGGCATTGATCAACGAGGTGCTGGACATTGCCCGGATCGAGGCCGGTCGTCTGCCGCTGAACATTGAGCCGATTGCCTTGACGACGGTGTTGCATGAAGCCCTGACGCTGGTTTCACCCATGGCGGCCGACGCCGGGATTCAGTTGGCCGAGCTGGCGCCGCTACCCGACAGCAGCGGTGTGCTGGCCGACCGTCAACGCCTGGTGCAGGTGCTGCTCAATCTGTTGTCCAACGCCATCAAGTACAACCGGCCCGGCGGTGAAGTGCGCATTGAAGTGACCGCCCAGGGGCCGCGAGTCAGCATTGCCGTCAGCGACACCGGGCATGGCATTGCCCCTGAGCAGCTTGACCGGTTGTTCAAGCCGTTCGAGCGCCTGGGTGCCGATCCACAGGTCGAGGGCACCGGTCTTGGGCTGTCCTTGAGCAAGAGCCTGCTGGAAATGATGCAAGGCAGCCTGCAGGTCCACAGCGAGCCGGGGCAAGGTTGTTGTTTTACCCTGCAATTGCCCGGTGCCCGGGTGGAACACGCCCGCTTGCCCCCCATCGTCGCGCTGAAGGCACCGCGTCCGTCAGTCGAATATCACGGCAAGATACTGTGCATCGAAGACAACCTGTCGAGCCTGGCGCTGATCGAGACCCTGATGCAGCGACGTCCGGGTATTCAACTGCTGTCGAGCATGCAAGGCCAGTTGGGCCTGGACTTGGCTCGCCAGCACGCCCCGCAGTTGATCCTGCTGGACGTGACCCTGCCGGACCTGACAGGCCTGGAGGTGCTGCGCCGCTTGCGGCAATCGGCGGCTACGGCGTCCACACCGGTACTGATGATCACCGCCGATGCCAGCGACCTGACCCACCGTGCCCTGCACGAAGCCGGGGCCACAGCGATCCTGACCAAACCCATTCATATCCAGGCCTTTCTCGGCCACCTTGAACGCTATTTACCGGAGCCCGCATGAATCGCGATTTGCGCATCCTGATCGTTGACGATCAGCGCCCCAACCTGGACCTGATGGAGCAGTTGCTGGCTCGCGAAGGGCTGCACAACGTACTGAGCAGCACCGAGCCTTTGCGCACCCTCGACCTGTTCAACAGTTTTGAGCCTGACCTGGTGATCCTGGACCTGCACATGCCGGCATTCGATGGCTTCGCCGTGCTGGAGCAGCTCAACCGGCGCATCCCGGCAAACGACTACCTGCCGATCCTGGTGCTGACCGCCGACGCCACCCGCGACACCCGCCTGCGCGCCCTGGCGCTGGGCGCCCGGGACTTCATCAGCAAACCCCTGGATGCGCTGGAAACCATGCTGCGCATCTGGAATCTGCTGGAAACACGGGCGCTCTATAAGGCGTTGCGCGAGCTGGTTCCATCGCAGCAGATCGAACTGTTGCGCCAGCACCGGCAGGCCGCCGGCGCGGTTTAGTCCGATTAAGCCGGCCGCAACAGGCTCGGGTTCTATTCGATGCGGTAGTGAAAGGTATTGCGCACCGCCGGCACTGTCACGGCCTGGCCGTCGACGATCCGCGGCTGATAACGGAAGGTCTGGGCCGCAGTCAGCGAGGGTCGGATGAACAACGGGTGGCAGCCGTCCAACACCTTGGGGTTGTCGATTCGCCCGTCCGGCTTGACGCTGTACTCCACCGTGCAATCGCCTTCCAACCCTTTGTCCAAAGCCCGTTGCGGATAATCCGGAGCCTCTTTGCTCAGGGGTTGATAGTGGCGACTGTCGGCGGCGGCCAGGCGCGCCTGTTCGGCTTGGCGTTGCCGGGCGAGCGCCTGGGCCTGTTGAGCCGCTTGGCGCTGTCGTTCGGCGGCCTGTTGCTCGGCTTCCTGCTGACGTCGCTGGTTCTCCTGACGCTCGCGCTGCTGCTGGGCCTGTTGCTCGGCCTGCTGCTCGCGCTTTTGCTCCTCGACCCGTTTGCGCGCCAGGGTTGCCTGCTCCAGTTTCTGCGCTTGGAGCCTTGGATCAACCGCAGGTTTGCTCGGCGCCGGGCGTGGCGCTTGCACGGGAGCCGGCGTGGCTTCGACCGGTTCTGGGGCGACCTCTGCCACGGCGGTCGGCGCAGGCGCTTCAGGCACCGGCAGCGGTGGCAACATCACCAATTGCGTGCGCAGCACCCGGGGCGCTTCGACGGTCGGTTTCTCTACGGTCCAGCCCAGCACCAGCAATGCCGCGACAACCGCGTGCAAGGCCACGGCGAGTCCCGCTGCCAGGCTGTTCCTCCAGAAACCACTGCCGGACACCGTGGGTAAACCCAAGGATGGACTGTGCATGATCATCGCCGTCATCGGGGTGCCTCGGTCACCAGGCCAAGGTTGCTCACTCCGCCCTGCTGCAAGGCGGCCATGGCGGCCACGACACGACCGTAGTCGGCGTGGTCGTCGGCACGGATATACACCTGGGTATCGCTGCGCTCGGCGACAACCTGGGCCACTTTGGCGCGCATCTGATCCAGGTCCACGGCGCTGTCGGTCTGGCTTTGGGTGTCCAGTTCAGCACCCAGGTTCCAGTAGTAACCGCCCTCGGCCTTAACAGACAGGGTCAGGATCTGTTGGCGGCTATCGTTGGCCAATGCCTGGCTGGCGACCTTGGGCAGCTCGATTTTCACGCCTTGGGTCAGCATGGGTGCCGTGACCATGAAGATCACCAGCAGCACCAGCATCACATCGATGTAAGGCACCACGTTCATTTCGGCCTTGGGCCCGTGCTTGCGTTGCGGCTTGACTAGCATCTGCCCTCTCCTCTCAAGCGGCCGCGGCCAGGTTCACCGGGGCGCCGTGCAGCTTGCGATGCAGGCGTGCCTGCAACTCGTTGCCAAACGCGTAGTAGCGTGTCAGCAAGGTCTGGCCGCGGGCGGAGAAGCGGTTGTAGGCGATCACCGCGGGAATCGCCGCGAACAAGCCGATGGCGGTGGCGATCAACGCCTCGGCGATGCCCGGCGCCACGGTGGAGAGGCTGGCCTGTTGCACCTGGGACAACCCCAGGAAGGCATTCATGATCCCCCAGACCGTGCCGAACAAACCGATGTAAGGGCTGACCGAACCGACCGTGGCGAGAAACTGCAAGCCTTTCTCCAACTGCACCTCCTGCTCGCTGATTGCCACTTGCAGCGAACGCTCCACCCCTTCAAGCACCACCTGTGGGCTGCCGGAGGGTACGTTGAGCTGGGTGAAAGCCTGGAAGCCGGCGTGAAAGATCGGCTCCACGCCGCCCTCTTCCTCGCGCACCTGGGCGGTCTCGCGCAACAGCGCTGGCAAATCACTGGTGCTGCGAAAACGCTGCATGAAACCCTTGAACTGGCGCTCGGTGCGGCGCAACACGGCGCTGCGCTGGATGATCAGGTACCAGCTCAGCAGCGAGGCCAGCAGCAGTGTGAGCATGACGGCCTTGACCAGAAGACTCGCATCGCTGATCAGGCCCCAGATTGTCATATGTTCCAGCGTGGCTTGCATGGGTAGAGCTCCTGTCTGGCTGCTATTCGATGAAATGTTCATGACCGGTTGATGACAGCGCCGCCCAAGGCAGGCGCAAGGCTTTCGCGACTTCGTTCCAGGGCACGAACTTGAAGTTCTGGGTCTGCTCGGGCATCCGTTTGCGGCCGTCCTGGACCACCAGCATGCCGTCGCTCCAGGGACCGCCAAGGTTGGCCGAAGTGACTTCCAGGCCATCGGTTTCCGAGGCGCCGTCGATGCCCGCCGCGCCGTTCAGGCCGACACGGAACGCACCGCGCACGGCATAAGGCGGTTCGGCATCAAGTAGCACATAGCTGTCGTTGCCCTGGCTTGAGATCACCAGGTAATCGTGGCCGGCGCCTTGGTACAGGGCGATGCCCTCGACGTCGGCATGCAACTGAGGTCCAACCTTGATCACGTTGTCCAATGTCGCCGGTCGGTCGGCCCGGGCATCCACCGCCCAGACTCCGACGTCTTCTTCACCGAGAAACAGCCGCTGGCGCCGGTCATCGGCGACGCAACCTTCAGGCTGGCTGTCGACGCTGAACTGGCGCACCAACTCACCTTTCACCACACCGTCCGGAGCGCTGAGGCGGTACTGCAAATAGCGCCCGTCCTTGCCATTGGCGAAGGCATACAGTTCGCCCTCAACCGGCTGGAACAGGCAGATGCCGTAGATTTCCTTGAGTGGCGTAGGGATCTCGCCGGCCTCGCTCAACTCACCGCTGGCACGGTCAATGCGGAACAGGCTGAGGCTGTTGCGATCGCGGTTGCTGGCGACTGCCAGATCGACGGTTTGCGTACCCAACTTGAAGTTGCCGCGCACATCGACGTTGTTGAGGCGGCCCACCGCCAGCTCCTGCAGCAGCTTGCCGTGCAGGTCATACGTCAGCAGGCCTTGCTTCTTGTTGGTGCCCAGCACCCGGCTCAAGGCAGGTGTGGTGGGATGAACCCAGATCGCCGGATCATCCGCCGCGTCGCCCTGGCGCGCCACCGGCTCGCTCTGGCCAATGGCAGCCACTGTAGGCAGCACCGGCGGCAGGGACAAAGGGGTGGGTTGCCAATTGATTTGGCCCTGATACAGGCGTGCGCTGTCATCGTCGCGCAACAACAGTTCAAGGCCGTTTTTCGTCGCCCGTACCGCCAGATTTTCCGGCTCGTTCAGGCCCGGCAGCGCCAGACGGGCTGTCGAGGTCCAGCCCTGGCCGTCTTGCTGATACAGATGCAGCTGTCGCGCTTGTGGGTCCAGGCCCAGCAACCCGCCTGGTAACGCCGCCAGGTCCCCAGCGGCCTGCTGGATGTCACCGAACGGCGTGCGCATCGCCACGGGTACACGCACGGCATCGGCCTCGGAGGATGCCGGGTAGGCCCACCAGCCGACTTGTTCCTCGTTGACGAACAGTTGATTGGCGCTGTCTTGCACCTGACAGGTCTGGGCATCGGGCGGCAGTGGCAAGCCGCGTACGCGCTGTGCACTGGCGCTCAGGTGCTCGCCGTTGCCCACCAGCCATTGCTCCCCCTTGCCTTCTTCACCCACCAGAAACACAAACAGGTTGCTCGCTTCATCGCGGTACAGGCACAGCCCATTCACCGGGAAATCTCGCGCAGGAAGGTACAGCGGCGTCCCCCACTGACGTTTATCCGGATCGAGGCTGACCAACAGTGCTTGCTGACGAGTGCTGTCGAGGCTGGCCACCAGAACGTTCGCCCCGAGGGCACGGCTGTCGAGACCTTCGAAGGAGCCCTCCAGGCGTGACAGTTCGCGGCCTTGGGCATCCAGCAACAGCAAGCCTTCACGGGCGCTGGCCAGTCGTTCGCTGGTCCAATGGCCGGGCACGAATCCCAGGGCATTGATCGAGCGTTCCTGTGCCTGAGGCCAGGGTTGCAGCTTCAGGGTTGGGGAAGCCGCCAACGCTGGAACGCTTGCCAGGCTGATGAGCATTGCCAACAGGTACTGCTTGGGTAAAAACAAAGCTGTGTTCAACGGAAAAATCCTTGTCATTGAGCCGGGTTCAAACGGGTCTTTTGTCCACCTGCAGGGCGAGGGGATTTTTCCCCTCGCCCTGACGGATCGGCGTCGCGATCTAGAAATGGGTGAAGGTCAGCCCCAGCTTGTAGGTCGGGCCGTATTCTTCGTATTGACCGTTGTAGGCGCGGTGGCCGGTGTAGACGAAATACGACTCGTCGGTGAGGTTCTGGGCTTCCAGGCTCACTTGCAGGTTTTTGGTCAGGGAGTAGCGGGCGCTGAAGTCGACAAAGGTCTGGGCGTCAACGTGCAGGTCATGGTCGCGGTCGCTGATGGACGCCAGCTCATACAGGTAGGCCGACTTGTAATTGGCCGACAGGCGCAAGCTCAGCTTGTCGTTTTCCCAGCCCAGCATCAGGTTACCCACGGTGTCCGACTGGTTCGGCAGGTCGATGCTGCGCTTGCGTTGTGTTCCGCTGGCCTGATCGAACCCTTCGATCTCGGCGTCCGAGCGACTGAAGGTGGTGTTGGCCCCCAGAAGCAATCCATTCCAGGGGGCTGGCAGCAAGTCGAATTTTTGTGAGTAGGCCAGTTCCAGGCCATAGAGCTTGGCGCTGTCACCATTGGCAAAGCTATGGGCTTCGGAGAAGTCGGCCCAGGCACCCGTGCCCGCCACGTCGGTGTTGTAGACGAAGTTCTTGATGTCTTTGTAGAACACGAAAGCCGACACAGTGCCGGCCCGGCCCATGAAATGTTCAATGCCCAGGTCCAGGTTGCTCGACTCCAGGGGTTTGAGGTCCGGGTTGCCGAAGGTCGCCTCGTCATCGTCAATGACAAAACCCGGGGCCAGTTGCCCGAAGGTCGGGCGCACCACGGACTTGGTCCAGGCCGCACGCACCTGGGTGTTCTTGTCCAACTGGTAACGCGCGTGCAGGCCCGGCAGCCAGTGGTGATATTTGCGCCGGGTTTGGGTGTCGGTGAATACGCCGTCGGTAACGCCGCTGCCTTTGGCTTCGAACTCCGTGCCTTCATAACGCATGCCGGCGATCAAGCGCCAATCGTCGATGTCCACGGTGTTCATCAGGTAAGCGGCGTTGATGTCTTCGCTCATCTGGAAGTCATTGACCCGCGACTCTTGCGCATCAAAGAAGGCGTCGCGATCCAGACCACCCAACAATTGTTCGATGGCTCCGGCACTGATGCCTGGACCGTAACGGCCGAGACTGTAATCCACGTTGCCCTTCTGGAATTGTCCGAGGTTCAACTGCTCGTCGGTGAACCCCAGATCGTCGAAATCCTCATAGACCCAGGCGTCGAGGTCGTTGTCCTTGTCGCGGCGGCTGACTTTGCCGCCGAATTTGACCTGGGAGGCGTAGCCACTGACGTCATAGTCTCTGGCCAGGTCCAGGCGCAGGTTTTTCTCGGTGTCGGTGGTGTTCTGCTGTTCCCAGTCCACCTTGTCCAGGCTGAAGTTGTCCGGATCATAGAACCCCGAACCAATGATCGGCCGCGGCTTGTCGTTGCCGTAGAAGCCCCCCTCGAAACTGTCGATGCCTTCGAATGTGGCACCGGCGATATGACCGGGGCTGTCCTCGCTGGACTTGCTGTAGCCGCCCTGGCCGCTGAGAGTCCAGAGACCGAACATGCGCTCCCCGCCCAGTACATAGGACTGGATCTCCTGGGTTTCTTCGCGCTGCTTGATCTTGCGCTCGCCTTCTGCGGCACCCAGCTCACCGGCCGCTTGCGGATCTTCGAAAGCCAGGCTGGCGGCATTGCGGGTTTCGCTGTCTTTGTAACGACTGTAAAGCGTGCGCAGGTAGTAGCTGCTCAGATCATCAGGCTTGTAGTCGAAGTTCAGCCCGCCGCCGGCGCGCTCCCGACGGATGTCATAGTCGCGTTGTTCGAACTCTTCCAGTCGTGAGCCTTGCTCGAAATCCCAGGCGCCGCCGGTTTCAACGTTGTCCGAGCCAAAATCGCGCTTCTGCCAGCTCAGCGCTGCTGCAACGCCGAAGTTATCGATGCCGTCGCCCAGGCTGAAACGGTCGCTGATAGCGCCAGAGAATTTCGGACTCGTCTGGCCGGTATTCTTGTCGTAGCTGGCTTCGCTGCTGCCGGTGTAGAACAAGCCCTTGTGGTCGAACGCCGAGAGGCTTTTCACGTCGACCGTGCCGCCCAGGGAGTTGGCGTCCATGTCCGGCGTCAGGGTCTTGATCACCGACAGCGACTGCACCAGCTCCGCGGGCAGCACGTCCAGGGCAACGGCCCGGCGCTCGCTTTCCGGTGCCGGTACCAGCGTGCCGTTGATGGTCACGCTGTTGAGGTCTGGCCCCAGGCCCCGCACGCTGACAAAACGACCTTCGCCCTGGTCACGTTCGACGCTGATGCCCGGCAGGCGCTGCACGGCTTCGGCGACGTTTTCATCCGGCAACTGCGCCACGCCGTCGGCATGCACCACGCTCTTGATGCTATCGGCGCTGCGCTGCTCCTTCAGGGCCTGATCGATGCTGGCCGCCTGACCAACCACTTGGACGTGTTCAGTGGTCGTCTGCTCGGCAGCGCTCAGCCGTTCACTGGCAATGGCCATCGCCAACGCGGTGAACGTAAAACCGACGAGCCCGGCAGTGCTTGTGCGGTGATGCATGGTGATCTCCCCCAGGAATCCGAAAATCCGCCAGGCAACGGCCCGGCAACTGGGAGGGCACGCTAGGGGTGGGGGGTGACGGTTCTGTGACAGCGTTTGCCCGCAGGGCCTAAAACACACTGATGTGAGGGGGTTGGCGGACCAGAATGAGCTGAAATGACCTGTTTCCGAGCCGCACAGGCCTTCAGCAGCCGATCACTTTTTGCGAAACGTCGCTCCACACCGCTGTGGGAGCAAAGCTTGCTCGCGATGCAGGCGCCTCGATCCCCTGAAAAACCGCGTCGTCTTCGTCGCGAGCAAGCTTTGCTCCCACAAAATCCCCTCGCCACAATGAGATAAGGGCGATCTCATGAATAAAAATCCGGACAACCAATGAGCTGATTCGACCTCCCCCACCCATTCACCCACCGTCACCGCACTGTCACATCCATCTGCTGTGCTGAGCCGCATTCCGCTTCTGGCAAAGGATTCCGGCCATGTTCTCCGTGCTGCGCCCGCACCGCCTCAAACTCACCCTGCTTCTGCTGGCGGCCAACCTCGGGCTGATGCTCCACCTGGCCAACGGTGAGCTCAAACCGCTGAGTGAGTGGGTCTGGCTGGATATCCTTGGCGAAGGCGGCTCGGCCTTGCTGGCGCTGGTCTGGCTCGGCCTGGTGCTCAAGAGTCGCCCGGCCGGTCGGGTGACCAACTACCTCGTATGGGGCCTGGGTTGCATCTTTTTTTCCTGGTGGATCGACAGCCTCGACGAGTTCATCCGTTTGCCCGACAGCATCACCTGGGACCACTGGCTGGAGTCCGGGCCGATGCCGGTGGGCATGATTCTGCTGACCCTCGGCATCTATCACTGGCACCGGGAACAACTGGCGATCAACGGACAAATGGAGAAGCGTGAACGGTTGTTCCGCGAGCACCGCCTGTTCGACAAACTCACGCCGCTGGGAGGCGCGGACTTTTTCAGACATGAACTGACGAGCAGCCTGGAGGACAGCCGACGCCGCCAGCAGCCCTTGTCATTGCTGGCCCTGGACCTGGACAACTTCACCGCCATCAATCAGCGCTTCGGTCACGGCGAGGGTGATGCGGTGCTGCAAGCCGTCAGCCAGTTGCTGGTGCTGAACCTGCGCCGTCAGGATCTGCTTTGTCGCCTGGCCGGTGATCGCTTTGTGGTCCTGCTGCCCGACACAGGCGAGAGCCAGGCCCGGTATCTGGCCGCAGAACTGGCCCACGCGGTTGGCAGCCTGGCCCACAAGACCCGGCAACACGGCGAGCGCTTGCAACTGGCCGCCAGCACCGCCGTGGTGATGGCATTTGACGAGTCGCCGGAGGCCTTGCTCAAACGCCTCAACCTGACGCTGGCCCGATCCCGTTCCACGTTGAAAAGCGCCTGAGGCCGGCCCATGACCCTCAAGACCTGCTGGTATGAAACCGACAGCCGCTTCATTCCGGGGCACTATCAGCCTGCCGCGCTGATCGATCTGGCACTGTCGCGTGACATCGACAGCCACCGCCTGCTGCGTGGCACAGGGCTGTTCCACGACGATATCCTCGCTGGCCAGAGCCGCATCAGCCCGCAACAGTTTCTTGGCCTGATCGACAACAGCCGACGCCTGCTCGATGCCAGTGACAGCAGTTTCCTGTTTGGCCAGCGGCTGCTGCCGGGACATTACGGGCCAGCCAGCCATGCGCTACGCCACGCGCAGAATCTGCATCAGGCCCTGGAAACCCTGATTGACCAGCAAGCACTGCTCAGCCCCCTGGCCGCGCCGCGCCTGTTGTTGGACGAGCACTACGCCTACATCCATTGGCTGGACAGTTGCGGTGCGGATGAACAATGGCGCTTCATACTGGAAGCCAGCATGACTTCGATGGTTGCCATGAGTGCATGGCTGAGCGGCGAACGCCTGCCCTGGCAATGCAGCTTTCGCCATGAGGAGCCGCGTTACGTCGAACAGTACTGGGTGCACCTGGGTGAACAGACGCAATTCAATCGGCCGCTGGACCTGATGCGCCTGCCTCGCCACTGTCTGGCCCAGCCCTGGCCCAACGTGTCGGCCACCGCCGGCCAGGTGGCGCGGATCGAAGCCCGAGACCAACTCGATCAACTGGGTTTCGCGGCAAGCTTTCTGGACTGCGTCTACGACTACCTGCACAGCCATGTGCAGCAGACGCCCAGCCTGGAACAGATCGCCCAGGCTTTCGCCATGAGCCCGGCGACGCTCAAGCGCAAGCTGCACAAGCACCATACCGGGTTCCAGCAACAGGTGGACCGGGTGCACACCCATGTGGCGTTGTACTTGTACCAGGTCAAGGGGTTCAGCAACGAGGAAGTGGCGCAGTACCTGAACTTCAACGACACGGCGAATTTTCGCCGCTCGTTCAAGCGCTGGACCGGCAGTACGCCGAATCTGATCCGGCAGTTGCTGATGTTGGGGTGAGGAAATTTAGCGAAACTTCGCACCATTGTGGGAGCAAGGTTTGCTCCCACAGATAAATTCCCTGTGGGTTCAGTGCCCGCGAATGTAATGCTCCAGTTGCCGGATCAAATCCGCCTGCTCGACAATCGCCTCCTTCACCAGATCGCCAATGGACAACAACCCCATCAACTGGCCGTTATCCAGCACCGGCAAGTGCCGCAGGTGGCTATCGGTCATGACTTCCATGCAGCGGTCGATGCTCTGCTGGCTATCGGCGGTGACCACGGGAGCACTCATGACGGTGCGTACCGAAGTGCCCACCGAGGAGCGTCCTTGCAACACCAGCTTGCGCGCATAGTCGCGCTCGCTGAACACGCCAACCACCTGACCGTGTTCGATCACCGGCAACGCGCCGACGTTTTTCTCGGCCATGATCTGCAGCGCTTCGAGCACGGTCTGCTCCGGCGCGATGCTGTGAACCTGCTGGTTCTGCACACTCTTGAGTCTTACCAGTTGAGCGGCTGTTTTCATTGTTGATTCCCAACTTCAGTTAAAGGCAAGCCAATGCACTTAAATTGCCTGATTCATTGTGGCGCCCCGGTCAGAGGCGGATCAGTCTTCGCCAATCTCCACCACATCACCATTCAGGCGCACCGGCCACACCCGCAGACGCTGCTCCGGGTATTCCAGGCAATGGCCGTCTTCCAGGCGGAAATGCTGTTTGTAGAGGGGCGATGCGATCACCAGTTCACCCTTGATGCTGCCCAACAGCCCCCGACCGATCACGTTCGCCCCGGACTTGGGGTCGCGGTTGTCGATGGCGTACAGCGGTTTGTCCTGCTGTTCGGGCAGGTACAACAGCGCCACCTGGCTGCCGTCGTGCCAGGCGACCACGCCGGAGTTGGGCACCAGATCCTCGCGGCTGCACAGGGCACGCCATTGCACGGGACTTTGGGCCGCGTTGCGGGTGGGGATACGAACGACGTTTGACTGGCTCATCAGAGCACCTCCTCGGTAACGGGAATCAGGTGAAGCTCGTGGGCGTGAACCGGCCGGCGCTGGCCGCGTTCCCTGACGAAATGAACATCCGGATCACCGCGACCGTCGTTGACGAAGGTGCGGAAGCGCTTGAGCTTGTCCGGGTCTTTGAGGGCGTTGGCCCACTCGCATTCATAACGATCGACCACCAGTTGCATCTGGGCTTCGAGTTCGGCCCCCAGGCCCAGGCTGTCTTCGATGATGACGTCCTTGAGGTAGTCCAGGCCGCCTTCCAGGCTTTCGCGCCAGACCGACGTGCGCTGCAACTTGTCGGCGGTGCGGATGTAGAACATCAGGAAGCGGTCGATGTAGCGGATCAGGGTCGCGTCATCCAGGTCGGTGGCGAACAGCTCGGCGTGACGCGGGCGCATGCCGCCGTTACCGGCCACGTAAAGGTTCCAGCCCTTCTCGGTGGCGATCACGCCGACGTCCTTGCTCTGGGCTTCGGCGCACTCGCGGGTGCAACCGGACACCGCGAACTTGAGCTTGTGGGGCGAGCGCAAACCCTTGTAGCGATCTTCAATGGTCAGGGCCATTTGCACGCTGTCCTGCACGCCGTAGCGGCACCAGGTGCTGCCCACGCAGGACTTCACCGTGCGGGTCGACTTGCCGTAGGCGTGCCCGGTTTCGAAACCCGCTTCGATCAGTTCGGCCCAGATATCCGGCAACTGGTGCAACTGGGCGCCGAACAGGTCGATGCGCTGGCCGCCGGTGATCTTGGTGTAGAGGTCGTATTTTTTGGCGACCACGCCGATGGCGATCAGCTTGTCGGCAGTGATTTCGCCCCCGGCGATGCGTGGCACCACCGAATAGGTGCCGTTTTTCTGCATGTTGGCCATGAAGGTGTCGTTGGTGTCCTGCAACGGCACCAGGGACGGGTCCATGATCGGCTGGTTCCAGCACGACGCCAGGATCGAGCCCACTGCCGGTTTGCACAAGTCGCAACCGGTGTGCCCGCGGCCGTGCTTGGCCAGTAGCTCGTCGAAGCTGATGATGCCTTCAACCCGCACCAAGGCATAAAGCTCCTGGCGGGTATAGGCGAAGTGTTCGCACAGGCTCTTATCGACACTGACGCCGCGAGCAATCAGTTCGTGCTCGAACACCTGCTTGACCAGGGCGGCGCAACCCCCGCAACCGGTGCCAGCCTTGGTATCGCATTTCAGTTGCCCAAGGTCGGTGCAGCCGCTGTCGATGGCCGCACAGATCGAGCCTTTGGTGACGTTGTGACACGAGCAGATGGTCGCCGCCGCAGGCAGTGCTGCCGGGCCCAACGTGGGTGCACCTTCGGAACTCGGCAGGATCAGGCCGGCAGCCTCCTTGGGCAACGCGATGCCGTTCTGCATGTATTGCAGCAGGGTGTCGTAGTAGCTGTTGTCGCCCACCAGGACCGCGCCGATCACTCGTTTGCCATCGGCGTCCACGACCAGTCGCCGGTAGCTGGCGCTGGTTTGATCGATGAACTGGAAGCTGCGCGACCCCGGTGTATTGCCGTGGGCGTCGCCGATGGAACCTACGTCCACCCCCAGCAACTTGAGCTTGGTGGACATGTCCGCGCCAGTGAACGGCTCGGCGCTTTCACCGCACAAGCGAGCCGCGACGTTGCGGGCCATCTGGTAACCCGGAGCGACCAGGCCGAAGATGCTGCCGTTCCAGGCTGCGCATTCGCCGATGGCGTAGATGTCCGGGTCACTGCTCAGGCATTGGTCATCGATCACCACGCCACCGCGCGGGCCGATCTGCAGAGCGCACTGGCGAGCGAGGGCATCCTGGGCGCGAATGCCGGCAGAAAATACGATCAGGTCGGTTTCCAGGAAATCGTCATCGCCGAAATTCATCCGATAACGGTACTGCTCACCGGCGCTGATGGACTGAGTGCCCTTGGACAGATGCACGCCGACGCCCAGTTTCTCGATGCGCGCCTTGAGGGCCAGACCGCCCTGCTCATCCAGTTGTACCGGCATCAATCGCGGGGCGAATTCCACCACATGGGCTTCCAGGCCGAGGGTCTTGAGGGCATTGGCCGCTTCCAGGCCCAGCAGACCACCACCGACCACCACACCCCGGCGGGCGTTGCTTGCGGCGGCACGAATGGCGTCCAGGTCTTGCAGGGTGCGATAGACCAGGCAGGAATCGCCTTCGGCGCCCTGGATCGGTGGCACGAACGGGTAAGAGCCGGTAGCGAGCACCAGTTTGTCGTAGCTGATGCGAGCCTGGGCAGTGACCACCTGGCGCGCCTCGCGATCAATTTCCAGCACCGGCACGCCCAGGTGCAGCGTGACGCCAGGGGTCTGGTACAACGAGGCTTGCCCAAGCGCCAGGGACTCGGCGTCACGGCCAGAGAAATACTCCGACAGATGCACGCGATCATAGGCGCGCATCGGTTCTTCGCTGAACACATGCAGGTGGTAATGATTGAGGGCACCGCGCTCGATCAGTTGCTCGACGCAGTGATGGCCGACCATGCCATTGCCGATCACGATCAGTGTTTGCAGCTTGTTCAGGGAAGCAACGTTGGAATTCATAAAAGCACCCGACAAAAGCCCATCACGGTTTTGAAAGCAAAAAAAAAGACGCCTGAAACCTTGCGGTTCCAGGCGTCTTTGCCTGTTCTGTGCGGTATCGATCCGGCGACTGCGCCCCGATCTACCGTTATCCCCGGCCTGCTGGCTCTCGATCTTCGTTGACCGACGGGGTTGCCCACTTGAATGTATTTACAGTGGGCCTGAACAGCCTCTTGCAGCGAGCGTGCCAAGCCTTTGACTGGCCCCTTGATTCATACACCCAGCGCTGCTTGCAACCCTCGAAATGCCCTGTGGGAGCGGGCTTGCCCGCGAAAAAGCCTGCCCGGCCACCTTATGCAAGCAGGCGCCCGTCAGAAGCTTTCCATGCGCGGACAATTGCCTTGCCATGGTGCGATTCACCGCCTGTAGCTTCATAAAAGTGCAGTGACTGGGCTGACGCCATCGCGAGCAGGCTCGCTCCCACAAGGGGGCTCGGGCCATTGTGGGAGTGAGCCTGCTCGCGATGGGGAAGGTTCAGGTTGCGCCGATGCGGGCGGCTCTATCCACCATCGCCACGATGGTCACAAAGAGCTCTTGCTTGGCCTCGTCGGCGCTGACTTCCCCGGTGGCAGCGGCATTGGACAGGGCTTCTGCCGCGCCCAGCATCGCCCGCAGACTCGCCTGGGTGATGGCCCGTGTACCGGCGAACGGTTCCAGGACGGTTCGGCATTTGTCCAGGAAAATCGCCTCATATTCGCGCTTGATGCGCTCCAGTTCTGGCGAACTGGTCAGCGCCGCGATCACCCCCGGGATCTCCCGGCCTTGCAGCAGGACGCATTCGACAAACGAAGCAGCAATCACCTCCGCGCGGCTTTGCAGTGTCGGTTCGCTCGCTTCCAGGGCGGCGTCCATGAGCGCCGTCTGACGGGCATCGAAATCCTGATAGAGCGCCGCCAGCAGCCCGGACCGAGTGGTGAAGTGGTCATACACGATGGGTTTGGTTACCCCCGCCTGTTCCGCGAGGCGGGCCAGGGTCAGCGCTTCGCTGCCCTCCTCTCGCACCAGCCGCCAGGCGACATCCAACAGCTGCCGTTGCCGATCCTCGCGAGACAAGCGTCGACGGGGAGCAGCAGAAGATCGCGAATTTTCATCAAGGCTTGACATGCTAACTTTACCAACCGTAACTTACTAAAGGTAACTTAACCAAGCATACCTGCTTGATACCGGTCATTGCCATGAGGAGTTTTGCCATGCACGCACTCATCGTTGTCGCTCATCACGATCCCCATTCCCTTACCCACGGCCTCGCGAAAAAAATCGCCCAAGGCCTGAGCCAAGCCAATCCCGTCGATACGTTCGAGATCGCCGACCTGGCCGCCGAAGGCTTCGATCCGCGGTTCAGTTTCGCCGATCACGCGGTACACCACCGCGAGGCCTCACCGCCCATGGACGTTGTGGCCGAACAAGCCAGAATCGACCGCGCAGATACGCTGGTGCTGGTGTATCCCATTTACTGGTGGTCGATGCCAGCATTGCTCAAAGGGTGGATCGACCGGGTGTTTTCCAACGGCTGGGCGTTCGATTTCAGCCTCGATAAACCCTTTATCAAAAAACTGCAGCGTTTGCAGGTGCATCTGGTGGCCCTCGGCGGGGCTGATGAGGGTACGTTCCTGCGCCACGGCTATGGCCAGGCGATGACCGCGCAAATCGACCACGGCATCTTTGATTACTGCGGCGCCCGGGTGGTCAGTTCCCAACGTTTGCTCGACTCGGAAACCCTCGAACCGGCGCTTCACCTGGCCACTGCCTATGACCTTGGCCGGCGGCTGTTCCCGCAGTGCGAGAAGACTGCACAGGTTCAAGCCAGCAGCGAGTGCGCCTGACCGCCATCAGAGCACGCTGCCCTTGGCGGCAGCGAGGACCTGATCACGCTTGTAGATATCCGGGATGTACACCGCCTGCCCCTGGCTGTCGGCTTGCACTGTCCAGTAGCCCAACAGAATCGGCACCGGCCTGGCCAGCCTGAACTCATGAGTCAGCCCGCTGGCCAGCAGCGTGTCGGTGCGCAGACGTTCAGCCGGGCTCACCAACCAGTCGCGCAACTGCATGGCCTGTTCGACTCGCACACACCCCGAACTGAACGCCCGCGGTTCCTTGCTGAACAGTGACTGGCTGGGCGTGTCATGCAGGTACACGGAAAACGGATTGGGGAAGCGGATCGCCATTTTACCCAGTGGGTTTTGCGGACCGGGGTCCTGGCGCAGCATGAGGCCGCCGGGGTGCTCCCAATCGATGTCCTGGGCCAGTAACGGCAAGCCATCGCGATCGATCACCCTCAGGTTGTGTCGACTCAAGAACTCTGGGTCGCGACGAATCTCAGGCAGTTTGTCTTCACGCATGATAGTCGGGGGGATGGTCCAGGTCGGGTTAAGTGTCAGTCGTGTCACTCGGGACTTGAGCAATGGGGTTTCCCGGTCCGCGCGGCCCACTTGGGTGCGGGTTTGCCAGACCGCTGCGCCGTCCTGGTAGACCGTCAACCGGGCCGCCGCCACATTGACCAATACGCTGTCCGGCTCCAGGTCCCGGGCCAGCCAGCGCATGCGCTCCAGATTGACGCGCAACTGCTCGCGCCGCATGAACGGGCTGATGTTCAGCTCCGTCACCGTCCATGGCCCCACTACCCCATCGGCTTGCAGCGAATGGTGAAGCTGGAAGCTTTTCATCGCCGCCACCAGGTCGGGGTTGTAGTGATCGTCGATGATCACGGGGGGTGCGCTGAAATAGCCTTCGCTGAACAATCGCTGGGCCAGGGCCGGTACGCGGGCGTCCCGCTTGTCCGGGTGCAACAACGGGCCGCCGGGCACCGGTTGCCATTCGGGCAAGGGCTGTTGCCGTTGCCGGGCGTAAAGTTCACGCAAGTTGCGATACAGCGCCAGGCTCGGCCGGGCCTGCTCAAAGGCCTCGTCCAAGTCGTGCAGGCCCGACCCGGCAATGGCCAACACCTCGGCCTGACGATCCTGTGGCAGCGGGTCGGCCTTCCACACCGGCTCCAGGCGGTCCTGAGGCAGGTATCCGAAACGCAGCTCATACAGCGCTTGCAAGTAGCGCTGACTGATGGCGATGTCTACACAATGGGGGGTTTGGGCAGTTCTTTCTGCGGGCAAGCTGTAGCGTGCCGGGTCCAGTCCGTCGTCGGCCAGTTGCTGCAACTGTGCCTGCAACGCCATCCGCCGCTCATCGTCCGACCAGACGTCCTGGCCTGCGTTTTGCTCGTAGAACGCCTGCAAACTCATCATCGTCGGAAAGTCGACGCCTGCGGCCAGCTCGGGACAGTTGACCGACAGCTGGGCCAAGGTGGTTTGCACCAATGCCGGATCGCTTTGCTCGGCTGTTGCGACCAATGGCGCAGTGAGCAATAAAAGGCTCAGGTAACATGCGGACTTTTTGAACAACTGCTTTACTCCAATCCATGGCCGTCCCGTTGACGGTCAACTTTGCGACAGGTACGACCCGCCATCATGCAAACAAACCAAATCGGACGGGATGCCGCAAACAAACACCACCGTGGGAATTTTCCATCTTCAGCAAGCCTCTTGCGCCGACTCTGCCTGGTCATCACCGGCCTTGGCGTGATGTGCAGCCCGGCGCTGGCCGACAAAGGAAATTCTCAGCCGCTTTACAACAGCCTCACCCACGCGGCGCCGGAACTCAATCCCCAAGCGCTCAAAAGTGCCTTGAGCGCCATGCAATGCGCTGTCGCCAACGGCGCTCGCCCAGCCCGCCACCTGGCGGTCATCGACTACTCGCAACCTTCCACGGCCCGTCGCCTGTGGATCTTCGACCTGCGCCAGAAGAAGCTGGTATTGCGCGATCTGGTGGCCCACGGGCAAAAATCCGGGGAAAACTTCGCCACCCAGTTCTCCAATCGCCTGGGCAGTTTCCAGTCGAGCCTGGGACTGTTTCGCACTCAGGAAAGTTATCAGGGCGCCCATGGATACTCGTTGCGCATGGACGGTCTGGAGCCGGGCTTCAATGACCTGGCCCGCGACCGCGCGATCGTGATCCACGCCGCCGATTATGTGAACCCGCTGTGGAGCGTGCGTCAGGGGCGCATCGGCCGCAGCCTGGGCTGCCCTGCCGTCCGCCCGCAGGTGGCGCGCAAGGTGATCGACAAACTTAAAGACGGGCAATTCATGTTTTCCTGGTACCCGGACCCGAGCTGGCTCAAGCGTTCGGCCTACCTCAACTGCCAGCCGCAACAGGTTGCGAGCATTTTGGCTACTAGCGGCAGTTAGGTAGCACCTTTGTGGCGAGGGGATTTATCCCCGCTGGGCTGCGAAGCAGCCCCAATGCAGCAGACTCCATCTTCCTGGCACACCGAGTTGGCAGGCAGGGCTGCTTTGCAGCCAGCGGGGATAAATCCCCTCGCCACAGATTGCACCTGCTGAAAGGCTGGTTAAAATGCCGGCCTTTCGCATTGCTGGCCTTGTCCGATGAACCCTGAAGCCCTTCAAACCCTGCAGACCCATTTACTGACGGCCCTGACCTCGGTGCCGGAAGAAACCCGGCGCCTGTTCCATGGCCGCGGTCGCTGCTGGCCGGGGTTGGAGCAGATCACCGTCGACTGGCTACAAGGGGTGATGCTGGTTTCGTTGTTCAAGCAGCCTGAGCCGACGCAGTTGGACGATCTGATGTCCATGCTGCTCGCCCTCACCGTTACCCCGGCCTGGCAACAGAGCAAGGCCCATACGCTGGCCGTCCAACACCGTTACCTTCCCGACAGCCTTACCCAGTGGCTGGTGGGTGAGGCTCTGGACGAATGGACCTTGGTCGAAGGCGGCTTGCGCTATCGGATCGACCTGGGCAAGAAGCAGAACAACGGTCTTTTCCTCGACATGCGCTACGGCCGCGACTGGGTTCGCGCCAACGCCAGCGGCAAGCGAGTGTTGAATCTGTTCGCCTACACCTGCGGTTTTTCCGTGGCAGCCATCGCCGGCGGTGCACAGCATGTGGTCAACCTGGACATGTCGCGCGCGGCCTTGAGTCGTGGCCGCGACAACCATCGCCTGAACGGCCATGACCTGAGCCAGGTGAGTTTTCTTGGCCACGACTTGTTCAAGTCATGGGGCAAGGTGATCAACAGCGGCCCTTATGACCTGGTCATCATCGATCCCCCCACCTTTCAGAAAGGCAGCTTCCTGCTGACCAAGGACTATCAGCGAGTCCTACGGCGCTTGCCGGAACTGTTGTGCGCCACTGGCACGGTCCTGGCCTGCAGCAACGACCCGGCCACCGGCCCGGACTTCCTCATCGACGGCGTCACCCGCGAAGCGCCTGGCCTGAAGTTCGTGGAACGCCTGGCCAATCCCCCGGAGTTTCCCGACGCGGATATGGAGTGCGGCTTGAAGGCATTGGTGTTCACCCGCGACGATGGCTGCGCCGTGTAACGATGCCTGATGCGCCCCTTTGCAAGGGCGCTGTGGCGAGGGGATTTACGCCCTCGCCACAGCTTCGCGGCAGGTGTGCCGGCACAGGTTATTGCGGTCGCAGCGACCACCAAGGGGTGACCAGGCCAGTGGTTATCCGATGCACCATGGCCTCGACTTCCCGGCTCTTGACCGAACGGTAGATCGCCATGGTGCGCCGCAACTGGTCTTCGGTGAGCGTCACCGGCTCGCCTGCGGCCCAGTTCACATCCGCTACGGCCTCGAGCCTCACCCGATACCACATCGTCCCGGTGGGCTGGGTGATTGACTCCAGGGCGCTGGGCAGGTCGGCGTCCGGTTGCGCCAGGTTATCCAGCAATACCTGCGGCCAATGGGAGGGATCCACCGGCTCGCTGAAGGCATCCACCAGGTTTTCCTCCACCGTGTCCCAGATGGCCAGGCCGTCGAGCCAATCGCGAGACATCAACCCCAGATACGGGCGCCAGGCCAGTTCCCCTACGCGGGGCGTTTGATCATTGCTGTTGAATGTGTCCTGTGCGTCACTGAGCCAGTTGATGAAACCCTCACGGGTCATCGCGGCCCGGCGTTGCACAAGCTCGGGATATCGGCCGCTTAACACCTGGCCCCAATAGTCATAATGGTTGGTCAGAAACCTCGCAAAGTGTATGCCCTGGGGTTCGAGGCGAGCACGCTGAACCGAACCGAACATGAGGAAATGCAGCTCCAGCTCGGCAACGTCTGGTGTTTGCCTGTCCAGAACCCGTGCTTGCAAGCGGGTACGCAGTTGGGCCAATTGCTGGTCGAAATCTGCGATACGGCCCGACAGCTCGGTATAAAGGTCGGGGTAGCCAGTGTAGTACTGCAGGATACCGGCAGCCCTCTGACGATCTCCCAGGGCCAGGCCGCCTGGTTGATCGGCGTCTGCGTCACGGATGGCGCCGCAGAACCAATCGATGAAGCGGCGCCCTCCGGCATCGTCGCGAGCCACTTCCAATGCACTCTTGAGGTCGGGGAAGTCACGGAGCCAGTCATCGACGGTGTAGCGAAAGGCCTCGGGGTCCAATGCGCGAAGGGCGCGGATCTGGGCGCTGGGCAGTGGATTATCTTCGAGCCAGAGCCCAAGGGTGTTCGTCTTCGGCATGTTGCCAAGGGCAGGAATCAGATCATCCTGGATGTTGCTGATGCGATTGCCCTTGAGGTCGAGGAAGATCGGATCGGATGAAGGCCTGGCCAACAGCGCCAGGGCCAATGCCGGTACCCGATCGAGCCCCGCGTTGGCCAGTTCCAGCTCCTTGAGGTGCGCAAGCTCCGGCAGATCGGGTAATTCCCGACAGTTGTTACCGCTCAAGCGCAGGTCCTCCAGGGCCGTGGCGGCACGCAAGAATGCACTGCCCTGTTCATCCAGGCGAAGGCCACAACGAACCAGGTCCAGCGCTTGCAATCCTGGTAAAGCGGTGATGGCCTCCAGCTCCTGGGGGGTGAAATGCAAGTTGTCGGACCAGACGAGTTCACGCAGGGACGGCAACTCAGCCAGGCGGCCGATGGCCGCGACCATATTGGCACTGGCCACGGGGTCCGAGCCACTGCTCACCTCGGACAGCTGCAGCTCTCGCAAACCAGTAGCACGGTCGGCGCCGATCAAGGGGGCAAAGGTGTCCGCATTCATATTGAGCGGATTTCTGCCCAATGACAGCTCCTCCAGAGAGCGAAACTCACCCGCCGCTACCGGCACGGCGGTGAGCTCATTGCCATGCAGGCGCAGCGTATCGATATTGGGAAACAACCTCAGGAAATTCGAAGGGTCTTCGCTCAGCCCCAGATGAGCCAACGTCAGCTCTTCAATATGCTCGAAACGTGCGCTGATGGGAGGAAGCCGGCCGATGTTCAACCCCGACAGACGTAGAGTCAGCTCGCTATCCTCCCTGAGCGGATCGGGCTCACGGCGCCAGGCGCGACGGATCTCCTGCGCCACCTCCCTGCGCATGGCGATGGTATCTGCACGGGTATATTCGCTCTCGACGGGGTGATGAACCCCCTCATGGACCTCCCACTGACGCAGGCCTTCGTCCAGCGTTGCCCAATCGTTGCTCAACCGGGTCACCAGGGTGTCCAGGCTGATGCCTTCGCGCCTGGCCTGATCGGCCAGGCTACGCTGAAGCCTGGCCAGCGATTCCCCGGCATAGTAGGGAAACAGGCGTTCAAGACGCCCTTCCACACGGTGGCGCCAGCCCTGCAAAGGAAGTTTCCCGCGCCCACTGAGCGGATAACCCAGGCGTCCGTTCTGCCATTGCAGGGCAGCTGCGTCGTTGCCCGTGCGTTTGAGCGACAGGTACGTACGCAGCCTCTGGCGATCGCCAAGGGCTTGCTCCATCAGCACCTTGCGAAGGGTGGTCGACGCCCAGATGTTCAAGCCGAGCGCGTTGCGGGCCTCATCCGGCATCGCTCTGAGCAGCGCCTCTTCGAGGCTCGAATCCCCAGCCAGCTCATTTCCCCTTTCGTCGAAGGGATGGTATTTCCCGCCGTCCTGGCGGATGACTTTCAAGGGGCCGTTCTCTCCCACCTCGAGCGGAGCCAACAACTTGTCCGACAACAGCCGCAGGTGCAACCGGCCTTGCAGTTGCGGCGCATTGCCAAGTAGGCCCATGACAATGCGGTCCCGGTCCGCGCTGCTTTCACCCCGCTCAAGATCGCGCAAGGCTCGAGTCAGGCGCAGCTCAGTCAGGGCTTCTACGCATTGTTTACCCAGGCGTCCCGTCACCCGGCCTGCTTGCAGCCGCACCCGGTCCTGGCCCTGAGACTGCCGGGCAAGCTCGTTGGCGATGGATTCAGGCAGCCCGGAAAAAGCCCGAACTATCGGAGCGGCCAACGGATCGAGCCGGGTGGACGAGGCCATGCCAGCAGTCACCTGCGTAACATTGCGCTCAAGATAATCGGCCCAGCGGCTGGCCAACAACCGACTGCTTTCCACCGGGCGCAGGCCGATAGAACTCTGCCCCAGCAGCACGCGCTGTTCGTCCGCGCGAAGGCCGGCCAGGATACGCTCCGCCCAGGCATGATGCTCCAGGTCCGCTTTGTCCAGATCGAGAAAACGCGTGGTGGCCCTGTCGCCCACGGAGTGAACCTGCTCGCCATCGTGCAAGCGCAGCGTCATGTCCGCAGGCCAACCGGGCAAATCCACAAGGGTTTGCGTGACTTGAATGTGCGCGCTCCCGGGTGCTTCACCCGCGCGCAAGCGTCCAACGGTCTGCTGCACCCATTGCCAGTTGCGTGCCTCAGCGAGGGCATCGGCGAATATGGCCGGCATTGGCTGCCCGCCTACTTGCAGGTAGCGCAGATGCGCCTCGCTGATACCGACCTGCTGCTGTACGGCCAGGAGCATAGCGTCGTCCAGCTCGGCGGGCGTCTCGGCAAAGTTGCGCAGCAACTCCAGATTGCTTCGCTGCAAGGGATTGCGGTGTGCCCATTGCCAGCCGCGCGCGCGGCTCCACTCCAGAGGCGGGGTCACGCCTCGGTGACCGGCAGGCAGGCGCAGCCCCAGGGCCTCGCCGGTGCCTTGCACCTCGAAATAACGACCATCGATCCGCACCCATGCCTCGTCTGGCGTACGCCAGACACCCCAGGCGTCCTGCTCGGCCTCCACAGGCGGCAAGCGCCGCGCCTGGAAGGGCGTGACATCGCCATTCCACAGCCGCGTCGTGCCGTCATGCACGGGCATGGGTTCAACGGCCCCGCCGATGAAACCCAGATAGGCACCTTGGGCGACCCCGAACAGCACGTTGAAGATGTGATTGATGCCTTCTTGCGCGTGACCTTCGTTGAGCGCCTGGATACCTTCAAAGAACTCATACACCAGGCGCACCCCGCCCACCGCCGCCGCAGCCATACCCATGGGAGCGCAGAACGGAATGAAGCTGACAGCCAGCATCAGTGAACGCTCGGCAAGGCCTTCCCAATACTCCAGGCGTGCCAGCAATGCCTGCCAGTCCTGGTCCCGGGTCGAGATCATCAGCGCCGAGGCATTGCTCAGGGTATGGGTGCGCCATTCGTGATAGCGATCATTCCAGTGATCCTCGCGAACATCGCTAAGGGTCCAGGGGACGTGGGGAACAGGCACGCGAATGCGCCGGGGATTACCCTCCTCGCCAAGCTCGCCTTCACGCCAACCCACAATACGCGCGTGGATTTCCTGGAAAAGGTTGAGGTTGTCTTTTATCTCCCACTCCACTTGGTCATGCAGGGCCTCACCTAAGCGGGCCTGCAAGCGTACCGGCAGGTAACGCATCAGGCTCTGGCGGTAACTGCGTTTGCGCACCAGTTCGGTCAGCTTTGCGGCCATGGCCTGCAGGCTGGGAAATTGCCTGATCGGGGCCACTACGTCATAGGGCAGGTGCAAGACGACCGGGCGAACGCCTTTTGCGTCCCCTTTCAGCCCCCAATACACCCGTGCGCCGAACAACGGCGCAGACAGCACCTCCAGGCCCTTGACCTCACACGCCAGGGAAGCCACCGGACGATCTTCGAGGCGCACCCCGACATAGGCCAACAGTCGCTCGCCAGTCTCGTCCAGGCGTCCATCCAGCTTCGCCTCGTACGCGTCATAGGCGAGCAGACTGCGCGCGTAGGCCATATAGGCGTCAGCCACGACAGGAACCTCGTCGCCGATAGGCGGCAGGCGTTGCCTGAGCAGACGCTGGTAGACACCGCCCACATCCAGCTGCCGACAGACTCGGGCAAAACTGGCAGGGGTCGTGGGCAATGCCGTGGTGTCTGACGGCGCGCCCCAACGGTAAAACTCTCCAGGCTTGCCCTTGATGAAAAGCTCGCCGGTTTTATCGAAAGAACTGCCGGTGGCCGCATCAGCAGGAGGAAAGTTGCGCATGGTGGCCTCCACCACCGACAGAGAGGGGCCGAAGTGCTCGCGCCTGACCCTTGCCCGCCGTACTGCGTCGCAAACACTGCCGCGGCCATTGATCGGGCGCCAGGCCTGCATGGGTGGCTGAGCCTGTAGCAAATCGAGTGTGAAGGGTTCCGGCGCTGGCAGGTCGATAAGCAGTGCGTTCAGCGCATCGCTGTCGCGCTGCAATTGCTGGGCAAGGACCTTGAAACGCTCTTGGCGGTGGCGCGAAGCTTGTTTCAACCAGGCCGGTAGCCTGGCCTGGATGAAATCGATATGGGAATCGACAGTGGACATGATGGACCTCCTTCCTTGGGGTCGATTAAGCATCTGAAATTTTGAAATACGCTAAGCCGGGGCGTGGGCGATCCTCTCCAAAATGAGCTTGTTTTTAAACCGCCCAACCGTTGCAAGGGGTTGCAGGTTCCATGGCCAGTCGCTGACAGGTCTGCATCAAATGCTTGCGCCTGATCAGGATCACACCACCAACGTCAACCACGCCGACATCAGCAACAACACCGCCATGATCCGATTGAACCGCTCCATGGCCACGGTGGATCGGCAGAATCTGGCGGCGCCGAGGCCCAGATACGCCCAGGCGGTCATGCATGGGATCGAAATCGCGAAGAACGCCAGGGACAGCCAGAGCACCCGCACGGTGCGGTCGGCCTCGGTGCCGGCGAAGACGCTGACCACCGCCAATGCCATCATCCAGGTCTTGGGATTGACCAACTGCAAACCGGCCGCCCCCGCCAAGCCAAGACGCGGACCCTCAATGGGTCGTTCAGGGTCGATGGCCTGGACTGGCGTGCTGAATATTTGCCAGGCCATCCAGCTCAGCCAGGCAATTCCGGCCCATGACAGCAAAGTCTGGAGCGTTGCATGACGGGCCAGCACATCGCCCAATCCAGTGCCCACCAACAACACCAACAAGGCTGCGGCGGCGCAGGCGCCGAGGATGATTGGCAAGGTGGTCGCCAGGCCAAAGCGCGAGCTGTGGCTCAGCACCAGGATATTGGTCGGGCCCGGGGTGATGGAGGCAACAAAGGCGAACAAGGCGAACGGCAGCAACTGGTCCATGGAGCAACATCTCGGTGAATGATCGTAGCCTGATCATTCCCCACCCAACCGCGCTCAGTCTGGAACGTTTGAGCAACGCTTGCGATAGTCCGCCGGGCTCAGGCGATAGGCGCGCTGGAACCAGCGACCCAAATGACTCTGGTCGGCAAAACCGAGTATCGCCGCCACCGCCACCGCGCTTTCGCCACGGGCCAGCAAGCGCCGGGCCCGGGCCAGGCGTAACTGGATCAGATAGGCATGGGGGGCGAGACCGAACGCGGCCTTGAACGCCCGGGTCAGGCGAAAACGGTCCACCCCGGTGACCCGTGCCAGGTCATCCAGCCCGATGTCTTCACTCAGATGACTGTGCAGATAATCACGGGCCTGCTGCGCCACCAATGGCAGGCGCGGATCGGGATTGATCCG
>NZ_WUUD01000018.1:165863-221486 GCF_009831705.1 Pseudomonas sp. PICF6 | reverse complement strand
CACGCCAGTGCAGGTGCTGGGTCAGGTTGGCCAGCAAGGTGTCGAGGGCCGTCTGGCGCACGATGCGCATCTCCTGCTGATGCAAACTCTGGAACGCCATGGCCGTGGCGTTCGCCAGCCGCGCATCGTCGGCCAGGGTGGCGGCGAATCCCAGCTGTGCATTATCCGGAGCCACGTCGAACAACGACCGCAGTTCGCGCTCCAGCCACTGTGGCTCGAGGTACAACGTGCGATAGGTGAAACCGCTGGCGTGGGGCGCGTTGCCGTCATGCAACTCCCCAGGCTCGAGCAGAAACACCTTGCCCGGCGTGCTGTTGTGCTGCTGGCGGCGACAATGGAACTGCTGCACGCCCTGTTCGGTCACGCCCACCAGATAGGCGTCGTGCCAATGGGGATCGTAGGCATGCCCCTCGAAATGCGCGCGCACGGTCTCGATGCCGGACGTGGCGTCCTGCTTGAGATCGATCCAGTTGCGCGTTGTCATGGGCAGTCTCGTTTTGTGTATCAGCACGAGCAGGTTAACCGCTGGCGGCGAGGGTGTCTGGAAGATTTGTGCAGTTTTGTTTTCGCCGAAACGAAGCAAATGGATCCATTAAAGACTGCCAACCGTCTACCAGGACACCAAAAATATTGACAACCGAATTAGTTAAGAGAGTTAATGGATCCATAAGCACAACAACATCCGCCCGGAGATCCGTCATGTATCCCAAGAACACCTGGTACGTTGCCTGCACCCCCGATGAAATCGCTGACAAACCTCTGGGCCGCCAGATCTGCGGCGAGAAGATGGTTTTCTACCGTGGGCATGAAGGCAAGGTCGCGGCTGTCGAGGACTTCTGCCCCCATCGCGGCGCCCCGCTCTCTTTGGGTTATGTCGAAAACGGTAACCTGGTGTGCGGCTATCACGGGCTGGTGATGGGGTGCGACGGCAAGACCGTCGAAATGCCCGGGCAACGGGTGCGTGGGTTCCCTTGCAACAAGACGTTTGCGGTGCAGGAACGTCATGGGTTTATCTGGGTCTGGCCCGGTGACCAGGCCTTGGCTGACCCGACGCTGATCCATCATCTTGAATGGGCCGAAAGTGACGAGTGGGCTTACGGCGGCGGCCTGTTCCATATCCAGTGCGATTACCGCCTGATGATCGACAACCTGATGGACCTGACCCACGAAACCTACGTGCACGCCTCGAGCATCGGCCAGAAGGAAATCGACGAGGCACCGCCGGTGACCACGGTCGAAGGTGACGAAGTGGTCACCGCCCGGCACATGGAAAACATCATGGCCCCGCCCTTCTGGCGCATGGCCTTGCGCGGCAACAACCTGGCCGACGACGTGCCGGTGGACCGCTGGCAGATCTGCCGTTTCACCCCGCCCAGCCACGTCCTGATCGAAGTCGGCGTGGCCCATGCCGGCAACGGCGGGTATCACGCCGCGCCGCAGTTCAAGGCGTCCAGCATCGTGGTGGACTTCATCACCCCGGAAACCGAGACATCCATCTGGTACTTCTGGGGCATGGCCCGGCACTTCCAGCCCCAGGACGAAGCACTGACCGCCAGCATTCGCGAGGGCCAGGGCAAGATTTTCAGCGAAGACCTGGAGATGCTCGAACGCCAGCAGCGCAACCTGCTGGATCACCCGCAACGCAGCCTGCTCAAGCTCAATATCGATGCCGGCGGCGTGCAGTCGCGTCGAGTGCTGGATCGTTGGATTGCCCGTGAGCGCGAGCCACAAGCGGGATTGATTGCCAGCACCCATCAGGGAGAGCAGCGAGCATGATTGAAGTCCAGGTCACGGCGCGACACAACGAAGCCCAGGACATTTGCAGCTACGAGCTGACGAGTGTCGACGGCCAGCCTTTACCGGCGTTCACCGCCGGTGCCCATATCGACGTACACCTGCCCAACGGCATGATTCGTCAGTATTCGCTGTGCAATCATCCCGAGGAACGGCATCGCTACCTCATCGGGGTGCTCAAGGATGCCGCGTCCCGAGGCGGTTCGCGCAATTTGCATGAACAGATTCTGCCAGGCGCGCGCTTGCTGATCAGCGAACCGCGCAACCTGTTCCCCCTCGCCCCCGAGGCTCGACGTAGCCTGCTGTTTGCCGGCGGTATCGGTATTACGCCGATCCTGTGCATGGCCGAACACCTGGCCCAGAGCGGTGCGGCGTTCGAACTGCATTACTGTGCCAGGTCCAGGGAGCGTGCAGCCTTTATCGAACGCTTGCGCCAATCGCCTTATGCCGACCGGGTGTTTCTGCACTTCGATGAAGAGCCTGCAACCATGCTGGACGCTGCCAGGGTCCTGGCCGCCCCCAGTGAGGATCTGCACCTCTATGTGTGCGGTCCCGGTGGCTTCATGCAGCATGTCCTCGACACCGCCAAGGTTCAGGGCTGGCGGGAAAGCTGTGTGCACCGCGAGTACTTTGCCGCTGCGCCCACCGACACCCGCGCGGACGGCAGCTTCTCGGTGAAAGTCGCCAGCAGCGGTCAGGTCTTCGAAGTACCCGCCGACCGAAGCGTGGTCCAGGTGCTGGAAAGCCATGGCATCGAGATTCCGATCTCCTGCGAACAGGGCGTGTGCGGCACCTGCCTGACGCGTGTGCTGGAAGGTGTGCCGGAGCACCGGGACATGTTTTTGACCGAGGCCGAACAGGCTTGCAACGACCAGTTCACGCCGTGCTGCTCCCGCTCGAAGACGCCACTTTTGGTGTTGGATATCTGACCAATACCCTGTGGGAGAGCTTTGTGGGAGCAAAGCTTGCTCGCGATGGCGGCGACTCAGTCAGCATTGCTATCGGCTGACAGACGGCTATCGCAAGCAAGCTTAGCTCCCCCAGCCGTATGCGCGCTCACTGCGACCGAACAATCACCTTCACCCGCTCATCAGCCAACGTCGAGCCGAACACCTCGGCATAACGCAAAGTCGCATTGGCATGTTCGCGCATGATTGCCTCGGCGCGGGCTCCCTGGCGATGGATCAGCGCATCGAACACCGAGTGGTGCTGCATGTGGGCGTAGTTGAAGCGGCGAAATTCGCCGGCCATGTTCTGACGATCCACCGCCAGGGCGGTGACTGAGGCAAATGGCAGGTGATCGTTGCGAGCCAGGGCATCGGCAATCGCCGGGTTATGGCTGCCCTCGACGATCACCTGATGAAAGCGCATGTTCAAGTCGTGATAGACCTCAAGGTCATCCTCGGTCACATAGCCCTTGGCAAACAGTTCGTCGCCCTGCACCAGGCATTGTTCAAGTGCCGCTCGCCCCTCTTCGGATAAGCCACGCTCGGCCGTTTGCCGCGCGGCCAGGCCTTCGAGCACACCACGCACCTCCACGGCCCCGGCGATTTCCTCGGCACTGACCGAGCGCACCTGGAATCCGCGACCACCGAAGCGCACCAGCAGCCCTTCCTGCTCCAGGGTACGAAACGCCATGCGCACCGGCATTCGCGAAACACCGAACAACTCAGCCGTGGGAATTTCCATCAAGCGCTCACCGCCCGCCAGCTCGCCTGAGGCGATCATCCTGCGCAATGCGACCAGCACCGTTTGGCCGGGCTTACTCATCCAGGTTCTTCCAGAGAAAACAGAGTCGCCATAGTAGAAGGCTTGGGACGGTGTGTCACGGCGGGAGTATGGAGCGAACGCAAGAGCAATCGAGCGCAGGAAAATCAGCGGGGCAGCCAGACCGCCATCGCGAGCAGGCTCGCCCCCACAATGGGTCCGCCATAGATCCTTGTGGGAGCGAGCCTGCTCGCGATGGCGGCAGACCAGACAACATTGATGGCAAGCCTTGCTGTCACGGATTTTGGGTCTGGACCGACTAGTTCGCCCGCAGGATCGACAGATCTTCGCCGCAATACAGCGCCTCGACTTTCGCCGCGCGCCATTGCAACACCGCCCGTTGGTTGATCGAGCCCTTGTCGGTGATTTCACCACGATCGATGGAGGGCGGCTCATCGAGCAAGGCAATCCACTCTACGCGGCTGGCGTTGCCGCTCGCCTCGCGGTTAAGACGTTGCAGCCAATCGGCAAACCACTGGCGTACCGGTGGGCTGGCCAAGACCTCGGCATCGCTGGCGCTCGGGGACAGGCCTGACAAGCGCCGGCATTCAGCCAGCCGTGGGAACACCAGCGCGCCCAGGCACTCGCGATCCGGCGCGGTCACCACCAGGTCCTGGACGTACGGGGTCCCCTCCAGCACCGCTCGGTTGCGCAGCGGCCCGACACTGACGAACACCCCGGAGGACAGCTTGAAGTCCTCGGCTATCCGTCCGTCAAACATCAGGCCCAATTGCGGGTCATGGGGATCGGCCAACTTGATCGCATCGCCCGAACAGTAAAAACCGTCTTCGTCGAACACCTCAGCGGTCTGCTGCGGCGAGCGCCAGTAGCCGGGCATGATGTGCGGTCCGCGGAAGCGCCCTTCGAACTTGCCGTCCACCGGCACCAGCCGTACCTCGCAGCCGGGTGCCGGCAAGCCGATGTAACCGGCCATGGACAACGGCCCGGTGGTAAAAGTGCAGGACGGCGACGCCTCCGTCATGCCCAGCCCGGCCATCATGCGAATGCGTTCGCCGCAATGCTGTTCGGCGACCTTGTCGAGCCGGTCCCAAGTACTTTGGGACAGACCCGCTGCCGCAAAAAAGAACAGACTGATGCGCTCGAAGAACCGCTCGCGCAACTCGCCGTCCTGCTCCAGGGCACTGACCAACTCTTCCCAACCTTTGGGCACGGTCAGGTACGCAGTGGGAGAAATCTCCTTGAGGTTGCGCAAGGTTTCGGCGAAGCCCTGGGCGGTGGGCTTGCCGTCGTCCAGGTAAAACGTGCCGCCGTTGTACAACACGATGCCGACGTTGTGACTACCACCGAATGTGTGGTTCCACGGCAACCAATCCACCAATACCGGCGGCGCTTCACCGAACACCGGAAAGGTCTGCAACAGCATTTGCTGATTGGCGCAGAGCATGCGTTGGGTCGTGATCACAGCCTTGGGCAGCTTGGTGGAGCCCGAGGTGAAGAGAAACTTGGCAATGCTGTCCGGTCCGGTGGCGGCAAAGGCGCGCTCGGCCTCAATACCACCGGGTTGCGCCAGCAGGCTGGCAAAGCTTGCCCTGGACCTTGCGGCCATTTCCCCACGTACCGTGATCAAGGGAATGTCCGCCGGCAACACCGCATTGATCGCCCGCTCAAACGGCGCGGCCTCGCTGACAAACACCAGCCCCGGCTGCAACAAATCGCAAACGTGCCGCAGCTTGGCAAAATCCTGGGACAGCAACGAATAGGCCGGCGACACCGGGCAATAGGGAATCCCAGCGTACATCGCGCCAAGGGCCATTTGCAGGTGCTCGATGTCATTACCCGATAGCAGCGCCAGGGGCTTTTCGGCTGACAGGCCATAGCTCAACAAACCTTGAGCGATGGCCCGCACGCTGTCGAGCATCTGGGCATAGCTGACTCGCCGCCAGTCCCCGCCCGCCTGGCGGGCTGCAATAAAGGTCTGTTGCGGGCGCACCTCGGCCCAATGCACCAGGCGATCAAGCAAGCGCGTCGGCAACGCAGCCAACGGCTCCAGGGAGCGCATGTGCAGGATGCCCTGCTCTTCTCTGACTTCAACGGCTGGATGACCAATCGACACCTGGCGATAGCGCCCGGGGCCGGCTCGGGAGGACGATCTGAACTCAACACTCACGTACATTTCCTCCATCAAGGCACGCCGAACCCGCGCGAAGCGAGCGGAGCGTGGCAGCATCTGGCTGCGGCCTTGTTATTGTTATGTCTGGCCTGCATCGGGCCGGCGATGTCCACGCGCCGCCGCCCGCATGCAACGGATATCAGATCGGGTAATGCCGGGCGCCGTTCTGCATCGTCACCCAGCGCAACTGGGTGAAATGCTCGATGGACGCCTTGCCGCCAAAACTGCCGTAACCGCTGGACTTGACTCCACCGAAGGGCATCTGCGCCTCGTCGTGCACGGTCGGACCATTGATGTGGCAGATGCCCGACTCGACCCGTTGGGCCAAAGCCAACGCCCGAGTGGTATCGCGGCTGAAAATGGCTGCCGAAAGGCCGAACTCGGAGTCGTTGGCCAGGCGCAACAAGGCTTCGTCGCCTTCACCACGCAGCAACACGGCCACCGGACCGAAAGACTCTTCGCGGTACAGGCGCATGTCTGGAGTGACGCCGTCGAGCAAGGTCGGCTGCAGAATGCTGCCGTCCAGTTGCCCTCCCGCCACCAGCGTCGCGCCTTTGGCCAAGGCATCGTCGATCAACTCCTTGATACGCTGGCCGGCACTGACGTCTACCAGCGAACCCAATACCGAATCACCGGCCGCAGGATCACCGGCACGCAAGGTGGCGATCTTGGCGCTCAGCCGGGAAACAAAGGCATCGGCCACGCTGGCATCGACGATCAGCCGCTCGGTGGACATGCAAATCTGCCCCTGATTGAAGTACGCCCCGAAGGCGGCGGCTTCTACCGCTGCATCCAAGTCAGCGTCATCCAGCACCAGCAACGGCGCCTTGCCGCCCAGTTCCAGTAATGCCGGCTTGAGGTGGCGCGCCGATAGTTCGCCAACGATGCGCCCGACATGGGTCGAGCCGGTGAAATTGACCCGGCGTACCGCCGGGTTGGCGATCAGCCGCGCGACAATGGCCGGCGCATCTGCCGGGGCATTGCAGATGACATTGACCACGCCATCGCCCAGTCCGGCGTCCTGCAATACCTGGCCAATCAAGCGGTGCACCGCCGGGCTGATTTCAGAAGCCTTGAGCACCACGGTGTTGCCGCAGGCCAGCGGCATGGCGATGGCGCGGGTGGCGAGAATCACCGGGGCATTCCACGGCGCGATACCCAGCACCACACCACACGGCTGACGCAGGGCCATGGCGAAACTACCAGGCACATCCGAAGGAATGATTTCGCCGTTGATCTGGGTGGTCATGGACGCGGCTTCGCGCAGCATATTCGCCGCCAGATGCACGTTGAAACCGTACCAGTTGGCCATGGCGCCCGTCTCGCCGGCAGCGGCGATGAACTCGCCAGTGCGCGCCTGCAATTGCTCGGCGGCACGCAGCAGACGCGTGCGTCGCTCATTGGGCGCCAGCGCTGCCCAGACGGGAAACGCAGCTTGCGCGGCGGCCACGGCGGCGTCGGCATCCTCCAGCGTGGCAGCCGCCACACGGGAGACCACTTCACCGGTTACCGGATTGCAACGCTCGAAAGTCCGACCGTCACGGGCGGGGCACGACTGGCCGCCGATCAACAGGGGCACGTCCAGCATGGTGATTCCTCTTTATTGTCTTTATAGGGAACACATTCACAGTAGCGCCAAGGGCTTTTGAACAACAGCCTGCGGGCGCAGGATAGACACCCGCCGCGCCGTCGTCTCAGCGCTTGTAGGTCTGCAACCCCGGCTTGATGCTCTTGTCGTCGAGGAACTGCTTCATCCCCTGCTCGCGACCACCCTCGGTGTCGAGCAGGCGCGACTGATCGAGCTTGGCATACAGGTAATCCTCATTCTGCTCCCAGGTCAGTTCGCGGCAGCGTTTGAACCCGTGCTTGGCTGCTCGCAACACCACCGGGTTTTTCTCCAGCAGGTTACGCGCCAGCTCAACGGTGACTTCGCGCAGTTGCGCCAGGGGCACGCTTTCGTTGACCAGTCCCATCTCGGCGGCTTTCTGCCCGCCAAAGGTTTTGCCGGTCATGATGTAGTACAGCGACTGGCGATGGCCCACAGTATCAGCCATGGCCTTGCTGACCAGATTACCGGGCGGGATGCCCCAGTTGATTTCCGAAAGGCCGAAGGTCGCCTCGTCAGCGCAGATCGCCAGGTCACACGCCACCAGCGGGCTGAAGCCGCCACCGAAGCACCAACCATTGACCATCGCAATGGTCGGCTTGGCGTACATGCGCAGCAGTTTCCATTGCCACTGGGAGGCTTCGCGACGGATTTTTTCTTGCAGGATTTCAGGCCCGGCATCTACTTCGCGGAAATACTCCTTGAGGTCCATGCCGGCCGTCCAGGCATCACCGGCCCCGGTCAGCACCAGTACACCGGCGGCCGGGTCCTGCTCCAGGGTTTCCAGCACGTCGATCATCTCGCGATTGAGCGTCGGACTCATGGCGTTGCGTTTTTCCGGACGATTGAGGGTGACCCAGGCAATGCCTTCCTCGATATCGACCTTGACCGTTTTCCAGCGACCTTCGTAATTGCTCATGGCGGGCGTGCTCTCTTGTTCTTGGCTGAAGATGAGCAAAAATTAAACTCGAAAACTAGTTATGTCAATTAACTATTAATCCATTTATCTGTATTTTTCCCAACGGACAGGACAAAGCGACAAATCACGATTTCGATATCCACCATAGCCATCGCGCTTCAACCTCGGCAAAATGGATAGCCTTGTTAATCACTCACCTTGAGGATGCTCCCTCCGATGGCCAAGTCTTCCAAGCTTGCCGAACCCGCCGAGCCCCAGGCCAGCGGTACCGACGCACAGGCCCCGCTGGACTCCGCGCTGGATGATCTGATCGGTTACGCCCTGCGTCGCGCCCAGTTGAAACTGTTCCAGAACCTGATCGGTCGACTCGCCATCCACGATCTGCGGCCCGCCCAATTTTCGGCCCTGGCGATCATCGACCAGAACCCCGGCCTGATGCAGACCGATCTGGCCAAGGCCCTGTCGATCGAACCGCCGCAAGTCGTGCCCCTGTTGAACAAGCTGGAAAGCCGGGCACTGGCCGTGCGGGTGCGGTGCAAGCCCGACAAACGCTCCTACGGGATATTCCTGAGCAAAACCGGCGAAACCCTGCTCAAGGAACTCAAGCAAATCGCCGCACAGAGCGACCTGGACTCCACCTCAACGCTTGACGGTGCCGAGCGCGAAGAATTGCTGCGCCTGCTCAAGAAGGTTTACCAGGCATAGAAAAACGGGCGCCAGCGTTTACAATCGCCGCCTTCTCCTACTACCCAAGGAATCGCCATGTCCGGGCTTGAACTGTTTGCCGCAGCCCTCGGCGTGATTGCTGTCTGGTTGACCGTCAAGCAGAACCCCTGGTGCTGGCCGATCGGCCTGGTCATGGTGCTGCTCTATAGCTGGATCTTCTTCGAAGTGAAGCTGTACTCGGACATGTTGCTGCAGTGTGTCTACGCCGTACTGCAACTCTATGGCTGGTACCAATGGACTCGTGCGGGGCAGCATCATGAGGGGCGACAAATCACCCGTCTGGGCGCGCCTTCAGTATTGCGTGGCCTGGCGGTCGGCGCGGCAGGCAGCCTGATGCTGGGTGCTGCCATGGCGCACTGGACCGACGCCGCCCAGCCCTGGCTCGACGCTGCACTCACCGGCTTCAGTCTCGTGGCGCAGTGGTGGATGGCGCAAAAACGCGTGCAATGCTGGCCGTTGTGGATCGCCCTGGACATCATCTTCGTGGGCTTGTTCATCTACAAGGACCTGTACCTGACCGCTGCGCTCTACGCTTTGTTCACGCTGTTGGCCGTACAAGGCTGGCGCGAATGGCGCGCCGACCCGGTCCTGCGCACATGAAGGTGATGGTGCTCACCGGCCCGGAGTCCAGCGGCAAGAGCTGGCTGGCGGCGCAGTTGCAGGAGCACTTCGGCGGCTTGCGGGTGGACGAATACGTTCGCCACTTCATGGAGCAGAACCCGCGTGAGACCCGCCTGTCGGACATCACCGATATCGCCGCAGGACAGTTGGCCTGGGAAGACGCAGCCCGCGCCGGTAAACCACCGTTGTTGATCCTCGACACCCACCTGTTGAGCAACATCCTCTGGAGCCAAACCCTGTTCGGCGACTGCCCAAGCTGGCTGGAGCCGGCCTTGCTGGCCCGCCATTACGACTTGCACCTGCTGCTGAGCCCGCAACAGGTCGAATGGACGGGCGACGGCCTGCGCTGCCAACCCGAACTGGAAGACCGAATGAGGTTTTTCGAGGCTATCGAGCAATGGCTGGTTCGGCATCAGCAACCCTTCCAGGTTATTGAAGGCGATTGGGCGCAACGTCGGGAACGGGTGTTTGCAACCGTGACTCGACTGCTCCAAGCCTGATTTACCCCTCTGTTTGTACCACTCTTGAAACACCCCAGTCGTGGCAAACCCGGCTCCAGAGCACTTCGATGGTTTTTCCAGTGCCTTTGTCAGGTTCTTGAAACACCTGCTTGCGAAGCCTTGAACCAGAGCCAAGCGATAGCGCCCGGCCATTAGCCTCTATCGGCATGTCTCACGGATGAAACAGGTGCTGGGCGAAACTCCCCTTAAATATAGCAAACCATTGAATTTGATAGATTTTTTATAACCGGCACAACACCTGCTCTTCCTCCTTCGCAACGCTGGACCAAGGCCAGCCCACCGAAGAAGGAATCGATGCCGTGGGGACTTTCAATAGAAGCTTGACCTGCCTGCTGTTGATCGGCTGCGCCGCTGGCGCGACGTTCAGCCTCCCTGTGCAGGCCGAGGGCAACGGCGTCATTGTGCTCACCCGTGACGTACAGCCCGTTCATATCGGTCGCAACGGTGGCAAAGACCCCTACCCGAGCACCGTCAACGCCAACCCATCTGATCGAGTCAATCAAGCGACCGCCAGCATCGAGCTGAGCGACGGCGAATTCGCCAGCGTCGCCAGCGGCTCGTCGATCCGCAACGCCGTGAACCCGAACAACACCGGCGTACAAGGTCTGAACATCGTGACCAACCCCAACGGCTTGCCGGGCATGCGCGCCGGTCACGGTGGCGGCAACGGTGGTGCCATCTCCGGCACGATCAACCGCTCGCTGAGTTCAGGGCTGGCCCCGCTGGGCCGGCTGGCCGGAGGTCAGTGACATGAAGCCAACCCTGTTTCTGCTTGCCCTGCTCGGCTCGTCCACCGCGTTCGCCGATCCGGGCGCGGCGGTGATCAGCAATGCCAATCTGCAGGATTCCGGCAGCCGCTATACCGGCAACTTCAACGTCAACCAGGCCGCTGGCGATCAGACCCAGCAGACCAACACCCGGGCCATCGCCATCGGCACTCACGCCCAGGCCACCACTGTCGTGCGTCAACGACTGGACACCGCGGCCGACCCGTCGATGAACGCAACGGCCCGCATCGGCGGCAGCTCATTTAGCAACGGCAACGGAGTACTGGGCGTGAACCAGTCCGCCGGCGCCAACAACCAGATGGCCAATGTCATGCGGGTGGGCATCAGTGCCCGGCCGCAGAGCATCGACGATAGCGCCCTTTCTCAACAGAACGTGGCGTTGTTACCAAACTCAGGAGCAACTGGCACCCCAACCGGCAGTCGCCAGGTCGTCACCAGCGACCAGGCCTTCACCGGCAGCCGAGGGGTTATCCAGGTGAACCAGAGTGCCGGGGTGGGGAACCGCATGGCTAACACCCTGAGCATCCGGGTCGCTGACTGACCCGAAAAACGTGGGCATAAGAAAGTACTGACACTTAACCAACGACACGCAAGGAGAAACACCATGAAACCAACAATGGCACTTAAACCATTGGTTTTCGCTCTCGCCGCTGTCATGGCAATGGCTGCACAGGCTGATGGAAACGGACGTGGCAACGGGCACGGCAACGGGCATGGCAATCACGGTCCGCAAGGTCCGTCGTTTGAACAACTGCTTTCGATCACCGCCGGGGCTAGCGCGACCGTGATGGATGAGCAGAACAGCGACGGCAACGTGGTGACCAACCAGGCCACCCGCAACACGGCTGAAGCCGCTGACTCGCTCAATGGCAGCAACGGCAATATGGGCGCCAACATCGCCGCCGGCGATGGCAACCAGCAGGACAATGCCGCCGCCATCGCCACCGCTGACGAAGCATTCATCTTCGGCTCGGCGGTCGCGACCTCCAGCGCCATGCAGGTCAATAACAATAACTACGTCAAAAACAACTCGACCCGAAACAACGCCTCGCTCACCAATGCGGGCAACAATGGCTCCGGCAACATCGGCATCAACGTGACGGCCGGCAACTTCAACCAACAGAAAAACAACCTGGCCATCGCTGTATCGGGCGGACGTGTCGCAGAGGCCGCAGCCTCGGCTGATCAGTCTTCCACAGGCCTTGTGGTCGACAACAAGGGCGTACGGACCTACAAGACCGACACCCTCACCAGCACCTATGCCGCTTCCGGCACCTTCAAGGCCAAAGGCACCGGCACCGTTGAAGACGACGACCATGGTGGCTGGGGCAACAGAGGCGGCTACGGCGGCGGTCACGATGACGACAAGTTCAAGTTCTCCGCCGTGGGCACTTTCGAACTGGCCGGCAGCAACACTCAACAAGTGCTGACCCGCGATGGCTGGAAAAACCCTGTCATCAACAACGCGACCATGACCAACTCCATGAACGGCTTCTCCGGTAACGGCGGCGCCAACGTGTCGGCGGGCGTGGGCAACCAGCAAAGCAACTCGCTGTCCATTTCGGCCGGTTGCAGGGCTTGCATGTAAGCGCGATCGAAACGAAGCCCCGGAAACGGGGCTTCTTTCCCAGGTGTGCATAAGGCGTATCGATCATGCGAGCGGCAGCCCTTTCTCTGCTCCTTTGTCTGGCCGGCGTGGCTGAAGCTGCGCAGATGCCGGTCGCCGCCCTGCCCGGCGGCATGCTGGTCTACAAGCCAGTACAGAGTGTGCGCGAGCGCAAATTCAGTGACATCGTCGAACAGAAAACCGATTTCAGTTGCGGCGCCGCCGCGCTGGCCACGGTACTGCGCCAGGCCTATTGGCTTGACGTGGATGAAGAGCACGTCATCAAGGGCATGCTGGTCAAAGCCGACCATGACCTGGTCCGCACCCAGGGATTTTCCATGCTCGATATGAAGCGCTACGTGGAAAGCATCGGCATGCGCGCCAGGGGCTACCGGATACCGCCGGAAAAGCTCGAGGCAGTGACAATTCCGGTGGTGGTCCTGATGGACATCCGTGGCTACAAGCACTTCGTGGTATTGCAGCGAGCCGACCAGCAATGGGTTTATATCGCCGACCCCGTACTGGGGCACAAGCGCTACGCCCATGACGATTTCGTCAAAGGCTGGAACGGCATCGTGTTTGCCATCGTCGGCCCGGGTTACGACAAGACCAACGCACTGCGCACCCCTCCGCAACCGCTAACGGCGCGTAACAAACTGGACGGGTTCAACCCGGTCAAAGATGCAGAGCTGATGGATTTTGGTTTCATACAGAGCGACTTTTTCTAATCGCCGACCAATCGCCAACCATAAGTACAAAAGGAGCAGGAAGCTCCGGGAGCAGCACATGAAAACTTCACGTTGGCTGGCGTTTGCCAGCCTTGCCGCGGCTGTGTCGGGCCATGCCCACGCCGGATTCAAACCCATCGAAGTCAAGGATCAGGAGCTTGCCGAACTGCGTGGACGCTATGTCATGCCCGGTCGGGTCATCAGCTTCGGCATCGTCATGAGCAGCACCTGGCGCAACGCCAGTGGCGACCTGATCGGCGCGAGCAGTTCCATGCAAATCCAGGCGGCCACCGTCAAACCCCAGTTCTATGTTTCAACGATCAAGCAGACCGGCAATGGCCAGGCCCCGCAACAGGGCAGCGGCAACATTGTCGGTGGCGCGGGCCTGGCCGGTGGCCAGGGCGTGACCCAGAGCGTGCGCGCCGCGGGCGATGGCAATTCCGCCTACAACAACGTCAGCATCAACGTCAGGGAAAGCAACCAGGCACCCGCACTGGTGCCTGCTCAAGGCCAACTGCTGAGCAAAGGCCAAACCATCAGCGGCAGCAACGCCGCCGGCAGTGTCGCGGTTACCGCCACCGGCAGCGGCGTGCAGATGGCGATCCAGGCCAACCACAACCAGGGTAGTTCTCTGCAACAAGTCGCCCAGGGCGGCTTGCTGCAAAACACTCGCTTGCTGGGTAACAGCAACCTGGTCAACAACATGACGCAACTCAACGTGGTGTTGAACAACAACGGCCTCAGCGCCGGAGCTTTGGACTGCAACCTGACCCAGCTGCGCGGACTGCGCAATCTCGGATATTGAACTACGCTGCCTTGCGACCACTGGGCAAATAGGGACGGCATATTTCATGTATCGATCCGTATCGTTGCGCGCTGTGATGTGCGTAAGCACCCTTTTACCGGCGCCCCTGCTGCAAGCAGCACCTGACGCCGACATTCAAGCACTGAAGCAGGAGCTTCTCGAGCTCAGACAACGATACGAGGTCCAGCAAAGAGCCCTGGCGGTACTCGAACAGCGAGTCCGCCAGGTCGAAGATCAACCCGCTGCTCCCGCGCCCAAGCGCCTGGCCAAATCCCCAGCCGACATGAAAGGCAACCAGACTGCGGCTGGCGGCAGCGGTTACGGGCAGTCCCTAGCCGATGATTCACAGCCCGCCCAGAGTGTCTCCAACCTCTATGACGAGGCCAGCGGCTTTTTTGGCGGTGGCAAGTTCAGCTTCGAAACCGGCGTGACTTATTCGCGCTACGACACACGACAATTGATTCTGAACGGCTTCCTGGCCCTGGACTCGATTTTCCTGGGCAACATCAACCTGGACAGGATCAAGGCCGACACCTGGACCCTGGACCTCACTGGCCGTTACAACTTCGACAATCGCTGGCAGTTCGACCTCAACGTACCGGTGGTCTACCGCGAATCCACCTATCAGTCCGGTGGTGCCAACCAAGGGGCAGCTGGGGTGACCAGCGAAGAAACCGTTACCCGCGATCCCACCATCGGTGACGTCAACTTCGGCATCGCCTACAAATTCATGGACGAATCGATCAACAGCCCGGACGCGGTGCTCACTCTGCGCGTCAAGGCGCCAACCGGCGAAGAGCCGTTCGGCATCAAGCTGCGCCAGTCCCAGGCCAACACCAACCTGTTCGTGCCTGAAGAGCTGCCCACCGGCAACGGCGTATGGTCGATCACACCCGGGATCTCGCTGGTCAAGACCTTCGATCCGGCCGTGCTGTTCGGCAGCCTTTCCTACACCCATAACTTCGAAGAATCCTTCGACGACATAAGCTCCACCGTCAACCAGAGGATTCCGGGCAAGGTGCGGATCGGCGACAGCTTCCAGATCGGCGCGGGCATTGCCTTCGCGCTGAACGAGAAGATGAGTATGTCGTTCTCGGTTTCCGACCTCATACAAAAGAAAAGCAAGCTCAAACAGGACGGCGGAGATTGGGAATCGGTGGTTTCCAGCGACGCCAATGCCGGCTACTTCAACATCGGCATGACCGTAGCCGCCAGCGACAACCTGACCATCGTCCCCAACCTGTCCATCGGTCTGACCGACGATGCACCGGACTTCACCTTTAGCCTGAAATTCCCGTATTACTTCTAACGCAGTGCCCTGTGGGAGCGAGCCTGCTCGCGGTAGTGGTAGATCAGTGACCTGTTGGTGACTGACACACCGCTACCGCGAGCAGGCTCGCCCCCACATCGAATAGGGCAAGGCTTGATTCAGCGGATTTGATGCTTGTGCAGAAGCCGGTAGAACGTCGGTCGGGATATGCCCAGCACGCGGGCAGCAACACTCAGGTTGTCACTGTGCCGGTTAAGCACATCGCTCAACGCCTGGCGCTCAGCACGGGTCTTGTAGTCTTCAAGGGTGCCCATCGGCGCCACCGGCCCTTGATGACCTGTCAGGCCAAGGTCCATCGCTTCGATCTGCCGCCCCTCGGCCAACACCAGGCCGCGACGTACCCGGTTGGCCAGCTCACGCACATTGCCCGGCCAGTCATGCTTGCCCATGGCCACCAACGCGTCTTCACTGAAACTGCGAGGCCGGCGACCGGTTTCCTGACTGTAGAAATGCGAGAAGTGGCTGGCCAGCATCGACAAATCGCCATGGCGTTCACGCAACGGCGCCATCAGCACCTGCAGCACGTTCAAGCGATAATACAGGTCTTCACGAAACAGCTTGTGCTCGATGGCTGCTTCCAGATCCACATGGGTGGCGGCCAAAATCCGCACATCGACGGCGATCGGCTGGCTGCCTCCGACCCGCTCGATGTGTTTCTCCTGCAGGAAACGCAACAGATTGGCCTGTAGCTCCAACGGCAGGTCGCCAATTTCATCCAGAAACAACGTGCCGCCGTGAGCCGCTTCGATCCGCCCGATCTTGCGCTGATGGGCACCCGTGAAAGCGCCTTTCTCGTGCCCGAACAATTCCGACTGGATCAAATGCTCCGGTATCGCGCCACAATTGATGGCAATGAACGGTTTGTTGCGCCGATGGGATTGGCGATGCAGCGTGCGCGCCACCAGCTCCTTGCCGGTGCCGCTTTCACCGCGAATCAACACTGGCGATTCAGCAGGTGCCAGCTTGCTCAACAATTTGCGCAGCTCCCGAATGGGTTTGCTGTCGCCCAGTAATTCATGTTCGGGCTCATTGATGTGAATCGAGCCCTGTCCGCGCAAACGCGCCATGCCAAAGGCGCGCCCCAGAGTCACCTGAACCCGGGACACGTCGAATGGCAAGGTATGAAAATCAAAAAACCACTCGCAGACAAAGTCCCCCACATTCTTCAGACGCAACACTTCCTGATTCAGCACGGCGATCCACTCGGTGCCGCTGCGGCTGATCAACTCCTTGACCGCCTCCGGCCGTTCCAGATGAAAAGGTTGAAGTCGCAACAGGCCCACATCGCACGTTCGATCGCCCGCATGTTCAAGGGAACAGCTCTCCACGTCCCAGCCAATGGTGCGTAATCCGGGCAACAGGCGATGGCAATCATCGCAGGGATCAACCACGAGCAGACGACGCGACGTACTGGCTTCGATCATGACTGATCCTTGGCGCCAAAATAAGGAATATGAGGAAAAACAGTCGTTTGGCGAACCTGCATGTAACAGTAGCAAGAAGTTGACACCTGCTTGTATCAATTGATTATCGAGTTCGCTTTAAAGTGGTTATAAGCGCGCGTTTCGTTAGTTGTCGCCCGCTTGAATCTTTCATCAAGCTTTCAAACAAAAGTCCAAAAGCCGGGTCTGAAAGAAAATCGAAATTTATTTAAGGAATGTGTGACCTGCCCCCCCTTACAAGACATCAGTACAAGTAACCAGCCGCCCGGTACGCCCAACCGACGGCACATCATTTGATTGGGCATACTTAAGAGATAACGCCATGAACGCCCCGCTCCGTATCAACGAAGCTCTTTTGATTGCCGACCGCGCCTTTCGTCCTTTTCAATGCGTGGCCTGGGCTCCACAAGACGGTAATGGTGAACTGAGCCTGACCGTCATTGACCGCACCAATACTCATATTGGCCGCACTCAGATTCCAAGCAGTGCCTACACCGACCCGGCCCAACTGGCTGACTGCTTGAAACAGGCCCGTGCCGAGTTGAGCCAGGAAGGCTACACCCTGCAATCCTGGTCCATGCCTGAGTAAATCCTTAGCGGTAAACCTGATGATGGATTGCAGGCTTTGCACTGGATCGAAAAGCCAGTGTTCTGGCACGATTCGCTGCTGTTTCTGCAGCGTCTGATAGTTGTGCATTGTCACATTCAGGGATTGAATGTTGCCCTCATGCAGTCGTCGCCCCTCCGGGCTTATCGACACGCAAGGAGAGGCATGCATGCTCGATCAAACCGCGTTTGCAATGCCGACGGCCGCAGCCTGTGCCGGCCAACTCGACCCAGGCTTTGCCGATAACGGTAAAGTCTGGGTGCATTTTACCGGTAGCTTCGGGAGCCGGACCACGGGCCTGACGGTCGATCATGCCGGAAGGATCCTGGTGGCAGCCCGGATCGAAACGACCGAAGGCAGCCGGTTCGGGCTTGCACGGCTCAACCACGACGGTTCGGCTGACGCGAGCTTCGGACACCATGGCTATGTGATCGGCTCTTTTGAGCGCGGCTTCGAAGCCACGGCAGGCAAGGTGATGGAATTACCCGACGGCCGTATCCTGCTGTCCGGTCTGCACTACGAAAACACCGACCGCACCCTGCCCGCCATCGCGCTGTTCGATCAGCAGGGCCGCGCCGTTCAAAGCTTCGGCAGCGCCGGGCGGCAGGTCATACGGCTGTGCGGCAATCTTTCCCAAGGTCTGCGCGACACCTGGCTCCCACCCGGCGTACCGGGTCTTGAAGCCTGCGACATGCGGGTGCAGGCCGATGGCCGGATCCTCATCCTCGCCAATCATCATTACCAATTATCTGACCATGTCGGCATCCTGATCCGGCTCCTGCCCGACGGCGCATTGGACACTTCGTTCAACAACCGCGGCTTTGTGATGGTCCGGCATCTGTTGAAAAACACTTGGCTGGGTTGTGTGGCGCTTCAGGCCGACGGCAGCATCGTGGTCGGCGGAGTGATTGACTTGCCCCAACAAGGTTTGATGGCCCGCTATGATCCCAGCGGCACACTTGATGACAGCTTTGGCGAGGACGGTTTCCTGTCCATCACGACCCAACAGCACAGCGTGATGGTCAGCCAGATCGTCCAACTTCCAGACGGTGATCTGCAAGCACTGGGCAGCAGCCGCGACCCGATGCATTGCCTGTCGCTAAGAGTGGGCAGGGACGGCAAGCCGGACCCTCGCTGCAATCAAGGACAGTGTCAGTTCCTGAAATTTGGCAACAGCGCCAGTCAGTGGACGGCGGCCCAGCTTCAAGCAGACGCAAAGCTGGTGAGCGCTGGGGCCACCATCGGCGGTATCGAAACTGACTTCGTTCTGGCCCGGCACTTGCCGGACGCCAGCCTCGATCCGGATTTCGGTGAGGGCAGAGGTTGGGTCCGCACTCGGCTGGGCTACAGCCTCGACACCGCCACATCCCTGGCGCTGCAGGCAGACGGGAAGATCCTGGTGGGCGGCTATTCTCTGCATGGCAAGTATCGAGCAGTGGTGGTGCGGTACCGGCCCTGAGGATTTGCTTGGTTCATCGAGCCAGAATGAATCGCTCGATTGCCAGCGCCGCGCCGTCTTCGGTGTTGGCTGCGGTGATGACATCGGCCTGACGCTGAATCGCCTCCTCCGCCTGCCCCATGGCAATCGACAACCCCGCACGGTGAAACATCGCCGGATCGTTGCCACCGTCGCCCATGGCGGCAGTCTGTTCCAACGGCACCCCCAGGAACGCTGCCAGGGTCGCCAGCGCTTCACCCTTGTTTGCCCGCATCGCCGTCACATCCAGATAGATCGGTTGCGAACGCGAGACCTGAGCCTGGCCCTTGAGCAGCGGATGCAAACGCGCCTCCAGCTCAACCAGTAGCTGCGTATTGGCGCTGGTGGCGACGATCTTGTCGATACGTTCCAGGTAAGGCTCGAAACTCTCGACTTGCACCGGCGGATAGCCAAGCCCACGCGTCTCCACCGGCACCATCGGACCGTTGGCGTCGCGCACCAGCCAGTCGCCGTCGGCAAACACCCAGACCTCGATATCAGGCTGGTCGGCGTACAAGGCCAGCGTCGCCAAAGCCGCCTCAGGTGGCAGGTAGTGCACGGCGAGGAAACTGCCGTCCGGGTGGACCAGCGTACCGCCATTGAACGCGGCGGTAGGCAGGTCCACGCCCAAGGCTTCGATCTGCTGCAACATCGCCCGGGGCGGCCGCCCGGTGGCGAGGCTGAACATCACGCCCGCCTCGCGCAGCGAGCGAACGGCCTCGATAGTGCGCTGGTTGAGACTGTGGTCGGGCAGCAACAGCGTGCCGTCCATGTCACTGAGTAAAAACCGGATGGGGTGTTTCACCTGATCACTCATCGAGCGCATGCCAAACGCGGCCATCGCGTGTCAGCAGGTCATCTGCGGCCGACGGACCATCTTCACCGGCCTTGTAGAACTGGACCGTCGCGTCCTGTTGCCAGGCATCGAGGAACGGCTGGACCACACGCCAGCCGTTTTCAATGTTGTCGGCACGCTGGAACAAGGTCTGATCGCCGGTCAGGCAGTCGTAGATCAAGGTTTCGTAGCCCGTGGACGGTTGCATTTCGAAGAAGTCCTTGTAGGCAAATCCCAGCTCAATATTCGCCATGTCGAGGGTTGGCCCCGGCCGCTTGGCCAGCAGGTCGAACCACATGCCTTCATTGGGCTGGATCTGGATTCTCAAGTACGTAGGTTGCAGTTCATCGACTTCGGTATCGCGAAACTGCGCGTAAGGCGCCGGTTTGAAGCAGATGACAATTTCCGTGTCCCGCACACTCATGCGTTTGCCTGTGCGCAGGTAAAACGGCACCCCGACCCAACGCCAGTTATCGATCATCACCTTGAGGGCGACGTAGGTTTCGGTATTGCTGTCGGGCGCGACATTCGCTTCCTCGCGGTAACCATTGACCGGTCTGTCGCCGACGTGGCCTGCGGTGTACTGGCCACGCACCGAATTGGCGCGGGCCTGCTCCACCGACCAGGGGCGAATGGCCCCGACCACCTTGGCCTTCTCACCACGCACCGCATCGGCGCCAAAGGCGGCCGGCGGTTCCATGGCCACCATCGCCAGCAACTGGAACAAGTGGTTGGGTACCATATCCCGCAGGGCGCCGGTGTGTTCGTAGAAACTGCCACGGGTTTCCACGCCAACGGTTTCCGCGGCGGTGATTTGTACATGGTCGATGTAGTGATTGTTCCAGAAGGCCTCGAACAGGCTGTTGGAAAAACGGCTGACCAGAATGTTCTGCACCGTTTCCTTGCCCAGATAATGGTCGATCCGGTAGATCTGTTTTTCGCTCATGACTTTGAGCAGGCAGGCATTGAGCGCTTCGGCGGTTTGCAGGTCGGAACCGAACGGTTTCTCGATCACCACACGCCGGAAGGCATCATCCTGTTCCTGAAGCAGCCCAGCCGCGCCAAGGCGGCGGACCACTTCACTGAAAAAGCGCGGCGCGGTCGCCAGATAGAAAACCGCGTTGCCGGTGCCACTGGCGGCGATTTTCGCCGCCAGTGCTTGGTAGGTGCTGTCGTCGAGGAAGTCACCCTGAACATAACTGATGCCCCGAGCCAGGCTGGCCCACAGCACCGGGTCGAGCGCCCGGTCGGCATCACCGCCCTTGCTCGCCGCCTGGTGACGGATGAAATCCTCGAGTTTCCGGGCGAAGTCCACATCACTGATAGCATTATGGTCAACGCCAATGATCTGCAGGCCATCCCCCAGCAGCCCGTCGCGACTGAGGTGGTACAGCGCCGGCATCAGCAGACGCTTGACCAGATCACCATGGGCGCCGAACAGAAACAGCGTGGTCGGCGGCGCGGGTTCTGCCTTGGATTTCCTGCCGATCGAGGTCATTTTTTCGGCGTCTCCACGTGACCACCGAAGCCAAAGCGCATGGCCGAGAGCATCTTGTCACCGTAGGTGCTCTGCTGGCGCGAGCGGAAACGGGCGAACAATGAACTGGAGAGCACCGGCACCGGCACCGCTTGCTCAATGGCCGCTTCGATGGTCCAGCGCCCTTCACCACTGTCGGCAACCTCACCAGAGAAGCCGTCCAGCTTCGGATCGCTGGCCAAGGCGTCGGCGGTCAAATCCAGCAGCCAGGACGACACCACACTGCCGCGACGCCAGACTTCGGCGATATCGGCCACGTTCAAGTCAAATCGCTGCTCAGGTGGCAGGCTTTCGCTGGATTTGGTCTTGAGGATGTCAAAGCCCTCGGCGAAGGCCTGCATCATTCCGTATTCAATGCCGTTGTGGATCATCTTCACGAAATGCCCCGAACCGGCCGGGCCCGCGTGGATGTAGCCGCGTTCAGCGCGATCATCGTCGGACTTGCGGTCGCGGGTGCGCGGTATATCGCCCATCCCTGGCGCCAGGCTGTCAAACAAGGGGTCCAGGCGCTTCACCACTTCGGCGTCACCCCCAATCATCATGCAATAACCGCGTTCCAGGCCCCAGACGCCGCCGGAAGTGCCGACGTCGATATAATTCAGGCCCTTGACCGACAACGCCTGCGCGCGACGGATGTCATCCTTGTAGTACGTGTTACCGCCATCAATGATGACGTCGCCCGGCTCCAGCAACTCGCTGAGAACGTTAATCGTGTCTTCGGTGGGTGCGCCGGCAGGCAACATGACCCAGACAGCCCGTGGTTTTTCCAGACCGGCCACCAGTTGCGGCAGATCCGCGACGCCCGTTGCGCCCTCCTGGCTCAGGTTTTCAACAAAGGCGGCATTGCGATCGTAGACGACGGTGGTATGCCCATTGAGCATCAGGCGCCGCGCAATATTGCCGCCCATGCGGCCCAGTCCAATGATCCCGAGTTGCATGTGCTGATGCTCCCTACTACAAATAAAGGTGTGTCAAAGGTTTAGCTCAATCGACGAGTGGAGGTTAGTCCAGAGCATTGCTGCATAGTTTCCGGGTAATTCGAGCGATCACAAGGGATAACGCTCCAGATCCGGCCAAAGACACAGCGACCATGAAAAATAAAAAAGTTCCAATCACAAGCAAAAGAAATCAGAATCGGCGCCGATAGTAGAGGTGTCGACCAAATACTGGCGACATCTCTATAGTTGATGTACGCCATTTGCGAGGTGAGCAATGGACTCCGTAGTTACCGCACGTCCTCCCCAAACCCTTTACGTGACCATTCGTCGCGACGAATTACGCCTGCTCAAAGAAGAGCGTGATCTGCTGCTTGATGAGGTGACGCAATTGCGCATGCAGTTGCAACACTCCCAGCTGTCCCATCAGAGCCAGGCCCTGGCTCGGTAACCCCCGAGCAGAGGCGCGGCGCCGGAAGTGGCACTGGACAAACCGGTGTCATTTCCATGTGTACCCATTCGTGCCAAGGGCATGTGTTCTTGCCGCAACACGTAGCGGCCAGCCCCTGAGTGCGCGGGTTTCAGTGCGTGAGGTTGCAACGCGACCACCGGAAATAAACCTCCTCGCCACAAATAACGCCTTCGCCACAGCCCCCCCGACATTCGTTTTGTAACCAAATATCTAACAAACTTTTCACACCCCCATCGCGATACTCCCGGCCTTTTAGGTAGTTCGGCGCATGTCTGTGGGCATCCATTGGGTGCCAGCGGCTTTGTCGACAGGAAGGCTGGAGCGCTTGATGAGTTTGTTCAAACGCAGCACAACGACTGCGAAAAGTTTCGACTGGGCCGGGTTTGGCTGGTTATTTCTGTTTTTCTGGTATTTCTCGGGCATTACCCAACTGCTCATACTGGTAACCGACACCTCTGGGTTCACCGGGTTTCGCCAGGCATTCGTGATGAGCGCGCTGTGGCTTGCGCCCACGCTGCTCTTTCCTGCCCGGACCCGTTTACTTGCTGCGCTGATCGGCGTGGTCCTGTGGGCTTGCTCCATGGCCAGCCTGGGCTACTTCTTCATCTATCAGCAGGAGTTTTCCCAGAGCGTCATCTTCATCATGTTCGAATCGAACGTGTCCGAAGCCGGCGAGTACATGACGCAGTATTTTGCCTGGTGGATGGTGGCGGCCTTCCTGGCCCATACCGCCGTCGGATATTGGCTCTGGACACGTCTGCGCCCGGTGTACCTGCCCCGCGGCCAAGCCATGGTCGCGGCGACTGCGATTGTGGTGGCAGTTGCCGGCTATCCGCTGGTCAAGCACACCCTGCGTGCAGGTACATTTGCCGGTGGCCTGGAGAAATTCGAAAGTCGCATCGAGCCGGCCGTGCCGTGGCAGATGCTGGTTGCTTACCGGCGCTATGGCGAACAACTGGAAAACATGCAGGGCATGCTTCACAGCGCCAGCAAGATCGCCCCCCTGGGCCACCTGAAGGACGCCATGGCCGACCAGCCCGCCACTCTGGTGCTGGTCATCGGCGAGTCCACCAACCGCCAGCGCATGAGCCTGTACGGTTACCCAAGGAAAACCACGCCGGAACTGGACAAGCTCAAGGACCAGCTCTCGGTTTTCGACAATGTCATCACCCCGCGCCCCTACACCATCGAAGCGCTGCAGCAGGTGCTGACGTTCGCCGATGAACAGAACCCAGACCTTTACCTGAGCACACCGTCCCTGGTGAGCATGATGAAGCAGGCCGGTTACAAGACCTTCTGGATCACTAACCAGCAGACCATGACCAAGCGCAACACCATGCTCACGACCTTCTCTCAACAAGCCGATGCGCAGGTATACCTGAACAACAACCGCAACCAGAACGCGGCGCAATACGACGGCGATGTGATCGCCCCGTTCAACCAGGCCCTGGCAGACAGCGCTGCGCGCAAACTGATCGTGGTGCACCTGCTCGGCACCCACATGAGCTATCAATACCGGTATCCGCCCAGCTTCAAGACGTTCACCGACCGCCAGGGCGTACCGGCGGGGGTGCGTGACGACCAGGTCCCGACCTACAACAGTTACGACAACGCGGTGCTGTACAACGACTTCGTAGTGTCCAGCCTGATCAAGGACTACGCCAAAACCGACCCCAACGGCTTTTTGCTGTACCTGTCGGACCATGGCGAAGACGTGTTCGATTCGCCGGGCCACAGCACGCTTGGCCGCAACGAAGGCAAGCCGACCGCGCCGATGTACACCGTTCCGTTCATCGCCTGGGCCTCGCCCAAGTGGCGTGAAACTCATGACTGGAACTTCAGCGCTGACCTGTCACGCCCCTACAGCAGCGCTCACTTGATCCACACCTGGGCAGACCTGGCCGGTTTGAGTTTTGATGAGCTGGACCGCAGTAAAAGCCTGGTGAGCGATGACTTCAAGGCCCGCCCGCTGTTGATCGGCAACCCTTATGAACACCAGCGCAAAGCCTTGATCGACTTCAGCCTGATGCAGCCCAAGGCGCCTGCGGTGCGGGTCGTGCAAAAATAACCGCACCGCCCTCGCCCGCTACCACAGGAGCGGCCTCTACAGGGGCTTTGTCCAGAACAGCATACGGCCATGGGCCGGGTCGAACATGCCAGGGGCAAAGCCAAACCTGGTATAGCTGGCCTGGGCGATGGCATTGCCTTCAAGCACTTCCAGGGTGATTTTGCAGCAACCACGCTGGCGGGCGATATCCTCGACCTTCTGCAGCATCTTCTGGCTCAACCCCAACCCGCGGAACGGCTTCATCACCACAACATCGTGGACATTGACCAGCGGTCTGCAGGCGAAGGTCGAAAAACCTTCGAAGCAATTGACCAGGCCCGCTGGTTCGCCGTTGACGAAAGCCAGTACGCTGAAGGCATGCGGGCGCTTGGCCAGTTCCTCGGGTAGATGCAGCAGCACTTCCGGCGGCAGCGACTGACCACCGCCCATTGGATCTTCGGCATAGCCGTTGAGCACATAACAGATTGCTTCGGCGTGGACTGCATTGGTGTAGCTGGCTTGCAATACAAGAATGTCCCTGGTTTCTTCCACGGCGTTCCATCTCACTTCGGTAGTACCGACGGCTCCGGTGCCGTCGGCGGGATACGGTCAGGCGGACTGACCAAAACGCTGCATTTGCATTTCCTGCAGGCGGCTGAGCGTACGACGAAACGGGAATTGCAGATAGCCCTCGGTGTACAACCGGTCCATCGGTACCTGTGCCGAAAGGTACAACGGCACCTTGCGGTCGTAGCATTCATCGACCAGGGCAATGAACCGTCGCACACCGTCATCATGAATGGACAACTGCGGCAACTCACGATCACCGGCCTCGACCCTTTCAACCCCGTCTTCGGTTCCACGGGCAATGCGCCCCTCGCGCTGCTCGGCGCTCAGATTGGGTACGTCGCTGATCAGAATGGCCTTGAAACGGTCGCACAGTGCCATGAAATCCATGGCTGAGAACGGCTGTTCGCACATATCCGCGTAACGACTCCAGAGCACCGTATCGCTGGCCCGCACGGGCTGAAGCAGACGATGGCCAACTTCAATCGGCAAACTGTTGGACGCCTGTCCTGCGGTCAACTGGGCAAAAACAGCCTCCAACGGATCGGGTTGTCCGCCGTCGCGTAGCCAGTAGCGCTGCTGCAATGCTCCCGGATGCTGGCGATGATCTTGCCATCCGTTCACCGGCACGACCCGCATGTGCTGCTTGATCGCCGTGATGGTGGGCAGGAATCGCTCGCGGTTGTGGCCGTTGGCATAAAGCTCCTCGGGCGGCAGGTTGGAGGTGCTGACCACCACCATGCCCCGCTCGAACATGACCTGAAACAGACGGCTCAGAATGATGGCATCGCCAATGTCGGTGACGAACAACTCGTCGAAACACAACACCCTGACCTCTTGGCTCAGTTCTGCAGCCAATGCCTGCAAAGGGTCCGGCGTGCCCGTAAGCTGGAACGAGCGCTGATGCACCCAGGCCATGAAATGATGGAAATGCTGACGACGGGCCGGCACCCTCAGGCTTTCGTAGAAACGGTCCATCAACCAGGTCTTGCCGCGGCCGACCGGCCCCCAGAGATAAACGCCCTGGATCGACTTGCGCCCCTCGTGCAGTGCCTGGTGGCACTCTTGCAGAGCCATGATGGCCAGTTCCTGGGCTTCATCCTGGACAAAGCCATGGTGTTCGATGGCATGCTGCCAGGCGCTCAAGGGGGAGTCGAAAGTCATACGGCCCTGATCCGGAAAACGAGGTCGGGGAGTATGCCATGTCGGCGGCTTTGAGTGAGTGATCTCACCTGTCTGTGAACCCAAACAAAACCCTGTGGCGAGGGCGATCTATCTCCTCGCCACAGGTGTTGACGAACCAACGTGCAAACATCTAGATCGAGATATCCAGCCGACTGATCTTCCCTTGCTCGTCGAGCCGGAAGGTGTAGCGCAACTCCAGCGGGCTGCCGGGGAAAGTTCCGGAGATCAGGTTATGCACCAGCACCTTGCCGGTGCGTTGCTGCACATTGAGCACCTCGACCCGAGGCTGTAAACGCCGGGCGGTGTCTTCCATCCATTGAGCGATGGCCTGGGTACCGGCGCGGTGCTGGCCTTCATCGAACACGTTGGCATCCTCGGCGAAAAAACGCGTCACCGCCGAACTGTCACGGGCATTGGCGGCTGCAATGTAGCCGGCAATGGCCGGGGCCAGGGAAGAGACGGGATTGGACATGGTAGGGCTCCTTGTTTTATCGATCTGACACCATGCTAGAACAGCCTTGTGTCAGTTTTTGTCAGGAGTGAAACGCCCCATTTCGTCCAGTTCCATCAGCTTGAACCAGGCGCGCAACAAGTCGCTGCGCCGGCCAGGATAGCGCTCGCCCTGCTCGGTGGCAGAAGCAATCCGGTCAGTGCGAAAGGTCCGATAGGCGCCGCGTAGTTCACACCAGGCAACCACTACCCGCGCCTCATTGAAAAAACCCAGGGCCAACGGCCAGATCAGGCGCTGGCTGGGGGTTTTGTTCACGTCGGCGTAATCGATATGCAGCTTGGCTTGGGCGCGAATGGCCTGGCGGTACACATTCAGCTCCACCGTATTCTGTGGATAGCCATAGCCAGGAGGCCCGGGCAATACCGTGGGGTTGCGCAGGGCATCCCGGACGTCAGGCGCCAGCACTGCGGCCACCTTGGCCAAAGCGTCGGCAGCAGCCTTGCCCAGCACCTCGTCGCCACGCTGATCAACGTAGCGCAGCCCCAGCACAATGGCTTCGATTTCATCAGCCGTGAACATCAATGGCGGCAGGAACAGGCCGCTGCGCAACACATAGCCAATGCCCGCCTCGCCCTGGATCGGCGCCCCCAGGGCCGAGAGTTCGGCGATATCGCGGTAGAGCGTGCGCTCGGACACTTTCAACTCGGCCGCCAATGTCGCAGCGGTAACCGGGCAGCGCTTGCCTCGCAAGACTTGCAATAATGTGAGCAGTCGAGTGGTACGCGACACGATGGACGATCCGGAAAAAAGACTGACGCAGATTAGCAGAGCCTGGTGTCAGAAACTGTCAGGAGCCATGAGCCCTGTCTGGATTGAACTGGACGGGAAACCGCGTGATGTGCGGTGGTTTGAGAGAGATGTGGGTTATCGTGCTCAACAGCTCGCCCGTTTGCCCTACCTATTATCGTGAGAGTTTATCCATGCGCAGAGCCCTCGGTGTGTCCCTTTTCCTGATGTTGCTCAGTCTGAGCGCCTGCGCCCTCTTCCCGCACCGCGATCCGCTGAACATCACCGTGGTGGGCATCGAACCGTTGCCCAGCCAGGAGCTGGAGATGCGCTTTGCCGTGAAACTGCGATTGCAGAACCCTAACGAAACCGCCATCGATTACAACGGTGTCGCGCTCGACCTCGAGGTTAATGGCCGGACACTGGCATCGGGGGTCAGCGATCAGACCGGATCCATCCCACGGTTCTCCGAGGCGGTACTGAGCGTGCCAGTGAGCATCTCGGCTTTCTCCGTGCTGCGCCAGACGCTGGGCCTGAGCCAGACCCAAAGCCTGGACAACCTGCCTTATGTACTCAAAGGCAAACTGGCCGGTGGACTGTTCGGCACCCTGCGCTTCGTGGATCGCGGCACCCTGGACTTGCCGGGTACCGCGGCCACTTGGTAAATCAACGAGTGAAACGCACGCCGGGTTTGGCCCGCTCGTCCACCACCAGTTCGAACACATCTGGCCTGGCGTAATGGCCGACCACGTCATAGTCGTAGCGCGCCGGTACCAGTTCATCGGTATCGATTTCGGCGGTCAACAACCCGCTTGTGCCTTTAAGCGGACCGGCCAGGACGTCCCCCATGGGGCCGACAATCACACTGCCGCCGGCAATCAGGGGACGCTCGGCAGGCCAGTTCGCCACTTCAATGCCCAGCGCCTGAGGCGAGGCCTGAACCTGACAGGCGCTGACCACGAAGCAACGACCTTCGTGGGCGATATGACGCATGGTCACCTGCCACATCTCCCGCTCATCCACCGTCGGCGCACACCAGACCTGCACCCCTTTGGCGTACATCGCGGTGCGCAACAGCGGCATCATGTTCTCCCAACACACCGCAGCGCCTACACGACCGACCTGGCTGTCGATCACCGGTAAAGTCGAGCCGTCGCCCTTACCCCAAATCAGACGCTCAGTGCCAGTGGGCATCAGCTTGCGATGCTTGGCCACCAGGCCGGCATCGGGCTCGAAATACAGGGCGGTGCAGTACAAGGTACTGCCGTCACGCTCAATGACACCCACTACCAGACTTGCCCCCGTGCGCGCCGAAAACCCGGCCAAGGCCTCGGTTTCACTGCCCGGCACGTCGATGGCGTTGGCAAAATAACGAGCAAAGGCCTCGCGTCCCTCGGGCAACCGGTACCCCAACTGTGTACCGAAGCTTTCTCCCTTCGGATACCCACCCAGCAGCGCTTCGGGCATCACCACCAAGCGTGCTCCGGCCTGGCGTACGGCATCTTCATAGGTAAGGATCTGCGCCAGGGTGTCAGCTTTGCCTCCGGGCAACGAGCCGATCTGCAGGGCAGCCACAATGGATTTGGGCATGGTTTTCAACTCCTCGATCATCTGGGGTTGCTGATTTTCAGGTGCCAGACGATCATGAATAAAGCCCCATACGCTGCTAAATGATATGAGTGTTATGAATATCGCGGATGTCGACCTTAATCTGCTCAAGACCTTCGAAGCCCTGCACGATGAATCCAGCGCCAGCCGCGCCGCGCTACGCCTGGGCGTGACCCAGTCGGCCATCAGCGCGGCGCTGCGCAGGCTTCGAAACCTGTATGACGATCAATTGTTTGTGCGCACTGGCCGCGGCCTGGCGCCGACCTTACGGGCCAATCAGCTCAAACCGGTGATCAGCGACGCACTGAATAAATGTCGCCAGAGCCTGGCGATGGTTGACCCCGATGCCAGTCATTACGAAGGTCGCTCGGTCATCGTCGGGTTGTCCGATGATTTCGAAATTGCCCATGGCCGGCGCTTGATCGAGGACGTGGCACGACGGGCGCCGGGGCTGCGATTGATTTTTCGCCAGACCCATAGCCAGATCGTCGGCCGGGCGCTGATGGAGCGCAGTTTCGATCTGGCGATCACGGCGGGAGGGTTTACCGAACGCTTGCTCAGCCGTCAGGTACTGGGCGAAGGCGACTACGCCTGTCTCGTCGACCCGGCCAGCCTGACGCAGGACCAGCAGACGCTGACCCTGGAGGCGTTCGTGGCCCGTGAGCATCTGCTCGTGTCTTCCGGTGGGTTCATCGGCATCACCGACGAAGGGTTGGCCGGCCTTGGCCTGAGCCGGCGGGTGTGTGCCTCGACCACCCACTTTGCCGCCCTGCCGTTCCTGCTCAAGGGCAGCCAGGCCGTGGCGACCATTCCGCTGCATGCCGCCGCGGCGATCGCCTCCCTCAGTGGCCTGGCGTTGCTGCCCTGCCCGCTGGACCTGCCCCGCTACCCGATCGAACTGGGCTGGCGAACCCATACGCAGATGGACCCGGCCGTGGTCAAGGTGCGTGAGGCTATCATCGCGACCTTTGCCTGAGGTTTATTTGTTGGCTGCCATCAGACGATTGACTTCACTGCGCACCATGTTGGCGTACTCAGGCGGCGACATGCCGTCCAGTTCGGCACGTACCCATTCGGACCACTTGCCCTTGCGCTTGGAACGCTCGCCGAACAACCGGGCCGCGTCACCCTTGGCCTTGCCCAGATTGTTTTGCCACAGTTCAAAAAGTCGGGACTTTTCGTCTTCCAGTGCCGCGCGCTCGGCCAGGGGCTTGTCAGCCAGATTGAAACTCATGGGAATTACCTGTTGCGTAAATATGCGCCATCTTACACCTTGAAGAGGCGCGTCTTAACCACGTTTTATGATCCACAGTGCTGCCGCTGCCAGACGCTGCAACTTTTGCTCAAGGGCAGCACTCCATTGTTCACTGCCATCATCAGCAAGGAGTACCTCAATGGCTCGCAAAAGCACGCTGCAAGGGAATGGAGAGCAAATCAAGGATCAAGCCTTCAGTGAACTGAAGGCTTTGATTGAGGAATCGGAAAAGCTGCTCAAAAGCAGCGCCTCACTGGTCGGCGAAGACGCTGAAAACCTGCGCGACCAGATCTCGCAGAAGCTGCAACAAGCCCTGGATTCGGTTGCCAGCGCACGGGAGCGGACCCGGCCGATGGTCGATGCCACCGAAGTCTATATCGGCGGACATCCATGGCAGACCGTGGCCATTTCCGCAGGCTTCGGCCTGGTGGTGGGGTTGTTGCTCGGACGCCGTTAAGCCCTTGGCAAAAACCTGTTTGAATGATCACTGATAGTGTGGCGAGGAGATTTCCTCGCCACAGATGCGTGAACCGCCAGAGCCTCATCCGAAGCCGGCTTTACAAACCCGCCAACTCCCGCAACTGCGCCAATGTCTGCCCGTCCAGTGCGATCCCCCGCTCATTGGATTTGCTGCGCTCGTTGTGTCGACGATCACCCGGCAGCCGTCGCAACCCGACACCATGCATCTGCCTGACCAGCTCCTGGCTGCGCTCGGCGAAGTTCTGCCCGGCGGCCTTGCTCGGGTCGATCACGATCAACAACTGACCGGTCCAGGGTGTCTTGGCCCCAGGATGGTTGTGCCAATCGAACTCGAAGGAAAAGTTGCCACCGGTCAGGGCGGCCGCCAGCAGCTCGACCATCATCGACAACGCCGAGCCCTTGTGTCCGCCAAAAGGCAGGAGCGCCCCGCCTTCGAGAATCGCCTTCGGATCGCAGGTCGGCTGACCGAGGCTGTCCACCCCCATTCCTGGCGGTAGTGACTCGCCCTTGCGTGCAGCAATCTGCACATCTCCGTGGGCAATCGCGCTGGTGGCCAGGTCGAAGACAATCGGCTCACCATCGGCCCGTGGCGCAGCGAAGGCAATGGGATTGGTACCAAAGAGTGGACGGTCAGCACCGTGAGGCACCACGCACGTCATGCTGTTGACCACGCTCAATGCCACGAGACCTTCATAGGCAAACGGCTCGACATCCGGCCACAGGGCAGCGAAGTGATGGGAGTTGCGGATCGCCAACACTGCAATCCCGGCGCTGCGGGCCTTGGCCACCAGCAACGGACGTGCGGCGGCCAGGGCCGGCTGGGCGAAGCCGTTACCAGCGTCCACCCGTACAAACCCTGATGCCACATCTTCGACCGTGGGTACTGCCTGACCATTGACCCAACCACTTTTCAGCGTCGAGACATAACCGGGAATGCGAAACACCCCATGACTGTGGGCGCCATCACGTTCGGCTCCGGCGCAGTTTTCGGCCAGGGCCCGCGCGACCTCGGCCGACGTGCCGTGTCGCAGGAATATTTTCTCCAGCAAGCTCACCAAAGCGGAAAAAGACAGGGTGCTTGAACCGGCATGATCGGATAGCGCAGACATCTGAAGCTCCAGAGTGATTGTTGGAGGTAGCAACAGCGTAAGGGGAACCAGCCGGCTGATTAAACACCGCTTCACTGTCGGAGCAAAGCTTGCTCGTGCCGGATTACGCTGATCACCGCGCTTGGGTGCGGTAACTATGTACCACCTTGGCTCATTGATCGTTGCCTAGTCTGGCCGCTCATCCACCAAACGTGCCGCCTCGCGGCGCCTTGAGCGAGAAGCAACGATGACCACTGCAACGACGCCGTTATTATTTCCCGAGGTATTGGCCGCCAATAACCTGGAGGACTTGAACGCCCCCCACGGATTGACCCAGGCCGACCTCGACTGGCTGCACCATGTGTCCCTGTCCAACCATACGCTGCGCGCCGCACAGACGCCCCCCATGTCTGCCGAAACGATTCGCTTGCAGGTCGACGCAAACGCGCCGATCCCGCTGGCCGGCTGCCTTGTGCTCAAAGCGCTGACAGACGCAGACGCAGCGCAGACCCAGCCTGCGTTCCTCTACACGCCCTACGGCGGAATCAGAAAATTCGACAGCCCCGAAGCTCTCGAAGAGAAGATGGAAGCAATGCTGGACAGTCCAGCCGAGCGTGACGATCTTTTTCGGCTGTTATCGATTTCCCAGCGCGCCGAACTCAACAGCACCTCCGCGATCAGGACTACCCGGCAACGTATCGACGGTGACGTCTTCAACACCCTGGTCGAGTCCATCGAGTTCGCTCAAAGCCTCAACGCCCGAACAATGGTGGATGAACTGATCAAGTTACCCTCCCTCAGTACGATGCTTGACGCGATCTTGAATGAGGTGCTGTCCAACTTTGATCATCGACAGACCCGCGTAACCATGAGCACGTGGAGTAGCGCGGGGAATCAGAAGACAAGCCAGTTGACCAGAAGCATGACACTCAGCGAGGCGGTCCTGGCCTACTTCCACAGCCAGGGTCGGCCCGCCGGGCAAGACGTTGACTTCATTCATCCAGGCATCACCGTATCACCGCAAAACAAGCGTCAATGGGAGAGCGTGTTGAAGGTGACCGCCAGCAACCTGATCCCCAGCCTTGCCCACTGTATCGACGCTTATTGGGACGCCACCGGCCCGTTCAATACCTCGCGCCGGCGCTTTCTTTCCCAAGTTCTCAGCGATGCGCTACAAGCCACGATTCTGATCAAGCGGGAGAAAAGACAACTCACCGAGGCCCACGCCCAGGAACTGCTGCGGCTGTACAGGCCATCTCGCCCGGACGAACCGCTGCTGTTTATCGAAACCCTGCGTCTTTGGGAATATGAGCCGCTCTACGTAGAGCTGGCGGGTTCTTTGATGATCAGCGCCAAGGGACACTATCTCTATACCCCCAGTCACGGCCTTGAGAAAGTCGACAACTACCTGGGTTTCAAGGATGCACTGCTCAATACCCCCACCGGCGCAGGGCGAAAGGAAGAACTCTACAGTCTGCTCAGCCTGGAGGAGCGCAACCGCTTCCTGCGCTTTGACGATCCCCAGGTGTCAGGTAAGGCGGTGACGTGGCCGGTATTCGAGTCTCTGGCTGATGCGATCATCGGCAAACAGTCGAAAAACCTTCATTTCGCAATGGAGATGTCCCGCCAGGGGGACGTGGACGTCCACGCGCTCGTTGACAAGGCCCTGGACATACGCAGCCTGATCGGCAAAAACCTGCTGACGCAAAAAACCGCTGGACACTGGGGCACGCAGCCGGTTTTTTACGGGGACCTGCGCCCGTCCAATTTCATGGCTGATCAACTGGAGAGGAAGATCAAGAGCTACGCCAGTGTCGAAGAGGCCTTGAATGCCGAACTGAGCCGATTGCCACTCTCCAGCGACACCTCGCTGCGTCACGCATTGAAAGGCCTTCTTCCTAAACTGACCAACGTCTTTTCCCTGGGAATACGTGCAGAAGCCGAACTCAGAGAACTCAACGCAACCCTGTCTCCCGCCGCGCGCGACCTTATCGCCGCGGTCTTTGCCTTTGATGCCGAATATCCGGACCGCACTCAACGCATCGGGGTAAAGGGCTTCCGGCCCGATGTCTATTCGCTGAGGCTGGCATGTACCGAGGACGGCAAAACCGTCTCTTTGCCGCTGGCCAATTGTTTCCTGCTGACCGAACGCGGCGGGCTGGATACGCCTCATTCCGGCCTGGCAATTCTCTGGACACCGGCCGACGGTTTACAAGTGTTTGCCTCAGTCGAACTTGCCACCCAGCAATTGAATCGCCACCTGCTCGACTCACGAAAGCGCTCTGGTCTGCTCGCCAACCTCTGGCCCGCCCAACGCAAGCCCCATGGACGCTATCAACTGGATGTGTTTGAGCTGATCGAAGACAACGTGCTGCTCAATCGGATGAAGTCGTTCAACGCACTGTTCGAGGCCCAATACAGGTATCTGAGCACGCTAAAGAGCGGGGACTGGCAACTGACAGGGCCTGAACGGGTAAAAAGCCTGGGCACATTGCTTGAAAAGGCCGCGCCTACCAATCTGACACACGCCACACGTATCGCCCAGGCGATCCGCTTGCAACAGAAACTCCCCGCCTGGCTTGGCGCCGCACCACTTGAAGAACAGCGCCTACAGGTTGACCTGCTTGAGCAATACAGAAGCAGTGTCGACGATGACGAGGATTATCTGGACGGTATCGAGCCCCTGCACACCTATGTGAGCAAAAAGCTCAAAGCGCTCCTGGATGCGCGTTTCGCCGTAAAAGACCTGGATCCTGCCACCCTGTTGATCACCCCGAACCATGCGTTGGCGGGGCCCGCCAGCAGCTTGACCGAGTTCGCCCTCAATCATGCCGACTTCACTCAAAAGACAGGCTTCAGGGTGTCCTCGACCTCCGGGCGCGCGTTGCCCGACAGCCTGAACGAGACGGCTGTCAGACAAATGCTGCTGTCGTTGGACATACCCTCTGCCTATAAAAAGATCGTTCTGGACGAACTCTCCACTACCTCGACCGATGGCCAGAAAAGAAAGCAGCGATTTCGCCGGCAGTTGCCCTGGCAACTGTTGCAACATGCCCACGCACTGCATCTACAACAGCACCTTTCTCCCACAGGGTTTGACTTGATTCGCCAGGTACTGGACATGCCGGATGCCATCGCACGCCAGGCAGTGGACGGCGCCAGCGCGTTGATTCGTCCACTGGAGCTGATCAAAACCCGGGGAGCTGCGGCGATCAAGGCACTGGGGCTCTACCTGATCGGATCAAGCACCGATGATACTGCCCCCCATGTGCTGTATTCCCCCTACCATGCGGGCCACAACTTCACCGAGTTCAAGGACCAGGGCAGCCTCATTGCAGCCTTCAACACGCCGGGCGCGTTGCAGGACCTGCTGATTCGTCGACTTCCCGAAAGCCAGCAAGCCACGTTCAAGAACCTGTTCGCCGCCACGGTCGGTTCTCTATCGGAAATCACCCTGGCTTCCAATCCGATCAAGACCAACCTGTTCGATGTATTGTTCAACGACAATACAACCCTGTTATCGGACATGCTGAGCGCACAAACAGAAAAAAACCGCCAGTTTGACTGGGAAACGGCCCTGCATTTGTTCAGCGCCGGCGTCAAACTGGTGGGGCGGCAGTTGCAAGGCAAACTGACGTTTATCGAAACGCTTTGGGAAAGTTACCAAGACTTCAAGGCCTCTTCTGAATCCCTGCAGCAGCATGACTGGAAAGCAGGCTTGCACGACTTCATCGCCGGCGCGGCAGAGATGGTCTCACTTGGCTTCCTGAATCGCGACGACACCTTCGGCCTGCTCGACCCGATAAGTCCCGGCACGCAGAACGCCTCCATGGCGACCCCGCCCCGCTGGAAAGACATCGCCTCCACCGCCCCGACGCGCACCAACCTGCGGGCCTTCGAAGCCACGGAGGTGAGCCTGCACAACCTGCAGAAGAACCGGATCGACGGAACCTACAGGGCCCCAGGGTCCGACAAGCTTTACGCACCTGTTGCCGGCATGGTTTTTCAGGTGGCCAAAGCCAATCAGGTCTGGCGCGTGGTCCATGAACAGGGAGAGGGCCCAATACTGAGGCAGTCGCCTGATAACCAGCAATGGACCGTAGACCCACAACGGCAGACCATTCGCTACGGCAAAGTGATGTCAACGCTGGCCAATTCCTACAGCGACTACAAGGCTTCAACGTCGCTCAACATTGAGGCTCGGGGCATGGCGCAAATACGCCGCAAATACCCGGCTTACGCAAACATGATCGAGCAGGCCCTGGAGGTGGCCAGGTATTACTCATTCAACGCCCTGCATAATCTGGATCAGATCAAACATCAGGTCCCGCCGGGCTCTCGGCTGGATACCTTCCTGAAGACGTTTTTTGGGGTGAGGACAGTCGACGCCAGCCTGATCAAGAAAATACACACCGCCGTCTCGCCGCTGTGCCGGGCATTGGCTGATCCGTCCTGGGAAACCCGCAACGCCAAGCGCCTTGTAATCGGCCGTTTGAAATACATGGACGATAGAGCCACTGCATTCGTGCTCGAACCGGAAACGGCAGGAAGAATCTATCTCACCCAGTATTTCTTCGAGGTCGGATTGGATTGGTACAAGGATGCGGTCCCGGATTCCTTCAATGTCGATGCCCACGCCCAGGCCGCGGTGCTTATCCACGAAGTTTCTCATCAGCTTTTCGACACGCTCGATATTGTCTATCTGGACGCGGCACTGCCGTTTCTGGACCTGATTTCCAATGCCACTCAGTTCGGACATTCAAAATACAATTATCAAAAGGACCAGCAACGCAACGGGCTGTCGTTGACCACGCCACGATCCAAACTATTCATGGGCTGGGACAGTGCAGCCGGCGGGCTCAAGAGCCTGGAGCTTTTCCCCGAGCATCGGGATATGGCCCGGGAAATCCTGAAGATGACCGGCGCCAGAAGCATGAGCGAGGCGCGCAGTATCTTTCTGGATCCAGGTTCACCGACAGCACGCATCGACGTGATCTTGCGAAACGCCGACTCCATGACGCTACTCATCTGTGAGCTGGGTCGACAGCTGGACTCCCCACCCTTGAGTCCCGCTGCCACGTTTTAAACGGCCTCTGCGAACGCTGCGCGCGGACGGGTCTTGATCTTTTTTTCACGAGATGTATGCCACGCTATAACCACGACATACCGGTGTTCGAGCCTTTGACCGGAAAAAACAGGCTCATTTTGATGTGCAAACGCCATGATGGCGGTTCTCGACAGGTCATGCCGAAGGTTAGAATGCGGCAAACCAGGAAGAGTCAATGACCGAACATACACTCTCGGAAGCCGAATACGACGCCATTACCGATGCGGCCGCGCATTGGTGCATGCGTTTGCACGCCGTCGACTGCACCGACGCCGAACGGCTGGCATTCAAACAATGGCACGATGCCGATCCCCTGCACGCTTTCGAATACCAAGCCATGCTGGAGATCTGGGCCGTGGCCGATCATCTTCCGCGTGTCGAAGCGGCACCATCTCCCGCGCCAATACCGCGACCTCGGTCCCGCTGGAGTCGGATGGCTGTCGCAGCCGCGGTGCTTGTGCTGGGCGTGCCCCTGGCCGCCTACACGGGCTGGAACCTGGGCTGGGTTGCCAACTCCTACGAACGATTCGAAGCGGATGCAAGCGTGCGTCACATCACCCTGGGTGACGGCAGCCAGGTAGAACTGAACCTGGGCAGTGAACTGGTATTTGCCAATTACAAGAATGAGCGTCGGGTGACGCTGAAAAAGGGCGAGGCGTTTTTCGACGTCAGCCATGACACACAACACCCATTCGTTGTACGGGCCGGCCAGGGCCAGGTGCGCGTGACCGGCACTCGCTTCAATGTATGGATGTATCAGGATCAGGTCCGGGTGACGCTGGTGGAGGGCTCGGTATGGGTGACCAGCAACCAGGCACTTGCCAGTAACGGCTCGCAACTGTCGCCGGGCATGCAGGCCAGCTACAAAGCTGGCGACTACCAACCGCAAATCCGTGAAGTCGATGCCAACGACAGCTCGCTGGCGTGGCGCAACGGCAAGCTGGTGCTGGACAACCTTGCCCTCAGCGATGCGCTCCCGCTGATCAATCGTTATCTCGAGCATCCCGTCATGCTGGCCGACAACAGCACGGGCGCCCTGCGTATCGGTGGTATCTACAACCTCAACGAAGTGAAGAACCTGGTGCCTTCGTTGCCCAAAGTCCTGCCGGTTTACCTGACGCAGAACCAGGACGGCAATCCAGTCCTCAACTCCATCGGTCAACGGCCGTCCAACTGAAAAAGCCGCGACCTGATCAGGTCGCGGCTTTTGTGTAAAACAACAGCGATCAGTGCGCGGCCACCCTGCCCGCCTCATCACGCTCACGGATAATCACCGCCTGATAGTGCGGATCGGCTTTGATCTGCTGTTCGGTGAATGGTAGCGCACTCCATTGCTTCTTCGAGAATGCCTGGGTCTGGTCGGCCGAATACGGCGATGCCGGGTCGCTGGAAATGGAAAATGCCAACAGACCTTCAGCCCGAGGTCCTTTGCCATCAAAACTCACCACTTGCAGATAGCTGGTGCCGCTGACCACTTCCCGTTTGCCGTTGGCCCCTGGCACGCTCTGAATCGCGTTATAGATCCCCAGCTCACCGGGGCCGCCGTGGATTGGCGTCTGCCGGCTGCCACTGCTGGCAACCTGGATGTCCTGCCAGCGGCTATCCTTCGGCAATCCGGCGGCCTTCACAGAGGCCTGCGAGGCCAGCATGGCTTGACGCACAGCCTTGTGCACCGGGGCACGCTCAATCGCCAGGCCGTTTGGAGTATGTCGCGGGTCTTGCGGATCGAACGGGACACGCCATGAATCAGGCACCCCCTGCAACTGCGCCATGATGCGCTGGAAATGAATGAAGCCCAATCCGCTGTCCAGGCCAGCGGTTCGATCCCAGACCCTGAGATCGTTGCACACCTGGGTCAACGTCACGGCATCGGCCCCCAGGTCACCGGCACAAAAGCCCAGCAGGTCGGGCATCACCTGATCAGCAAGGTAGACTTGGTCGTCCATGACCATGCGCTGCAAGTCATCGACCTTCACCGGCCCGTCCTTGGCCAGTTGACCCAGCCGCTGCAGAGCAAAACGCGCACGCAGGCCCAGCGGTTGGTCTTGCTGGCTGATCAAGGGCGAATAACCGGACAAGGGTTGTGAAGGGTTGACCATCCAGGCCGAATCGTTGGAATTTTGCACATAATCGCGGCGCAACAACTGCGGTAGCTTGTCGGCGGCGTAAATGCCTTTTTGCACGGCCTCGGGATCGATATCCCAGGCGCATTCGCCGCGTGAGCCGTCCAGTACGATGAGTTGCAGCCCTGCCCGCGGGTCGCTGCAGCGGGCCAACTTGTCGGCATCGACGTTCGGTACCACCGACACGTTCATGTAGAGACTTTGCCCCTGATCGTCCACCGCCAGGGTGTTGACCCATGGAATACCGTGGATCTCATGGACCGCACTCTGCAAGTCCTTGAGCGTGACGGCCTTGTTCATGGCGTACCACTGGGCGAGCACCCGATCATTTTCCCGGTTCGCATCGCGCAGGCTGTAGGCGAACTTGTCATCCCAGTCCAGCCGGCCGGGCCATTGCACGATCGGACCGAACTGCGAGCCGTAGACCACCCGCGAAACGCTCTGCACCTGGCCATCGGGTTGTTTGATGTCCACCGTCACCGTCTGTTGGCTCATCGGTACGGATTGACCATCGAGCAGGTAGCGGGTCGGGTCTTTCGGGTCGAGTTGCAGACGGTACAGCGTGAAATGTTTAGAGGTGTCGACGGTGTGGGTCCAGGCCAGGTGCTGGCTGAAACCGATGTTGATCACGGGCAAGCCTGGCAGGGCCGCGCCCATGACGTCCAGTTTGCCGGGAATGGTCAGGTGCATCTGGTAAAAACGCATGCCCCCCAGCCATGGGAAGTGCGGGTTCGCCAGCAACATCCCACGCCCGTTGAAGGAGCGCTCACTGCCGATGGCGACCGCGTTACTACCACGCTCCAGGGCGAAACGCTGCTGCCGGGTCGCAGCGCCTGCGAAACCTGTCCTCGGCTCGCCAACGTCCGCCGTCGCTTGTGGCGGCTGAGCGCCCGCCAGGGCTTCGGCGAACTGGCCGACGCCACCTTCCACCAACAGGCGCCGGGTCAGTTTGACCAGGTCCAGCGCGGTGATCGGCCGCACCCACTCACTGGCACATTGCTCGGGCAGGCCGATGGCCTTGCGTTCGGCCAGCGCGCGGTTGAAACCCGCCACATAGCCTTCGACCAGTTGCTGTACTTGAGGCGTCTGGGCTTGCCAGAAACCGGAAACGGCTTGCGGCGTGTTGAGCCAGTTGAAAAATACATCGCTGACGCGGTTCTCCCGCTGTTCGAGCGTGACCTGCTCCGGGCCGAAGTAGCGCGAGCGTTGACCATTGACCGTGACGATCTCATTGGCCAGCAGGCATAAATTATCCTCAGCGTACGCATACCCGATGCCGTAGCCCAACCCGCGCTCATCCTGAGCCCGGATATGTGGCACGCCAAAACTGGTGCGGCGGATCTCGGCACTGGCCTGTTCTTTATCACTTTGAGCGCTGGCGACGCAGCTGAACCCCAGGCTCACTGCGAAAAACACACCTGCGAGGCCAAACCTCGATAACTGCCCGGACATTCTCACGTTCACTCCTGATCCAATACTTTCTAAAACCAGGACGGCTGCCTGGGAATTCACATACCGCGTGCCTGGCCGGAATGTGCCTCCCTTGAAAACGAATGGGATGAAAAAAAATTAATGGCCTGGCACCGCCTGACTACGGGCGTTTGATCGCCTCCAGACAAATTTTTCAGCTTTTTGCCTTCATGATTGGCCGCGTTCGTTCGTCCTATTACAGGAGAGTATCCGTGACCTTTTCTGAACAGGCTGGTAAGGAGTTTTTGCATGCATGACGCGCGTCAGCCCATGGAGGGCAAGCCCAGGTCGACCGGCGTTCCGGCGACAGCCACTCACAACCTGTTCGACAGGCCGGCAGAACGAGGTAGCAATGAACACATCAGGCTTTTGCTCAAGAGCTTCGGCCTCAGAACCAGCCTGATTCGCCTCAAGGTCATCGATGCATTACTCAAGGCCGCCGATGAAAACCGCAGCCTGGGTGTGCGGGGCGTACACAGTCAACTGCTGGGGCTGGACATTCCATTGTCCTTCCTCAGCGTGCGCGAGGTGTTGAAGCGCCTGTGCAGCGAGGGTGTCGTCACCCTTAACCCCGATAAGACCTACAGTTTGCACCGCAAGGCCATGCACGTGCTCCAGGGCGGGGAGTGACGCCTGCGCTCAGGGCTTGACCTTGCGTCGCATCACGCCGTTGATCACGACCACGATGACCGCGACGGCAATCGCGATGTATTGAAACAGCTGCTCGCTGATCATGCCGTTGTTCTGCATCCAGGTCAGTCCCAGCATGATCGCCAGAACCACGAGGACCACCAGAATCGAGTATTTCAAACGTTGCGATTGAGTCATTGCCAATTTCCTGAATGTATCCGCTCTGTATCCCCGTGCTTGCCAGCCCCATACCGTGTTTTGGAAATAGCGGGCAGCAGACGGGGTCTCATGGTACAGCCGAACGGGCGTACTCACGCAACCGAAGCCCATCAGATTAATTACCTGCATCACCACAGAAGTCCGCCCCTGGCGGACTTTTGTCTTACAGAATTAACTCATATTTCTGCCACAAACAAAGGGGAAGACTTCTTTCGGCCCTGAATTCCCCCAACGTATTCTCGAATAAGAGGCGCTTACCTCCTTACCGAAAATCGACGTTGGAAATCATGCAAACCTTGCTGGCAACTCTTTCGCCAATACGATTGACAGGTTTTTGCCTGGCTATCGCTCTTTTCGAACTATTGACTTATCTGGCCAGCGACCTGGTCATGCCGGCCATGCTCGCGGTGACCCGGGAACTGGATGCGCCCGCGGATAAAATCCCCTACGCCTTCAATCTGTATCTATTGGGCGGTGTTCTGCTGCCGTGGCTGATCGGTCCGTTATCCGATCGCTATGGGCGTCGTGCATTCATGCTCGCCGGTTGTGCCGGTTTTGTCCTAGCTTGCGCGGCGATCACCCTGGTCACCCACATGCAGGGATTCAACGGGCTTCGTTTGATCCAGGGTATGGGGCTGGGTTTCGTGATCGCGGTCAGCTACCCGGCCATCCAGGAAGTATTCAACGAGTCGGACGCTGTGAAGGTCATGGCGTTGCTGGGCAATCTCGCCCTCCTCTCGCCCTTGCTGGGGCCGCTGCTGGGTGGCTTGCTGCTGCAATGGCTGTCCTGGCGCGAGCTGTTCATGTTGCTGGCAGGTCTGGGGGCAGTGAGCTGGCTGGCCTTATGGACATTCATGCCCCGAAGCCCCGGTCTGGCGCACTCCTGCCCCCGGCAACCGGCCCTGGAGCCGTTCGAACTGCGCACACTCATCAGGCGCTATGGCGCGCTGCTGGGTCACTCCGGCTTCATGGCCGCGTGCGTGGCGCTGGGGTTGATGAGCCTGCCGCTGATTGCCTGGATCGGTCTGTCCCCCCTGCTGCTGATCCAGGACCAGGGCCTGTCGCCCCTGGTCTATGGCCTGTGGCAAATCCCGGTGTTCTCGGGCGTGATCCTTGGCAATCTCCTGCTCAATCACCTGGTGGAGCGGGTGGGCGTGCGCGGGGTATTGCGCTACAGCCTGTGGCCCTTTTCTACCGGCCTCATCGCACTGGTGATCGCCAGCCTGTTCAACCTTGGCGTACCCGCGCTGGTCAGCGGCCTGGCGCTCTACGCCCTGGGGCTGGGCATGGGCAACGCGGCCTTGTATCGATTGGCGCTGTTCGCCAGCGACGACAGTAAAGGGCTGGTCTCGGCCATGGTCGGGATGATTTCCATCGCAGTGATGAGCACCGCCGGCTCACTGCTCGCGCTGCTGGGCGCCGGAACAAGCCTGAACGCCTTTGCCTTGATGGTCGGCATTGCCGGGCTCAGCTGCCTTGTGGCGCTGCGTCTGTTCCTGTCGCAACCGGCCGCTCACGTCTGAAAATCCCCTCCCTGAGGAACGTTACCCATGATTCATTTTCCCCACGCCGATGCGCTGTGTGCATTGGCGCAGCCTTACGATCCCGATTCGGTACCTGCTGGTCTGTTTGATCGGGCCATGGCCCAGATCAGCCTGTTCCATTGCCACCACACCCCCGGCTACGAACACTGGCTCAACGCCAACGGCCTGGCGGTAGAGGATCTGGAGCATTTGACTGACTGGTCGGGCTTGCCGCCCATCTACGCCAATTACTTCAAACAGCGCTTGTTGCTCAGCCCCACCGGCGAGAACGCGCTAGAGCTGACATCCTCCGGCACCAGCGGCCAGAAAAGCCGCATGCGCTACGACGAGCGCAGCATGGCCGCGGCCCAGGGCATGGTGGCGCGCATCTTTGAACATTACGGCTGGTTCACGCCGGATTCGCCCTGCAACTACCTGTTGTTCAGTCACGAACCGGAGAAGGTCAATCACGTCGGCACCGCTCATACGGACCAGTTCTTGCGCAGCTTCGCACCGGCCAATCGGATTTTTCATGCGCTGCGGCGCACCGGAAAAGGTCATGAGTTCGATGTCTTTGGCGCGATCCGGACCCTTCAGGAGTTCGCCGAAGAGGGCCTGCCGGTGCGGATCTTTGGCTTCCCGGCGCTGCTGTGTCATGCGCTTGAGCGCATGCGTGAAACTGCGACGCCGAACCTCAAACTTGCCCCCGACTCCCTGGTATTTCTGGGAGGCGGCTGGAAAAAACAGGCCGCCCAGGAGATCCCCCGCCACGAGGTCTATGAACACATCACCCGGCAACTGGGCATTGAGGCGCACCGCTGCCGCGACGGTTACGGTGCCGTCGAGCACGCCGTGCCGTACATCGAATGTGCGCATCACAGGTTTCATGTGCCGGTCTATTCGAAAGCTTTCATACGTCACCCCTCGAACTTCAGTGTCCAGCCCTTCGGCGAGGCGGGATTGTTGTCATTCGTCTCGCCTTACATCTCTTCCAGTCCCGCCCATGCCGTGGTGATGAGCGATCTGGCGACCCTGCATCCGGCCAATTGTGAGTGCGGCCTGAACACCCAATGGTTCGAGCTGCACGGTCGGGCCGGCACCAGTGCCAGCCGAAGCTGCGCCATGGCCGCTTCCGAATTGATCAAGGAGAATTGATATGTATCTCATCAATGGCCAACTGCACGCTGATCTGCCCCTCGATACAGCCCTTGAACGCCTGCAGACGCAACTGCCTGCTCTTCTGGACGCACCGCCCCCCAGTGATAGCGTGCTCGATTGTGCGCAGGCGTTCGCACAGATGCTGCGGGCCCCAGAACAAACTCCGTTCCTGGACGACGACCAGCGCCAGGCACTGATCGCCTTCTGCGAACGCAAGCATTTGAGCCGCAAACTCGAACGGGAGCTGGGGGCGGACGCGCGCTCGCTGCGCCGAATCGACTATAGCGATGGCCCTTTCGAAAGCTGGCAACCCCTGGGGCTGGTGGTGCATGTCACCCCCGGCAATGCTCCGCTGCTGGGGTTCTTCGCGGCACTGGAAAGCCTGCTGGCGGGCAACGTCAACTGGCTGCGACCCAGCACGCGCGATGCAGACCTGACGGCGCGGGTGCTGGCGACGTTCCTCGATTGCGACCCAAGCGGCCAGTTGCGCGATTACGTTGCGGTGCTGCCAGTGCCCTACCACGAGTGCCGGCGTCTCTTCGCGCTGGCCCAGGGCGTCAGCGCCTGGGGTGGCGAGACAGCACTCAAGGCCATGCGTGACCAGCTTCCAAGCGGCTGCCGCTGGATCGATTGGGGACATCGCATCAGCTTCGCCTATGTCACGCCGCAAGCCGTCAACGAGCAGGCGCTGGACAGTCTGGTGGATGAGGTCTGCCGCCTCGATCAGCAAGCCTGTTCCAGTCCCCAGTGGCTGTTGGTGGACAGCGACGAGCCGGCTCAGATGCTGGCACTGGGTGACGCCCTGGCTGACGCATTTGAACGACGCGCCGGACAATGGCCAGCGTTGGAAACCAGTGCAGCCGAAGCGTGCGAGATCACCACCCGCACGGCACTTGCCCGACTCGACCACAGCTTTGCAGGACAAACCGGCCAGATTTGGGAAGGCCACGGCTGGCGCATTATTTGGGAGCATCACCGCGACCTGTTGCCATCGCCACTGTTTCGCACGCTTTTGTTACGACCGGTGCCCCACGGGCTGATCACCGAAACCCTGCTGCCCTGGCGAAACGTGTTGCAGAGCTGCGCGCTGATCTGTGAACCGCAACGGGCGCCTGAACTGGCACGTCGCGTCTTGGCCGCCGGCGTGACCCGCATCTCGGCAACCGCAGACATCCAGCAAGGCTACGAGGGCGAGCCTCACGACGGCGTCTACGCGCTGCAACGATTGAGTCGTCGGGTATCGGTCGGTCTTGAACCAGAGGTCGCCAGTCATCGTGTGACACTGGACGCCCCGCCGACCACGACACCCATTTCACCCTCGACGCCGATCATGGACAAAGCGGCATTCCTGGCGCTGCCTGCCGCACCCGAGGCCCAGTTGTTCTTCCGCTCAGGTGGTAGCAGCGGCGCACCGGTGCTGTCGCCCTACAGCTACCGCGATTTTGATCGCCACATGCGGGCCGCCGCCGATGGACTGCGCGCGGCCGGTCTGGATCCGGCGAAGGATCGGGTGATGAATCTGTTTTATGGCGGCAACCTCTACGGTGGCTTCTTCAGCTTCTCGAAAATACTGGAGCACATGAACGCCGTGCATTACCCCATGGGTGCGACGTCAGATGCGGACTTTGAAGAGATCGCACGGATGATCGTCGCTCACAAGGTCAATACCCTGGTTGGCATGCCAAGTACCTTGCAGCGCCTGTTTTCCAGCCAGCGAGAAACCCTTCAAGGCTACGGCGGCGTGCGCAAAGTCATGCTGGGCGGCGAGCACCTGGGGCCAGGCTGCCGTCAGTTGCTTGAGGACTGCGGCGTGACAAGTATTCGCTCAGCCATCTATGGCAGCGTCGACGCGGGTCCCCTTGGCCATGCCTGCACTGCCAGCGGCGAGGGTGTATTCCACCTCATGGAGGACATTCAACACCTGGAGATCGTCCAGCTGGAACTGGACGCTCCGGTCGCGTCGGGGGAAACCGGACGGCTGCTGTTCACTTCGCGCAGACGCCAAGCGCAGCCCCTTCACCGCTACGAAGTTGGTGATTGCGGGCGCTGGCTCACCGCTCCCTGCCCGTGTGGCCTGGAGTCACCCCGGTTCGAGTTGCGCCAGCGCCACGGCGCCCTGATACGCATCGTGACGTACCTGATCAATACCCACGAGCTGGCTGAGCAGGCACAAACGGCCATTCAGATCGTACTCGATTACCACAGCAGCGGCTGCGAACGCCTGTTGATTCGCGCCGATGGCGATGCACAAACGGTCCGGAGCCAGGTCATGGGCCTCGAACTGCTGTCCACGCTGGTGGAGTCCGAAATGCTCGTACTGGACGTGCAATCCTGTCCGGCGACAAGTTTCGAACATAACAAACACAGCGGCAAAGTACCGCTGGTGATTGATCGCAGAATCACCGCTTGATTGTTTTCCCGTGTAATTGAATAAGCGGACGTTAGAGTCCGAGAGAACCCTGATGAGCACCTCTTTACCATTCGAACAATGGCTCGCCCATATTCGTACGCATTCAACGTTCTACCGCAAGTCTTTACGGCATTTACCCGCGCAGAATTGCGCTCTGGAGGATGTCCCCATTGTCGACGTCGCCGACTATTGGGCCGGCAGTCATGACCTGGACCATTGGGACGTACTGACCGGCAAAGTCGAAGACGCACTGATCTACAAAACCGGTGGCACGACCAGTCAGGGAAAGCTGTCTGTGTACACCCACGCTGAATGGCAGCGGATGCTCGAATGCTTCGGTCAGAGCCTGGCAGCACAACTGAGGGCTGGTGATCGAATCGCCAACCTGTTCTTTTCCGGAGACCTGTACGCCAGTTTCCTGTTCATTCATGGCGCCCTTGGCAAAGTCGATGTAGCCATCACCGAATTCCCGTTCACCGGGGCGGTGGATCTCGACGTGCTGACCGAGGCGGTGACCGGCCACCGCATCAATGTGCTGGCCGGCGTGCCTGCGCACCTGCTGGCGTTTGCCGACCATTTGGATCAACAGGGGCGAACGCTGCCCGGCATCACCACCGTGCTGTTCGGCGGAGAAAATCTGTTCGACAGCCAGTTGCCTGCGTTGCAGCGCGCCTTCCCACAGGCACGCTTCGCCTCCATCGGCTATGCCAGCGTCGACGCCGGGCTGGTGGGCGCCAGCGCACCGGACTGCAACCTGGGCGAGCACCGCGTATTCGGCGAACAGATACGGGTGGAGATCATCGATGAACTGAGCGGTGAGGTCATCCAGGCGTGCGATCGGCCCGGCAATCTGGTGGTGACCAACCTCACCCGAACCCTGATGCCCATCGTGCGGTATCCAGTGGGCGACCGAGCGTGCTGGCGCGAGCCGGTTGGCACCCCGCGACGCAAGTTCGCGCTTCAGGGCCGCAGCGCGAAAAGCCAGCGAGTGCGGGTAGGCGTTTTCTCACTGTTTTCGCAGGAAATCAGCGACATCATCCGCAGCATTGGCGGTGACCTTCAGTGGCAATTGATCATCGAGCACGCACAGAACAACGACCGCGTGTTGCTCAAATGGGTGCCTGGAGGGCAAACCCAGGCTTGCCAGTCACTCTCCAACACATTGAAAGCTGCCTTGACCAAACAGTATCCGGGTATCGACCAACTCGACCTGCACGTCCAGGCCTGCGGCCTGCAAGCGTTGGAACGCCATCCACGCTCTGGCAAGCACCTGTCGATCATCGACCGCCGCACCTATGCTCCGTTGACAGCGAGGCACGCCGGATGAGCAGCGTGGTCATCCGAGCGTTCAGGCCCACGGATGGCGTCGGAACCAGCGAATTGTTCCGCCGGGTTTACGGCGATCACTACGTCTCACCAGACGTCTACCTGCCACACATGATTGGCCTGCACAACCTGCTGAACCGTTGGCACTCCATGGTCGCCGTGGAGGATGAGCGCGTGGTCGGTCATGCCGCATTGTGTCGGCAGACGGCCGATGGTGAAGACGCGGAACTGGCCCTGATCGCGGTGGACCCCGCGGTGCAGGGCGGCCAGATTGCGACGCGCCTGGGGCAGCAATTACTCGACAGCTGCCAGGACCTCGGACTTGCCAGGCTGTCGATCAAGCAAGTCACCAGCCATTGCTACAGCCAGCGTCTGGCACAACGCCTGGGGTTCCATGACACCGGGCTGCTGCCTGACCATGTGCCCTCACCTTTCGCCACGGTCCACGCCGAAACCATCGTGGTCGGCAGCCAAGTGGTCAGCGGCCATCGCCGCCCGCTGCCGCACCTCAAATGGCCCGCGGCATGCCAATGGCTGACGCAACCCTTGGCATCGCTGTTTGGTACCTCGCTCGAGGCGCCCTTGCCTTCGGTACAGCCTTTTCAAATCCGACAGCTGCCCGGAAGAATCGACATTGTGGCCGGGTACATAGGCCTTCGCCTGGCCGGGCAACTGCTGCGCTTGCCGGCCCATTGGTCACTTTCAGTGCGACTCGGACTGCGTCAGCAATTCGCCGACGATTACCAACGATTGATGGACGCCGGATTCATCTTCACCGGGATCATGCCTGCCGAAGGCGACCCCGGCTGGCAGGCGCTGTTTCACCGTGGCGCCCTGGATCGCCCGCTCACCTTGCATTCGGAGCCGATGCAACGGCTCCACGAACAAGTGCAAGCCCAAGGGCACATCTGGAGGAGTGCCCAGGCAGGTTCGGCGGCGTAAAAACGGAGTATTCGGCGCTGTGGCCACGCAAAAAAGTCGCGCTGAAATGCTGGAAGATCGCGGCGTTCACGCTGCGATCTTTCCCGATCAGCGGTAATGTTTGCTATGTGGGCACCCCTCAAGCTGTCCAGCGACGGGCCGATAAAAATAAGTCAGGCCATTGTGCCAGCTCCCGAAAGACGCCTTCGAGCAAGGATTCCCACATGCCCGCATTTCGCACCATTCAGGCGCGCTACACGCTGTTCCTGATTTCATTCATCCTGTTGTTGTCCATCCTGACCGTCGTGGGTATCAGCTATCTCGTCGCGCCCAAACTGCGCCACACCGAAGAGCAAGTGGCGCTTAATCGCATCAGCGAAGTGGCCGAGCAGATCCAGGGGGAATTGAACAAGGTTCAGGCGCAGCAACGCAGCATCACCCAGACCATCCCGCTGCTCGACAGCGATGCCATAGACAGGGTCCTGCCTGGCTTGGTGGATCAGTACGGCGAGCTGAAAGTCTTTGGTGGCGGGATCTGGCCGCTGCCTAATCAGCGGGCCGAAGGGCGTAGCAAATTCAGCACGTTCTGGCACCGCGACGCGTCGGGCAAACTGGTGGTCAATACCTTCTGGAACAGCGACGCGGCGCCGAATTATTACGATCAACCCTGGCACAAGGGCGGCATGGCCACACCCGCCGGCAAGTGCGCCTGGGCCGCCGCCTATAAAGACGACGCCAGCGCTGAGCCGCGGACCAACTGCGCCATGTCCATCCAGAAGAACGGCGCGCCTTATGGCGTTTCCACCATCGACGTGACCCTGGGCTTCTTCAATGAGCTGGTGGCACGCAAGGAAGCCGAGCTGAGCGCCGAGATGCTGATCGTGGAAGGCGATGGCAAGATCATCAGCAACAGTTCGCGCATCAGCGGCCCCATCGTGCTGAAGAACATCAGCGAACTGGCGGCAACCTCGCCCTTCGCCGCACAGGTCAAGGCCGGCCTGGCCCAACGAGACCAGCCGTTGCAGCGGGTCGAATTTGATAACAAGGGTGAGGCCAGTACCTTTTTCATGCGGCCTATCGAAGGTTCGCCGTGGTTCCTGGCTACCGCCTTGCCAACCCGCCTGATCACCGCCCAGCGCGACGATGTACTGAGCACGTTAAGCCTGCTGCAGATCCCGATGGTGATCCTGCTGGTGTTGATGCAGTTGTACGCGATCCGTCAGTTGACCAACCGCATGAAGACACTCAAGAGCAACATCGATGCGCTGTCCACCGGCGATGCCGACCTGACCCGGCGCATCACCATCCGCGCCGAGGATGAACTGGGGGCGATCGGTCATTCGGTCAACGGCTTCATCGTTTACCTGCAAAACATGATCGGCGAAGTCACCCAGGCGACCGGCGCCATGGCGACAAGCCTGGACAACCTGCAACGGACCTCAGCCCACACCAGCGAAATCCTGATGCGCCACGCCTCGGAAACCGATCAGACCGTCACGGCCATCACCGAGATGAGTTCCACCGCCGAAAGCGTCGCGCAGAACGCCGCCGAAACCGCTGCGTTCACCCAACGCGCCAATGAACATGCCGACCATTCTCGGGTAGTTGTCGCAGAGGCGTCCAACAGTGTGGTGGCCTTGATCGATGAAGTCGCCAGTGCTACCCGCAAAGTCGAAAGCATGCAGCAGGACGCTCAACGCATCACCGAGATTCTCGGCGTAATCGGCGCCATTGCCGGGCAGACCAACTTGCTGGCCCTTAACGCCGCCATCGAAGCCGCCCGGGCCGGTGAGCAGGGTCGAGGCTTCGCAGTGGTGGCGGACGAGGTACGCGCCCTCGCCGCCCGCACCCAGGCCAGCACCTCGGAAATCAACGAAATGCTGACGCGCTTGACCCAGGGCGTGAGTTCATCGGTTTCGGCCATGGAAAACACCCAGGCCAGCTGCCAGTCGGCCGCCGACGCCACGTCCAGGGTCAATTCAGGACTGGATGAAATGGCCGGTTCCGTCAGCCAGATCAACAGCCTGAGCACTCAGATCGCCACCGCTGCCGAACAGCAGAGCGCCGTGACCGAGGAAATCAATCGCAGCATGGTGCAGATCCGCCATATGGTGGAAGAGCTGGTGGAAAGTGGCCTGGCCAGCGAGAACAACACCCGCCAGTTGCTGGAAGCCAACAGCCGGGTGAATGCGATCATGGGGCGGTTCAAGGTGCGCTGAAACGCCCCAGGCTGTTTGCATATGAACCTGAGGGAGCGAGCCTGCATGCGATGACGGCGGCAAGGTCGACACTGGCCAAGCTGACCCACCGCGATCGCGAGCAGGCTCGCTCCCGCAGAGTTCTGCGGGTTTGCGCCGAACTTCGAATCAGCATCGCCCCCAACCTGACAACTCTGTAATCCGCCCCTCAGCCCACTGTCAGCTCACGCTCGCTACTCTGTTATCCTCCTCCCAAACTGTTCGACACGAGACTGTCCCCATGGCCAATCCCCTGCACCTGCTCGCCCTGAGCGCGTTTTTTGTCACCACCCTGGCCCAGGCCGCCGAACCGATCACCATTGACGTACACCGCGATGCCAATTGCGGTTGCTGTAAAAAATGGATTTCACATCTGCAAGAAAACGGCTTCAAGGTCAACGACCATGTTGAAACCGACATGAGTTCAGTCAAACAACGCCTGGGTGTTGCGCCAAACCTGCGCTCCTGCCACACCGCCCAGATCAATGGCAAATTCGTTGAGGGGCATGTCCCGGCCGACCAGGTCCTGGCGTTGAGCAAACGGAACGACCTGCTCGGTGTGGCCGCGCCTGGCATGCCCATGGGTTCGCCCGGTATGGAAACGGACGGCATGAGTGATGCGTATCAGGTGATCGGCCTGAAAAGCGACGGGACTCAAACCGTGGTGGCGGATTACCCGGCCCACTGATGGGCGAGGCTTACATCGGCTTGTTCCTGGCGGCATTCGGTGCCGCCACCTTGTTACCGCTGCAATCCGAAGCACTGCTGGTTGGGCTGTTGCTCAGCGAACGCTATGAAATCTGGCTGTTGCTGGGGGTCGCCACCGTGGGCAACGTACTGGGCTCGCTGGTGAACTGGTGGCTGGGCACACGCCTGGAGCAGTTCAAGGATCGGCGCTGGTTTCCGGTCAGTCCGGCGCATCTGGACAAGGCCCGCGTGCATTATCAGCGTTATGGGCGTTGGTCGCTGCTGCTCAGTTGGATGCCCATCATCGGCGATCCACTGACCTTGGTGGCGGGCGTGATGGGCGAGCCGTGGCGGCGCTTTGTGTTGATCGTGACCCTGGCCAAAGGGTTGCGTTATGGCGCACTCGCCCTCGCGACCCTGGGCTGGATGGGTTGAACGTTCGCGACTTTGGGTTGCCTGTGGTTAATGTCGCCATAATCGGGCCACGCCAGGATCGGCCGGATGCCCAAAGGAGATTGCCCATGTCGCGTTCCACTGCTCGCTGGTTACCCAGCCTGTTTCTGACGGCCGCCCTGCCGCTGTTCGCCCAGGCCGAAAACCCGCCTGAAGGCCCGGCCTATGGCCCGGAACTCCAAGGCTTCGAATACCCCTACACACTCAAGCACTTCCCCCTTCAGTCCCAGGGCCAATCGTTGCAAATGGGCTACATGGACGTGCCGGCCCAGGGCGAGGTCAATGGTCGCACCGTGGTGCTGATGCACGGCAAGAACTTTTGCGCCGCCACCTGGGGCGACTCGATCAAGACCCTCAGCGAGGCTGGTTACCGGGTCATCGCCCCGGATCAGATCGGTTTCTGTACGTCCAGCAAGCCCGCTCATTACCAGTACAGCTTCCACCAACTGGCAACCAACACACAGGCCCTGCTCAAGGCCCTCGGGGTGCAGAAAAGCATTGTGCTCGGCCACTCCACCGGTGGCATGCTCGCCACCCGTTATGCCTTGCAGTTTCCCGATCAGGTCGAGCGGCTGGCGATGGTCAACCCCATCGGCCTGGAGGACTGGAAAGCCCTCGGCGTGCCCTACCGTACCGTGGACCAGTGGTACGAGCGCGAACTGAAACTCAGTGCCGACGGTATCCGCAACTACGAGCGCAAGACCTACTACGGTGGCCGCTGGAAACCGGAGTTCGAGCGCTGGGTGGACATGCTGGCCGGGCTGAACAAGGGGCCGGGGCACACGCAAGTCGCGTGGAATTCGGCGCTGATCTACGACATGATCTTCACCCAGCCGGTCTACTACGAATTCAAGGACCTGAAAGTACCGACGCTGCTGCTGATCGGCACCTCCGACACCACCGCCATCGGCAGCGACATCGCGCCGCCGGCCGTGAAAGCCAAACTGGGCCGGTATGAAGTGCTGGGCAAGCAGGTGGCTCAATTGATTCCCCAGTCGACCCTGGTGGAGTTCGCCCATCTGGGGCATGCCCCACAGATGGAAGAGCCGGACCGGTTCCACCAGGCCTTGCTGGGCTGGCTGAACAAACCCATTCCCTGACGAGGTGTTCCATGGCGGTGCAAATAGCAGTCATCGATGATTGGCAGGACGTAGCGCGGGACGTGGTGGACTGGTCGGTGCTCGATAGCATCGGCCAGGTGACATTTATTCATGAGTACCCTGCCGAGCGCGACACCCTCGCCGCGCGCCTGCACCGCTTCGAAGTGATCTGCGTGATGCGTGAACGCACGCCATTCGACGAAGGCCTGCTGCGCCGCCTGCCCAACCTCAAGCTGTTGCTCACCGGCGGCATGCGCAATGCCGCCCTGGACCTCAAGGCAGCCGCCGAACTGGGTATCCAGGTATGCGGCACCGAAAGCTACAAGCACGCAGCCCCCGAGCTGACCTGGGCGCTGATCATGGCCCTGACCCGCAACCTGGTGCAGGAGGCCAATGCCTTGCGCGCCGGGCTATGGCAACAAGGCTTGGGCGGCGACCTGCATGGCAAGACCCTGGCGATCCTCGGCCTGGGCAGCATCGGCACACGGGTAGCTCAGTTCGGCCAGGTCTTCGGCATGCGGGTGATCGCCTGGAGCCAGAACCTCACCGCTGAACGGGCCGCAGAAGTGGGTGTGACCTACGTGAGTAAACAGCAACTGTTCGAACAGGCTGACATTCTCTCGGTGCATCTGGTACTCAGCGACCGCTCCCGCGGTTTGGTGGACGCCCAGGCGCTGGGCTGGATGAAACCCCAGGCGCTATTGGTCAATACCGCACGCGGTCCAATCGTCGATGAAGCCGCCCTGATCGACGCCCTGCGCGACAAACGCCTGGCCGGTGCCGCCCTGGACGTCTTCGCCGAGGAACCCCTGCCATCCGACCACCCGTTCCGATCCCTGGAAAATCTACTGGCCACACCGCACGTGGGTTACGTCACCCGGAACAATTATCAGAAGTTCTATTCCTTGATGATCGAAGACCTGCAAGCCTGGGCGGCCGGCAAACCGATCCGCCTGTTGACCCCCACTGGCGACTGAACACGTTTTAAGTGGGAGCAAGCCTGCTCCCACAGAAACAGCGTATTTCCGGGCCAACAATGGCCACTAAAATGCCTCTATTTCACCCGCCCCCTGATGGTGCATCGCGCCATTGCATCGCGCACGCCGATGAAACACCCCCTTCCCCTTACACCCATTACGTTTCCAGAAACTGCACTTCGTCGGTGCGTATCCCGCTTTGTCGTGTAAGACATTGCCGCCAACAAAGCTGATTGTCGGACAATTCGACGAAGCGCGCCGCACCGCTCTAGGTTCTGACCTAGACTGCCAAACCGGGGAGAAAACCGACCGGTCGTCCAGACGAAAAAAAGTGGAAACTTTTCGCAACGGCGACGGGTCAGGTTAGAGGTAGGGCAACAACGGCTGGTGCAGTCCTTGCAAGTCCTTGAAGCAGCCCCTTCACCTGATTCGCTTAACCGCATTGGGCAGCGCTTTGCTTACCTTGCGTAGCGCTTGTGCGCCTGGCCGCAGGATTCGGCCAATGAAACAACAGCTCTGGCGCTTGCCGGAAACAGATCGAGAAAATGGGAGAAAGTTATGATCAGTGCTGCCTTGGAACCACAGCAAGTCCGTTCTCAACTTCCGCTGGCGACTGACTCGCCGACGGCACCGGTGCTGGCCACCGGCGGCAAGGCACTGCTCCCGGTCGTCAGGCAGAATCCCAATCGCAAGAAGGTATTGTTCGTAACCTCGGAAATTGCCGACCTGGTCAAAACCGGCGGCCTGGGCGATGTTTCTTCCGCCCTGCCCCGGGCCATGGCCGGCCTGCATGACGTGCGAGTGCTGATCCCCGGTTACCCGCAGGTGATGAACAGCGGCAACCCGATCCACATCATCGGTGAACTGGGCGGCCACGCCGCGCTGCCGCCCTGCAAGATCGGGCGGATGGACATGGCCGACGGCCTGGTGATCTACGTACTGATCTGTCCGGAACTCTTTGCCCGTGAAGGCTCACCCTACGGGGCCAACAACGGTCGCGACTGGCCCGACAACCACATTCGCTTCGCCCGGCTGGGCCTGGCCGCAGCTGATATCGCCGCCAACCTCGCCCAAATCCACTGGTGCCCCGATCTGGTCCACGCCCATGACTGGCCGGCCGGTCTGGCGCCGGCCTATATGCACTGGCGTGGGCAACGCACGCCTACCC
>NZ_WUUD01000018.1:145361-165853 GCF_009831705.1 Pseudomonas sp. PICF6 | reverse complement strand
GTGAGCCTGGCCTCATGCCCGGAGCTGGGTATCCCGGAGCACGCGCTGCAGCAGGAAGGCATGGAGTTCTACGGCAAGTTGTCGTTTCTCAAGGCCGGCATGGCCTACTCCAGTCATATCACCACGGTCAGCGCCACCTACGCCCAGGAAATCACTACCCCGGCATTCGGTTGCGGGCTCGACGGTTTTCTTGCGGCTAAAACACAACAAGGCCTGCTCAGCGGCATTCCCAATGGCATCGACGAGAGTTGGGACGCGGCCACCGATACGCACTTGTTCCGCCAGTTCGCCATGGGTGACTGGGAAGGCAAAGCCGTGAACGCGGCTCATGTACGCGATCTGTTTGGTCTAGACGACTCCAGCGGCCCGTTGTTCGCCGTGGTTTCGCGCCTGGTGTACCAGAAAGGCCTGGACCTGACCGAAGCCGTCGCCGAGTTCATCGTCGAATCCGGGGGCCAGATCGCGATCATCGGTCGCGGCGAACCGGAGGAAGAGCAAGCCATGCGTGAACTGGCGCTGCGTTTTCCCGGACGGATCGGTGTACGCATCGGCTTCAACGAAACCGACGCGCGGCGGATGTTCGCCGGCAGCGACTTTCTGCTGATGCCTTCACGCTACGAGCCCTGCGGCTTGAGCCAGATGTACGCCCAGCGCTTCGGCTCGCTGCCGGTGGCACGCAATACCGGCGGGCTGGCGGACACCATCGAAGACGGCATCACCGGCTTCCTGTTCGATGAGTCCACCGCCGAAAGTTACAAACAGGCATTGAGCCGGGCCTTCAAGGTCTTCGAGTTCCCTGACCTGCTCAACGCGATGCGCTGCCGGGCTATGTCAGCGCCATTCAACTGGTGCAAGGCCGTGGAACCCTACGCCGAACTCTATGAACAGCTAGTGGCCAAGTCACTGGGTAAATCGGCCAGACAATGAGGTAACAATGCCGTCAAGGACGCCTGAAACCTGGACCCATGGCGCGGTCATGCTCGATGCCGAGCACACCCGCTTCGCCCTCTGGGCCCCGGATGCTTTTTTTGTGAGTGTCGAGCTCGACACTGGAGATTCAATACCGCTACTGCCCCAGGCCGATGGCTGGTTCATGATCCAGACCCGTTGCCCCGCCGGCACTCGTTATCGCTACAACATCGACGGCGAACTGGAGGTTCCCGACCCGGCGTCCCGCGCCCAGGCCGGTGACATTGACCGCCACAGCGTGGTGGTCGACCCTCATGCTTACCGATGGCGCCATACCCAATGGTCCGGGCGCCCCTGGCATGAAGCTGTGATCTATGAGTTGCACGTCGGCGCCCTCGGTGGTTTCCAAGGCGTCGAACAGCACCTGGCGCGCCTGGCTGGATTAGGGGTAACCGCCATCGAACTGATGCCGCTGTCGCAGTTTCCCGGTGACCGTAACTGGGGCTACGACGGCGTCCTGCCCTACGCTCCCCAGGCCTCCTACGGCACGCCGGAACAGCTCAAGCACTTGATCGACAGCGCCCACGGCCACGGGCTGGCGGTGATTGTGGACGTGGTTTACAACCATTTCGGCCCCGACGGCAATTATCTGCACCGTTACGCAAAAGGTTTTTTCCGCGAAGACAAGCACACCCCCTGGGGCGCGGCAATTGACTTCCGGCGCCGCGAGGTGCGGGACTTCTTTATCGACAATGCGCTGATGTGGCTGCTGGAATACCGTTTCGACGGACTGCGCCTGGACGCCGTGCATGCGATCGAAGATCCGGATTTTCTCCAGGAACTGGCCGCCAGGGTGCGCGAACAGGTAGATCCGGTTCGGCATGTCTGGTTGACCGTGGAAAACGAACACAACCAGGCCAGCCTGCTGGAGCACGGCTATGACGCCCAGTGGAACGATGACGGGCACAACGCCCTGCACGTGCTGCTGACCGGCGAAACCGACGCCTATTATGCTGACTATGCCCAAGAGCCGACGGAACAATTGGCACGCTGCCTCAGCCAGGGGTTTGTCTTCCAGGGCCATATCAACCGTCACGGCGAGCCCCGGGGCGAACCCAGCGGTCACCTGCCCCCCAGCGCCTTCGTGCTGTTTCTGCAGAACCACGATCAGATTGGCAACCGGGCACTGGGTGAACGCCTGCACCAACTGGCCCCGCCTCAGGCCGTGCAAGCGGCGACGGTCTTGTTGCTGTTGTCGCCGATGATTCCGCTTCTGTTCATGGGCGATGAAGTAGCCGCCCGGCAACCCTTCCTGTTTTTCACCAGCCATCACGGCGAGCTGGCGGAGCTGGTTCGTGAGGGTCGGCGCAACGAGTTCAAGGCGTTCAGTGCCTTTGCCGATCCCGAAAAGCGTGAGCGCATCCCGGATCCTAACGCGGCTGATACCTTTGAGGTGTCGAGGCCTGAGCTGGAGGCGCAGCACGCTGAGCAACTAGCCAGTGAAACACTCTATCGACAACTGCTGAAAATCCGCCGTGAAGTGATCGTCCCGCGCTTGCCCGGAGCCCAGGCCTTGGACGCCGAAGTGCTGGGCTATGGCGCAGTCAGCGCACGCTGGCGCATGGGCGACGGCAGCGTGTTGCGCATTGACCTGAACCTCAGCGATCAGCCGGTCAAGCATACCGCTCAAGAAGAGGCCGAGATTCTTTTCGAACATCCGCAGCACGCCATGGGTCTGTTGCAGCAAGGGGCCCTGGCGCCCTACAGCGCGCTGGTCAGTCTGACGCACGCGGCAAACTTGCCCAACATCACTGGAGAGCGCCTATGAGCGATGCGCAACTGGAAATTCTCGCCGGCCGAGCGGGCCTGGCGGTGGACTGGATCGACGCCAACGGCCGGGCGCAGAAAGTCTCGCCCGCCGTCTTGCGTTCAGTCCTCATCGGTCTGGGCCATCCAGCCGGGACCGCCCAGGAAATCGACGCCAGCCTGCTGCAATTGCAGCAGGACCAACAGAATCATCAATTGCCACCGCTGATCACCGCCGATGTCGGCGCCAGCGTGGATCTGAGCCGCTACTTCGAAGCCGCCACGCCCTGCGAAATCCAGCTCGAGGATGGTGCCACACTGAACCTGAAACTCGACGCCGACGCCAGGTTGCCGGGGATGGTCCCGGTGGGTTACCAGCACGTCAGCATCCAGGACCAGCATTTCATCCTGGCGGTCGCGCCAGCACATTGCTATAGCGTGGCCGATGCGGTGGATAATCCGACGCCCCGCGCCTGGGGCCTGAGCGCGCAGTTATATGCGCTGCGCCGCCCCGGCGACGGCGGTTTCGGTGACACCCAGGCCCTGGAAGAGTTGATACGGGTCGCCGGCGAGCGCGGTGCCGACGCCCTGGCGATCAGCCCGATGCACGCGATGTTCAGCAGCGACACCGGCCGTTACAGCCCCTATTCACCGTCCAGCCGGCTCTTCCTCAACAGTCTCTATGCCGCGCCGGGCACCGTTCTCGGCGAACGCGCGCTACGCGCGGCCATTGACGCCACCGGTTTGACCAACCAACTGCGCAACCTGGAAGAACAACCGCTGGTGGATTGGCCCGTGGCGGCCCAGGCCAAGCAGAAAGTCCTGCGCGCCCTGTACGACGGCTTCAGCCAGGGCGAGCATCCATTGCATGAGGATTTCAGCAGTTTCCGCCACACCAGCGGCGAACCCCTGGAGAATCATTGCCGCTTCGAAGCCCTGCAGGCCGAACGTGCGGCTCGGGGAGAAAGCCTGGACTGGCGCCATTGGCCCGAAGAATGGCGCAACCCGCGTAGTTCGACGTTGGCGCACTTTGCCGAGGAGAACGCCGACGAAATCGGCTTCTACGCGTTTTGCCAGTGGCTGATTACCCGGTGCCTGGAGCGCGTCCAGAGCGCGGCTAAATCCAGCGGCATGGGCATTGGCCTGATCGCTGACCTGGCAGTAGGCGCCGATGGTGGAGGCAGCCAGGCCTGGAGTCGGCAGGATGAACTGCTCGCCTCGTTGACCGTGGGCGCACCACCGGACATCCTCAACCGCTCCGGCCAAGGCTGGGGCATCTCGGCATTCTCGCCAGAGGGGTTGGTACGCAATGGTTTTCGCGCGTTCATTGAGATGCTACGGGCCAACTTCGCCCACGCCGGCGGCTTGCGCATCGATCATGTGATGGGCTTGCAGCGCCTGTGGGTGATCCCCAACGACGCCCCGCCCAGCGATGGCGCCTACCTTTATTATCCGGTGGACGACCTGCTGCGTCTGCTGGCCCTTGAATCCCATCGCCATCAAGCCATCGTCCTGGGCGAAGACCTCGGCACCGTGCCCGAGGGCCTTCGCGAGAAGCTCAGCGCCCGGTCGATCCTCGGCATGCGCGTGCTGTTGTTCGAACAGGACAACACCCACTTCAAACCCATCCTCGACTGGCCGGACAATGCCCTGGCCACGACCAGTACCCATGACTTGCCGACCCTCAATGGCTGGTGGCACGGTCATGATATCGACTGGAACGCCCGGTTGGACCTGATCGACTCCCACACCGAGATGGACTGGCGCAAACACCGCGAACGTGAACGCGAAGGCCTGAGCAATGTGTTGAATCAGGACCCGCAGAACTTTCGTGAAGAACACCTGGATACCGACGAGATCCTCGACGCCAGTGTGCGTTTTCTCGGCCATACCCGTGCGCCGCTGGTGTTGCTGCCGCTCGAAGACGCCCTGGGCATCGACGAGCAGGCCAACCTGCCTGGCACCACCGATACCCACCCCAACTGGCGGCGTCGCCTGGCGTGTGACAGCCAGGTGCTGCTGGATGACCCGGGCGCCGCCCGGCGTCTGGAAATCCTCGCCTGTGCAAGGCTTCAGGCGAACGAGCGTGACCGATGAATCAGACGTTGATCCAACCATTGCGGGCGACCCTTCGCCTGCAATTTCATAAAGGCTTCACCCTGGACGATGCCATCCCCCAGGTGCCGTACTTCGCATCGTTGGGCATCAGCCATATTTACGCCTCGCCACTGCTCAAAGCCCGCGCCGGCTCCATGCATGGCTACGATGTGGTCGATCCGACCCAGGTGAACCCGGAACTGGGCGGCGAAGCGGCGCTTCGACGCCTGGTCGCCAGCCTGCGTGAGCACCGGATGGGGTTGATTCTCGATGTCGTGTCCAACCACATGGCCGTCGGCGGCAATGACAATCCCTGGTGGCAGGACCTGCTGGAATGGGGACGTTTGAGCCCCTTCGGCGAGTTTTTCGATATCCAGTGGCATTCTCCCGACCCCTTGATGGAGGGCCAACTGTTGCTGCCGTTTTTAGGCAGCGACTACGGAGTGGCCTTGCAGGAAGGCACCCTGAAGTTACGCTTCGATGCCACACAAGGCAGCTTCCTGGCCGAGCATTACGAGCATCACTTCCCTATCTGCCCCATGCAGTACGGCGAATTACTCAAACCTGCCGAAACGCTGCCATTCGAACAGGCCGAATCCCTCAAGGCGTTGGCCGAGCGTTTTACCACGCTGAACTACCAGACCGACGCCCATACCCTGGCCCGACCGCTGCAGCAGCAATTGCAAGAGCTGGCCAGCCAGCCAGGTATCCAGGCCACCATCGAAGAGAACTTGCGCGCCTACGACTCCCGGCAACCCGAGGGGTTCGAGCGTCTGCATCAATTGCTGGAGCGCCAGAGTTACCGGCTCGCCAGTTGGCGTACGGCGGCGGACGACATCAACTGGCGGCGCTTTTTCGACGTCAATGAGCTGGGTGGCCTGCGGGTCGAGCGCCCCGCGGTGTTCGAAGCCACCCACGCCAAAATTTTCGAATTGATCGCCGAAGGATTGGTGGACGGCTTGCGGATCGACCACATCGACGGTCTTGCCGATCCTCGCGGCTACTGCCGCAAATTGCGCAGGCGTCTTGATTCGCTTTCGCCCTCGCGGCACCTGCCCATTTTCATTGAGAAAATCCTCGGCGATGGCGAGAGCCTGCGTCGGGACTGGAACATCGACGGCAGTACCGGTTACGAGTTCATGAACCAGATCTCGTTGCTGCAGCATGACCCGGCCGGTGCCGAGCCCCTTGCCGAGTTCTGGAGTCGCCACAGCGAGCGACCGGCGCACTTCATCGAAGAAGCGCGTCTGGCCCGTCAACAGATTCTCAATGGTTCCCTGGCCGGAGACTTCGAAAGCGTCGCCCAGGCCCTGTTGCAAGTCGCGCGGGACGACGTGATGACCCGTGACCTGACCCTCGGCGCCATTCGCCGCGCGTTGCAGGAACTGATCGTGCACTTCCCAGTGTACCGCACCTACATCAACCCGCTCGGCCGCTCCAACGAAGACGATGTGTTTTTTCGTCAGGCCCTGGAAGACGCCCGACAGACCCTCAGCGAAGCCGACTGGCCGGTGCTCGACTACCTGGCCGACTGGCTCGGCGGCATGCCCTGGCGGGATCGCCCACGGGGTGGTCAGCGCAAACGGCTGCGCCATGCTTGCGTGCGTTTCCAGCAACTGACCTCGCCAGCCGCCGCCAAGGCCGTGGAAGACACGGCGCTTTATCGTTCGGCAGTGCTGTTGTCGCGCAATGACGTGGGCTACAACACCGAACGGTTCAGCGCTCCGCCGCAAGCGTTTCATGACGCCTGCCTCGAACGGCTGGAGCATTTCCCTGACAACCTGATGACCACCGCCACCCATGACCATAAGCGCGGCGAAGACACCAGGGCGCGGCTGGCGGTCATCAGCGAACGAGCTGATTGGTACATGGCGTGCGTGGACCAGTGGCGCATTTTTGCGCCATCGCTGCACAGCGACCCCGCCGCTCCTTCAGCCGGTGATGAATTGATTCTGTACCAGGCGCTACTGGGAAGTTGGCCGCTGGACCTGGATGTGCACGACCACACGGCACTGGCCGACTACAACGAGCGCATGTGGCAATGGCAACGCAAGGCTTTGCGCGAAGCCAAGTTGCAAAGCAGTTGGTCGGCCGTCAACGACGCTTATGAGCAGGCGACCCAACTGTTCCTGGAGCGGCTGTTGCTCGGTGATGAGGGGCTGCCTCTGCGCAACGCCATCGCCGAGGCGGTCCAGGTCATCGCCCCGGCGGGTGCCCTCAACAGTTTGGCGCAAACCTTGCTGCGCATGACTGTGCCTGGTGTACCGGACCTGTACCAGGGTAATGAGTTCTGGGATTTCAGCCTGGTGGATCCGGACAACCGCCGCCCGGTGGATTTCCTGGCGCGCCGCGAGGCAATGCAAGCACCAGGCACCCCAGCGCAACTGGTAAGCACTTGGCGCGATGGCAGGGTCAAGCAAGCGTTGATCGCCAGGACACTGGCCGTACGCACCGAACACTTGCAGCTGTTCCAGCAAGGCTGCTATCAGCCATTGCAAGTGGTTGGCGCGCAGGCCGAACGGGTCCTGGCCTTTATGCGTGAGCATGAGCAACAACGGGCAATCATAGTGGTACCGATCCATGCAGCTCGCCTGCTGGAAAACGGTGCCGTGCCGCTGGTGGCTGCATCGGACTGGGGCGACACCCGCGTATCACTACCGTTTGCCCGTGGGGATGAAAAACTGAAGGGACTTTTTTCCAGCGCGGCAGTCACACCCCAAAGGGAGCTGATGGTCAGCGACGCGCTGGGGGATTTCCCGGTCAATGTCTTTATCCAATCTTGAGTTCAGTCAGGAGCACTGCGATGAGTACCGACGATAAACGCATTCGTGAATTCGCCTATCAGATCTGGGAATCCGAGGGTAAGCCTGCCGGGCAGGAAAAACGCCACTGGGAGATGGCTCGCAAACTTGCCGAGGCCGAAGCCCTGGCACCGAGCAAACCCGCCAAGGCCGCCGGTAAACCAGCGGCGAGCAAGCCTGCCGCAACCAAGAGCACCGCAGCCAAGCCTGCCACGAAAAGCACTACGCCCAAGGCCAAGCCTGCAGCTAAACCTGCCGCTGTCAGCACCGCGGCGGAAAAACCTGTGGAGAAAAAGCCACGAGCGCCGCGCAAGCCGCCGGCTAACTGATCCATACCTGACATCCGCCTCAAGGGCATGCGCCCCCGTGCTGACAAGGGCGCGTGCTGACGCCACACCAGGCCGACGCCTGGATGCGCGGTGTCGATCAATGGTGCCGCTAGGCGGCACAGCGGGAGCAAGCTGCCTCGCCACAGTGAAAAGAATAGATTTTAAGTGAACAGCATTGCCGTATCTGTCTGTCTTTTGCAGGAGCAACTATGACCCATCCAAAAAACACTACGCCGCCGCCCGTTATCGAGGCTTCGCGGATTCGTGAAGGGCTACCTTTCCCGCTGGGTGCGACGTGGGATGGCCTGGGGGTCAATTTCGCGCTGTTCTCAGCGAACGCCACCAAGGTTGAACTGTGCATTTTCGATGATACCGGCGAAGTCGAGCTCGAGCGTATCGAGCTGCCGGAGTACACCGACGAGATTTACCACGGCTATCTGCCTGACGCCCATCCGGGGATGATCTATGGCTACCGGGTCTATGGCGCTTACGACCCGGAGAATGGCCACCGCTTCAACCCCAACAAACTGCTGATCGACCCCTACGCCAAGCAATTGGTCGGCGAGCTGAAGTGGTCCGAGGCACTGTTTGGCTACACCATCGGCCACCCGGACGGCGACCTGAGTTTCGATGAACGCGACAGCGCGCCCTTCGTACCCAAATGCAAAGTCATCGACCCGGCCCACACCTGGGGCAACGACCAGCGCGTCAGTGTGCCGTGGGACAAGACCATCCTGTATGAAACCCATGTTCGCGGCATCAGCATGCGTCACCCCTCGGTTCCGGAAAACCTGCGAGGCACCTTCGCCGGATTGATGGTGGACGATGTGCTCGAGCACATCCGCAAGCTGGGTGTTTCATCGGTGGAGCTGCTGCCCGTCCACGCGTTCGTCAATGACCAGCACCTGCTGCACAAGGGCATGACCAACTACTGGGGCTACAACAGCATTGCCTTCTTCGCCCCGGACCCGCGTTACCTGGCCAGCGGCAAAATCGCCGAATTCAAGGAGATGGTTGCGCACCTGCACGAGGCCAACCTGGAAGTCATCCTCGACGTGGTCTACAACCACACCGCTGAAGGCAACGAGCAAGGCCCTACCCTGTCCATGCGCGGCATCGACAATGCCTCGTACTACCGGCTGATGCCGGATGACAAACGCTACTACATCAACGATTCCGGCACCGGCAACACCCTGGACCTGAGTCACCCGTGCGTGCTGCAGATGGTCACCGACTCCCTGCGCTACTGGGCCACGGAAATGCACGTCGACGGCTTCCGTTTCGACCTGGCGACTATTCTGGGTCGATACCACGATGGCTTCGACGAGCGCCACAGTTTCCTCGTCGCCTGTCGCCAGGACCCGGTGTTGCGCCAGGTGAAAATGATCGCCGAGCCGTGGGATTGCGGCCCTGGTGGTTATCAGGTGGGTGGGTTCCCGCCAGGCTGGGTGGAGTGGAACGACAAATTCCGCGACACGGTGCGCGCATTCTGGAAAGGCGACGACGGCCAACTCGCCGACTTTGCCAGCCGCATGACGGCCTCCGGCGAGATGTTCAACCAGCGCGGTCGTCGTCCATACGCCTCGGTGAACTTCGTAACCGCCCATGACGGTTTTACCCTGCACGACCTGGTGTCGTACAACGACAAACACAATGAAGCCAACGACGAAAACAATCAGGACGGCAGCAACAACAACCTGTCCTGGAACCATGGCGTCGAAGGCCCGACAGACGATCCTGAGATCAATGAACTGCGTCAGCGGCAGATGCGCAACTTCTTTGCGACCTTGCTGCTGGCCCAGGGCACGCCGATGATCGTCGCTGGCGATGAGTTCGCTCGGACCCAGCACGGCAACAACAATGCCTATTGCCAGGACAGCGAAATCGGCTGGGTCAATTGGGACCTCAGTGAGGATGGCGAGGCGCTGCTCAAGTTCGTCAAGCGCCTGATCAAACTGCGCCTGACCTACCCGATCCTGCGGCGCGGGCGGTTCCTGGTGGGCAATTACAACGAAGACCTGGGCGTCAAGGATGTCACCTGGCTGGCCCCCGATGGCAGCGAGATGACCACCGAGCAATGGCACGACGGCCACGGTCGGTGCCTGGGCATGCTGATGGACGGGCGCGCCCAGGAAACCGGTATTCGTCGCAAGGGTGGCAACGCGACCCTGCTTCTGGTGGTCAATGCCCATCACGACATCGTCAACTTCCGCCTGCCGGAAGTGCCCGAAGGCAGTTTCTGGACATGCATGGTCGACACTAACCAGCCGAAGGTGCGTGGCCAGGAGCGTTTCGATTTTGACTACGAATACTCCGTCACCGGCCGCTCGCTGTTGTTGTTCGAGTTGCAACGTGAGGAGGAGGAATAAACCTTCGATAAACGGGTGAAAAAACACAACCGCAGGGACGCGGTTTGTTCACCCGCTCAGTCCCCGCGCAGAAAAACAGCATTCGCAACAACATGGGGCGCGACGAATCGCCCAACATGATCAATACTTGGCGAGCGGTAGATTCCAGGATCGGAACATCGCCGCTCGCAGTCAGGCCCTGGTGGGCACCACCGGGCAATCGGCCCGGTGCATGGCTGAAAGATTGAATACAAACAGGGACGTCTCTCATGAAACTCGCTTCTCGCTTGCCAGGTCGACAGCATCCGCAAATATGGAACAGCGCCCCCCAGCTGGCCGACATTCCCATCATCAGTACCCAGACCCTTATTCCCGCTGGCGCACGCGCCGTGATCCTTGCTCCGCATCCGGGTGATGAGGTCGGCGCCTGTGGCGGTCTGCTCCAGTTGCTGAGCAATCTGGGTCATCCCATCTTGCTGATCTCGGTCACCGACGGCAGCATCAGCCATCCCGGCTCACCGCTGTGGACCGATGAGCGTCAGCATGCCTACCGCCCCCATCCCCAGGAAAGCGTGGACGCCCTGCATCGCCTGGGGGTACCGGCCCGTGGCATGCAGTGGGTGCGCGGTGGTTTCCCGGAAAAAACCCTCGCCGACCATGAGGCCCAACTGAGCGCTTTCATCGCTCGGTACTTGAAGCCGGGCGACGTTGTGTTCAGTACCTGGCGCAAGGATGGTGACAGCGACCATGATGCCGTTGGCCGCGCCGGGGCCCTGGCCGCCGAAAGCATCGCGGCAGTGTTCATTGAGCTGCCGGTGTGGGCCTGGCACTGGCCGGTCCGTGAGCAAAACAAGATCCCTTGGCACCGGGCCCGCAAGCTGCGCCTGGATATCTGGACCACCGCCCGCAAACGGCACGCCATGCACGCCTACGCCAGCCAACTCAACGGCGAGCCCGCCAGCGGCATCGCACCGTTGGTGCCACGGGTCATTCTTGATCGCATGGGTTTGCCCTATGAAATTGTGTTCATCTGACCACCGCCAATCCAGTGTGAGGCATGTCACAAAAGCGATGCCCCCTACCCTGTGGGAGCGAGCCTGCTCACGATAACGGTGGCTCAGCGGGTGACGTGATTGACCTGGCAACGGGGAAAAATCCGGAACTGCGGCAGCCACTATAAGTCGCATGAACAGGTACGTCTGATTCAGGAGTGAACGTGACTGGCGATCCCAACCGGCAAGCCGCCGAATCAACGCCTTTGGACACGCCCGCGGCGGTCCATCGGCTACGGGTTCTGACGGTCAATACCCACAAGGGTTTTACCGCCCTCAACCGTCGTTTCATACTGCCCGAGCTGCGTGAAGCGGTACGCAGCACCGGTGCCGACCTGGTGTTCCTGCAGGAAGTGCTGGGGGAACACGACCGCCACGCTTCGCGCTACGAGAACTGGCCGCCAATGTCCCAGTACGAGTTCCTCGCCGACAGCATGTGGAGCGATTTTGCCTACGGTCGTAACGCGGTGTATCCCGATGGCCATCATGGCAATGCCTTGCTGTCCAAATACCCGATCCGCGAGTTTCGTAACCTCGACGTTTCCATCACCGGTCCCGAGCGGCGCGGACTGCTGCATTGCGTGCTGGACGTACCCGGTCATGCCGAGGTCCACGGAATCTGCGTGCACCTGAGCCTTCTGGAAAGCCATCGCCAGTTGCAGCTCAAATTGCTCTGCCAATTGCTGGATTCGTTGCCCGAAGACGCCCCGGTGATCATCGCCGGTGATTTCAACGATTGGCAGTTGCGCGGCAATACCGCCCTCGCCCGTCGCCAATACCTGCACGAAGCCTTCGAGCACCACCACGGTCGTCCGGCGAGGACCTACCCGGCCCGCTTCCCCCTGCTGCGTCTGGACCGTATTTACCTGCGCAACGCCACCAGCCATGCCCCGCAAATCCTGGGCAGCAAACCCTGGACACACCTGAGCGATCACCTGCCGCTTTGCGTGGAAGTGCATTTGTGAGGCCAAACACTGCGCGACACCCGGCGTACGAATCAAATGGTGAGTCGATGAACCAGAGGGGTTGAAACGGTTGATTGACGTCAATTCACCGATCTAGATAACCGAAAAAAATCAGTTATTTATTGGCACTGATTTCAGTTTGCCATTCATCGTTCATTTTCTTGACGCGACGGCACCGGTCTTCTTGACTACAACGTACTACCCCCGGAAATACAGTCAGGGGCAAGCCTCGGAACCCCGCTACAGCGGACGGCCCGAGGTTTGCCTCAATCCATTCGGTCGCCCCTCGTTCGGGGTAGGAGAGACGCCATAAGCGAGAAACGCATGCGATTGCAAGGCAGGCCCCCATGAAAACTTCCCTCCGTCCACAAGAGATCACTACCACTTTCTACACAATCTCGACTTCGTTGTTACTGTGTTCGTCCATGGAGGTATGGGCCTGGCCCGCCGAGCAGACGTCGCAACCCTGGTATGACCGAACACAGTCCGACAGCCAGGGCGCCGCCTCCACTGACACTGACCCCACCTCCAGCAAGAGTCCCGCCCTCTTCACCTTGCGAAACGACAGCGGCCATACCCAACGCGTGGGCCTGATCAGTGGACAGAACCAGGTCATCACCCGCGTCAATGGCACGCTGGTGACACCGGCCATGGCCGAGCCCGGCAAAGAAGCACTGAACCTGCAAGGCACCCATCTGGGCGCGTACTGGAGCCTGACCGGTCCGGCAGGCTGGCATGTGGATCTGAGTGCCAGCGGCGGGCGCGTCAACGGTTACAGCCGCACCGAGCAAGGCCAGCGTCAGGCCGCTGAAGGCAATGCCGTCACGTTGTCGGTCGAAGGCGGTTTTCCCATCGGTATCAGCGACCATTGGGTGGTCGAACCCCAGGCGCAACTGATCAACCAGCGCATCACCCTTGACAACCCCAATGCCGAGAACGGCTCCGGCAACGAACTGAGCACCTGGAGCGGGCGCGTCGGGGCACGCCTCAAAGGGACGTATCAGGTCAACGGCCTGGGCGTGGAACCCTACGTGCGCACCAACCTTTGGCACACGGTCCAGAGTGCCGACACCTTGACCCTGGACAAAGTCGACAAGATCAGCAGCAGCCGCAAATCTTCCACCGTCGAGGTAGGGCTGGGGTTGGTGGCGCGGGTTACACCGGTGGTGAGCCTCTACATCAGCGCTGACTACAGCAGCGACGTCGACGACAACGACCTCAACGGGCTGATCGGCAGTCTCGGGGTACGGATGCGTTGGTAAACCAGCGCTTCAGGGCGGGTCGCAGCCATGTGTTGGCGACTCGCCATGCCAACCAGCAATGAGTCCAGCCTGCCCGCCTCCACACTTCCCCGACGCCGATAAAATCCTGTCCCTCGCCCCCCGGCACTTAAAACGCACCGCCATTTGGGCGTATAACCCTAAAAGCGATTTACGCCTGAAAGCCGTCAGCCCATGGCTCATTTCATTGATGGAGTAACGACATGACCCAAGCCAACCTCTTCGCCAACCTGTTTCCCAGCGCTGCCGATATTCCGCAGGCCTACCGCCTCGAGGGACAGATCGAGCAGCGCGAATACCTGATCGATGGCGTGCTGCAAACCTGGCAAGGGCCGCTGGCAGTTGTTCGCAGCCCGGTGTACCTGGCAGGCCCGCAGGGGGACGAACAAGTGATACTGGGCAGCACGCCGCTGCTGGATGCACAGACCGCGCTCACCGCCCTGGACGCAGCCGTCCGCGCGTATGACCGCGGCCAGGGCCAGTGGCCAACGATGCGTGTTGCAGAACGCATCCGCCACGTGGAGGCGTTCTTGGCGCGCATGCGCGAACAACGCGAGGCGGTGGTCAAGTTGCTGATGTGGGAAATCGGCAAGAATCTCAAGGACTCCCAAAAAGAATTCGACCGCACCTGCGATTACATCGTTGACACCATCAACGCCCTCAAGGAACTGGACCGCCGCTCCAGCCGTTTCGAGCTGGAACAGGATACGCTCGGACAGATCCGCCGCGTGCCACTGGGCGTGGCCTTGTGCATGGGACCCTACAACTATCCGCTGAACGAAACCTTCACCACGTTGATTCCGGCATTGATCATGGGCAATACCGTGGTGTTCAAGCCGGCCAAGCTCGGCGTACTGCTGGTGCGGCCGCTGCTGGAGGCATTTCGCGACAGCTTCCCGGCCGGTGTGATCAATGTGATCTACGGCAGCGGCCGGGAAACCGTCAGCGCGCTGATGGCCAGCGGCAAGATCGACATCTTTGCCTTCATCGGCACCAACAAAGCTGCAAGCGATCTGAAAAAACTCCATCCGCGCCCGCACCGTTTACGTGCCGCCCTGGGCCTGGACGCAAAGAACCCGGGCCTGGTTCTGCCGGATGTGGATCTGGACAACGCCGTCAGCGAGGCTCTGACCGGCTCGCTGTCTTTCAATGGCCAGCGCTGCACCGCATTGAAGATCCTGTTTGTCCACGAAGACCTGGCACCGGCATTCATCGAGAAGTTCAACGCCGGGCTGGCTGCCCTGAAACCTGGCATGCCGTGGGAAGATGGCGTGGCACTGACACCGTTGCCCGAAGCGGGCAAGGTCGATTATCTGCAGGCGCTGGTGGCCGATGCCGCCGCCAAAGGTGCGCAGGTGACGAATGAACACGGTGGCGAATCCCGCGGTTCGTTCTTCTATCCGGCCGTGCTCTATCCGGTGAACACTGCAATGCGGGTCTACCACGAAGAACAGTTCGGCCCGGTCGTCCCCATCGTGCCGTACCGCGACCTCAATACCGTGGTCGATTACGTGCTCGAGTCCGATTTCGGCCAACAGTTGAGCATCTTCGGCAACAACCCGGCCGAAGTCGGCAAACTGGTGGACATCTTCGCCAACCAGGTCGGACGCATCAACATCAACGCCCAATGTCAGCGTGGCCCGGACACGTTCCCATTCAACGGCCGGAAAAACTCGGCCGAGGGCACGTTGTCGGTCCACGATGCGCTGCGCACCTTTTCGATCCGCACGTTGGTGGCGACCAAGTTCCAGGACAGCAACAAGGCGCTGATCAGCGACATCATCCGCGGGCGGGACTCTAACTTCCTGACCACCGACTACATCTTCTGACCCGCGCCGAACGATGGGTTATGGCAGGGCTGGACGGCGCACCTTGATGCCCCAGCCCTGCTGCATGCCGGCGGCCGCCAGCAGGATCGCTGCCACACCCAGCCACTGCAGCAACTCGAGGCGATGACCGAAGGCGAACCAGTCGACGAAAATCGCCGCGATCGGATAGATGAACGACAACGCGCCGGTCACTGCGGTGGGTAGCCGTTGAATCGCGCTGTATAACAACACGTACATCACGCCGGTATGAACCATGCCCAGGGTTACCAGGCTAGCCCAGGCCTCGGGCTGCTGCGGCAACGCTGAAAAGTTCGCCCAGGGTGCCAACAGCAACACACCGGTGCTGACCTGAATCAGCGCGATCAAGTGCGGCGGTGTCCCGGTCAGATGCTTGATGATCAACGCCGCAATGGCGTACAGCAAGGCAGCGCCCAACGCCAGGGCGATACCCGTCAGATAGTCGCCGCCACCCTGCCCTTGCTCACCGTGGGCGCTGACGATGGCCAACATGCCGAGAAACGACACCGCCAGCCAGAACAGCTTTTGGGCGGTGATTTTTTCCCCCAGCAACAACGCCGCCAATCCCACCAGCATGAACGGCTGAACGTTGTACACCGCCGTACCGATGGCAATCGACGCGCGGGAGTACGAAGCAAACAGCAGCACCCAGTTGCCCACGATCGCCACGCCACTGAGCACCGCCAGCAAGAAGGTGGTACGCGTCAGGAGACCCGGACGCAAGAATCCGAAACCGGCGCAAATCAGCAGCAAGGTCGCAGCACCGAACACACAGCGCCAGAACACCACGTCCAGCACCGGCACACCGGAAACCAGCACGAACCAGCCGATGGTTCCGGAAATCAACATAGCGGCGGTCATTTCCAGCGAACCGCGACGTAAGGTCTTGTCCATCTTCAGGCTCCTTCAGCAAGTGGGCACAGTATGCCGAGCCAAAGGGGCGCTCCTCCATGGCACGAGAAAGGCTAAACTGGCTTTCGACCTTTTTTATCAAGGCAACTTCGAGCATTGGCCTAACGGAGTGAAAAATGACTGACGACATCGACCAGATCCTCATCAGCGCTCTGATGGAAGACTCCAGGCGTTCCCTCAAGGCCCTGGCAAACTTGAGCGGCCTGTCTTCCCCCAGCGTCGCCGAGCGCCTTCGAAGGCTCGAAGAGCGTGGCGTGCTCAGGGCGTACACCGTTGAAGTGGACCCCAAGTGCTTCGGCTACCAGCTCCAGGCAATTGTGCGTATTCGCCCGTTACCGGGGCAGTTGCAGGAAGTGGAACGGCAGATCCAGGCCATCGCTGAATTTACCGAATGTGACAAGGTCACCGGCGATGACTGCTTCATCGCTCGGCTGCATGTGCGTTCGATGGAGCAACTGGACACCTTGCTGGACAAGCTCAATGTTCTGGCAGAAACCAATACTGCCATCGTCAAGAAGACTCCGGTCAAGCGGCGACTGCCACCCATGGCATGAACCTGACCCGGCCTCGGTGTCATCCGAGGCCGGGATTTATGTTACTCGAGGTCTTCCAGCTCAGGACTGCGCTGCACTTTTTGCACCTCATCCTGAGGCGCATTGCTTGCTTTCATCAATTTTAGCGGCACGATTTTTTCACAAGCATTCTTGCCATCGGCATAGACGCCACTGTGGTTACATTTCCAGTCATAGAAGTTGGCCAAGGCCGCGGACAATTGCAGGCTGTAGTCCGTGCTTTGGGTGCCCGGCGTAAAGGGTTGGCCGGCGGGGATGTTCTGGAACCATTTCATCCACTCTTCAGTACCCGGCGCTGGTGGGTTGGCCTGGAAAGTCGGGTTCATGATCGCCAGTTGCTGGTATTCAGCGGTCATGTGACAGCTCAGGCATGAAGCCTGCGGGTTGTCCACCGGCCCATTGAGGCGTCCGTTCCAACCCAGGTGGGTCGGCGGCAGTTCTTTGGTATTGGCATTGATTGCGGTCTGCTTCAATGCCGGGTTGATTTTAGTTTCTGTCGGGGTCGGATTGGTGAACTCGCTACTGGTCACTTCAGGGTCGTTACCCCACATGATTCCGACAGGCACCAGGTTTTCCCAGTCGCCTTTGCTTTTATCGATGCCGTTGTACTGAAAGGTCCCGAAGAGCCATCCGGTCTCGCTGACACGCGAGTCACGCACGGCAATGTCCATCTGGATCAATGCGACTTTTTTCACGACGCGATCAGTGGATGTAAACGTGACGGCGGTGTAGGCATCCAGCAGCAAGGGATTGGCCAACGACGGCACCGAATTGACATCGATGTCCGCATACAACGCCTTACACACCACGGTGCCGTTGGGGAAGCTCTTGGGCTTTGAAGTGAAGCTCGGGTCAGGGTTCTGCGGATCTTTCCAGACCTGGCCGATGGTAAAGGCACCGATATCGTTATAGATCCCCACCGCATAAGTCTGACCGGACTCCAACTGTGTGTGAGCGAGCTGTTTAGGCTGAATCGGCGCCTCTCGAGTCAGCCCGTGGATGCCTTCACGCCCGCTCGGCCCGTAATGCTGCCAGGGCATGTGGTACCACTGGCGGACGGTGTTTTTCTGCACATTCCAGTTGGTCTCGGCGTTGCCCTCCAGACAGTATTGCTTGACGCCCTCCATATAGGCTCGCCAGGTTTCAAAATCATTGCTGCGTGTTGTTGGCAGAATCTTGAAGAACGCTGGCATCGACGCGGCGCCAGGGGCAGTGGTGGGATAGTTCTGGCTGAGCTGGAACGCAGGGCCGGAATATTCACTCTTGGGAGGGGCGAAGCCGAAATCAGGGAAGGTGCCGGCATTGGCCATGGACGACCCGCCGGCCAAGGTCATGAGTACAAGGATCTTTGCGTGGGACTTAATCATCGGTATCTCCTTATAGGGGCAACGCCTGCCAAATCATCGATCTCCTGATTGATGCGCAGGGCTTCCTTTGTTATTGGGCCAGGGCGCGTTGCCCCCGCCGGCTCACGGTTAACGCTCAGTGACGTGCGTACACCTCCTTGGCGCCTGAAAAACGGGCGCAATCAGACCTGGCTCGGATAGCCGAATGCGAACGATATTGGGGGGGAACGTGGCGAAGATTTCGCGCGGTGGTTGACCGGTTTACCTCATGCCGCCCCTGGCAATGCAATCCCTTGTCATAGTTGTAGATCAATTATTCAAAGGCGCCATCATGATTCGGCTTTTTTGCGGGCAATTGGCCATAACGAAAAATCGAGGACGAAAAAAAGCCCGCCGAAGCGGGCTTTCCATATCACGCATGCAATCAGTCGTCGCGACCCATCAGGCCGAACAGCTGCAACAGGCTGACGAACAGGTTGTAGATCGATACATACAGGCTGATGGTCGCCATGATGTAGTTGCGCTCGCCGCCGTGGATGATGGCGCTGGTCTGATACAGGATGCAGACCGACGAGAACAGCACGAAGCCGGCGCTGATTGCCAGTTGCAGGCCGCTGATCTGGAAGAAGAAGCTGGCAACTACCGCACCGAGCAACACGAAGAAGCCTGCGGTGATGAAACCGCTCAGGAAGCTCATGTCCTTGCGGGAGATCAGCACGTAGGCCGACAGACCACCGAACACCAGCGCGGTCATGGCGAATGCCGAGCTGACCACTTCGGCGCCACCCTGCATTCCCAGGTAACGGTTGAGGATCGGGCCGAGCAGAAAGCCCATGAAGCCGGTCAGGGCGAAGGCCGAAACCAGGCCCCAGGCCGAATCGCGGAGCTTGTTGGTGAGGAAGAAAAGGCCGTAGAAACCGATCAGCACCACGAAGATGTTCGGGTAGCCGACGCGCATCTGTTGTGCAACGAAGGCCATCACACCGCTGAAAGCGAGCGTGAGTGCCAGCAGGCCATAAGTGTTGCGCAGGACGCGGCTAACCTCTAGCTGCTCAGCCTGCACGCTGTTGTTCACTGCGTAATCCTGTTCGCGCATGGCGACACTCCTCCGGTTTTGAAACATTCAGTGGCAAGGATGATAACAGACGCTCTGTAACAAGCTACGTAGAGAGTTTGACAGTGTGTTTCATTCGGGTATTATGGCGCCCGCAACGCAATACGGAGGTGTGGCCGAGTGGTTTAAGGCAACGGTCTTGAAAACCGTCGACTGTAACAGGTCCATGAGTTCGAATCCCATCGCCTCCGCCATCTTTATACGACAAAGCCCTGATTTTTCAGGGCTTTGTCGTTTCTGGCGCACACGGCTTCTGTTGCGCTACCCTGGTTCTCCCGCCAGAAAACCACGCACCTGAGTTGGCGCTATTGGTTATCCAATCGATCAGGCGCGAGGATCTCCTCAAGAAAATCGATGAACACATTGATCCGACTGGAGCCCCGGTGATTGGGTAAATACAGGGCATTGATACAGCTGCTCGCGCTGCCGGGATTGACTTCATAATGCTCCAGCAACCGTGCCAGCCGGCCGGCGGCGACGTCGTCACGTACCAGCCAGTCGGCCAACAGGGCCACTCCGCCGCCTGCGATCGCCGCTTCACGCAGGATATCGGCGTTGTTGCTTTGCAGGCGACCGTGGACGTTGAGCTGGATGCTTTCGTCCTCGCCCTGGAACGTCCAGTGGTGGTGCGAACCACCGTAATCGAAGCGCAGGCATTGTAGCTCCAGCAAATCACGGGGATGAGACGGCTCCGCGTGACGACTCAGATAGTCCGGGCTGGCCACCACCCAGCGCTGGAAGGCCCCTACCCGTTTGCTGACGATATCCTCACTGACCACCGACGATCCGAGACGCACCGACACATCGATCTGTTCGCTCAGCAGGTCGCTGACCTGATCGCTCAACGACACGCTGATTTCCAGTCCTGGATGACGAGCAAGCAATCGACCCAGATGCGGCGCGATGATTCGTCGACCAAACTCCACCGGGACGCTGATCCGTAGGCGTCCCTGGGCCTCGATGCCACGGTCGGCGACTACGGCATCGGCTTGATCAATGGCATCGAGAATGGCGACGGCCTTCTCGAAATAGGTTTGCCCAGCGACGGTAACGCTGGTGTTGCGAGTCGTACGGTTAAGAAGACTGGCGCCCAACTCATTTTCGAGTCCTGCCA
>NZ_WUUD01000018.1:93318-145351 GCF_009831705.1 Pseudomonas sp. PICF6 | reverse complement strand
CGTGCCGCGGCGGAATAACCACCACAACGCACGGTTTCAACAAACATCTTCAATGCCAGCAGCTTGTCCATAGGTGCAATCCGGTCGAAAAGGAACGCAGACGATTGTGCATCACTCGTCTCGCGCCGTCTTGTACGAACGTACCTCACACCTTTCACCGACGCCTGGCGCTCAGGCCTCTGCCTTACGTCCCAGAAACATTAGCAAAGCCAGAGCAGGCAACAATGCCACCGTCACGGCAGACAGGTTCCAGCCGAAATGTTCATACAGTGGGCTCGCCACCAACGAGCCCAAGGCACCACCCACGAAGATGCTGGTCATGTAAACCGCATTCAGGCGCGCGCGACTGTGCGGGTCGATGGCATACACCTCTCGTTGGCCCAGCACCATGTTCAGTTGCACGGCGAAATCCAGCAGCACTGCACACACCACCAGCCAGAGGTAACTGCTGCCAGGCAGCGCCGCGATCAATAGCGAGACGGGTGCCAACAGCAGTGCAGCCAGCGTCCCGCGGCGGCCATGCCCAGCATCGGCCAAGCGCCCGGCAATCGGTGCTGCCAATGCACCGACGGCTCCGACCAGCGCAAAAATCGCAACCTGCGCCTGACTGAACGCGTGGTTACGTACCAGCTCAATGGGCGCGAGGGTCCAGAAGAGGCTGAAGCTGGCGAACAATAAGCCCTGATACAACGAACGTTGCCGCAGAACCGGGTGGCGACGGGCAAGCGCAAACACCGAACCGATCAACGCCGGGTACGTGGCCTGATGAGTCGGCACACGCCGCGGCAGCGCAGTCGCCATAATCACGGCGATGACGGCCATCAGTGCCGCGGCGCTGAAAAACACCCCGCGCCAGCCGAACACTTCCACCAGCAGGCTCGACAGCGGACGTGACAGCAGAATGCCCAGCAACAGCCCGCTCATGATGTTGCCAACAACGCGCCCACGCGTTGCTTCCGGCGCCAGATGCGCCGCCAGCGGCACAAGAATCTGCACCGCCACTGAGGTAAGACCGATCAGCAGGGACAATATGAGGAACATCGACGGCGAATGCGTCAGACCGGCACACAACAGGGTCACGCTCGCGGCGAGGGTAAAACCCACGACAAGGCGTCGGTTTTCCATCAGGTCGGCCAGTGGCACCAGCAACAGCAGGCCCAACGCATAACCAAACTGTGTGAGCGAAACAATCAGACTGGCATTGGCGCTGGACAGGCCGATCTGCGGCGCGATCAGTTCGACAATTGGCTGAGCGTAATAAAGGTTGGCAACGACCGCGCCGCAGCAAAACGCCAGGAACGCGACCATCAGGCCAGAGAGTGAAGCAGATTGTTCGGCCTTGGCCGTTGCCGCCGGGTTACCCGTGAGCATGATGACACCTCGTTGAGTTCGAGAAAGTGGCGTCAAGGCTAAAGGCAGCGGTCGATCCGCAGAATCCACCCCATGAGCAATTGAGTGATGCGCCATATGCAACGCGCACTCGCCTTGCGCTTGGCGCAACAGGCTATTGCGCGATCCGCGGATACTCCAACAGCCACACCTTCCTTACCCTCGGCACTTGGCGCAGAGGTCTCTCCTCCGGCGCCCTTCCCAGGCTGACCGAGGAGCTGTTCATGACCCCCAACTCATCATCACTTGCGACCGCGCGTCTGCGGCACCGGGCATTTTCATGAAGGGCAGTTTCATCAGAGCCAGGCCGTTATGGATCAGCGCCGTGGTCCTGGCTTCGGTAGGCGCCATCGGGGCCGTGATGCTGATGTGGCGTCCGGCGATAGCCCCCATCGAGCGTCCGCGAACCTTCGATTCCGCACAATTGCAACGCGGTGCTCGCGTTGTCGAGGCGGGCGATTGTGCGGTGTGCCATACACGACCCGGGGGCCAATACATGGCGGGGGGCCTGCCGCTAAGAACGCCGTTTGGCACGCTCTACAGCACCAATATCACTGCGGATCCGCAGACCGGAATTGGCCAATGGTCGCTGCCGGCATTCGAGCGGGCGATGCGCGAAGGGATCTCACGCGATGGTCACTTCCTTTACCCGGCCTTTCCATATGTACATTACCGGCGCATGACCACAGACGACATCGCTGACGCCTATGCGTACTTGATGAGCGGCCCTGCCGTGGACTCACCGGCCATGCAAAACAACATGAACTTCCCGATGAACATCCGCCCGCTAGTCTCATTCTGGAATCTGCTGTTCCTGCACGCCAAGCCACTCACGCCAGTAGCACGACAATCTGAAGCCTGGAATCGCGGGCGTTATCTGGTCCAAGGGCCCGGCCACTGCGCAGGGTGTCATTCACCTCTGAACTTACTCGGTGCCCAGAAGAGCGGCGAAAGCCTGGCGGGCGGTTCCGTGGAGGGTTGGCAAGCGCCTTCGCTGCTCGGCATGGCTCGTCGTGCAAACGCATGGAGCACTGAGCAATTGGTGCGCTACCTTCGCGCGGAAATCGTGGAGGGGCATGGCACCGCGGCTGGACCGATGCGTGCGGTCAGTCTTGGCCTGGCACGCATGCCGGTGGCCGATGCAGAGGCGATTGCCGAGTACTTGCTGAGTCTGCCCGGCAGGGCTGTGATCAGGGAAATCCATCCCGATGCTGCCAGCGCCGAGCCCACCGCTCAAGCCAGTGGCGCCCTGCTCTTCGCCAGCGCCTGTGCCGGTTGCCATGGCGCGGCGGCACCGATGCGCGAAATCGACGGGCGTCCGGCGCTGAATCGTACGTCAGCATTACAAGCCTCAAGCGCGCGCAACTTCCTGAAAACCGTACTCGATGGCATCCCGGCCACCCCGGGCGTGCCGGGTCCGGTGATGCCGCCGTTTGCCGCCAGCCTCGACAACGCCCAACTCTCAGCCCTGGCGTCATACCTGCGCCACCAGGCCAGTCCCGACCAACCCTGGACTGACCTTTCTGCCACCCTTGAAGCGATACGCCAGGAGACGAAATGACCCAAGTCACTCTCAATGTCAACGGCTCGCCCCAGACACTGGAGCTGGAACCTGACATGCCGCTGCTCTACGCGCTGCGCAATCACCTGGGGCTCAATGGCGCCAAATACGGGTGCGGCTTGGGCCAATGCGGTGCCTGTACCGTCATTGTCGATGACAAGCCTGTGTTTTCCTGCGTGACACCCTGCGCGGGCCTTGAAGGCAAACAGGTTAGAACGGTTGAAAGCCTCGGCACCGTCGAGCGCCCCGGCCCTTTACAGAAGGCCTTCATCGATAAACAGGCGGCCCAGTGCGGCTACTGCATCGCCGGTATGTTGATGCGCGCCCAGGCATTACTGGAAAGCAATCCGTCCCCGGACGAACAGACCATACGCCAGTACATGGCAGGCAACCTGTGTCGGTGCGGAACCCACCTGCGAATTATCGACGCGATCAGCCTTGTAGCCAGGCAAAACCGGAGTTCGCTATGACGCAGGTTAAAGAGATGGCTCACAGTCGCCGCGCCTTCTTGAAGGGCGGCGCCTTGTTGATGGCATTCACCCTCGCGCCGATGACCCGACGCGCATGGGCAGACACCGAAGTTGATACGCTTGGCACGGTAGTGCGGGCGCCGGACCTGCCCGGCAGCCTGCGCACCAACCCCTATCTCGATGCCTGGATCCGGGTCGGCGCAGATGGCATCACCGTCTACACCGGCAAGGTTGAGTTGGGCACCGGCGTCAAGACAGCCCTATTGCAAATAGCCGCGGAACGCCTGGAAGTCTCCCCGGCGGCGATCAATTTGCTTACCGCCGATACGGCTCTGACACCTAACGAAGGCTACACCGCCGGTAGCCACAGTATTTTCGACAGTGGGACCGCGCTGTACAACGCGGCGGCGCAGGTGCGTGAGTTACTGCTGGAGTCGGCCGGGCGTAGCTGGGAGGTATTGCCGGCACTGCTGAGCACCGAGCAAGGCATCATTCTCGGCCCCACTGGGCAGCGAATGAGCTATGCCGACGCCGTCAAGAATGTCGATCTGCACCTCTACGCCAAGGCCGAATCGCCAGTCATGCCGGCGACGCAATTCAAGCTGATCGGCCATTCGCTGCAAAGGCTGGATATTGCGGCCAAAGTCAGCGGCGGTGCCGCGTTCGTTCAAGACATTCGTCTGCCAGGCATGGTGCATGCGCGAGTCATCCGCCCGCCGCGTCCCGGCAGCAGGCTGGAGGTCTTCGATGCGAAATCGATCAAGATGCTGCCCGGGGTCGTGCAAGTGATTCGTGATGGTAATTATCTGGCCGTGGTGGCGCTTGATGAATGGCAAGCGATCAAGGCCATGCGCAGCGGATACGAATCGGCCTATTGGAGTGGTGGACAGGCAATCCCCGAGTCTGGATCGATCCATACCTTGCTCGAACGGCTCCCCTCACGCCGTTATCCAATCAGTCATGAAGGTACCCCGCAAGACGTGCCCCACCATAGCTACCGCGTGCGCGTAACCAAACAGTATTTGATGCACGGTTCCATCGGCCCGTCATGCGCCGTGGCCTGGCTCAAGGACGGCACCCTCACGGTCTGGACCCACACACAGGGTGTGTACCCCCTGCGCGCCGGGATTGCCGAAATGACAGGACTGCCACCCGAGCGCGTTCGCTGTATCCACACCGAAGGCTCGGGTTGCTATGGTCACAACGGCGCGGACGATGCAGCGGCCGACGCGGCGCTGATTGCCATGCGACTACCGGGCACCCCGGTTCGGGTGCAGTGGATGCGCGAACAGGAAAATCTCTGGGAGCCCTACAGCTCGGCGATGATTACCGAGGTCCAGGCCAACCTTGATGCGCAGGGTCGACTGCAGGACTGGAACTGCGAGCTATGGACCACGCCTCATAACGAACGCATCGTCAATGCCGGACGCTTGCTGCCGGCGCGGCTGCTGGCCCGCCCTTTCATCTCTGCGCCTTCGGTGCCTATCGCACAACCCGAAGGCGACGGCGATCGCAACGCGGTGCCCTTGTACACATTGGGCTCGACGCGCATCGACATGAACTTCGTCACCGAGATGCCATTTCGCACATCGGCCATGCGTTCACTCGGCGCGCACATCAACATTTTCGCAATCGAAGCCTGCATGGACGAGCTGGCCATCAAGGCCGAAGTCGATCCAGTTGCCTTGCGGCTTGCCCATCTGACCGATCCCAGGGCGCGGGCCGTGGTGGAGCGAGTTCGCGACGCCATTGCCTGGCCGCAAAGAAGCAGCGCTCCTGGCGCGGGCATAGGTTTCGCGTTCGCCCGCTACAAAAACATCATGGGGTATTGCGCCATCGCGGTGCGCCTTCAGGTGCACCCTCAGACTGGCGAAGTTCAGATCGATCACGTCGTCACAGCCGTGGACGTTGGGCAGATCGTCAATCCCGACGGCTTGCGCAACCAAGTGCAAGGGGGTGTCGTCCAGTCAACCAGTTGGACGCTGTATGAAAAAGTCGCCTATGACCCCGGAGGCATTCGCAGCTACGACTGGAGTGGTTACCCGATCCTGCGCTTTTCGCAAGTGCCCAAAAAGGTCGACGTCCATCTGCTCGATCAACCGGGACAACCGTTTCTCGGCGCCGCCGAGATTGTCCAGGGACCAATGGCTGCGGCCATTGGCAATGCCATCGCGAATGCCACAGGGCGGCGCTGGTTGAACCTTCCCCTGACTCGCTCGCAGCAGCCGTCATAAACCCACGCTGCATTGCGAATCACGCAATGCAGCGTGGCGAAGTGTGTGGATTATCAGGCGTCATCGCGCCGTTTAACTTAAGTACAGCCAGTGCCTGGCCCAGGTCAGACGCCACCCTGCCTGCACTTTTCGATTATTGGAGAACACCATGACGCCACATCTGTTTCGTCCCATCGCCTTAGGTCCGTACACGCTTGCCCACCGTGTGGCGATGGCACCGCTGACACGCTCTCGCGCCGGGCAACCGGGCGACATTCCGACAGCGATGAATGCCGAGTACTACCGCCAACGTGCAAGCGCCGCCTTGATCATCACCGAAGCGACGCAAATATCCCGACAGGGCCAGGGTTATGCCTGGACGCCGGGCATCTACAGCGATGAACAGGTGCAGGCCTGGGGCGAAGTCAGCGACGCCGTGCATGAGGCGGGCGGTTTGATCTTCATGCAGCTTTGGCATGTGGGCCGCGTATCGCACCCCAGTTTTCAGCCCGACAACGCGCTGCCGGTTGCCCCGAGTGCATTACCCGTACCTGGCAAGACGTTCATTGTCGATACCGATGGTCACGGCGTCTGGGGTGATGTGCCGGTGCCACGAGCGCTGCAAACCTCGGAGCTCGCCGGCATTATCAGCGACTACCGCAAGGCTGCACGCAATGCGATGAACGCCGGAATGGATGGTGTGGAAATTCACGCGGGCAATGGTTATCTGCTGGATCAATTTATCAACAGTAACAGTAACCAGCGCACTGACCGTTACGGCGGCAGCCTGGAAAATCGTGCTCGCCTGTTACTGGAAGTGGTGGCTGCCGTAGTCGATGAGGTCGGTCCAGAACGCGTGGGCGTGCGTCTGACACCCATGGGGCGCTTCATGGGCATGGGTGATGAAACCCCTGAGGCTACATTCGGCCATATCGTGCGTTCGTTGAACCACTGGAACCTGGCCTACCTGCACCTCGTCGAGCCCGCCGTCGTCGGCACTGTAAAAGATGAGAACTTCGATCCGCGCTGGGATGCCATTATCGGTCAGTTGCGTGCAGCCTGGGACGGCGTACTGATGATCGCCGGTGGCTACGATCCAAAGACGGCAGAACAGGCGCTGATCGACGGCCGCGCGGACATCATCGCGTTCGGCAGGCCGTTTCTGGCCAATCCTGATCTGCCACGGCGAATTCGCGAAGGGTTGTCACTCAATACGCCGGATCCGAGCACATTCTTTGGTGGCGACCAGCGTGGATATGTGGATTATCCGCTTCATTCCTGAGCTGTGACCGTTGTAATAGACCAAGCCAAAAGTCGGCCGCCACTGTGGCGGCTGACTTAATCTACGCCCGCCGCCAGCCTCCCACATCGCCCCGCCTCCTTAGCGCTACACTCACGTCATTGACGTACCACGCCACCGTTAGCAGGGAGCTCAACGTGCACCCAGGCAAAAGCAGACCCACGCCACCTATACAACACCAAACAAACACTCCACCCATCGTCCCAAGCGCCGCAATCCTGCCTTGTCTTGGCAACTCACCGATCTGCCCGATCAAGAGCCTTGACGGGAGGACCGCGTGACCACTCTCATTAAAAAATATAAATGGCCCGCCTTATTGGCTGTCGCGCTTGCTGTGTTTTCGGCCTTGATATTCTTTTTAGTCAAGTCCTACACCTACGACGCCTCCACCTATTTCGAGTCCCGGGATTTCATCCGCCAACTCAAACAATCCGACGCCAACTGGAACGTCAAAATCCTGCGAAAAAAGATCGGCATCAATAACAACCTGTCGCTGACCCCGCCACCTGAAGCGGCCAGTCGATGGGCGCAGTTGGAGCAGCTCAACAATTCTGGCCCTTTGGCGGCCCTTTGGGCATCCAGGCGCCAGGGCTATGTGGAGGCGGTGAAGAACAAAAGCCTGCTGGTGGAGCAGTTCCAGCAACACAACACCCGCTTACGCACCGCTCTGGATGCGCTGCCACTTGCCGAGGACGACATCCAGACACGGCTCAGGGAGATGGATGCCGACACTCCGATAAACCGCTTAGAGATTGCCTCCAGTGTCCTTGACCTGACTCTGACAACGCTTGAGTACGCCCTTTATGTCACCTCGGACAAGGCCGAAGAAGTAAGGAGCCAGCTCAATGCGCTGGAGCAATACATCGCCCAACTGCCCCCTTCCTACCAGCCGTCCTTTAGCACGCTGACACAACATGTCGAATCCATTATCCAGGAACAACCGATCGTCAATGACCTCATTGACCGCATCAGTGTGATCCCGGTCGCCCAAGAGCTCGACAGTATTAACGAGCTGTTGAACGAAACCCAACGCAGGACCGCCGAGACCGAACGCCAATATCACATCTATCTGGCTGTATGCGCCGGCCTCATGGCCATTTTGATGATCTACCTTGCTGCGCGGTTGGTTCGCAGTTCCGCGCTCATCACTCAGATTAACCAGGAACTGCAATTCTCCAATGAACGGCTGGAAGAACGGGTGGAAGATCGCACTCGCGAGTTGATGCAGGCCGAACGTGAGCTGGTGGAGGCGGCGCGAATGGCGGGAATGGCCGAGATCGCGACCAACGTGTTGCATAACGTGGGGAACGTTCTCAACAGCGTGAATATTTCGGCGGACCTGGTGACCCGCAAGTTGAAAAACAGCAAGACGCTCGGTCTGGGCAAAGCGGTAAAAATGATGAATGAGCATGCCGAGGATTTGGGCCGTTTCATTACCCTGGATGAAAAAGGCAAATTGTTGCCTCGTTATTTCAATGAGCTGGTCGAGTCCATCAATGCCGAACAGGGACTGCTCATTGACGAGCTGGCACAACTGACCAAGAGCATTGACCACATCAAGGAAATCGTCGCCACCCAACAAACCTACGCTGGCGCCGCGAGATTGATCGAGCCGCTCAATGTCAGGGATCTGTTCGAAGATGCGTTACGCATGAACGCAGGCGCGCTGAGCCGGCACCATGTCACGGTCATCAAGGATTTTCAGGACATCCCCACCATCCTGGGAGACAAGCACAGGTTGCTGTTGATCCTGATCAACCTGATCAGCAACGCCAAGTTCGCAATGTCGAATGTTTCCGGGCATCCGCGGGAAATCACGCTGGGGATCCAGATCGTCGCTGAGAGTACGTTACGCCTCAGCGTCAAGGATCGAGGCGAGGGTATTGCGCCGCAGAACCAGGCTCGAATCTTTAACCACGGGTTCACGACCCGCAAGGACGGCCATGGATTTGGCTTGCACAGCTGTGCTCTGGCCGCGGTTGAAATGAATGGTCGTCTCTACGCCCAGAGCGATGGGCCTGGTCAAGGGGCCTTGTTCACTCTGGAGATCCCGCTGGAACTGGCCAATACCTGAACCACTGGGGCGAGTTGGCTGCGTGCGCAGCATCCTCCGGGGGTTGCGCGCGTGCAGCCAACTCTGACCTGCGAACACGACCTTCTAGCGCTGCTATTTAGTGTTAGCAGATCGCTCGCTTCGGTTTCTGCGTACCGGCAACGCCGCCGCGTAAGCCAGCGCTTCCTCACGGGAAGCAAAGGAGCCAAGCCGGTCCACTTGGGTGCAGACCCGCCATGGGCCGCTGTTCACACTGAGTACGTCATAACCGTTGATGTGCACTTTCGTTAGCATCGCAGCACTCATAGTTACCTCCTGCTAGATAAACCTAAGGTACGCCCCTTACCTTACACTCAGTTGGCACCAGGGCATCAACCGGGCGTCGCAATTTCCCGGGAGCGGCATACTCGTCAGGGTGAGCCCGAACCCCACAACCTGTTCCACAACCCAGGCAGTTGCACCGGCTCGGTGCCGTCTTTGACGGTGCGAGCCAGCGCTGCTCGCTCAAGCGCCTGACGGTCGTCATAAAATGGCTTGGTGTCGGTCTTCACCCCAGTCGCCTGGGCAGCGTCGATCAGAATCTGCAGGTACTCCCGGGCGTGTCGCGCGGTGTAGCGATTGAGATCATGAAAGGTCACCACCACCGGAATGACCCCATCAACGGCAGGTATCTGCCCGACGGCGATACGTTCACGCACTTCGCTGAGCTGACGTATGAGGTTGATTCGCCGTCTCGGACTCGCCGTGATGCCCCAGACTTTGCCGTCGTTGGCACTCAGATCAGTGAGCAACATGTGCAGGCCATGGCGTCGGTAGGCCCCGAAGGTGCGGGTGTCGAAGCTCCAGAACGGCGGCCTCACCAGCCTGGGAGCCGCCCCCGTGATGGCGGCAATGTCGGCGCTCCCATTGAGCAGCGACTGTTCCAGTTCATCTGGGCTGAGGAACCGGTGGTTGCTGTGCCCGGAGGTCGCGGTATGAAAGCCCAGCACATGCCCTTCCTGCTGTTCACGACGCATCACCGAACGCCCGATATCACTGCCACCGGCCCGCGACGCTCGAGTCTGCACAAAAAATACCGCCTTGATCCCCGGCTGCACCGGGTTTTGCGCCAAGGCATCGAGCACGCCCATGCTCGGGTTCCAGAAAGATGATGCGCTGGGCCCGTCATCGAACGTCAGCAGAAAGCGGATCGGCGGTTGCGTGCGAAGGCGCTGTTCGGTCTGCGCAGTCAGCTCGATAGGAGCGCCAATGCATCCCAGCAAAGCGCTGGCAAGGGCTACGAGAGACAACACCCTGGCGAAGATTTTCATTGTGTGCCTTTTATGGTGATCGCACTGACTCGCCTTCGATCCATGGCCCTTGGTGCTCAAGCCCAGCTTGGAGAAGGTTAACCGGGTTTGGTTCCCGGCCGCGAGCCTCGCCGCGCCCCCGATTTTGACCGTCTGGAGATCCGATGGAATTTTCCGCCCGCCTCTGCATCCATCCGTATAGAACTAATTAGGGAGGATTTATGGGCGGGCCATCGCTTTACATCATCGACTACATGCTCCATGGCGAGCCCAAGTCATTCATCATTCGTGCAGAAGTGATGAACAATTCCGAAGCCTGGCATTGGGCCAGTTGCGACGCGGGTGTCGGGCGCATCCCCAAATTCGGGAGGGAAAAGGTCAAGCGGGTGTCAAAACCACTGGCAGAAAAATACGGTATTACCGACGTGCGCTGGCGAGCCAGTGTCGCGCCGGCCTGGGTAAAAGAGTCAGGCTGAGTCCGCAACCCCTCTTTGGCGCACCGGCCGTCCGGCCGTGCGCCGTTTTCTTCGCCAGACCCGAAATAACTCAACTACGCTTAATTATCGGTACAACCCGCTGCTGGCGGGTTTTGTGCTGCCCTATACACACTCAATGGAGGTGCGACATGTCTGAAAAAGAGTCCATCACCACCGTGCTCACCTTGCTGGAATCGCGTCAGGCGCGATTGGCGGCAGCCTGCAAAGAAATCGCTGACTGGGTCGACCATCAGGGCGGGCACCCTACCGCCGTGCGCATCCGGGATCGTCTCAATGACATCGAAAAAGACGCCCCCTCTATCCAGAGCGCGCTGACGTCCCTCAAGCCCGCCGAGCGACCATTGCCCAAGTTCCGCTAACGCATTGCGCTGCACAGATTCTTCCCCACGCTCTACCGGTTGGAAAACCGATGGAACGCGGGCGTTCTTTGCGCCTCGATATGGATATGTATCGGAGCAAAGCCGCTAGAGGGAGAACACCATGTACGCCAGAATCCTGCTGTTGATCGCCTGTGCCTGCCCCGCCGTCGCCATGGCGCAAGGCTGCGATGTAATCACTCGGTCCCAGAGCCAGGCTATACCGAAGATCGAAACCCATAGTTGTTACGAATACAAAGGCGTGCCAGCCGAGGCGATTGGCTGGTCGTGCAGCAACGAAAGCAAAGGTGCACTGAGCACTGAAAAGAACCAGGTCGAACGTTGCGCCCAAGGCTATGTAGCGACGTGCCAGGCCCGGCTGACTCAGGAATCCCTGGCCAATCCGCACTCAACCAGCAAGGACCGTGGCGGCGAGTCAGCCAACATCCCTGACGATGCGCAAGTCACCCGGTACTACTACAACACCGAGCAACTGGCGCAAGCACAGAAAGATTGCGAAACCACCGGTGGGCGCTGGAAAAACCAATGAAGGGTCCCTAACCTTTGCTGTGCTCTGGCGACGACGGGCCTTCCTTCACACCGCGAGGGCCGGCAACGCCCCAGATGACCAGGCCCACCACAGGCAAGATGATCAACACCAGCGCCCATCCCGCCTTGGTCCCGACAGTCTTGTCACTGCGAAAGACACTGATGATCGCCCACAGATCCACAAGCAGCAAAAGCACCACAACGCCGATCCAGAAATAGCTGGCTAGTTCAGACATGGTCCAATCCTCTTAAGGTCTATGGTTTAGGCACACCCCCTGACGGTCCGTTCAAAGAATCTGCCATCGCGTCCCCCCGCCCGAACTTGCGTCTATCCACGCTCATTCAGATAGGCGACCCACCGTTCATAAGCGTCATGCTGGCGTTGGACGGCCTGCTCCCAAATCACCCCGCTCGTTTGATGTGCGTCGACGAGCGCCATCATTTCTGAGGTGGCCGCGTCCAGTTCCACGAGAAGCTCGTGGGATTTGATTTTGAAGTCTTCAACCGTGGTCATGTCTTCTCACTTCCCCTCTACCCGAGGTTGGCTATCCACCCAACATGGATACGTTTTTTCCAAGCTGATTCAGTCGAGGCGATGATCGGTTTAATGCCCAGTCCTGACAGATAGCGAGTGCAGGCTTGAAATGAAGTTCAGTCTTTCGCCGATTGCCGCGGTCATACAGAGAGGCCCCGGTAAAAACTGTAGTGGACAGTCCGTATGACATCGGGCTCAAATATTGCAGTTATATTTCAATTTAATGACAGTCACGGATTGAGCAAGGCCATGAAAATTCGAGCGACCGTCATCTGCGAGGAAGATCGCCACATCTTGCTCGTGCGCAAGGCCAACAGCCGCTGGACATTGCCTGGTGGAACCGTTGAGCGCGGCGAAACCCATGCTGGGGCGGCACTACGCGAGTTGGCAGAAGAGACCGGGCTGGACGCGCACAACCTGCTTTATCTGATGCGCATCAGCGACGGTGAAACCGAACACCACGTGTTCGAAGCCGCGGTCACCGATTCAAAGACCGCCCGGCCACAGAATGAAATCAGCGACTGCCTCTGGCATCCGCTGGACGCTATCGCGCAACTGCAAATGAAAAAGGGCACCCGGGAGATTCTCGAGGCATTTCGGCGCAGGTTGTGAGCGCAGCTTGGATAAGGTGGTTTCACGGAGCAGAAACAAACAAGGGTTTGCTTCAGCTTTCGCTCGCAAACCCTTGATTTTAGATGGTGCCCGAAGCCGGAATCGAACCGGCACGCCCTTACGAGCGGGGGATTTTAAGTCCCATGCGTCTACCAGTTTCGCCATTCGGGCGGTAGCGCGGTCAACCTTATGGACATCAGCGTGGAGCAGATATGCCAGTCGAGGCTGGTGCAGCAAGAGGGGGGAATATATACATCCCTTCCCGGCGAAGCAAGGTTGCTGCTGTCCTTTTCAAGACAAAACCTGTCGCTGCTCCGAAAAATAAAAAAGCTCCGTAAATCATGGATCTACGGAGCTGTTTTAAAGTGGAGGCCGAAGTCGGAATCGAATCGGCGTAGGTGGATTTGCAATCCATCCACAATGCTCTGTATTTCAATAGCTTAGCATCGGAACCGTTCCGCAAGCCACAGATTTTTGACAGGCTACAACCCGTACGGAACGTGGCTCGCGTTTTCGGTTGCGGAACGCTTTCAAGCACTCAACACCCTATCAGCGGTTCATCTCCTCTTGCATACGCTTGGCACGCCGCCAGCTTGATCAGCCCCGGTCGCCGTCGACGGCGATTCCAATAATTCGTTGAGCATGGTTGCGGATAGTCCAGGCCACGGCGATCTGGCCAGCGAAACTCTCGCCACGAGCCTCTCCGTACAGCGTGCGCGCGAGGATGTCGCGATCCCTTACGGTTGCGGTCATAAACTTTTCTCCAGACGTAAAAAGCCCGCAGCTAGGCGGGCATAGTGTCACCCCGTATGATGCGCGGGGCTCGCCACAATCAATGAAATGGAAACTGACTTTGTCTCGTATCACTCCTGACCAATCGCAGCAGCTGGACTCGATCCGCGCTCTGTCTGCACTGGTGGTGCTGCTCGGCCACACAAACCAAACGATTCTGTTGCCGACCCTAAAGGCAGGCTCGGTTTTCGTTGGATTCTTTACTCAACTGTCTGTGATGGTGTTCTTCGTACTCAGTGGTTTTCTCATAGGAAAGTCGGTCTGCAACAACATCGCAAAAAATCATGGCTTCAGTATCGGACAGTACGCAAGAGACAGGGCGCTTAGGCTTTATCCACCTCTGGTTGTAGCAATCCTCCTGATCGCTCTGCTGGCTGCCCTCGCCCCGTCAGTTTTCCCATCTGGAAGTCAGCAACTGTTGTCGATACCTGGCGCGAAATTCGTGAGAACAGAGTTCACAGCGATCGCGAAACAGTTGTTCGGTGCATTGGTGTTCCTGAACGAGTTCAAAACTACAACACCAACCGCAAACGGCCCTCTATGGAGTCTGTCGATCGAAGCTTGGTATTACGTCGTCGCTGCCGCTTTATTTTTGTGGCCTTCACGGAAGGCAGCGGCTATCGCTCTTTTGGTAGTCACCGTCATTGTCACCCACAAGAACCAGCTATTTTATATGCTGGCTCCGATATGGTTCTCTGGGTTCGCCTTGGCGCTCATGCACCAGCGAACGCCACAAATGAATAACAAGTTATTCGGTTGGTTGTTTGTATTACTTACTGCCGCCGTCGCGCTGGCCGTCGCGCTAGTGCTGTTCGCAGGGCCGCTTGGCAATGGCATATGGCTGGATCGAATGAATCATTTCCGGTTGATTTCTGGCTTGTGGTTCGCTTCCTTCATGGCACTTATTATGGGTGGCGGCGCCAGATTCCCCGCACTATTCCACAAGCAAGCCGGATATTCCTACACTCTTTACGTGATTCACTTCCCCATAATGCTGTTCATTCTCGGCGCTACTCAGCAATATATTTATGGATCAGTGACAAGGTCAATAATAGTCGGCGCACTAACCATTGCACTTTCAATTGCGGCCGCAAAACTAATTGCCCACTATGCCGAGAACAAACAGCTTATCCGTTCACTTGCCCTGAACACCAAAAGACTGGTTACCTCAAAATGATCGACTTAAAAAGCATCACTTTCACCTTAACGATGATGCTTCCTGCTATTGCATCGGCAAATGATTACACCATTGAGACAACAAAATCAGGCGTTGAGTACGGATATCACCAGGGCACACCGAACGGACCTCTTCTAATTGTTGTTACAACCGACATAAAAGAATCGATGACCAACACTTACAGCCCTATTGGAGAAATATTATCTTCCAGGGGCTACAGCGTAGCGGCTATTGATGTCCCATGCCACGGCAAGGATATAAATAAAAAAGAAGGAAGCGGCCTAGAGTGCTGGCGAGTGAGAGCCGACGAAAACAGCGACAACATTTTCGACGGCTATATCGATAATTTAAAGTCTGTGCTTAGCGATGTAGCGGACAAACATAAAGCTCGTCTGGAAGGAATCACCGTCCTCGGCGTATCTCGTGGCGGTTACATCGCGATGAAGGCATCCGCCGAAATACCGAGCATCACTTCAGTTATCGCCATGGCCCCGGTCACCGATGTATTCCGCTTGCGGGAGTTCGAGAACTCGAAAGCCAATAAAACGGTGTACACGCTGGCGTCTTATTATCAGGCTCTTTCAAAGAAACACGTATTTATCCAGATCAACAATAATGACGACAGGGTCGGAACTACGGAAACCTTATCGTTGATTGCGGGAGTAACGAAGGCAGGAAACCCAGACGCTGTGGATCTGACGGCAATACTGACGCCAAAGAAAGGGCACTCGACTAGCGAGCATGAAATGGCCGCTGCATGGGCCCTGGCTCAGCAGCAGAAGCTTGCTAAGACAGACGATCAAATGTCTGCCCCTAAGTAGCTACAACGCGTTCCGGCGGCAGCCAGCCCTTCTGTGTGAAGTCTCATCGGTAAGTCATGCTTTCCCGAGCCGACTCGACTTCCACCCCCTTCGTAAGGATGCAGCGATTCAGGTAGAAACGCTCCCCATGGCCCCTGAATAGGAGCCATGGTCATTCTCAAGGAATTTCAGTTGATCGTTCAGCAGTGAGATCTCCCTCACTTGCCACCCCACAGGGTGCGCGCGAGGATGTCGCGATCCCTCTCGGTAACGGCCATAAACTTTTCTCCAAACGAAAAAAGCACGGTTTGCGGGCTAAGACAATTAGAACTATTAAAGGAACCGGGCGATCACACGTCGCGCTCCCAGGTTGGAAAGATGGGAAGTTACATTGAACAACCCACCTTCACCATCGATTACAGTACAAACTGCATCATTGCAAAACACTTCTGTGGGCTTCACTTTAATTATTGATCCAGCCGCTTTTATGTGCCTATCTATATCAGCCTCAACCCTCTAAATCAAAGACATATTTACTTTTTCATCGTATCGATTCAACAAGCCACCAGCGTAGAGTGCATCTCGGTATAATTTATTTTTTACATTCGTCATAATGCTTGGCGTTGGATAGATCAGCACAACCTTGTGACCAAGCCTCAGAAGCTCTTCAACAGACCTAGCGAAAGATGCATATACTTTTTCGCTATCGACCTTCGTATAGCCCTGGCGAACCGAAGCAAGCGGATCATCAATTCCTTTCTTTGCTTTATAGAACTGAGTAAAGCTACCGGAGACAACGAACGTTCTCCGGCCAGACATACTCCTTATTGCCTCCCAGCGCTGCTTATTTATGAGGATACATTCTGGAGCATCTCCCACCCAAATATCCTCATCAAAAAACGGACACTGCTCATATGACATAGTAACGAGACCATGTCCTAATTCCTCGAGTTTCCGCTTCAACTCCGACTCATACATACCAGCAAAACTATCTCCAACAGTTACCCAGCTTTCATCACCAAATTTACAAGCGGAACTGGGGACACGGTGGATGCAGACAAAGGTGTTCTCCCCTAACACCGAAACACCGGGCACATCCGTTGTAAGCTTGCGAAACTCAGGAACCCGGTAATCGGAATACACTTGCAGCGCTACGCCCTCAAGTCTTTTAGGTAAGCCCTGGGTGGTTTGTACTAGCGTAAAAAACCCAATACCGGTAATCATAAATGATACGAGTACGAAATACTTTTTTCGGTCACCACTCCGCCTAAACGGACTTTCGACAAACCTGAAAGTCAAGAATGACAGGGGGAGCAGAATCAACATTAGAATACCAAACGCGGCCCACGTAAACTCCTCAAACCTCAATCGATAAAAAGCGAAGAATGGTTGATGCCACAGATAAAGGGAATAAGAGATCATCCCCAAAAAAGCGAATGGTGGTAGAGACAACAGCTTCGTCAAATGAGCATTTTGTCGCCCGTACATCACAAATAGGCAGCAGCCGGCAACAGGCAACAAAGTAATATATCCCGGATGTACTTGTTGATCATCAAAGATAAACATCGGAACAATCATCAAAGACAGCCCGACCAGCGGCAATACGTATCCAATAGTATTCGATACCGGCTTTCTGCTGCCAAGCAAGCAAACGAGAGCACCAGCTAAAAGCTCCCAGCACCTACTGAAAGGCAGGTAGAAGGACCTCTGTAGGTTTCCATCAGACAAATTAATGCAATACAACAACGACAGTGCTGCCGCCAGAAGCACTCCCTCAACTCTGTAGCGCGGGAGGAGCTTGGATAACAGCAAAATGAAAAAAGGGAACACTAGATAGAACTGCCACTCAACACCCAAGCTCCAAGTATGAATGAGCGGTTTCAACTTATTCACATCAGAAACATACGAATCCTCAGACATGAAGTGGAAGTTTGAGTATGAGCCAATTGCCGATACAAGCTCATTGGAATAAACTTCCAACTCTGCCGGCATCAAAAAGAAATAAGCATAGCACGACGCCACCATCAACATCACAAGCAACATTGGGTAGATGCGATTAAATCTACTAACGAAAAACCTTTGAACACTAAAGCTCTGCGTCGCCGTTAGCATCCCCGTTATCAAATAACCAGAAAGAACAAAGAACACATCCACACCAAAGTAACCGCCGGGTAAAACCCTAATCCCCTCAATCATAAGCTCGGCATGATAAAAGATCACCGCCACAACCGCCAAAGCCCGAATGCCGTCCAGCTCTTTCCTATATTGCATTTAATGCCTGGTCCTTTTGCTCAACCGTCGAACAGCTTGTCAGCCTGAAAATCCAGACACTTTACATGTGGCACTACTGAATTGCCATGACACGGGAAGATACCTGTTACCGTAACTGGCAAGCGCAAAGAGATCCCGCTGGGCAATGACCTGGACGATGCCATGCCAAGGCTGAAAAAGGGCACCCAGGATGACTATCGGAAGGGGTTGAAACAGCTGTGGAAGTCGTTCGAGCTGGCTCCAGTGGACGCGATGACGCCACAGGTGATCGCTCAATATCGTGACACCAGGTCGGCCAAGGTTAGGGCAAGCCGGGAAATAGCCCTACTGCCAACGATCTTCACCCACGCCAGGGAATGGGGCCTGACTGGCAAGGCCAACCCGTGCTCTCGGTTGCGGCGGAACAAGGATTTTTCTTGATTGGATCGCATGTATACTTAATAAAGAGATGCGACTGTCGAGCAGAACTATTACCTTCGCTGTCTCGGCACAACCCATATTCCATCTAATATTTATATCGACGATGGTTTCTTTTGGCGTTGGCTATGCGCAAGGATCTTATAGAGTGACAAGCATGTACAAAGCAGAAGCACAAATCCAAGTTGCAGTTGAGAGCTTCATATTGAAAGAGAATCGCCTCCCGAACACGATAGAGGAAGTCGAAAAAAAGTCACCTTATATCTCTCGATCACTCGACATAATCAAACGCTCAGAGATACGCATTGAAAGTGCCAAGGACTCCAAGGATAAATATCAAATAATCTTCCCCGGGCAAGATGAAAAAATAGATACGAGCGATGACCAGTCCGTGACAGCCCGGTTCGATCTTAGCGATTTCTATGATCAAGTTAGAAGCGATAGAAAGGCGAGGTAGTTTCCCAGCCCAAAAGCAGGAAAAGACTCTAAGGCCACTCGATTGGTAGATCGTTGCGGAACACTTTAAGAAATATGCGGAACACATAGGATTGAAACAGGCACAAAAAACCCCGTAACTCATTGAGCTACGGGGTTTTTGATAGTGGAGGCCGAAGTCGGAATCGAACCGGCGTAGGTGGATTTGCAATCCACTGCATAACCATTTTGCTATTCGGCCTCAATACGTTTGATGCAAGAAAGCTACATCAACCGCGTACAAACCTGATCAGGAAACAAGACGCTTACGAAGCTCTATCTCCTTGAAAACATTGAGATTTTTTACGTCCCAGTGCGTTCGATGGGCGCAATTATGTACTCATTTGCCTAGGCTGACAACCCCTTGATTTCAAAAAAAATTCGTCCAAAGGCCAGCTTCCGCCCGACAACCACATAGGTGTGCGAAGGCTTCTGGGCCTGCGTCGCAACCCAGCGGAGCCAGCTCCCTCGTCACGGAGAACTTCAGCCCCCCTGGAGGCAGTCGCAGCCCTGCCCCATTTATGGGTAACATACCGGCCTTCCCCGCAGCCACCTGCGCCCTGCCAAATAAGCCCATTTCATGCCTTTCGAACTCAGCGTTGACCTTACCACCCTCGCTATCCTGATCGTCGTCGCCTTCATTGCCGGTTTCATCGATGCCATTGCCGGCGGAGGTGGCCTGTTGACCACCCCGGCCCTGCTGACCGCCGGCTTGCCTCCCCATCTGGTCCTGGGCACCAACAAACTCAGCTCGACCTTTGGTTCGGCCACGGCCAGTTTCACGTTCTACAAGCGCAAGCTGTTCCATCCAAGGCAGTGGACCCATGCCCTCGTCGGCACGCTGGTCGGTGCCTTGGCCGGCGCCATCGTCGCCCATTACCTGCCCGCCGAGTGGCTGAACAAGATGCTGCCGGTGATCGTCTTCGCCTGCGGCCTGTACCTGTTGTTCGGTGGCACGCCCAAGGCGCCGCTGGACAGCGATGCGCCGATCAAGAAGACCTGGCAAGCGCCCCAGGGTTTCAGCCTGGGCTTCTACGACGGCGTGGCCGGTCCTGGGACGGGTGCATTCTGGACTGTCAGCAGCCTGCTGCTCTATCCCATCGATCTGGTCAAGGCCAGTGGTGTGGCCCGCAGCATGAATTTCGTCAGCAACATCGCGGCGCTGTCGGTGTTCATTTTTTCGGGGCAAGTGGATTGGATCATCGGCCTGAGCATGGGGCTGTCGGTGATGGTAGGGGCATTCTTCGGCGCGCGCACCGCCATCAGCGGCGGCGCGAAATTCATCCGACCTGTATTTATCACCGTGGTACTGGGCTTGACCGTGCGTCTAGCCTGGCAGCACTGGTTCAGCGTGGCCTAAGCGCCGCGCCACATAGAGGTCGATCAGGTAGCGGGCGATGGAACGCGAGGCCGGCAGCGGCGGCAGGTTGTGCACGTTGAACCACTGGGCATCTTCGATTTCATCTTCCTGCCTGATGATGTCGCCACCGGCATATTCGGCATGGAAACCGAGCATCATCGAATGGGGAAACGGCCAGCATTGACTGCCGACATACTGAATGTTCTTCACCTCGATGCTGACTTCTTCGCGCACCTCACGAACCAGGCAATCCTCGGCGGACTCACCTGGCTCGGCGAACCCGGCCAGCGTGCTGTAGACCCCCGTGACGAAGCGAGGCGAACGAGCCAGCAGGACTTCATCGCCACGGGTGATCAGCACGATCATGCTTGGTGAGATTCGCGGGTAATGCCGCAAATCACAGGCATCGCAATACATCGCCCGTTCCCGGGCAATCTGGCCCATGCGTTTGCCACAGCTGCCACAGAAACGGCACTCCCGAGCCCAGGTGCCGATCTGCGCGGCATAGCCCAGGACCTTGTACAGCGTGTGGTCATCCTCGAGCATGAAGGCCCGCAGCCCCTTCCAACTGCAGCCGGGGATGTCCTGTGCGCTGTGCAGTTCCAGCAGATAGACCGGCTCGCCATCCAGGTGGCCAATGCCATGCTCGGCGAGGATCGACAGGTCCTGGCGCTTGAGCCAGTCGCGGGGAAACAGCGCGCCGTTGTCATCGAACAGAAAGCCTTCCGGGCTGCGGGCCACGGCCCAGCCCCCCGGGAGATCGGTATCGAGTACTGCGGTGGTCCAGCGTGAAATCATGATCAATCAATCCAGAAATTCAGGTTTCTGTTTGCTCATATGGGCGGCCATGGCCACGCGCAGGTCGGTCGATTGCAGCATGGCGGCGTTCCAGGTGGCGACGTATTCCAGCCCGTCGTCGATGCGGTGGTCGCGCATGTAGCTGATCATTTCCTTGGTACCGGTCACGGCGATCGGCGACTTGGCGGCGATTTCCCGAGCGATGCCCATGACACCGTCAAGCAGGCTGGCGGTATCACTGTAGACACGATTGACCAGGCCGATGCTGCGCGCTTCGTCGGCACCAAAGGTGCGCCCCGTATAAGCGAGTTCACGCAGCATGCCGTCCCCGATGATCCGGGGCAAGCGTTGCAATGTGCCAACATCGGCCGCCATGCCGATATCGATTTCCTTGATGGAGAACTGTGCATCTTCGGCGGCATAACGCATGTCGCAGGCTGAAATCAGGTCGATGGCGCCGCCCAGGCAATAACCCTGGATAACGGCAAGCACCGGTTTGCGACAGTTGTCCACGGCGTTGAACGAGGCTTGCAGTTGCAGGATCTTGCGGCGCAACAGGCGTGCGTTGCGGCCCACGTCCTTGCCCAGCTCATTGGCGACGGCGGCCAGCATCATCAGGTCGATGCCCGAGGAGAAGTGTTTGCCGGCCCCGCTCAATACCACCACGCGCGCTTCGTCGGTGTCGTCGATCCATTGGAAGATTTCGACGATCTCGCTCCAGAACGCGGCGTTCATTGCATTGATCTTGTCCGGTCGATTGATCTGCACATGGGCGATATTGTCTGCAAGTTCGACGGTGAACGCTTGGTATTGCGACATGGCGGTGATCCTTTACCGGCTGAAAAAGAGGCCTGAACTATAACAAGTCAACGCACCGGGTCGTAGACAGTGCATCGGCCAAAAGCGGGACCTGGCGACCGGTCAGGTAAAGATGTCTCTGTGGCGAGGGGATTTATCCCCGTTGGGGCGCGAAGCGGCCCCTGCATCCCGACAGAGGTATCTGGGGTCTGCTGCGCAGCCCAGCGGGGATAAATCCCTCGCCACAGGGATCACCTTCAATCACGGATTATTCACTCACCTGCATCTGCCCATCCCACCCACCACCCAACGCGGCGATCAGTTGCACACTCGCGATCAACCGGCTCTGCTGCAAGGTCAGCACACTGCGTTCATTACTCAGCGCGGTGGCCTGGACCGTGACGACATCGAGGTAGGCGATCAGCCCTGCCCTGTACTGGTTCTGGGTCAGGCGCAAGGATTCGCGGGCGGCATCCAGGGCCTCCTGGCGCACGCGAGCTTCGTCTTCCAGGACTTTGAGCTGGATCATGTAATTTTCCACTTCGCGAAAACCGTCGAGCACCGTCTGGCGATAGGTGGCGACCGTCTGGTCGTAGGCCGCAACGGTGCGGTCGACTTCCGCCGAACGCTGGCCGCCATCGAACAGCGTCATCGCCAGCTGCGGTCCCACCGACCAGAAGCGATTCGGCACACTCACCCAGTTGTCGTAGGTACTGCTGCTGTAACCGCCGCTCAAGCTCAGGGTCAGGTCCGGGTAATAGGCGGCCTTGGCCACGCCGATGTTGGCGTTGGCGGCCATCACCGAACGCTCCGCCGAGGCAATGTCCGGCCGGCGCTCAAGCAACTGCGAGGGCAGCGCCACGGGGATTTGCGGAAGGGTCGGGATGTCCTGGGTTTCTGCCAGGCTGAATTCGGCCGGCGGCAGGCCGATCAGCACGGCGATGGCGTTTTCAAATTGAGCGCGTTGCCAGATCAGGTCGATCAACTCGGCCTGGGTAGTCTTGAGCTGAGTCTGCGCCTGAGCCACCGCGTCCCTGCCGGATACGCCCGCGCGGTATTGGTTTTCGGTCATCTTCAGCGAACGCTGATAGTTGTCCACGGTGGTCTGCAACAAGCGCTTCTGCTCGTCGATCACCCGCAATTGCAGGTAGTTTTGCACCAGTTCCGATTGCTGGCTCAGGCGCATGGCGGCCAGATCGGCGAAGCTGGCTTCGGCGCTGGCTTCATTGGCTTGCAGAGTGCGACGCAACTTGCCCCAGACGTCCGCCTCCCAACTGACACCGGCCTGGGCGCTGTAGGTGTCGCGGATGCCACTGGCCGAACTGCTCAGGCTCGAATTACTGCTGCCGGTGCCCTGGCTGGAGCGGTTCTTGCCGACGGTCAGTTCAACGGAGGGGAAGAACGCGCCCCGGGCACTGCGAACCAAGGCCTGGGCCTGACGGTACTGGGCTTCGGCCTGGGCCACGGTCTGGTTGGAGGTGTTGAGTTTCTCCACCAGGCCATTGAGCCGGGCATCGCCGTACAACTCCCACCAGGCACCCCGAGCCAAGGCGTCGCTAGGATTGGCCTGGCGCCAACCCTCAGCCTCCTTGTACTGCACGGGCGCCGCGGCCACCGGGCGCTGGTAATCCGGGCCGATGGCGCAGGCGCTGAGCATCGCCACGCACAGCGTCAGGCTCAGCAGCCGCGAGCCACGGGCGGTCGCCAGCGGTGCGACAAGATTGAAAAGCGAACGGTCGGTCATAGCGGAGTTTCCAGGGCAGCATCAGTGCGCACGCCGCGCCAGCGGTTGAAGCGATGGCGCAGTTTGTCGAGATAAAGGTAAACCACAGGCGTGGTATAGAGGGTCAGGATCTGGCTGAACACCAGTCCGCCGATGATGGTCAGGCCCAGCGGCTGGCGCATCTCAGAGCCTTCGGCACCGCCAAGCAATAGCGGCAAGGCACCGAGAATCGCCGCCAGCGTAGTCATCAGAATCGGCCGCAAGCGCAGCAGGCAGGCGTTGCGGATCGAGTCCTGCGGCGACTGCCCGCCGCGCTCCAGTTGCAACGCCAGGTCGATCATCAGGATCGCGTTTTTCTTCACCACGCCAATCAGCAGGAACAACCCCAACAACGAGATCAGGCTGAACTCGCCGCCCAACAAATAAATCGACAGCAGTGCGCCGACACCGGCCGACGGTAAGGTGGACAGGATGGTCAGCGGATGAATGTAGCTCTCGTACAACACACCCAGCACCAGGTACACCGCCAGCAATGCCCCCAGGATCATGAACGGCTGGCTTTTCTGGGTTGCCGCGAACGCATCGGCGGTACCGGCCATTTTTGCGATGATGTCTTCGGGCATCCCGAGCCTGGCAATTGCCCGCTCGATGGCGGCCGTGCCCTGCTCCACCGTCACACCCTCGGCCAAATCGAACGATATGTCCTCGGAGGCGAACTGACCCTCATGGCTGACCCGATCATCCTCCAGGCTGCTCTCATAATGCGCGATGGTCGACAGGGGCACCCGCGCGCCGTCAGCGGTAATGACCTGGACCTGATCGAGGGTGCTCGGGTCCTGGGCGTACTTGGGGTTGACCTCCATCACCACCTGATACTGGTTGAGGCTGTCATAGATGGTGGATATCTGCCGCTGGCTGTAGGCGTTGTTCAACACCGAGGTGACCATATCCATGTCGATGCCCAGGCGCTTGGCCTGGTCACGGTCCACCACCAGCGTGATCTGCTGGGCGCCGCCGCCGTCGCGAGCGTCGATAGCGGTCAGCTCCGGCAAGGCCCTGAAGGCCGCCGCGACTTTGGGGTACCACTGGCGTAGCGACGCCAGGTCACCGCTCTGCAGGATGTAGGAATACTGCGAGGTGGTCTGCTCACGTCCACCACCAAACTGCAGATCCTGGTCGGCCATCAGCATCAAGCGGCCACCCGGCACCAGGGGCATCTCCTTGCGCAAGCGCTCGATGACTTTCTGCGCGGAGATACCACGCTCGTTGATCGGTTTGAGGCGTACCAGCATGAAGGCATTGTTGGTGCCGTTGTTGCCGCCGATGAACCCCGCCACGCTTTCTACGGCTTCATCCTTCAGCACGGCGCGACGAAAGATTTCCATCTTCGGCTGCATGACGTTGAACGAGAGTCCGTCGTCGCCGCGCACGAAACCGATCAACTGGCCGGTGTCCTGCTGAGGCATGAAGGTTTTCGGCACCACCACGTAGAGTGCGATGTTCACCCCTATGGTCACCAGCAGGCTCAGCAAGGTCAGGCGCCGATGGCGCAGCACCCAGTCCAGGCTGCGCGCGTAACCACGGACCATCCGCTCGTTGAGGCGCCGGCTCCAGCGCTGCAAGCGATTCTCCTGCCCCGGCACGTGGGGCTTGAGCCAGCGAGCGCAGAGCATCGGCGTGAGGGTCAGCGACACCACCAGCGAGACCACGATGGCCGCCGCCAGGGTGATGGAGAACTCGCGAAACAGACTCTCGATAATCCCGCCCATGAACAGGATCGAGAGAAACACCGCCACCAGTGAGACGTTCATCGACAGCAGCGTAAAGCCCACCTCTTCGGCGCCCAGGTAGGCCGCCTTCATGGGCGGTACGCCTTCGTCGATGTGCCGGGAAATGTTCTCCAGCACTACGATGGCGTCGTCCACCACCAGGCCGGTGGCGAGGATCAACGCCATCAACGACAGGTTGTTCAGGGAGAAGCCGTAGAGGTACATCACCGCAAACGTGCCTACCAGGGACACCGGCACCGCCAGGGTCGGGATCAGTGAGGCGCGAAAATTGCCCAGGAACAGGAACACCACCAGCACCACCAGGGCCACGGCAATCAGCAGGGTCATTTCCGCCTCGTGCAGCGTGGCCTTGATCACCGGTGAGCGGTCCATGGCCAGGTTCAGCTTGACGCTGGCCGGCAGCACGGCCTGCAACGCCGGCAGCTGGTTCTTGATCTCATTGACCGTCTCGATGATGTTGGCGCCAGCCTGACGGTTGATCACCAGCAGCACGGCTGCGTCATCGTTGAAGAAACCGCTGTTGTAGCGGTCTTCGACGCCGTCGGTGACTTTTGCTACGTCCTTGAGGCGCAGCACCGAGCCGTCCTGGTAACGGATGATCAGCGTTTCGTAGTCCTTGGCCTTCTCTAACTGATCGTTGGCCTGGATTTGCCACATGCGCTGTGCGTCCTCGACCGAACCCTTGGGCCGGCGCACGTTGCTGTCGGCAATGGCGCTGCGCACATCATCCAGGGCTACGCCGTACTGGTTGAGCAGTTGCGGCTCCAGTTCGATGCGCACCGCCGGCAAGGAACTGCCACCAATCTGTACCTCGCCCACGCCCGACACTTGGGACAGGCTCTGGGAAAGGATGGTTGAAGCCAAATCGTAGAGCTGGCCCTTCTCCAGCACATCCGAGGTCAGCGACAGCACCATGATCGGCGCCTGGGACGGGTTGACCTTCTTGTACGTGGGCATGCTGCGCATGCCGCTGGGCAACAGGTTGCGCGAGGCATTGATGGCCGCCTGCACTTCCCGCGCCGCGCCGTTGATGTCGCGGTCCAGGTCAAATTGCAGGATCACCCGGGTAGAGCCCTGGCTGGACCGGCTGCTCATGGTATTGACCCCGGCGATGGCGCCAAAGGAACGCTCAAGCGGCGTTGCTACCGTCGACGCCATCACCTCGGGGCTGGCCCCCGGCAAGTTGGCCTGGACCACGATCACCGGAAAATCCATCTGCGGCAACGGTGCAACCGGCAGCAAGCCAAAGCTCACGCCACCGAGCAGCATGATTGCAAAGCTCAGGAGCATGGTCGCTACGGGGCGGCGGATGAAAGGGCCGGAGAGGTTCATGGGTGACCGCTCCAGGCTTCAGACGATATGCCGTGAGGGATGGTCGGGCTCTTGTGGCGAGGGGATATATCCCAGCCCTGTGGGAGCAAGCTCCCTCGCCACACAAAGCCCTCAGGCTCCGGGATGCCGAGTGCTGCCGTCATACCCGCACCTCTTCCCCATCAGGCTTGGCAAAGCGGCGCCCCAGGCGGTCGAAATACAGGTAAATCACCGGCGTGGTGAACAACGTCAGCACCTGGCTCACCAACAACCCACCCACCATCACCAGCCCCAAAGGCTGGCGCAGTTCGGCGCCGGAGCCCGTGGCGAGCATCAGTGGCACCGCACCGAACAGGGCCGCCAGTGTGGTCATCAGGATCGGCCTGAAACGCAGCAACGCGGCCTGGTAGATGGCCGTCTGCGGATCCATGCCCTGGTTGCGTTCGGCGTCGAGGGCGAAGTCGATCATCATGATCGCGTTTTTCTTGACGATGCCGATCAGCAGGATGATGCCGATGATCGCGATCATGCCCAGGTCATTGCCGCTGATGATCAGCGCCAGCAAGGCGCCGATGGCCGCCGAGGGCAATGTGGAGAGAATCGTGATCGGGTGGATGTAGCTCTCGTACAGAACGCCGAGCACGATGTACATGGTCACCACCGCCGCAAGGATCAGCAGCAAGGTACTCGACAGCGAGGCCTGGAACGCCTGGGCCGCGCCCTGGAATTGGGTCTGCACCCCGACCGGCATGCCAATGTCCTGCTGGACCTTCTCGATCACGTCCACCGCGTGCCCGAGGGCTACATCGGGCGCCAGGTTGAACGACATCATCACCGCCGGGAACTGGCCGATGTGAGCAATGGCCAACTGGGCCTGACGCTCCTCGACGCGGGCCAGACTCGACAGCCGCACCTGGCCACCATCGGTGGTCTTGACGTGAATCTGATCCAGCGCCTGCGGCCCGATGCGCTCCCCGGCCTGGGCCTGCAACACCACCCGATACTGGCTGGCCTGGGTGTAAATGGTGGAAATCTGCCGCTGGCCGAAAGCGTCATACAGTGCATCGGTGATGTCCGACACCGATACGCCCAGGCGAGACGCGGCGTCGCGGTCGATCACCAGGTAGACCTGCAGACCTTTGTCCTGCAAGTCGCTGGCGACGTCGGTCAACTCCGGCTGCCGGGCCAAGGCTTCGACAAGGCGATCGCTCCAGAGGCTAAGCAACTCGGCATCCGGCGAAGACAGGCTGAACTGGTACTGGGTGCGGCTGACCCGGTCTTCGATGGTCAGGTCCTGCACCGGTTGCATGAACAGGCGGATGCCCACCAGCCGGTCCAGTTGCGGCTGCAAGCGGGCGATGGTTTCGGTGGCGCTGTCATCCCGTTCGCTGTGGGGCTTGAGATTGATCAGCAAGCGACCACTGTTGAGCGTGGCGTTGTCACCGTCCACGCCGATGTAGGAAGACAGGCTCTGCACCGCTGGATCGGCCAGGATCACCTTGGCCAGCTGCTGTTGGCGCTCGCTCATGGCGGCGAAGGAAATCGACTGTGGCGCCTGGGAAATACCCTGGATCACCCCGGTGTCCTGCACCGGGAAAAACCCCTTGGGCACGGCCAGGTACAACACCACCGTCAGCACCAGGCTGCCCACGGCAACCAGCAGGGTCAGCGGCTGATGCTTGAGCACCCACTGCAACTTGCGACCGTAGGCGGCGATCATCCAGTCGATCCAGGCGCCGCTGGCGCGGTAGAAACGCCCCTGCTCCTGCTCTTTGGGTTCGCGCTTGAGCAACCGGGCACACATCATCGGCGTCAGGGTCAGCGACACCACAAGAGAGATCAGGATCGCCACCGCCAGGGTGATGGCGAACTCGCGGAACAAGCGCCCAACCACGTCGGCCATGAACAGCAACGGGATCAGCACCGCGATCAGCGACAGCGTCAGCGAAATCAAAGTGAAGCCAATCTGCTTCGCGCCCTTGAGCGCGGCCTGCATGGGGCTTTCGCCCTCCTCGATGTAGCGGGCAATGTTTTCCAGCATGACGATGGCATCGTCCACCACAAAACCGGTGGCAATGGTCAGGGCCATCAGCGTCAGGTTGTTGATGGAAAAACCGGCCAGGTACATCACGCCGAACGTGCCGATCAGCGACAACGGTACAGCCACCGACGGAATGATCGTGGCACTGACCCGACGCAGGAACAGGAACGTCACCATGACCACCAGGGCGATGGCGATCAGCAGTTCATGCTGTACGTCGGTGACCGAAGCGCGAATGGTCTGGGTGCGGTCAGTCAGCACCGTAACGTCCAGGCCGGCCGGCAGGTTGTCGGTAATGCTCGGCAGCAAGGCCTTGATCCGGTCTACCACCTCGATGACGTTGGCCCCCGGCTGGCGCTGGATGTTCAACAACACGGCCTGATTTTCGTTGGCCCAGGCGGCAAGGCGTTCATTCTCGGCGCCATCGACGATCTGCGCGACATCCTTGAGGCGCAACGGAGCGCCGTTGGCATAGGCGAGGATCAGCTCGGCGTAGTCCTTGGGTGAGGTCAACTGATCGTTGGCATCGAGCATCGAGACCCGGGTCGGTCCGTCGAAGTTGCCCTTGGGCTGGTTGACGTTGGAGGCGCCGACCAGGGTGCGCACGTCCGCCAGGTTCAGACCTGCGGCTGCCAGGGCCTCGGGATTGACCTTGATCCGCACAGCCTGGCGCTGACCGCCGGCGATCGAAACCATGCCGACCCCGCTGATCTGGGCGATTTTCTGCGCCATGCGGGTGTCCACCAGGTCATTGAGCTTGGGCAGCAGCATGGTCTTGGAGGTGATCGCCAGGGTCAGCACCGGGGTGTCGGCCGGGTTGACCTTGTTGTACACCGGCGGGGCCGGCAGATCGTTGGGCAGCAGGTTGGTGGCCGCGTTGATCGCCGCCTGCACCTGTTGCTCGGCGACATCCATGTTGATGTCGAGGCTGAAACGCAGGGTAATCACCGACGCGCCGCCGGAGCTGGTGGACGCCATTTGCGTCAGGCCCGGCATCTGCCCGAACTGCCGTTCCAGAGGGGCGGTCACGGCACTGGTCATCACATCGGGACTGGCGCCCGGGTACAGGGTCATCACACGGATGGTCGGGTAATCGACCTGGGGCAATGCCGACACCGGCAGCAACCGATAGGCGATCAGACCGGCCAGCACGATGGCCAGCATGCTCAGGGTGGTGGCGACCGGGCGAAGGATGAACAGACGCGAGAGGTTCATGCGCCGCCCTTTTTCGCCTTGTCGGCCACGGCCGGTTCAGCCGGGGCTGCCGCCGTTTTGCCCTGCAGGTGTTCGGTCGGCGTGGTGGGCACGTCCTGGCTGTCGTTGACCACATCCACCTCACTGCCTTCCTTCAGGCGATCGGTGCCTTCTAGCACTACTCGATCACCTGCGGCCAGGCCTTCGGTGACTACGGTGTGTTCGCCGTCGCTGGCGCCGATCTTCAGCTTTCTGATGGTGACTTTTTTATCGCCATCCAGGGCGTAGACGAAGGTGCCGTTGGTGCCGAACTGAATCGCAGCGGTCGGCGCCAGGACTACATTTTTGAGGGTGTCGGCCAACAGATGCACATTGACGAACTGGTTGGGGAACAGCGACTGGTCGCGGTTATCGTAGCGAGCCTTGAACTTCAGGGTGCCGGTGGTGATGTCGATCTGGTTGTCCAGGCTTTGCAGTACACCGCTGGCCTGCAGCTTCAGGTCACTACGGTCCCAGGCCTCCACTGGCAGCTTCGCCCCGCTGCGATAGCGGGCAAGCACGGTATCCAGGTTGGTTTCCGGCAGCGTAAACACGACGCTGATGGGTTGCGTCTGAGTGATGACCGCCAGCGCGGTAGTGTCGTTGGCGGCCACCAGATTGCCAACGTCCAGTTGCCGCAAACCGACCCGGCCGGAGATCGGCGCCCGGATCCTGGTGAACTCCAGATTGAGCTTGGCGTCGTTGACTGCCGCCTGGTTGGTCTTGACCGTGCCCTGGTACTGGCCCACCAAGGCGGCGGCGGTATCGAGGGTCTGTTTGGCGATGCTGTCCTCGGCATACAGGCCACGATAACGCTCGAGGTCTACCTGGGCATTTTTCAGTTGGGCCTGATTCTGCAGCAGCGTGCCTTCGGCCTGGAGCAAGGCGTTCTGGTATGGACGCGGGTCGATTTCAGCCAGCAGGTCTCCAGCCTTGACCATTTGCCCTTCTTCAAAGGCGATCTTGACCAGCTCGCCACCCACCCGGCTGCGCACGTTGATGGTATTGAGGGCCGTGACGGTGCCCAACGCCTTGTAGTAAAGCGGAAAATCACCGGTGACTGCCGGCGCTACCCGAACCGGTACCGGCCCTGTCGCCCCCCCAAACCCTGGCCGCATCCCGCCCGACCGCCCCGCCTGTTCAGCAGGCGCTTTTTGCCCTGCTCCGGGCTTTTGGTCCGTCCCGGCGGGCCAGAACTTCCAGGCCAGCGCCGCGACGATCAATACGACGACCAGGCCAAACAGCCAGCGACGGGATTTGTGGGAAACAGAGGATTGCATGGAATGATCAACCATTGGGCGCGTGGGCTTCTTTTACGGGAGGCTGAACGATAAGCACTGGCGGGTATTTAGCAAAGCGCCTTTACCGGCAATTTACCTTGGGCTTACCTATCGCGTAGTTGGCTAAGGTCTTGAAGCACAAATGAAAACGGCCTGGACAAGGCCAGGCCGTTAACAATTGTAATAAATACTTTATTTCAGTACAGCTAGAGCAGCGTCGTAGTTGGGCTCTTCAGCGATTTCCTTGACCAGCTCGCTGTGCAGCACGTTGTCGTTTTCGTCGAGCACCACCACGGCACGGGCGGTCAAGCCTTTGAGCGGGCCATCAGCAATCGCCACGCCATAATTCTCGATGAACTCACTGCCGCGCAGGGTGGACAGGTTCTGGACATTTTCCAGGCCTTCGGCACCGCAGAAACGCGCCTGGGCGAACGGCAGGTCAGCCGAAATGCACAGCACCACGGTGTTGCTCAGTTCGTTGGCCTGGGCGTTGAACTTGCGCACGGAGGTGGCGCAGGTCGGGGTATCGACGCTTGGGAAAATGTTCAGCACTTTGCGCTTGCCGGCGAAATCCTTCAGGGAAACGTCGGACAGATTGCCGGCTACCAGGGAAAAGGCTGGCGCCTTGGAACCGGCTTGTGGCAACTGGCCGTTGACTTGAACCGGGTTGCCTTTGAGGGTGACTTGAGCCATGAACGGATTCCTTCTGACAGGTTTGAAAATGGTGAGGCCGGAGTTAACCATGAAATGGTTCTGCGACCTATGGTTGGACATAAAAAGTCATGGCTTGGCGGTGTAGGAGCTATCGAGTGCAACGAGTCTGCGATCTTTGCCCTGCTAATTGAGTCTAGAGCGAAAGATCGCAGGCTTCGCCAGCGCCTACAGCGACGCCTGTGGGCTATTTAGCCTTGAGCTTCAGAAACGACTGATGCAAGTCCGCCGCCCAACCATCGATCACACCTTTGACATCATCGGGCTTCATCACCTGGGCTTCGTTGGACAACGGCTTACCCGTGCCCTTGCGCACCACCTGGGCGACCACTGCATTGTTGCCACCGTCGAGGAATACCGCTTCAGTACCCAAGGTGGTTTCCTGGTCGCGAATACCGCTGGCGGTACTGACCGCGGCCGCCACCAGCGCGATCGGAATCACTTCATAAGGTTTCAGGCCCTCGGTCTTGCTGCTGACGGCGGTGATGGCCGCGCGCATCACCAGTACTCCCGGCCCAGGGCCGGTCGCCAGGGGCAGGGATTTGCCCGCTTCCCGCTTTAGCGCCTGATCGTAGTAACCGGTAATGCCGGACAAGGTGGCCTGGGGGATCTTCACGGTCGGCTGCGGCTTGGGGTAAAGCTGTGTCGGCTCGACGTAAAGGCTGGTGTATTTGCTCAGGTCTGCCGTGGGATCAACCCAGCGCATCACTTCGGCCCCCGACGGCGATTTCTCCTCCTTGAGCCGGCTGTAATCACCCAGAAAGCCGGAGTACTCATCCGGTTGGGTGATCTTGCTGGAGCAACCCGCCAGGGCAAGCGAGGCCATGCACACGGTGCCAATCATTGACGCAAACTTCATGCTGTCACTCCTGTAAGCCACACGAAACGGGGCCGGGAATTACAGGTATAGCCAATGGGCGCGGTTTTGCCTGCTCCGAAGGAACAAGTCACTGGGCAAGCCCTTTGCTCGCCACCGCCTTCAGCCGCGCTCGCGGGGTATCAGGCTCTGCAATTGCTGCGCGAGAAAGTCCGCGTCGAAGGTAAAAGTATCCGGATCCTTCAACCCGTTGGTTCGACGCCATTGCCACTGCAACGAAGGCGGCAGGCAAACCAGCGAGATGCTGCCGTAACGCGTTGCAGTCAGCCCCATGATCGCCAGGGAAATCTGCCCGCCGGCCCCCATTACATCGGGTATGAATTCCACCGGCTTGCCAGTGATGGACAGTGTCAGCTTTTCTGTCTTGAAGCCGGAGGTTTCTGCCGGAACACTCGGCCCGTGGGCCACATATGCCTCACGGGTCAGCGTCAGAAGGCCGGGGGCCAGGACCGGCGCCAGCCATTGCTCGATCTGCCCGTACAACGCCTCGATCTGTGCGGCCCACACCGCCGCTTGCGCCTCGTGCTGTTGCTTCTTGTGCGCTTCGCTGTCTGCGTAGTGACGAAGCATCTCACCCAATTGCTTTACATCGTCCATGCGCTGTTCCTCGATTCAAGGGGTGCTGCCAAGCTGGATGATGACAGGTTCAAGACGCAGGCGTACGCAAAACCCGCCTGGCCCGTCACGCGCGGCATAGTCGTGCGTCAGCACCTTTGCCACAGATAAGGAATACCTCAGGGAAATCCGATGAGTGGAGAGGTTTTTCTCTGGTTTTTTCGCCTCACCTGTCAGGAATGACAGTAGTCAAAGCCGCGGGCGGGAGGTTTGATGAAGCGAACCGCCAAGACGATAACTCCGACGACGCTTGGCAAGAGGAGGACGCGCCATGACCAGCCTGAGCCCGGACAATGAAATCGAAGTCATCAACCGTGTCATCATCATCGGGATGGTGACGGTTGAACACCCAGCAAACCCGCACGGCGGTATCCCGCTTCGTTTGCTCGCCAATGGATTGCTGCCATTGCTGGTGGAACCCTGGACCCAACAGGCCGAATATGACGACGCCCGCATCTTGCTGAGCAATTCCGACATCCCCGTGCTGAACAAGACCATTATGCCGGGTGAAGTGAATCAGCCATTCACGCTGAACCTGCCGGAAGCCCTGTTGAGCAACGGCATCAACCAGATACGCCTGAGCGTACTGCGTGTAGGTCAGACGATTCCCGAAACATCACAGTCATTGGACGTGCTCTTCCACCGGCCACGGCCGGGGGGCGAAGTCTCGACCCCAGGCGACAATCCCAACCTGACCCTCACCCTGCCCTCCGAGGTCATCACCAAGGGGGTGGATGCGGCAATGGCCAGCCAAGGGGTGATCCTTACCATCCGCTATCCCTACATGAGGGAAAAAGACGTCATCACAGTGGACCGTGACAGCCAGGAAATGACGCGCACCGTAAGCGCTACCGAGGCCGCTGCCGGCAGCGTGGACATCATTCTGCGGACCGCCGACTTCTGGCAAGACAATCCCCGGTTCGCTTTGCGGTTCAGAGTAACTGACCTGCTGGGCAACTCCAGCGGCCCGCAGGCGATATGGTCAAGGGCCACCTACATCGATGTGCACATTCGCCAACCGGCACTCGACCTCACCAAACCCAGGGTCCTGGAGGCCAGGGAACTCAATGGCGAGCGCCTGAATTTCGAAAGAGATTTCTATGACGCCCAATTCGCCAACGTCGAAGTGAACTACATCGGTTCGGCTCCGGGGCAGGACGTAAAAGTGTATTGGGTTGGGCGTAACTCCACCTGGGGCAGTGAGATCCAGACGGTATCGGTTGCTGGTCAAACGTTGAGATTCCAGGTACCCAGAAACGAAGTGGTGGATTGCATCGGCACCGGTGCGGAGGTCTATTACACCGTCAGAGCGCCTGGCACCACTACGGATATTCCATCGAGAGACCTGGACATTACGGTCACGCCACAAAAATACACGCTACGGGAACCGACGCTGGACGGCAGCAAAACCAATCTCCGGGCCTATCATCCAGCCCTGCTCACCGCGCATACCGCACGAATGGCGCTGTTTGGCGTGACGGCCCGCTACGGTGAGGAAATTCGGATAACAGCCGGTACCAGCCAAACCGACCTGTCCGTGCCCCCTGCCTGGATAGCGGAAAACCGCGGGAAGCCCATCATGGTCAACTGGACACTCCGGGAAACCGGCACCGGCACGCCGATCATCTTTTCATGGTTTCTGAGATTGATCGCCTGACTCGGTTTTTCAGCTAACCAACGGTTTTGACGCTGCTTTTCCATTGCAGGAGGACGTACCGTGCGTAAATTAATGGGGTTGCTGTTAATCACGTTGATGGTCGGGTGCGCACAAGTCACGACAGCACCGCCTGCCCCCATCACAATCAACGGAGTCCAGGTACTCGATGGGCCTGAGACCGCCAGTTTCCTGACCACGCTTTACCATCGCAAATTTCCCAACTGCAACAATTCCGACTCACAACCCTCGTTCCTCTGCTCGGGTGTCACCCTCAGGGTGACGGTAAAAGACCCCGAAGAACAATACAAAGTCTGGGACCCCAGCCCAACCTCAATAACCAGTGGCGGAGTGTCTTTCTCTTATCTACGGGCGGACGCCAATTTCGGGCGGCTGGCGTGGGGCCACGGCAACGGCCTTATCCTCTACCCCATCTTCGGCGCACCGCCTGACAAGATTGACCTGGACTATCTGTGCTCATACCCGATGGATGCCTGGACCTGGCACCGTACCAGCCCTTGTGGCCACCACGTGGACTATCCCGCGTTAAGCCAACTCTGCCATCTGGCCGGCGTGACCACTGCGCAACAATGGCTGGGCATATGGACAATGCCGGGGGGTAATGAACACCTGCGCCAATGCGGATTCGATGTCAACGATGACCGCAATCAACTGGCCGGACCGGCGTTCTACGCCTCGGTGCTGGGCAAGGTCCTGATAGGGGCGAGAGGATTCGCTGAGCATAACGAGATCATCATCAAGACCTGGACACCAGGACGGCCAAACACTTTCCCCATCATGGCGTTCTTCTTTGTTGCAGGAGGCACCAACGAGGGGTTGCCCGACGCTCGCTACAACCAACGCGACTTTTATAACTCCACCAATCCGAAAATTGTCGTGCCGATCATTCGTCTGACACCTGCCAACAGTGCCACCGAAAGCGCCACGTTCACCTACGTCGCGTCCGATCAGGCGGTGACTCAGTGATTCGTTCGTGCTGGGAGCTACTCAGCGCAACCGCGCCATCGCCAGGGTGTCCATCCATCGCCCGTCACGCACGGCGTAGTCGCGCAGCAGGCCTTCGGTTTCGAAGCAACATCTGACGGGCGACCGCCGGGTCGTTGTAGAGCGCGGTAACCCCACCGATATGAGCTTCATTGAAGCGAGTGAGGCTGATCGAAGGCTCGGACATGCGGCTCCTCCCTGGAGACCTGAAAAGGCCGTTCACTATAAGCCAGCGAACATTCAGGTATCCAGGGCCAAGCCTGTGGGAGCAAAGCTTGCTCGCGATTGCGGTGATCCGATTGCATCAATACTGACTGTGCCGCCGTCTTCGCGAGCAAGCTTTGCTCCCACATGGGCTTGGGCCTCAGTACTTTCCTCACCTACTGATGCTGCACCTGAACCATTGAGTTCACCTGCACCCGCGCGTGCATCTGCTCTGCCCCGCCACCGCGGCGCATGCCGCGTACCGGACAGGCGTCGAGGTAGTCCAGGCCGACCGCCAGTTTCAAATGCCGATCCGGACAGGTCAGGCGATTGGTCACGTCGAAGCTGTACCAGCCGTCCTCCAGCCAGGCTTCAGCCCAGGCATGGCTCGCCAGATGACTTTCATCTTCGGTGCACAGGTAACCGGAGACATAGCGCGCCGGAACCCCCAGGCTACGCGCGCAGGCCAGAAATGCGTGGGTATGATCCTGACAAACCCCCACGCCCCCGGCGAAGGCTTCGGCGGCGGTACTGCTGACCTCGGTCGTGCCCGGGCTGTAGGGCATGCGGGCAGCCAGGCCGTTCATCAAATCGGTCAGTGCCGAGCGATCACGTCGGGCTGCGCATTGCTCCACAGCAAAGGCCGCGAGAGCATCATCGGCCTGGGTGAGGCGGCTGGGGCGCAGAAATGGCAGCGGTGACTGGCTGTCCGGCTCCATCTGCACCGCCTGATGGATTTCCACCTCGCCATAAGCCGTGAGCACCAGAGCGCCATGGGGCTCGTCCATGGTCATCACATGCAGGATATTGCCGTAGGGGTCGAGCTGGCTGCGCACCAGACGTGGCAATTCCAGATGCCATTGCAGGATGCGTTGGCGCTGAGTGTCCTTGGGAGTCAAGCGCAGGAACTGGATGCTGGTGCACACTTCATCGGCATAGCTATAGGTCGTGTCGTGGCGTATGGAAAGTTTCATACCACCTCCAGATAAGACTCGTGAACGGTCTGGCCCAGGTGGCGAATCTGGCCAATGAGGTCAGTCAGCCATTGATGCAGGCCCGATGCCAGGATCTCGTCGATGCCGGAGTAACGCAGCCGCGCGTTCAGTTCAGCGGCCAGGCGTTGGGCCGGGCGGCCATTGTTGCCCGGCAGGCTGGAGAGGATCTGGTCCAGCTCCTCAATACAGGCATGCAACGAGCGCGGAACGTCGGCGCGCAGCAGCAACATTTCCGAGACCTGCTCGGCGTTGGGCGCATTGCGGTAGATCTCGTTGAACGCTTCAAACGAAGACAACGCCCGCAGCAAGGCGCTCCACTGGTAATAACCGCGTGCCGAGTTGTCGCTGACCTCTTCCGACTCCTCACCAAACATTTCGTAGCGGGCGTCCAGCAGACGCAGGGTGTTGTCCGCCCGCTCGATAAAGGTTCCCAGACGAATGAATCTATAGGCATCGTTGCGCATGATGGTGCCCGACGTCGCGCCACGGAACAGGTGCGAGCGCTCCTTGACCCATTCACAGAAGTGGCTGATGCCGTAGCGGCCCAGACCATTGCTGGCAATGTTGCGCATCTCCAGCCAGGTGGCGTTGATGTTCTCCCACATATCGGCGGTGATGCGTCCACGCACCGCATGGGCATTGGTCCGCGCCGCCCGCAGACAGCTGTAGATGCTTCCGGGGTTGGTTTCGTCCAGTGCGAAAAAATGCAACATGCGTTCGGTGTTCAGCGCGTCATAACGGGCGTTGTAATCGTCCAGCGTGCCGGCCGCCAGCAACGACATCGCCAGCTCGGCATGCCCGTCGCTGCGCCCGGCCTGGGGCATGAGCGACAGCGAGTAACTGACTTCGAGCATGCGCGCCAGGTTCTCGGCGCGCTCCAGGTAGCGGGACATCCAGTAGAGGTCCGAAGCGGTTCTTGAAAGCATGTCTTAGTCCTCCACTACCCAAGTGTCTTTGGTGCCGCCACCCTGGGACGAATTGACCACCAGCGAGCCGTCGCGAAGTGCCACGCGGGTCAGCCCGCCGGGCACCAGGCGGGTTTCCTTGCCCGACAACACGAACGGACGCAAATCGATGTGGCGCGGGGCGATACCGCTCTCGACGAAGGTCGGGCAGGTGGAAAGGCTCAACGTCGGTTGGGCGATGTAGGCTTCGGGGCGAGCCTTGAGACGTGCGCGGAAGTCTTCGATCTGCGCCGCTGTGGCTGCCGGCCCTACCAGCATGCCGTAACCGCCGGAGCCCTGGGTTTCCTTGACCACCAGGTCAGGCAGGTTGGCCAGCACGTGGGACAGATCCTGGGGCTTGCGGCACTGCCAGGTCGGCACGTTCTTCAGAATCGGTTCTTCGGTGAGGTAAAAGCGGATCATCTCGTCGACGTAAGGGTAGATCGATTTGTCATCGGCCACGCCCGTGCCCACCGCATTCGCCAGCACCACGTTGCCTGACCGGTAAACGGCGATCAGTCCGGGAACGCCCAACATGGAGTCGGGGTTGAACGACAGCGGATCGAGGTAATCATCGTCAAGGCGGCGATAGATCACATCCACCTGCTGGGGGCCTGCGGTGGTGCGCATGTAGACATGGTCGTCGCGCACGAACAGATCGGCGCCCTCCACCAGTTCCACCCCCATTTCACGGGCCAGGAACGCATGTTCGAAATAGGCACTGTTGAAACGACCGGGGGTCAGCACCACGGCGGTCGGGTTGTCCAGGGGGCTTGAACTCTTGAGGGTGTCGAGCAACAGATTCGGGTAGTGATCGATGGGCGCCACGCGCTGGGCGGCGAAGAGCTCGGGGAACAGGCGCATCATCATCTTGCGGTCTTCGAGCATGTAGCTCACGCCGCTGGGCGTACGCAGGTTGTCCTCCAGCACGTAATAACTGCCATCACCGTCGCGAACCAGGTCAACACCGGCGATGTGGGCATAAATGCCTCGGTGCAAGTCCAGGCCTTGCATCGCGATTTGATAACCCTCATTGGCGAGCACCTGCTCGGCCGGAATGATTTTTTCCTTGAGGATCCGCTGCCCATGGTAGATGTCGGCCAGAAACATGTTCAGGGCCTGGACCCGCTGAATGCAGCCACGCTCGACCATCTTCCATTCGCTGGCCTTGATGCTGCGAGGAATAATGTCGAACGGAATCAATCGTTCGGTACCCTGCTCGTCACCGTAAAGGGTGAAGGTGATACCGGCTCGATGAAACAGCAGATCGGCTTCGCGACGCCGCTGTTCCAGCAGCTCCAGCGGCGTGTCCGCCAGCCAGCGTGAGAAGGCTTGATAGTGCGGGCGGCAGTCACCCTTTGCATCATACATTTCATTAAAAAAAGCTTGGGGCATAGCCAACTCCCAGCCGCGTTCTACACGGCATTTTTTATCACTTCGTCATTCCAATGGTCCGGCCTTGCTTTGTTTTAATGAGCCCTGTTTTTCTGAGTACCTCGATTGCACCGGTCTCTGATCTGGCCTTTGCGTCTGGATGACGTGCGCCCCCTGATTAAATCTGCGCCGTGAATGCTCCTCTGATAACCCCGCGCTGTAGTGGCCTACTCTCTTGAACTCTAGCAAAGGCTGTGCCTAAGCCCGGTGCACCAGGACATTGCTGGAGAAACCGTCGCAGATGTACGCCCCCGCGATATTTAGTTTCATTTTTGCGACATACGCTCCTTTATACGCTGAAACGTTTATTTCAGCTTTTTCCTACATGCGCCCGAACGAGTCGAATCGGTGCAATAAGTCAGGTAACAGGTCGGTAATGCCCCGAAAGAGGGAAATTTATACTCACCGCCCTTCAGAGCGCTCAAAAGCGACTCTCACTTTAAGCAAAAGATTTATCCCGCAATCAGGAGATGGTGCTGCGTCACACCCACGTGCATGCCGCCGACGATCCCGAAGGCTGGAAAATCGGCGCCCAGGCAATCTCCAAGTTCTACCGCACCTTCGATGCCTGGTTCGGCAACAAGCAAGTTCCAGTCAACGGCTTTCTGGCACCAAGCCCGGAAGAAAAATTCGTCGAGCGTCCGGAGTTCCAGCTGGAGAACATTCGCAAGAACACCATGATCGGCACCCCGCAGCAGATCATCGAACAGATCAAGTATTACCAGGAACTGGGCGTGGATGAGTTCAGCTTCTGGTGCGACAACAGCCTGTCCCATGCCGAGAAGAAGAAGTCCCTGGAGCTGTTTATCCAGCAGGTGGTGCCGGCCTTCAATTGATATCCAACCCTGGAACCCACGGGGTCAGTTCCACCGTCATCGCGAGCAGGCTCGCTCCCACAGGGGGGCTATGGCGTTCACATAATGAGTGAACACCCGCGGCCAATGTGGGAGCGAGCCTGCTCGCGATGGCGGCCTGACTGAGACAACGATGTCATATCTGCCAAATTCCCCCACTTCCCCGTCGCCGCCCCGCAAACCTCTGTTCAGCGCCGATAAACCCCAATAACTTAACCGTTCAACGGATCAACTCTGATTAAGGATGATGGGCGTGGGGAGTTATCGGTTGCTGCTGGCCATGCTCGTGGCGATTTCCCACATGGGCGTGATGTTCGTAGGCTTCAACCCCGGCGTTGTTGCCGTGGTGTCGTTTCTGATTATCAGCGGTTTTGTGATGACGCCCTTGATCGACAGGAGCTACAACGTCCCAGGGAAAATCGGCCTGTTCTACCTTGACCGATTGTTGAGACTTTACCCGCAGTTCCTTCTGTATTTCGTCCTCTCCTGCGCGGTGATCCATTTCCTGCTGCCGGGCACGCCACAGGCAGCGGCGCTGACAATCGAAAACATCGCCACCAGCCTGCCCATCGTGCCGCTGGGTTTCTATATGTTCGGCGTCACTGTGCCGGAGATCCTGCCACCTGGCTGGTCTCTGGGGCTGGAGATGTGCTTTTACCTGCTGATCCCGTTTCTGATCCTTTATAAGGCCCGAGGCATTGCGTTCGCGGTGTCCGTAACGGTTTTCCTGGTCGCCTCGCTGGGCTACGTCAACACCGACATCTACGGCTACCGTCTACTGCCGGGCGTATTGTTCATCTTCCTGTGTGGCAGCTACCTGTACCACGCCCAGGCCAAAGGACTATGGGTCGCCTCCATCACCACGGTCGTGGCAGCGATAATGTTCCTGGCCATTGTTGTCGGGTTCATTCCCCGCCGCCCCTTCAACGCAGAAGTAACCTTGGGCATAGTCTTGGGTGTGCCGGCGGTGCATGTGCTCAGCAGGCTCAAGCATCACTGGATGGATGAGTTTCTGGGGAATATCAGCTATGGCGTGTTCCTCAACCATTTTGTGGTGATGTACGTGTTGCGGGCGTTCTGGCCGGTTGAGTACAGCGCCCTGATGATTACACTGGTGCTGGTGTTGTCGCTGGCATTGAGTGGCTTGTCGTATTACTGCGTTGAGCGACCGGCGCTGAAGCTGCGCCACGCGTTGAGGGCGGGCGCTAAACGTGACATCACGCAGGTACCCGTTGGCCGCACACTGGCTTAGCCGCTGGCCCCGAATAAAAAATGCCCGGAACTCGGTTCCGGGCATTTTTTGTTTTCAGAACAGCGCACTCAGAACGTCACGCTGGCACTCAGGCGGGCGGTACGCGGTTCGCCGACATTGACCTGCAATTGGCTGCCGGTGGAAGACGGGTAGTAATGTTTATCGAACAGGTTGTCCACGTTCAACTGCAACGAGGTTTTGTGTCCCAATACCGGTGACTCCCAGCGCAGGAAGGCATCAGCCACGGTGTAGCTGCTGAGCCAGAAATCGTTGGCGTTGTTGGCGGCGCGCTCGCCGACGTAACGGGCACCGGCGCCGGCGTGCCAGGCGCCGAATTCGGCAGGCACGTTCAGGTGGTGGGTCAGGTACAGGCTGGCGGTGTGCTTGGGTGCGTTGGCCAGGCGGTGGCCTTCGTCATCCGGATCGTCGAGGATTTCCGTGTGGGTGTAGGCGTAGGTGCCGATCAGATCCCAACGCTCGGCCAGACGACCGGTGACGTCGAGTTCCAGACCTTGGGAGCCGACTTTGCCGGCGGCTTCTGCCAACGTGACGCCATTGACCGTGGAGGACGTTACGACGTTCTTCTTCACGATGTCATACAGCGCAAGGTTGATGTTCAGGCCCGGTAGCGGGTCGTATTTGGCGCCGATTTCATAACTGCGGCCCTCCTCTGGATCGAAGGTGTTGCCGGCATCGTCCACGTCATCGTTGGGCTTGAAGGAGCGACTGTAGTTGCCATACAGCGACAGGTTGTCGGTGGCTTTGTAGACCAGCCCCAGGAACGGTACAAAAGCGTCGCCGTTGTCATCGCGGTTGACCACATAACGGCTGCCCAAACCTTGGTCGCTGTATTGATCGTAATGCTGGTAGCGGCCACCCAAGACTAGAATCCAGTGGTCGTCGAGGTGCCAGTTGTCCTTGAGATAAACGGAGCTGGAGGTCAACTGGTTACTCAGGTCGCTTTGGGGAGCACTGATCTGGCTTGGCTCTGGCAGGTTGCCGTAGGTCGGCGAAGTGATGTCGAAACCACCCTGAGCAGTATTGCGGTAGGTCTTGCCACGAAATTGGTCAGACACTTGATTGTCAGCCCCAACCAGCAGGTCATGACGCTGACCAAACAATTGCTGCCTGCCGATGAAATCCCAGCTGGCGTAGCGGGTTTCATCGTCATAGTGAGCACCGTTGGCGGCACGGCGCAAATTATTACCCGTCAGCGAATTGGGCTGCGCAATCGAAAGACTATACCGATCATTGTTCCAGCCATAGGTCACGCGGGTCTTCCACGCTTCACTCAGCTCATACTCAAACCGCGCTGTCGCCGTTTCGCGAATCCCCACGCTTTTGGCCCAAGGCTCATCAAGGCGCTTGTTGTAGTCAATGTCGGCCGGATGCCCGTCGGTGAATACAGTGCCGCGGTCGAAGGGATTGGAATATTCGTTGTACTCATAACTGAGGTTCAACGAGGCCCGCTCACCCGTCCAGGCCAGGGACGGCGCCACCAGCGTGCTCTCGTTGACGCCATAGTTGCGCCAATAATCCTCATGCCCACGCTCGGCGATCAACCGATACGCCAGGCCGGTATCGCCCAACGGCCCGGTGGTATCCAGGGCCATGGTGCCGCCACCTTCGCTGTAGGCCGAGCCGCTCAGTGTGGTGCTCTGGGTGTATTCGGGTTTCTTGCTGATGATGTTGACCAGGCCGCCGGGCTCCAGCGCGCCGTATAACATCGAGGCCGGGCCCTTGAGCACTTCGACCCGCTCGGTGGTGGCGCTGAAGTTACGTCCCAGGTTCGAACGCACACCATCGCGCAGGATCGAGCCGTCATCGTTGGTGCCGAAACCGCGCTTGACCAGCGAATCCCGCGAACCGCCCAGGGTATTGCCCTGGCTGACGCCGCTGACAAATTTCATCGCATCGCCCAGCGAGCGCACCTGATAGTCCGCCAGGGTCTGCCGGGTCACCACGTTGATCGACTGCGCCTCTTCCTTGATCGGTACATCGCTTTTGCTCGCGGTGCTGGCTTGCGACGCCGTGTACCCTTCGTCCTGAGTGATGCGACTGCCCTGGATGTCCGTGGTTGGCAGTTCGAGAATGTCCTGCGCCCACAAAGGGCTTGCAATGAAACAGCAGGACAGCGTTGGCAACACGCGTTTAAAAAAGGCGTTGCGGGTAGCGAGAGGGGTGGAACGATTCAAGACGCAGCACTCACAGAGGGATGTTAATGAGAGAGAATATACTTTGAGAATGATTCCCAGTAAATATTTCTAACGCTTTCCCGCTTGACCCGCGCAAAAAAAAGACGCCGGATCACTCCGGCGCCTTTGTTCGTTTCCCACCCCTGTTATCAGGGCTTACCGCACATCAATGATCGATGGCCGCACCCGCCCCCCTTGGAACCCGGATATCTTCCACCAGGTGCTGAATGTGCTCCGGCGGCGGCGCGGTAAAGCGTGACACCACTTCTGCGGCGATCCGGGCGGCCAGCAACTCTTGCTTTTCAGTGATCCTGGGCATGATGTTGCTTTTGAGCAGGTCATGGGAGACCGATGTGGAAATCACCAGCAGCAACCCCGCTGCCGTCGACAGCGCCGCCGCCAGGCCACCGGCGGCAATCAGGGCGATGACCCAGCCTGGCAACCCGGCAATCTCCGGGTTGGCCAGAACCATGATGTCGTTGTCGACATACAGTTCGTTGGCCACCGGTGAAACCTGGTTGCTCAGCAGCCGCTGCTCGTTCGCCCCGCGTTCACCCGTGAAGCTCGGCGCGCCGACCAGGGCTGCCCCCGGGCCATACTGGATGATGCCGTCGTTGTTCTTGTCCGCCCAGGCGATCAGCCCCGAATTTTCCCAGGTCTTGAACCATGTTGGCGCGGTGGCGTAGCTGACGTTGGGGATCGAGGTCAGCAGATTGGTGCGCGCGAAAGCCGCCACGGCCGGCGCGGTGGTGTAGAGGACAGCGATGAACAGCAGTGCGTAACCTGCTGACTTGCGCGCATCACGCACTGTCGGGGTGGTGAAGAAACGCACGATCACATGAGGCAGGCCCGCAGTCCCGACCATCAGCGCCATGGTGATGAAAAACACGTCGGTGGTCGATTTGGTGCCGTCGGTATAGGCCGTGAAACCCAGCTCCGCACCCAGCCCGTTGAGCCGCTCGATCACACTCTGGCCGGAGCCGGTGACCTCGCTGATGAAGCCCAGTTGCGGGATCGGATTACCGGTGATCATGATCGAGATGTAGATCGCCGGCACCATGTAGGCAAAAATCATCACGCAGTACTGCGCCACCTGCGTGTAGGTGATGCCCTTCATGCCGCCCAGCACGGAATAGAAGAACACAATGGCCATACCGATCATCACGCCGGTATTGATATCCACTTCCAGGTAACGGGAGAACACGATGCCCACACCGCGCATCTGCCCTGCCACATACGTGAAGGAAATGAAGATCACGCAGATCACCGCCACCACCCGCGCCGTCTGCGAGTAGTAACGCGCGCCGACGAACTCCGGGACGGTGAACTTGCCGAACTTGCGCAGATACGGCGCCAGACACATCGCCAGCAGCACATAGCCGCCGGTCCAGCCCATCAGGTAGACCGAGCCGTCATAGCCGGCGAAGGCGATGATCCCAGCCATGGAGATGAACGAGGCGGCCGACATCCAGTCGGCCCCGGTGGCCATGCCGTTGAGTACCGGGTGCACGCCTTTGCTGGCAACGTAGTACTCGCTGGTGGAGCCGGCGCGCGTCCAGATGGCAATGGCGATATAGAGCGCAAAGGACGCGCCGACGAACAGGTAGATCAGGGTTTGGGTATCCATGCTCGTCGGCCTCAGTCTTCGTGGACGTCATATTTGCGATCGAGCTGATTCATCTTCCAGACATAGAAGAAGATCTCGAGCACAAAGACGTAGATGGACCCCTGCTGGGCGAACCAGAATCCCAGGGGCGTACCGAAGAAGCTGATGGTGTTGAGCTGGTCAACCAGCAAAATGCCAAAGCCGAACGACACCAAGAACCAGATTGCCAGCAATACCAGCATCCAGCGTAGGTTCTCCGTCCAGTAGGCACGCGCAGCCTGTTGCTTTTGAGTGGACATGGAAATCAACTCCCGTTGTTTTTATTGTTTTCCACTCAAACCGTAGCAGTCGCTGGGCAGAGCGCTAGTACGACTTTCGTCTACCTTCGCCACCCTGGATATTGACATCCGCGTTCCCTCACTTACTGGGACGGGTTAAAGATCGCGGAAACCGCCGCAGTGATATCAAATCGCCCATTTCCCTAAAGCTTTGCCGTGCGCGGTCGAATGTATGCAATCAAAGTGATTTTTTACCCGGGAGCAACGGATGCAGACGCTAAAGGCCTTGTACGAGTCTATCGAGATGCAGTTTTTCGATACGCTCACCAAAAAGCTGTCGAGCCTTTTCCTGCTGGTCGTGGTCAGTGGCTTGCTTTACTGGGTGGCAGTCAGTGCCCGCGCCGACATTGTGCTGCAGTTGCACACTGCGCAACTGGACCCCGCGCTGCTGGGGCAAGTCGAAGGCCGGCTCGACAGCCTCACCCATGCCCTGCTCTTCGGCGCGCTGCTGACGCTGTGCATGATCAGCTTCATGGTCTGGTACTTTCGCCACCTCATCGTGCGCCCCGTCACGGCCATGACCAAGGCCCTCGAGGAGATCGCCAGCGGCGAAGGCGACCTGTCCAAAGACCTGCCCCTGGTGACCCACGACGAAATCCGCGTGCTGGCCGACACTTGCAACCGCTTCCTGGCCAAGCAGCGGGAGATCATCAGTAATGTCCAGGCGCTGACCGTGCACATTGCGGTCGAATCGGCCCGCTCGTTGAAAAACATCAGCGACTCCAGCGACAGCGCTACTCACCAGGCCCGCTTCGCCAAGGAAGTGATGGACCAGAGCAACACCGCCGTAGGTCGCATCGAAGAAGTCTCGCGCCAGACTCAGGGCATTTCCAGCACCACTGCCCAGAACCTGAGCATGGCTCGCGACTCCTATGCAGAACTGCTGGAAGTGACGGGCAACATCAGTGAAATCTCCAGCAGCCTCAATGAATTCGCCACGCTGGTAGGCGCCCTGAACCAACGTTCTTCGAGCATCAAGTCCATCGTTGGGCTGATCCAGCAGATCTCTGCCCAAACCAACCTGCTGGCCCTCAACGCGGCCATCGAAGCCGCCCGGGCCGGTGAAAGCGGTCGGGGGTTTGCCGTGGTGGCCGATGAGGTGCGCACCTTGGCGCAGAATGTCAGCCGGGCTACCGACGACATCTCACGAAACATCGACGCCATGCTCGAAGAAGTCAGTTCCACACATGAACAGACCAACCAGATCAGCCACAGCGCCCGGGAAACCCAGAAAGTCGTGGAGCGTGCCTCGGGCCATTTCGAAAGCATGATCGGCGACTTCGAATCCACCAATGGCAAGTTGGCCGATATCGCGTCCCATATCCAGCTTTTCGCCGAATCCAACACGGGTATCAACGAACGGGTTACGCAGATCCATGCCGACAGCCAGTCGATTGACCAGCGCATGCAGCATTCGGCAACGGCGACCCGTGACTTGTCCGGTGTCGCTGAAAAGGTCCAGGCATTGTTGGGCCGGTTCGTGCTCGGCCATGGCAAGCTGGATGCCGCCATCACCCGGGCCAGCCAGTGCCGCGACGGCCTCCAGGTCCAATTGGAGGCGCTGCAGCAGGATGGCCTCAACCTGTTCGATCAGAACTACCAACTGATCCCCGGCACCGATCCCAAGCAATACATGACCAGCTACACCGAGCGTTTTGCCCAAGTCTGCCAGGAAGAATGCGACAAACTCACCCGCAGCACCCCGGGCGGCAAAGTCTCATTCATCGTCGACACCAAGGGTTATTGCCCAGTGAACAACAGCTGGGTTTCGAAACAACCGACCGGTGACCGCGCCGTCGACCTGCCGGTGTGCCGCAACAAGCGCATCTTCAACGACCCGATCGGCCTGCGCGCGGCGGGCAACACCCAACGCTTCCTGCTCCAGACCTACCTGCGCGATACCGGGGAAATCATGACCGAGATCGACGTACCGTTCTTCTTCGGCGGCCGCCATTGGGGCAACTTGCGGGTCGGGTTCGATGCGGCGGTGCTGTTGGCGGAGTGATTTCCAGGCACAACAGCGATATCAAGCCCGACAAATAACCTGCGCCAAGCCCTGAACGTGCAATACGACGGGGCTGGATGGTGGACACCACATAGCGCTCCGACGCACGGCACAGGGTGCCCAAACCTCGCTTTTACCTCCATGAAGACACCTGGCAAGTGCTGGTGACCGCCCCATGGCACGCCAAGGGCCAGTTGTAGAAGACCCCCACCCTGACGCTGTTCGTCTATCCGCTGATCCCGCCGGCCTACAACGCCACCCCCCTTGTCTACAATCTTCAGGCCAAGGACTACGCGGCGCTCAACCTGATCGACGACAAGGGGGCGGTGAAGTTCTATGAACAACCAAACAGCATGTTTACCCCACAATCACTGGAACGTTCCGGTGCTCGCTAACAGGTACCGTCCCCTTGGCTTGGGCCGACGAAGTCGTGCGATGGCCAGACGCTTGCTGCTCGGGGGATTGCTGACCCTGGGCGCCGCGCAGATTGCCTCGGCGGCGACATCGGCAGACCCGCTCAATCGCCCGGCGCCCAGTGTGGCGCAACCGCAACGCGCCTTGCTCAATGGCATCGTACGCGCCGGGCAACGCCTGGTAGCGGTGGGTGAACATGGGCTGGTGATCTGGTCCGACGATAACGGCAAGGCTTGGCATCAGGCCGCGGTCCCGGTGGATGTCAACCTGACCGCCGTGGCCTTCGTCGACAAAAACCATGGCTGGGCCATCGGCCATCAGGGTGTGGTGCTGTCCAGCGAGGACGGCGGCGAAAGCTGGCGCAAACGACTCGATGGTATCCAGGCCGCCGCGCTGACGTTGGCCCAGGCCGAACAGGAGGCCGCCTCGCTCGATGAAGCGGCCCGAGACGAATACCTGAATGCGGCCCAGCGCTTGGTGGACGACGGCCCGGACAAACCTCTCCTGGCCCTGATGTTCAACGGCCCGAATCGCGTCAGCGTGGTCGGCGCCTTCAATCTGGCGTTGCGCAGCAGAGATGGGGGCAGGACTTGGCGCGCCTTCTCCGGTCAAGTCGAGAACCCGGACGGCCTGCACCTCTACGCCTTGCAAACCCAGGGTCGGACACGGTTCATCGCCGGGGAACAAGGCCTGCTATTGGCGACAAGTCCAGGCGGCGGCTCCTTCAAACGCGTGGCCTCGCCCTGTGAGGGCAGCTACTTCGGCTTGCTGTCATTGGCGAGCGACCGGCTCCTGTTGTTCGGCCTGCAGGCAAACGTGTTCCGTTCCGACGACGGCGGGCAACAATGGCAACCCGTCACCATTGATGGCGCCAAGGCCAGCTTCAACGCGGGCCTGCAATTGAGCGATGGCAGCGTCGTGCTGCTCGATCAGGGAGGCCGGGTGTACACCAGCCGGGACCAGGGCCGCAGTTTCCGACCCGTCCCCTTCGGTTGGGGCGCACCGCTGACTGCTGTCGCCCAAGCCACTGACGGCAGCCTGGTGATCACCAGCCTGGCCGGCATCGTGACCCTGCCGGCGGAGAAACTCGCCGCGCCCCTATCGATCGCCCAGGAGTCTACGCCATGAAGACTACTCACGAAGAGGCTCCGGTGATCGCGGATCTGCGCCAGTTCGACACCCGCTCGGGCTCGCTGCTCGAACGCCTGCTGTTCAACCATCGTCCCTGGCTGATGTTGGCCTGTCTGCTGCTGACCGGGTTCTTTGTCGCGCAGTTGCCTCAGTTGACGCTCAATGTCAGCTTCCAGCGGTTGATTCCCCAAGATCATCCGTTCGTCATCAACTTCCAGGCCAACCAGGACAGCCTCGCCGGCCAGGGCAACGTAGTCCGCGTGGTGGTGGAAAATACCCGGGGCAGCATTCTCGACAAGAACTATCTCGAAACCCTGCAAAAGATCAGCGATGAGGTGTACCTGCTCCCCGGGGTCAACCGGCCCTATATGAAGTCGCTGTGGACCCCGACCCTGCGCTGGCAGGGCATCACCGAATCGGGCCTGGACGAGGGCCAGGTCATCGACTCGCACTACGATGGTTCGGCCGACAGCCTGGAACAACTGCGTCTGAACATCGAACGCTCGGGTGAAATCGGCAGCATCGTCGCCGGTGATTTCAAATCGAGCATGTTGCTGGTACCGCTGCTGGACATCGACACCGAAACCGGCGAACCGCTGAACTACGGGGTTTTCGGCGCCAAGCTTGAAGACATCCGCGCCAAGTACCAGAACGAGCACATTCGCCTGCACGTTGTCGGTTTTGCCAAGGTGGTGGGCGACCTGATCGAAGGACTCGCCCAAGTACTGACCTTTTTTGCCGTGGCCATCCTGATCGCCGGCCTGGTGATGTTCGCCTGCACCCGTTGCCTGCGCAGTACGTTGCTGGTGTTGTTTTGCTCATCGATCGCGGTGGTCTGGTGGCTTGGCAGCCTGCCGTTGCTCGGTTACGAACTGGCCCCCTACACCGTCCTGGTGCCTTTTTTGGTGTTCGCCATCGGCATGAGCCACGGAGCACAGACGATAAACGGCTACCGGCAAGACATCGGTCGTGGTACCCATCGCCTGATCGCCGCACGCTACACCTTGCGCCGCCTGTTCATGGTCGGGCTCATGGCATTGGCCTGCGATGCCGTCGGCTTCGCCGTGCTGCTATTGATCAAGATCGAGGTGATCCGCCAGTTGTCGCTGACCGCCAGCCTGGGTGTGGCATTCCTGATCGTCACCAACCTGATCCTGCTGCCTGTTCTGCTGAGCTACATCGGCGTCGGCCCCCAGGCCACGGCCCGCAGCCTGCGTAGCGAGCAAGCACAACGGGAGGAAAAGGTACACCCGCTGCTGTGGCGCTGGCTGGACCTGTTTACCCGACGCAAGGTGGCCGCACCGACCTTGCTCGTCGCCCTGGCCCTGGGCGTCGGCGGGCTCATGGTCAGCCTGCATCTGAAAATCGGCGATCTCGACCCCGGCGCCCCGGAACTGCGCACCGACTCGCGCTACAACCAGGACAACGCCTACATCACGTCCAACTATGGCAGCCGCAGCGACGTGTTCATCGTCATGGTCACCTCGGCGCCACAACAGTGCATGAACTACGCCCTGCTCGAACGCATCGACCGGCTCGAATGGCGCCTGCGCCAGCAGCCCGGCGTGGTCGCCACCGATTCATTTGCCGCGTTCGTCAAGGTCATGACCAGCCAGCTCACCGAAGGCAACCCCAAGTGGATCGGCCTGCTACCCAACCAGGCGGTGATCAATAACCTGGTCAAATACGCACCCCAAAGCCTGGTCAACCACAGCTGCGACCTGTCGATGCTCAGGATCTTCCTGCGCGACCACAAGGCCGAGACCTTGCAGGCGCTGGTCACAGAGATCCAGGCCTTTGCGGCAGCGAACGATCAAGGCGATGAACGCTTCCTGATGGCCGCCGGCAACGCCGGTCTCGAGGCCGCGACCAACAGCGTGGTGCAAAAGGCCAACCGTGAAATGCTGCTGTGGGTGTATGGCGCGGTGATCCTGCTGTGCTTTTTGGTGTTCCGCTCCTGGCGCGCGGTGGCGTGCGCAATCCTGCCCTTGATGTTGACCTCGGTACTGGCGGAGGCGCTGATGGTCTGGCTGGACATCGGCGTAAAAGTCACCACGCTGCCGGTGATTGCCCTGGGTGTGGTCGTCGGCATCGACTACGCCCTGTATGTGCTGAGCATCCTGCAGTTGCACCTGCGCCGCGGTGAGTCACTGTCCATCGCCTACTACCGCTCGCTGCTGTTCACCGGCCGGGTCGTACTGCTGACCGGTGCGACGCTGGCCATCGGCGTCGCCACCTGGGTGTTCTCGCCCATCAAGTTCCAGGCCGACATGGGCATCCTGCTGGCCTTCATGTTCCTCTGGAACATGCTGGGTGCCCTGGTGCTGCTCCCGGCCCTCGCCAGTTTCCTGCTCAAGCCGGCGCCTGGACAGAAGCCCTACCCCCTCCCCGTGACTGCACTCAGGAGAACGGCATATCAAACGACAGCCTCTACGACATAGTCGGGCACCTGCTCGGGTAAACGCGGGCCGGATGGTACGGCCCCGAGCGGGCACGCTCCCACAGGGGATCTGGGGTGTAGGCAAATTCTGAGATCCCCCACAAGGGGGATCGGTGGTGTATGCAAATCCCGAGGCCGCCCCAAAACAACTGTGGGAGCGAGCCTGCTCGCGATGGCGGTGGGTCAGTCAACATCATCGTAACTGACCCGACGCCATCGCGAGCAGGCTCGCTCCCACAGGGTTACCTCATCAACCTGAAATCAGTTGAT
>NZ_WUUD01000018.1:93173-93308 GCF_009831705.1 Pseudomonas sp. PICF6 | reverse complement strand
GGATCGGTGGTGTATGCAAATGTTGAGATCCCCCAAAACAACTGTGGGAGCGGTGGCATATGCAAATCCCGAGGCCATCCTAAAACAACTGTGGGAGCGAGCCTGCTCGCGATGGCGGTGGGTCAGTCAACATCA
>NZ_WUUD01000018.1:91188-93163 GCF_009831705.1 Pseudomonas sp. PICF6 | reverse complement strand
GGCTTCCTGGCGTTCGCGGAAGAACGCCTCGTAGTCCATCAGCGGTTTGTCCGGGTGTTTGCTTTGCATGTGCTCGACGTAGTTGTCGTAGTCGGGCATGCCGACCATCAGGCGGGCGGCCTGACCGAGGTATTTACCGAGGCGACTCAAGTCATTGAACATCGTTGCAATCCTCGATTCAGGCGTCCGGCACGGCTTGGAAGGGCGCTTCTTTATCCGTGCGTTCCTTGTGACCCCAGGCAGCGATGCCGACCTTGAGCGCGTAGAACAGGATGCTGAAGACCACCAGCAGGAACAACACCGTCAGCGTTGCGTTGGTGTAAGCGTTGTACACCACGTGCTGCATCTGCTCGATGCTCTTGGCCGGGGCCAGGATCTGGCCGGCGGCCAGGGCATCGTTGTATTTGCGCGCCAGGGCCAGGAAGCCGATCGCCGGGTTGGCGTCGAACAGCTTGATCAGGCCCGCCGTGGTGGTGCAGATCAGCAACCAGACCGCCGGCAGCATGGTCACCCAGACGTAGCGCTGGCGCTTCATCTTGATCAGTACCACGGTGCCGAGCATCAGGGCGATACCGGCCAGCATCTGGTTGGAGATGCCGAACAGCGGCCACAAGGTGTTGATGCCGCCCAGCGGATCGATCACGCCCTGGTACAACAGGTAGCCCCACAGCGCCACACAGCCGGCGGTGGCGATCAGGTTGGCGACCCAGGATTCAGTCCGCTTGAGGGCTGGTACGAACGAGCCCAGCAGGTCCTGCAGCATGAAGCGCCCGGCACGGGTGCCGGCGTCTACCGCCGTGAGGATGAACAGCGCCTCGAACAGGATTGCGAAGTGGTACCAGAACGCCATGGTGTTCTCACCCGGCAACACCGAGTGCAGGATCTGCGCGATCCCCACCGCCAGCGTCGGCGCACCGCCGGCACGGGCCAGGATGGTGGTCTCGCCGATGTCATTGGCCACCGCCTGCAGCGCTTCGGGGGTGATTGCAAAGCCCCAGCTGCTGACAGTCTGCGCCACGCTCACCACATCACCGCCGACGATCGCCGCCGGGCTGTTCATGGCGAAGTACACACCCGGCTCGATCACCGAAGCGGCGACCATTGCCATGATGGCCACGAACGACTCCATCAGCATGCCGCCGTAACCGATGTAGCGGGCGTTGACTTCGTTATCGAGCATCTTCGGCGTGGTGCCCGAAGAGATCAGCGCGTGGAAACCCGAAACCGCGCCACAGGCGATGGTGATGAACAGGAACGGGAACAATCCGCCCTTCCACACCGGGCCCGTGCCGTCGGTGAACTGGGTCAGTGCCGGCATTTTCAGCTCGGGCATAGTGACCAGGATGCCGATCGCCAGGGCGACGATGGTGCCGATCTTCAAGAAGGTGGACAGGTAGTCGCGCGGCGCCAGGATCAGCCAGATCGGCAACACCGCGGCAACAAAACCGTAGCCGATCAGCATCCAGGTGATTTGCACGCCGGTGAAGGTGAAGGCCTCGGCCCAGACCGGGTCTGCGGCCACTTGCCCGCCGAGCCAGATCGAACCCAGCAGCAACAGCACGCCGATGAGGGAGATTTCACCGATGCGGCCCGGGCGGATGTAGCGCATGTAGATGCCCATGAACATCGCGATCGGGATGGTCGCCATCACCGTGAAGATCCCCCACGGGCTCTCGGCCAGGGCCTTGACCACGATCAGCGCCAGCACCGCGAGGATGATGATCATGATCAGGAAGCAGCCGAACAGCGCGATGGTGCCGGGAACGCGGCCCATCTCTTCGCGGACCATGTCGCCCAGGGAGCGACCGTTGCGACGAGTGGACAGGAACAGGACCATGAAGTCCTGCACGGCACCGGCCAGCACCACCCCGGCGATCAGCCAGAGCGTACCGGGCAGGTAGCCCATCTGCGCCGCCAGTACCGGCCCGACCAGCGGCCCCGCACCGGCAATGGCCGCGAAGTGGTGGCCGAACAG
>NZ_WUUD01000018.1:80576-91178 GCF_009831705.1 Pseudomonas sp. PICF6 | reverse complement strand
TGTGTTTGTTGGTCGGGACATAGTCCAGGCCATCGTTGTTGAGCACGGCGGGGGTGGCCCGGCGCGCATCGAGTTGCATCACGTTATTGGCGATGAACAGGCTGTAGTAGCGGTAGGCGACCAGGTAGATGGCCACGGCTGCGACGACGATCCAGAGGGCGTTGATCGGTTCGCCGCGGCGCAAGGCCACGACACTCAACGCACAAGCTCCCAGAACAGCCACGGCAAACCAGGCAAGGTGTTTAACCAGACGGGTTGTCATTGCGTGTCTCCTGCCGATATCCAGTGGATTGCGGCGATTGTTTTTATAGTGTGCCCCGACTATTCGGAGCCGGCCCAATATCCGTGGAAGCCGTCAATAAATAAATCCGCAGTACTACGTACGGGCCATCTACGTAGTTCTACGTAGATTCTCGTGGAATCCCTCTGTGTGAGCCCATGCAAAGCCAATGCAGGCTAACGACTGTGGGAGCAAAGCTTGCTCGCGATAACGCTGGGTCTGTTGGCAACAGTCCAGGCTGATCCGTCGCGATCGCGAGCAAGCTTTGCTCCCACAGCGTTATGATGCCGACCATTCGCCTCCCCCCGTTGAGTCCGGACAGGAGTACACATGCTGCTCAAACACAAAATCGTCGCCTTGGGAATTCTGCCCCTGGTCCTGGCGATTGCCGTCATCTGCGCCTTGGTGATCTCGCTTAATCGCCAGTTGGGTGATCAACAGGCGCAACTGATCGAAGACAGCATCCTGGCCAGCAAGCGAGCAGAGCTGAAAAACTACGTCGAAATGGCGCAAAGCCTGATCGCCCCGCTGTATAACAACGGCCAGGGCGACGCAGGCGCGCAGCAGCAGGTGCTGGAGGAGCTGCGCAAGCTCAGTTTTGGCATCAATGGCTACTTCTTCGTCTACGACCGCCAGGGGCGCAGCCTGATGCATGCCCGGCAGTCCGAACTGGTGGGCCAATACCTCTGGGACATGAAAGATCCCCAGGGGCTGCCGGTGATCCAGGCATTGCTCAAGAGCGCTGAATCCGGCGAAGGTTTCCAGCGCTACGCCTGGAACAAGCCCTCCTCCGGCCAGGTGACCGACAAGCTGGCCTATGTGGTGATGCTGGATCGCTGGGGTTGGATGCTCGGGACCGGGATTTACCTGGAGGATGTCGAGCGCGCCACCCAGCAAGCCCGCGCTGAAGTGGCCCAGGGCATCCACACCACCATGCAGGCCATCGCCGCCATTGCGCTGGTGGCGGTCCTGCTGGTGTTTGCCGGCGGCATGACCCTCAACGTCAGCGAACATCGCTTGGCCGACAAAAAGCTGCAACGACTGAACCAGCGCATCGTCAGCTTGCAGGAAGAGGAACGCGCGCGAGTTTCACGCGAGCTGCACGACGGCATCAGCCAATTACTGGTGTCGATAAAATTCCAGTTTGAACTGGCCAGTCACGTCCTCGAAAAGGGGCAGGAAAACGGCCTGGGCATCCTGAAGAACGCGACAGACCGGCTGGGGGAAGCCATTGGCGAGATCCGCAACATCTCCCACGACTTGCGCTCCTCCCTGCTCGACACCCTGGGCCTGTCCGCCGCCATCGGCCAGCTCGCGGCCGAATTCCAGCAACGCAGCGGGCTTGAAGTGTCGTACAAAAGCAACGAATTCGATTGCCGCCTGGAAAATGGAGCACCGGTTTCGCTGTTTCGCATTGCTCAGGAAGCCTTGACCAATATCGAGCGTCACGCCGGGGCGAAAAGTGTCGGTATCACCCTGTTCGGGTCCGGCCAGTCCTTGCGCCTGACGGTGGTGGACGACGGGATGGGTTTCAACGTACCGCAGGTCGAACGTGGCCACGCCGGCATCGGCCTGCGCAATATCCGCGAGCGGGTCGAGCATTTCGGCGGACGGCTGGAAATGACCTCGGTGCCGGGACGAAGCGAGCTGGATATCCTGCTGCCCATGAACATGCTGGCGACACAAAGCTGATGCGCGCCCAACCTGACAAGAGCACCTGCCGATGAACCTGCCCTCTGTGATCCGCGTCGCGCTGGTCGATGATCATTCCCTGGTCCGCGATGGCATCAGGGCCCTGTTGTCCGTCATGCCCCAACTGGACGTGGTGGGCGAAGCCGAGAATGGTGCACAGGCCATCGAGATGGTCGGGCGCTGCCAACCGGACCTGTTGCTGATGGACATCAGCCTCAAGGACATGAACGGACTTGAACTGACCCGCCTGCTGGGCAAGCAATACCCCAACCTCAAGATCCTCATCCTGAGCATGTACGACAATTATGAGTATGTGAGTGAGTCCGTGCGCTGCGGCGCCAGTGGCTACGTGCTCAAGAATGCTCCTTCGCGGGAAATCATCGCGGCCATTGAAGCCATCATCAGCGGTGGCACCTTCTACAGTGCCGAGATCGCCCAACGGCTGGCCACCGACCCAACCACCGACAACGAGCTGACGCCGCGCGAGAGTCAGGTGTTGTACAAAATGGTCCAGGGGCTGAACAACAAGGAAATGGCCCGGGAACTGGACATCAGCGTGCGCACCGTCGAAACCCATCGCCTGAGCATCCGCCGCAAGCTCAACATCGACAAGCCCGCGGCCCTGGTGAAATACGCCATCGATCACGGGATCATTTCACGCTAGCAACCCCGGCTCGCGCTCGCGGCTTATGACTGAACCTCGGCGGGCCTATCGATCCGACCCGGAACTTCATCGGCCACCGTGCGATTGCGCCCGGTTCTCTTCGCCTGGTAAAGCAAGGTATCTACGCGCTTGTAAAGATCCTGCCAGGTTTCCCTGGGGCCTAGACTGCCGACACCGAAACTCGCGGTGACCGGCCCGACCGTATCGCGCGTGACAGGCGTACCGTTCTCGATGGCCGCCCGCAAGCGCTCGGCACATTCGTAAGCTTCCCGGGCATCGGTGTCCGGCAGGAGCACAGCGAATTCTTCACCACCGAGGCGCCCGACGATGTCCCGTTTGCGCGCCGAAGTGCGCAGCAGTTGGCCAACTTCGCGCAAGACGTTATCGCCCACGTCATGGCCATGGCTATCGTTGATGTTCTTGAAGTTGTCGATATCGCACAGTGCCAGCGCTGTCGTGCCGCGCGGGCTCTTCATCAGCAGCATCGACACCCGTTCTTCGAAGCCGCGCCGGTTCAAGACACCGGTCAACGGGTCAAAGTCGCGTTCGCGACGCAGGTCATCGATCACGTCAGCAATGGCCGCGGCGAGAATCACAAAGGCAAGTCCGATACCGAGCACCGCCAGGGACAACTGGAGCGCCTGCCAGAATACCGAGTTGGCGAAAGCGACCCGGTCCAGCGGCATCGACAGCCCGACAGTCAGCAGGGTCCGCGGAAAGAAATGCAACGCGAAGACCAGCAACACCCAGAACAGCGCCTTGTCAACGAATCGCCCGCGTAACAGCGATCTGAGCTTGACCGCCGCCACAAGCAAAATCGCACCATAGCCGAAGTTCTGGATGTAGATGCGCGCAAGCAGGTTGCGGTCGATATAAAAGAACCAGGCCAGTGCCAGGGAAATGACGCATACCACGGCCACGTCCAGCCGCCAGCCGAGGCGTTTTTGCGAGCGCAGCAAAACGCCTTCGGCCACTGCCAGGACCGCCGAGGTATACAGCGCGCCGGACACAATGGCATTGGGCCCGACCCCAGGAGGCCAGCCGAAAAGCTGCGACGTGGCACCACATGCGAACAGGCCACAGCCACCAGCCAGGAGCAGCAGATAGTCGCGTTTTTTGTCGATAAACCAGGCGCAGACGAACGCAACCCCAAAGACCGACAGGATCCCTGGGACCATCAACATAAGCGTAATTCTGACGACTGATGCGTCCATCCGAAACGTGTTTCTCCCCTGACCCAAGTCTGCCATCGCCCATGATGACAGAGGCGAAGGCAGCACACCTGCGAAGTTTGAGGCGCCAATGACAGCCCGCCAACCTTTTCACTACACTGCCCTTCTTGTCCCCTCCCTTGCGAGACGTGCAGTCCCTATGAAAAACATAACAAACACAATGACGTTCTGTGGCCTGCTGGCGTTCTGCGGCAGCGCCCTTGCCGAGCCAGCCCCTTCGCACCTTGATCAGGTCCTGCAACGCGGCGAGCTGAAAGTGTGTACGACGGGCGACTACAAGCCTTACACCTACAAAGCCGAAACAGGTGAATACGAGGGGATCGACATTGACATGGCCCGTTCGCTGGCCGCCAGCCTAGGGGTCAAGGTTCAATGGGTGCAGACCAGCTGGAAAACCCTGATGCCGGACATGGTCGCCGGTAAATGCGATATCGGCATGGGCGGGATTTCCGTGACCCTGGAGCGTCAGAAAAAAGCCAACTTCAGCACCACCCTGGATGTGGATGGCAAAATCCCGCTGGTGCGTTGCGAGGACCAGGCGCGCTACCAGACCATCGAGCAGCTCAACCAGCCTTCGGTGCGCCTGGTGGAACCGGCCGGCGGCACCAACGAAGCTTTCGTCCGGGCGTTCCTGCCCAAAGGGCAACTCAAGTTCCACGACAACGTGACCATCTTCCAGGAGCTGCTGGACAAGCGGGCCGACGTGATGATCACCGATGCCTCGGAAGCGCTCTATCAGCAGAAACTCAAACCCGGTCTTTGCGCCGTCAACCCCAGCCGCTACTTGCAGTATGGCGAGAAGGCCTACCTGCTGCCACGGGACGACATCACCTGGAAAATGTACGTCGACCAGTGGCTGCACCTGAGCAAAGCAAATGGCAGCTACCAGAAGGTCATCGGCCAGTGGCTGGCGGTGCCCCAGCAACAGTGACAATGCCTGCGCCGCACACGACTCACTCACCCAGGGTTTGTGTGCGGCCCCTGGAACTGGCATGTTGGTCTCTCAATTGATCAGCCACGAGGTTCCATGCAGATCGAGTTACTGGAAATCAGCGAGCACCTGCATCGTTTTCCCCCTTTCGATGCCCTGCCCCAGCAAACCCTGGAGGCCATAGCCCAGCGCGTCGAAGTCAGCTACTTCAAGGCCGGCAGCGATATTCTCGAGGCAGGCTCCATCGTCCACGACCTGCATTATGTGCGCAGTGGCGCAGTCGAGATCTACCGGCGTAACGGCCAGTTGTACAACCGTCTGGTGGAAGGCGACATCTTTGGTCAGGCCAGCCTGCTGCGCAGCAACAAAGTGCGTTTTCCGGCGCGGGCCCTTGAAGACAGCCTGATCTACTTCATCCCGGCGGATGTGTTTGCCCAACTGTGCGAGCAACATGACAGCTTCGCCGACTTTGTCGAGGCCGAAGGACACTCCAGGCTCAAATCCGCCGTCGAGGCCCAGGGCCGTGCCAGCGAACTGATCCAATTGAAATCCCGCGCGCTGATTTCCCGGGACCTGGTCTGGGTCACCCCGCACACCAGCGTTCACGAAGCGGCACGGTTGATGTCCCAGGAAAGCGTTTCCTGCGTCGTCGTCCTGGAACCTGCCGGGCATCACCCGGAAAAAATGCTCGGCATCGTCACCGACCGCGACCTGCGCACCCGGGTAGTGGCCGCCAACCGCAGCGGCGATACCTGCATCGGTGAAGTGATGTCGACCGATCCGGTGGTCATCCAGGCCGATGACTCGTTGTTCGAAGCCATGTTGTGCATGCTTCGCAGCAACATCCACCACCTACCGGTGGTGCACAAGGGACGCACGCTGGGGTTGATCAACCTGTCGGACATCATCCGGCACGAGTCCCAGAGCAGCCTGTACCTGGTCAACAGCATCTCCAACCAGACCTCTGTCGAGGGCTTGCGCTCGTTGTTGCGGGATCTGCGCGGCACCTACATTCGCATGGTGCGCGACGGTGCGACGGCTCACATGATCGGCAGCGCCATCTCGGGCATTGGCCGCGCCTTCACCCAGCGGTTGCTCGAATTGGCCGAGCGGGAACTGGGGCCGCCGCCGGTTCCGTACTGTTTCATGGTGCTGGGATCGATGGCGCGGGACGAGCAACTGCTGGTAACCGACCAGGACAACGCCCTGGTGCTGGATGATCGTTTCGACCCGGCCCTGCACGACGAATACTTCAAAAGCCTGGCCACCTTCGTCAGCGACGGCCTGGCAGAGTGCGGCTACAGCTACTGCAAGGGCGGCATCATGGCCACCAACGCGCAATGGCGTCAGCCGTTGCGAGTATGGCGCGAGTATTTCAGCCAGTGGATCGAGAAGCCCAATGCTGCCACCCTGCTCAACAGTTGCATCTTCTTTGACCTGGACGGGGTCTATGGGCAACTGGAAATGGTCAACGAACTCAAGGTGCTCTGCGCTGAAAAATCCAGGGTGACCCCCGCCTTCCTGGCGGCGATGGCCCGGAATGCCTTGAACCGCACGCCCCCCTTGGGTTTCTTTCGCACCTTCGTAATGGAAACCGACGGCAAGCAAAAACAGATCATCAACCTCAAGGGCCGTGGCACGGCGCCATTGACCGATCTGATCCGTATCCACGCCCTGGCCTGCGGGACCACGGCGCAGAATTCCTTTGATCGTCTCGAAGCCATCAGCACCACACAGCTCGTGCAACCGCAGGCCATTGAGCATCTGCGCTATGCCTTGGAATTCCTGTCGATGGTGCGTATCCGACACCAGGTCGACGCCATCGAACAGGGCCAGAAACCGGATAACTACATCGAACCGGAGCGCTTTTCCACCACCGAGCGGCACAACCTCAAGGAAGCGTTTCAGGTATTGAGCAATGCGCAGAAATTCCTGCGATTCCGCTACCCCGGTCACGCTCGGCCATCCCGATGAGCAATCCGAAGGGGCAAGAAACGCTGGATTGGGCGGTACGTTTCAAACGTCTGGAACAGCAAGCCCGGCACCCGCTGCTGCAACGCTTCTACCAACAGGGTGTCATCGATGCCGGGACTGCACTGGAGCAGGTGGAACTGCTGGCCATGGACCTTGAAACCACCGGTCTGAACGCGCGCACCGACAGTATCGTCAGCATCGGCCTGCTGCCGTTCACACTCAGGCGCATACGCTGCGGTGAAGCCCTGTACTGGGTGATCAAGCCCTCGCAGCTCAGTCATGAGTCGGTGACGTTTCACCACATCACGCACTCCGACATCCGCCATGCTCCCCGATTGCCGGACGTCATGGAGAAAGTGCTGGAAGCCATGGCAGGGAAGATCATGGTGGTGCATTACCGGGCAATCGAACGCAACTTCCTGGATCAGGCGTTACGCAATCACCTTGGGGAGGGCCTGCAATTTCCGGTGATTGACACGATGCAGCTGGAAGCGCGGCAGGTGCGCGGTCAGCGGCGTTGGCTGGACCGGCTGTTACGCCGTCCACCCGAGTCCGTCCGGTTGGCGGACAGTCGCTTGCGCTACCACCTGCCGCCCTATCACGCCCATCATGCCTTGACCGATGCCTTGGCGACGGCCGAGCTGTTGCAAGCGCAAATAGCCACTCACTACAGCCCGTCCGTCCCTATCGGCCAGCTGTGGGATTAAAAGGTCAGGTGCGCGGTTCCGACATCAATCCCTTGACCAGGGAAACACAGCCCAGCAGCAGGACGATGGCAAACGGTAAGCCGGTGGAAACCGCCATGGCTTGCAACGCGATCAAACCGCCGCCCAACAACAGCGCAATAGCGATCACACCTTCGATGATGGCCCAGAACACCCTCTGTGGAACCGGCGCATCGACCTTGCCGCCAGCAGTGATGGTGTCGATGACCAGCGAACCGGAATCCGAAGAGGTGATGAAAAACACGATCACCAGCACGATACCGAGCAGTGACGTGATTTCCTTGAGCGGAAGCCCTTCGAGCATGGCAAACAGCTTGAGCTCCAACACCGCATCCTTGACCCCACTCAGCCCCTGGAGGGTGGCCTGGTCGATGGCTGTCCCGCCAAAGGTGGTCATCCACAATACCGACACCAGCGAAGGCACCAACAGCACCGAGATCAGGAACTCGCGAACGGTACGGCCGCGACTGACGCGGGCAATGAACATCCCCACAAACGGCGACCAGCTGATCCACCAGGCCCAGTAGAACGCCGTCCAGCCTTGGGTGAATTCAGTGTCTGTGCGACCGAAGGGGTTGGACAACGCCGGCAGGTACTCGGCGTAGGTCACCAGATTCTTGAAGAAGCCGGTGAGGATCGCCAGGGTTGGTCCCACCACGATAATGAACAAAAGCAACAACAGGGCCAGGCCCATGTTGATTTCGGAGAGCAGCTTGACGCCCTTCTCCAACCCGGCGAGCACCGACCACAGGGCAATCAGGGTGATGCCGATGATCAGCACGACTTTGCTCACGCTGGTCGATTGAATGCCAAACAGGTGTTCAATCCCCGCAGCGGCCTGCTCGGCACCGATGCCCAGCGAAGTCGCCAGCCCGAACAGGGTGGCGAATACCGCCAGGATGTCGATGATATGGCCGGGCCATCCCCAGACGCGCTCACCCAGCAGCGGGTAGAAGATCGAGCGTATCGACAGCGGCAAGCCTTTGTTGAAGGAGAACAGGGCCAGGGACAACGCGACAATGGCGTAGATGGCCCAAGGGTGCAGACCCCAGTGGAAAATGGTCGCGGCCATGGCCAGGTCGGCGGAGGCTTTCATATCGCCCGCCGCACCGCCCAGAGGCGCCCAGTCGGTACGCGCCCCGCTGGCGTCGAGTGTGACACCGCCCATGGCGGCGGCGTAATGGGACATGGGTTCTGCCACGCCGTAGAACATCAGGCCGATGCCCATCCCAGCGGCGAACAACATGGAGAACCAGCCCACATAGGTGTGGTCCGGCGTGGCATCCTGACCGCCCAATCGAACCTTGCCCAAGGGCGAGACGATCAGCGCCAGACACAGCACTACGAAGATGTTGGCCACGCTCATGAAGAACCAGGCCAGATGCTTGGTCAACCAACTGCGCATGGCGCTGAAAAGCGGTTCGACTTCATTCTGCAGTGCAAGCGTCACGATGACGAACAGCAGAATGGTCGCCGCGGAGATGATGAAAACTTTGCCGTGGATATCCAGAGAGAAAGAGAACTGACCTCGGATATTGTCTTGCCCGATCACGTAGTCGGTGTCGATGAGATTGGCTTTGCCGCTGGGGGCTGGTATCCCCTCTGTGCCGGTTGACTGGGGTTGTCCTGATAGATCGTCTACAGGGTTTTTTCCCACGAGAACCTCCTTTTGTTATCCGCGCGCTTGGGCGCGCATGGTCTGATAAGCCCCGCTGTTCCTATGGTAAAAACGAGATGTGTGCGCATGTATCTTAACAAGCTTATGAGCCAGTCTGGGACATTGCAGCCGTTCAAGCGTTCCCCGGCTGGGAAAATGGCCCGTGCGCGAGCCCTCAGGGGACCGGCATCACGGCTGGGAAAAGCCTGAATCGCAAAGAAAAAAAAGGCGCCGGGATTGCCCCTGCGCCCTTTGATCAGCCTGTGTGTCGCTCAGCTCACTGCGCGGCGCGTACCTTGGCAATTTCGTCGTACATCATCTTCACCAGATTGGCATCCAGGGACTTGGCGAACTTGTCGATCACCGGTTGCACACGCTCGCGAAAGCGATCTTTCTCGGCCGGGGTGATCTCGTTCACGGTCATCGCACCGGCCAGTGTTGCTTTGGCCTTGTCCATGCTCGCAGCGGTGACTTCCCGCTGGTACTTCTGCGCCTCGGCGGCGGCCTGGCGGATCAGGTTTTTTTCATCCTCATTCAGACGGCTCCAGGTTTTCTGACTGATGATCAGCGACTGGGGATTGAAGATGTGGCCGGTCACCGACAGGTACTTCTGCACCTCGAAGAACTTGTTGCCCTCAATCACCGTGAAGGGGTTCTCCTGGCCGTCGATGGTGTGCTGCTCAAGGCCAGTGTAGACCTCGGGAAACGCCATCGGCACCGGGTTAGCGCCCAGGGCGGTAAAGGTTTCCAGGTAGATCGGTGACTGGATCACGCGAATCTTCAAGCCCTGCATGTCTTCAAGTTTGGCCACGGGATGCTTGCTGTTGGTCAGGTTGCGGAAACCCAGGTCCCAGTAGCCCAGGCCAACCAGCCCTTTGCTGTCCAATTGCGCCGCCAGTTTCTGGCCGACCGGCCCGTCGATCACCGCGTGGGCTTCTTCGGCGTTGTTGAACAGGAAGGGGAAATCGAGCATCGCGAAATCCGCTGCCTGGGCGGCCAGGATGCCGGAGTTGAGCACGGTGATGTCCAGCGTACCGCCCTGCAGGGCCGAGACCGTCTGCACGTCACCACCCAGGGTTCCGCCGGGGAACAGACGGACCTTGAGCTTGCCGCCGCTCTTCTCGCTCAGCAGGTCGGCGAACTTCTGTGCGCCTTGCCCTTGGGGGTGCTCCTTGACGTTCTGGAACGCAAATCGCAGGGTACGCTCGCGGATCTCGTCCGCGTGGCTGACCACGCTGCCCAGCAGCAGCCCCGTTGCACATGCCCCGGCCAACAAGGTTTTCATCAGTTGTCCCATGTCACTCTCCGATCATTATTGTTTTAGAAGTCGAGCTACTACCGCTTGCACCGGCGTCAACCGGTGAAGAATTTCAAAGGTCCCAGAACCAGTTGCGGAAACAGGACCAGAAGGAACAGCACCGCCAGTTGCGCGAGCAGGAACGGCCAC
>NZ_WUUD01000018.1:13013-80566 GCF_009831705.1 Pseudomonas sp. PICF6 | reverse complement strand
CCTCTCCCCGACGCAATGCCACGACGCCCAGGGCGCTCGCTCCCAAGACGGCCAGCAGTAGCCAGGGTATGTGGCGCAGCAGGCTATTATTATTTGTCATTTTTATATTCCGGCCAGGGTGGACAAGAAAGACAGCCATCGGAGTTTAGCGCTAACGAGAACAAAGGCCACCCCCGACATTTGTCTGCCAGCAGCCCAACGGTGACGACGGCGCGCCAGTTGGGTCTATAGTCAATCAATCTCCAGAAAGGAATGCGTAATGAGCGAACGCCGCCGCTTCGTACGAATCGAGTTCCATGCCCGAACTGAGCTGAGTCAGGGCAAGGACGAGGACAAACTGACTTGGCCGGTCGAACTGCTGGACCTGTCTCTCAAGGGCCTGCTGATCAAAAAGCCCGAGCCCTGGCTTGGCAATCCCGAGAAGACTTTCGTAGCCGACATTCACTTGAGCAACGACGTGGAAGTGCGGATGGAGGTTCGGTTGACCCACGACGACCATGGCCATCTGGGCTTTGTCTGCGAGCATATCGACCTGGACTCCATCGCCCATCTGCGCCGGCTGGTGGAGTTGAACCTCGCCGATCAGGCTGAGCTTGAGCGGGAATTGGCGGCGTTGGTACATATTTGAATAACCCTGCACCACGCAGCAGGCCTCGGAGTTATTCGAACAATGCATCCAGCGCCTGTTCCAGGCGAGTCACGGCAATGATCTGCAACCCGGCAGGCGCTTCCTTCGGCGCGTTGCCCTTGGGCACGATGGCGCGTTTGAAACCGTGCTTGGCCGCCTCCTTGAGCCGCTCCTGTCCGCTGGGCACCGGCCGGACTTCCCCCGACAGCCCCACTTCACCGAACACCAGCAGATCATGGGGCAGCGGCCGATTGCGCAGGCTGGACATGACCGCCGCCATCAACGCCAGGTCAGACGCGGTTTCCAATACTTTGACGCCGCCCACCACGTTGAGGAAAACATCCTGATCGTGGGTAGGAATGCCACCGTGTCGATGCAGGACCGCCAGCAACATGGCGAGCCGATTCTGATCCAGCCCCAAGGTGACCCGACGCGGGTTCGCCAAATGGCTGTCATCCACCAGCGCCTGAACCTCCACCAGCATCGGTCGGGTGCCTTCCCAGGTCGCCATGACCACACTGCCCGGCACTTCTTCCTGGGCGCGCGTGAGAAAAATCGCCGAAGGATTCGAGACTTCTTTCAAGCCTCTGTCGGTCATGCCGAACACACCCAATTCATTGACGGCGCCAAAGCGATTCTTCACTGCCCGCAACAAACGCAGGCGACCGTCGGATTCGCCCTCGAAATACAACACGGTATCCACCATGTGCTCCAGCACCCGCGGGCCTGCCAGCGCGCCTTCCTTGGTGACGTGGCCCACCAGGAAAATCGCCGTACCGCTCTGCTTGGCATACCGCACCAGCAACGCCGCGCTTTCACGCACCTGTGACACGCCGCCCGGCGCCGATTGCAGTTGTTCGGTGAAAATCGTCTGGATCGAGTCGATCACCATGACCTTGGGTTTTTCCAGGCGGGCCGTGGCGATGATGGTTTCGATGCACGTCTCGGTCATGACCCGCAGTTGATCCTGGGGCAGCCCCAGACGCCGGGCGCGCATGGCGACTTGCTGCTGGGATTCCTCGCCAGTGACGTACAGCGCCGGCATGCGCGTGGCCAGGTTGCACAAGGTTTGCAACAGGATGGTGGACTTGCCGATGCCCGGGTCCCCGCCAATCAGCACGACCGAACCGTCCACCAGGCCACCGCCCAATACGCGGTCCAGCTCGCCGGACGCGGTGGAAAACCGTGGAATTTCCTCGACGCTGACTTCGGCGAGGGTCTTGATTTGCGCCTGCTGACCGGCCCACCCCGTGCGACCGGTGGGGGCTGCGGCACCACCACTCTCGACCATGGTTTCGGTCAAGGTGTTCCAGGCACCGCACTCACTGCACTGGCCGGCCCATTTGGGAAAGGTCGAGCCGCACTCGGTGCAGCCATACATGCGCTTTGCCTTGGCCATCTGAACTCCGGGATAAAAACCGCGATGATAGCCCACGCGGGGGTCAGCGCGGGGCCGGCATTCTGATTTCACCGTTGGCCAGGTTCGCCGCGGTATTGCCCAGCGGATCCTGGGCCTGCAGGTCCGCCCCTTTGGCCGCCAAGGCGTCGAGCAACTCGACGCGCTTGAACAGGCCGGCGTACATCGCTGCGGTCTGTCCGGCGCCGTTGCGCTGGTCCGGGTTGCAATCGGTGGACAACAAACGGCGCGCGATCTGCACTTGGCCCTTGAAAATGGCGCCCATCAGCGCCGTGTTGCCCCGGTTGTCCTGGGTGCAGGCATCGGCGCCAGCGGCCAGCAGCCGCTCCACCGCCGCGCCATGGCCGTGGTAAGCGGCCAGGATCAGCGCGGTGTAGCCCTTTTCGTCCTGGCGGTTGAGCGAGTAACCGGCCTCGATAAAGGTCTCGAGCATCGGCACGTCGCCCCGGCGGGCGGCGTCGAAGTAATAAGTTTGCAACTGCTCTTGGACAGCAACCGGGTCGGTGGGCATGGGCTGATCGGCCCATACGCTCAACGACCCGATTGCGAGCATCGAAAACAGGAAGTTACGCAGCATGACGTCTCCTTGGCGCAAGGCTGTAGATGCAGGGTTGCGGGAGCATGGCTTGCCCGCAACGCAGACGACTCGGTCTGGCCTCAGACCGCAGCGCCTGCTTCGCGAGCAAGCTTTGCTCCCACGGGTTATGCACGTGCCAGGCTGTGGATCAGTCGCTGAGTTTTTCCGCCAGCGCCTTGACCCGGGTCAGATCGCCTTTGGCGACACGGGCTACACCGGTGCCGTATTCAGGATCAGCCTTGTAGAGGAACGACAGGATGATGTGCTTGCTCTCCTCATCGGTGGTCGCCAGCGATCCGCCGAAGCTTTCGATCAGGTCATTGCGCTCTTTCTGGTTGAACGAGCGGTACAGGTCACCGGCTTGCTTGAAGTTCTGCTCACGCTGGATCTTCGCCTGCTGGGTACTGCCAGTCAGCGCGGTCTGGCTGTAGCGTGCCGTTGGCTGTTCCTGGCGAGGCATCAGGCGGCTCGGCTGATAATTCACGCCGGTGCTGGTGGCGCCCGAATTCATCGCGCCGTCCTGGTTGCCATTGTTGACCGCCACCTTCGGCGCATTGATGGGCAACTGAAGCGCGTTGGGTCCCACTCGATACATTTGCGTATCGGCATAGGAGAACACCCGCCCCTGCAACAGTCGATCTTCCGACGGCTCGATGCCCGGAACAAGATTGGCCGGCGCCATCGCCACTTGCTCGGTTTCCTGGAAAACATTCGCCGGGTTACGGTTCAAAACCATTTGCCCGACTTTGCGTTCAGGCACACCCGGCCAGATTTTTGTCGCATCAAGAGGATCGAAATCAAACGTGGAAAGGTCCTGCGGGTTCAGCACCTGAACGTACAAGTCCCATTTCGGGAAGTCGCCCTTATTAATATGACTCACCAGATCGTTAGTCATATGGCTGTAATCTTGTCCCTGAACTTTCACAACTTCTTTCGGATCGAGATTTTTCAGGCCCTGCAAACTTTTCCAATGAAACTTTACGTAGTGAACTTCACCCTTTGCATTCACCAACTTGTAGGCATGCACACCGTTACCGTCCATTTCACGATAACTGGCCGGCGTGCCGGAATTGGAATACAACTCGGTCAGCGTGCGCGTTGCTTCGGGCACGTGAGAAAAGAAATCGAAACGGCGGGCGTCATCATCCAAGTTGGTCCGAGGGTCGGGTTTGAAAGCATGGACCATGTCTGGAAACTTGATGGCATCGCGAATGAAGAAGGTCGGGAAGTTGTTACCCACCAGATCCCAGTTACCCTCGGCCGTGTAGAACTTGGTGGCAAAGCCACGGGGGTCACGCAGGGTTTCCGGCGAATGGTTGCCATGCACTACAGCAGAAAAACGCACGAACACCGGCGTGGCCTGGCCAGCGGCGAAGACTTTGGCCTTGGTCAGGTCACTGAGGTCGTCGGTGACTGTAAATGTGCCATGGGCGCCGGTTCCTCGTGCATGCACCACGCGCTCGGGGATGCGCTCGCGGTCGAAGCGCTGGAGTTTCTGGATCAGTTGCACGTCTTGCAACAAGGTCGGCCCGTTAGGACCGGCTGTTTGCGAGTTCTGGTTGTCGCCCACGGCCGCACCGTTATCGCGGGTCAGGGTGGCCGCGTTGACGGACAAGGACAACAGGCTGGCGGTGAGCACAAAAAAAGCACGGCGAGGGGTGAAAGTCCCGCCGCCAAGGGAAATGTTCATAGGCGTTTCCTCTGATGTTATAGAGCGCATCCATGTGCGCCTTGCAGAGGCTAGTGCTCTAAAAAGAAAAACCTAAATAGAAATGCCGCACCGATCCGATAGAAAAATCCTTATAGGGAATCGGCTCGGGACCGCGTATCACGCGCGATTGATGGCACTTTGTAAACTTTTCCCCCTGTCCCGAGTCGATAACTGAAGCTTTGTAAGCAGGCGTTTCGAGCAGGACGCGTTTGGCTGATTTACACTGCCACCATCCACTTCATCTGTCACAAGGAACAACTCATGGGCGTGATTAACGAGTTCAAGGCCTTCGCGGTCAAAGGCAATGTCGTCGACATGGCCGTCGGGATCATTATCGGTGCTGCTTTCGGCAAAATCGTTTCGTCCTTCGTTGGCGACGTCATCATGCCTCCGATCGGCCTTTTGATTGGCGGGGTGGACTTCAGCGACCTGGCCATCACACTCAAGGCGGCACAAGGCGATGCGCCGGCGGTGGTATTGGCCTATGGCAAATTCATTCAAAGCACCATTGATTTCATCATTGTGGCGTTCGCCATTTTCATGGGCGTCAAGGCCATCAACCGTCTCAAGCGCGAAGAAGCCGTTGCTCCCAGCGCGCCACCGGTTCCGACCAAGGAAGAACTGTTGCTGAGCGAAATTCGCGACCTGCTCAAGGCCCAGAACGAGAGGCCCTGACTCACGCTTCGCCGCCTGTGGCGTGGGTTTTTATCTCCTCGCCACAGGCGCCTTTGCTACCAATAGTTTTCCACGGCCACCTGACCCGGCCGACGGCTGAGACTCAGTTGCAGGCCCCTGGCCTTGAGCAGCTTGCGCGTGTCATCGATCATCTGCGGATTGCCGCACAACATCACCCGCGAGTGTTCCGGCGTCAGCTCGATGTCAGCCGCCCTTTCCAACTCGCCATTTTCGATCAGTGTCGTGATTCGTCCGCTGAGCGCACCGGGATGCTGTTCACGGGTGACGGTCGCGATGAAACGAAACTTGTGGGCGTAGCCGGCCAGGTAGTCGCGCTGGGTCAACCCTTTGATCAGCTCCTGATATGCCAGCTCCCGTGCCTCGCGGACGCTGTACACCAGGACGATCGTCTCGAATTTTTCCCATGCTTCGAAATCCTGGAGAATCGAGAGGAACGGTGCGACGCCCGTTCCCGTGGACAGCAGCCACAAATCGCGCCCGTCAACGAAACGATCAAGCGTCAGGTAGCCAAAGGCCTGGCGATCAACCAGCAGGCTGTCGCCTGGCTGCAGCCGACTCAGTTCGCTGGTGAACTCGCCGTCCGGTACCACGATGGAAAAAAACTCGAGGAATTCATCGAACGGCGAAGACACCATGGAATATGCCCGCCAAACGATGGTGCCATCCGCTTTAGCGACCCCGAGCCGGGCGAACTGGCCCGCCCGAAAACGAAAACCGCGATCCCGTGTGGTACGCAACGTAAACAAATGAGGTGCCACGGGCTGCACATCGAGCAAGGTTTGACGGGTGAACTTCTCTGAGCTGTCGATCATGAGCCACTCCAACGAGACAAGACTTACAGTGTCCCGCAAAGTGAGCCCCTTCACCACTGACAACGAGTAGTGGCACTTTAGCTACTAATGCCTCCGTCGCCGAGCATATCTTCTACCAGACTTATACAAAACTATCCCAACTGTAAAATCATACTCAAAAAGTTTATTTCTTAAACATTTCAAACTGTAAGCAAATAAAAAAAGCTCACTGCAATTTAAGAATAGTCCTACACTAAAAATTCGCATCATGGATTGGATCCGCATGGACGAACTCAACCCAGGAGAGAGCGATGGACAAGTGGAAGGACTTGCTGTTGAGGAAGTTATCCTGTGAAAAGGACTTACAGACGGCCTATCGTCTAGTCCTGAATTTCTTTAACAATCAGGGATTTGAATATTGTGCATTCTCAGCCTATCTCGGAAGCCCGGACAAGCATACCAACAAGGTAAACCTGAATAACTACCCTTATGGATGGGACAGACTATATGAACAGAACGGCTATGCATCGAACGACCCACTAGTAGCACATTGCAATCAATCACCGCTTCCAATCTTGTGGGATGAGACTGTTTTTGCTCAGGCCCCCAAGTTGTGGCGAGAACTTAATCGTCAGGGACTCAAGTATGGCTGGACCCAGGCCGTTCATGATGAACAGGGGGCACACTGCAGCCTTTTCAGCCTGGCCCGGACTCATTGCCCCATCGATATCGACGAGCATTACGCAAATCTGGGCTATGCCATTTTCGCCAGTCAAAGATTGCATGCGCTGGCCAGCAAAAAACTGGCTGACGCTGCCGCGACTCCACAAAAATGTCATTTATCACCCAGAGAGATCGAAGTATTGAGGTGGTCGGCCGAAGGCAAGACGGCTTCGGAAGTGGGCAGAATCCTCTGCCTCTCCGAGCGCACCGTGAACTTCCATGTGTGCAGTTGCATGCGAAAGCTGAACGTCAACAACAAAATCTCAGCGGTAGCCAAGGCGGCCCACATCCATGTGATCTGAACCGTGCGGCGCACTTACCAACCTGAAAAAACCCGCGAGTAATGCCTGGAAAAAAAACGTACCATTTACGGCTCCACTTGAATGATGACGCGCCCAGTACGCGACGAAGTTCATTCAGGCGGTCCCGCTGAGACACCTGCCCCGGGGCAGCGGGACATTCGTTGATCTCCAGAGTCCCAGCCATGCCCTTGCTCGACAGTCCCTTCGCCCAACTTGACCTGATCCGCCAACCCGAACAGCAGAACGAACCGCTGCAAGCCTTTGACGCAGCCGACGAATACCTGCTCGCGTATCTGGCCGAGCAACAGCCGCTCGCCGATACCCGGGTCCTGGTCCTCAATGACAGCTTTGGTGCCCTGGCGGCGAGCCTTGCCGGCAAGGTTGAAGTCATCAGCAGCAGCGACTCGTACCTGGCCTTGCAGGCGCTGGAGAAAAACCTGGTGCGCAACGGCCTGCCCTTTGATGCAGTGCCGACGTTGCCGGCCAGTGAACCGTTGACCGGACCTTTCAACCGCGTCCTGATCAAAGTGCCGAAAACCCTGGCCCTGCTGGAAGAACAGTTGATTCGCCTGCAAGGCCAATTGGCCCCCGGCGCCCAGGTGATTGCTGCTGCGATGGTCAAGCATCTGCCACGGGCCGCCGGTGACCTGCTGGAACGCTACGTTGGCCCGGTGCAGGCCTCGCTGGCAGTGAAAAAAGCTCGCTTGTTGATCGCCACGCCAGAAGCGCTCCAGCCAGAAACCCGAGTGCCGACCGCATCCCCCTACCCCACGCGCTATTGGTTGGAAGAGCCAAAGATCGAATTGCTCAACCACGCCAACGTGTTCTGTCGCGAAGGCCTGGACATCGGCACCCGGGCATTTCTGCCGCATCTGCCAAAGAACCTGGGCACCGCCCGCGTCGCGGACCTGGGGTGCGGCAACGGTGTACTGGCAATCGCCAGCGCCCTGCAGAATCCCGAGGCCCACTACACCCTGGTGGATGAATCGTACATGGCCGTGCAGTCGGCCGCCGAGAACTGGCGCGCCGCCCTGGGCGAGCGTGAGGTGACCATACGAGCTGGGGACGGTCTGGCCGGGCAAGAGCCGCAATCATTGGACGTAGTGCTGTGTAATCCGCCTTTCCACCAACAGCAGGTGGTGGGCGACTTCCTCGCCTGGCGGATGTTTCAGCAGGCGCGCGAAGCACTGGTGGTCGGCGGCGCGCTGTACATCGTCGGCAATCGGCACCTGGGCTACCACAGCAAACTGGCGCGGTTGTTCCGGGGTGTCGAACAAGTGGCCGCAACCCCGAAATTCGTCATCCTCAAGGCCCGCAAATAATTTGACCCTGCCCGGGAGCGTCAGTGGGTGGTCAGCCCTGCGGCGTTCATGAACATCCGCATCAGGCTGGCGACGATAAACAGCGCCAGTACACTGCCGGCCCAGATCAGCGCCAGCCAGCCAAGTCGCTGCCAGAGCGGCTTCTTTTCAGCCGCTTCGATGTCTTTCAAATCAGGCTTGGCCATTTTCAATGCCTCGCAGGTCAATCAATGGTAGCCGTCGTCATGGGTCACCTTGCCCCGGAACACGTAGTAGCTCCAGAAGGTGTACACCAGAATCAAAGGAATGATGAACAGCGTCCCGACCAGCATGAACCCCTGGCTCTGTGGCGGTGACGCCGCGTCCCAGATGGAGATGGATGGCGGCACGATGTTCGGCCACAAGCTGATGCCCAGACCGCTGTAACCGAGGAAGATCAGCGCCAGCGTCAGAATGAACGGCGTGTAGTTGGCGTTGCGGGCAACGGCGCGAAACAACCCGTACATGGTCACCAGCACCAGGATCGGTACCGGCAGGAACCAGAACAGATTCGGCAGGGTAAACCAGCGCGCCGCGATATCGGCGTGAGCCAGCGGAGTCCAGATACTGACGATACCGATCACCGCCAGCACCCCGAACGCCAGCGGCCTGGCCAGGTTATGCATCTGCTCCTGCAACTTGCCTTCGGTTTTCATGATCAGCCAAGTGCAGCCGAGCAAGGCGTAGGCGACGATCAAGGCCAGGCCACAGAAGACGGTGAACGGTGTGAACCAGTCCAGGGAGCCGCCGGCGAACTGGCGATCGACCACTTCGAATCCATCAATGAACGCCCCCAACGCCACCCCCTGGAAGAAGGTGGCCGTCAGGGAACCGCCGATGAACGCCTTGTCCCACAGATGGCGCTTGTGAGCCTTGGCCTTGAAGCGAAACTCAAAAGCCACGCCGCGGAAAATCAGCCCGATGAGCATCAGGATCAGCGGCAGGTACAGCGCCGAAAGCACCACCGAATAAGCCAGCGGAAACGCCCCGAACAGGCCCGCGCCACCCAGCACCAGCCAGGTTTCGTTACCGTCCCAGACCGGCGCTACGGTGTTCATCATCACGTCACGATCACGCTCGGCCTTGATGAAGGGGAAAAGAATGCCGATCCCCAGGTCAAAGCCATCCATGATCACGTACATCATGATGCCGAAGATGATGACCACGGCCCAGATCAGCGGAAGATCAATACCCATGACTCAATTCCCCTTGTGCGAGCTGTCGTTATGGTCCACTTCGTCGTCGCCATCATCGGCGGCCGACAATGGACGGGCCGGGGTACGTTTCTGACCCGGGCCACCGTCGGCCGGCTCATCTTCATGGGCTTCCGGCCCTTTGCGCACCAGGCGCATCATGTAGCTCAGCCCCGCACCGAACAGCGCGAAATACACCACGACGAACAGCACAAGCGTGATGCTCATCTGCGCAAAGCTGTGGCCGGAGGAAGCATCGGCCGTGCGCATCAGGCCGTAGACCACCCAGGGCTGGCGACCGATTTCGGTGGTGAACCAGCCTGCCAGGATCGCGATCAGGCCGGACGGCCCCATCCACAAGACCATGTGAAGGAACGGTCGAGACTGGTAGAGCCGGTCGTTGCGGCGCAACCAGAGACTGCACAGACCGGTGAAAATCATCAGCAGCCCCAGGCCCACCATGATCCGGAACGACCAGAACACAATGGTCGAATTCGGTCGGTCTTCAGGCGGAAACTCCTTGAGGGCCGGCACCTGCTTGTCCAGGCTATGGGTCAGGATCAGGCTGCCCAAGTAGGGGATTTCCACGGCGAACCGGGTCTTTTCCGCCTGCATGTCCGGCCAGCCAAACAGGATCAGCGGGGTAGGCTCATTGCCGACGTTTTCCCAGTGACCTTCGATGGCCGCGATCTTGGCCGGTTGATGCTTGAGGGTGTTGAGGCCATGGAAGTCGCCAATGACGGCCTGGATCGGCGCCACCAGCAACGCCATCCACATCGCCATCGAGAGCATGCGGCGAATGGCCGGGGTATCCCGACCGCGCAACAAGTGCCAGGCCGCCGACGAACCGACGAAAAACGCCGTGGCGACAAACGCTGCCGTGGACATGTGCAACAGGCGATAGGGGAACGAGGGGTTGAACACCACCGCCAGCCAGTCCACCGGGATGACCCGGCCATCGATGATTTCGTAGCCCTGGGGAGTCTGCATCCAGCTGTTGGAGGACAGGATCCAGAACGTCGAGATCAGCGTGCCGATCGCTACCATGACTGTGGAAAAGAAATGCAGACCGCGCCCGACGCGGTTCCAACCGAACAGCATCACCCCCAGGAACCCGGCTTCGAGGAAGAACGCCGTGAGCACCTCGTAGGTCAGCAGCGGCCCGGTGACCGCGCCGGCAAAGTCAGAGAAACGGCTCCAGTTGGTGCCGAACTGATAGGCCATGACCAAACCGGATACCACACCCATGCCGAAGTTGACGGCAAAGATCTTCGACCAGAAGTGGTACAGGTCGCGGTAGGTGTCGTCGCGGGTCTTGAGCCACAAGCCCTCGAGTACCGCCAGGTAACTCGCCAGGCCGATGGTGATGGCCGGGAACAGGATATGGAACGAGATGGTGAACGCGAACTGGATTCGGGCGAGATCGAGCGCCTCCAAACCGAACATAAGTCTTCCTCTGTCAGGTAAAACCGGCTGCGGGCGGGGCTTGCATCGCAACCTCCAGGGATATGGAGTGCGATGCTTTTCAAATCGTTCTTTTTTTAAACCGTCACAACGCAGGAACGTGGCCGGATGGCCGCCAGCCCAAGCCCCCGAAGGGTATTGACCTGGATCAAGCAATGCTCAAAGAGTAGTCGCATTATGGCCGCCGGACGGCGTGGTCTTTTGTCGCGTGACAGGTTGTCTCAGTGCTGCAATCCTGCTCTAAGCCAAGATTTCTTGAATCTTGAGGAGTGCACTGTTGTGGCGAGGGGATTTATCCCCGCTCGAGTGCGCAGCGCTCGCAAAAGCTTGGGGCCGCTTCGCACCCCAGCGGGGATAAATCCCCTCGCCACAAAAAAAGCGTGCTATGTAAAAAGTAGATGCTTGGCTAACTATTTTTCCAGCAACCGCAACCTCCAGTTACAACTCGGTGATAATCTCGATGCCCTCATCACCGGACCCGTCATAGATGCCCAGCCAAGCGCCATTGCTGCTCCGCCACCACCGCCCCTTCATCGCCTTCTGGCTGGCCCGGATTTTCACCGCCAGTGGCTTCCAGATGCTCACCGTGGCCATCGGCTGGAACCTCTATCAACTGACCGGCAACGTATTGGACCTGGGTCTTGTAGGGTTGGTGGAGTTTGCTCCGCGTGTGCTGTTCATGCTGCACACCGGGCATGTGGCCGACCGCTATGATCGCCGCAAGGTCGCGGCGATCTGCCAGTCGTTGCAGGCGATGATTGCCCTGGCGCTGGTCATCGGCAGCGCCACTGATAACGTCACGCGGGAGATGATCTTCATCCTCGCCTTCCTGCTGGGCGCCGCCCGCTCCTTTGAGATGCCGACCACCCAAGCGCTGCTGCCGAGCATCGTGCCGGCCGCGCTGTTTCCCCGCGCCGTGGCCGCCGCGCAGTCGGCCCAGCAGTCCGCGACCATCGTCGCCCCGGCACTGGGCGGTCTGCTCTATGCCTTCGGCAGCGTCTGGGTCTATGGGCCGACCGTGTTGCTCTACGTCATCGCCTGCTGCCTGATGCTCAACCTGCCCGCCCGCCAGACGCCGCTGAACAAAGGCAAGGCAACCATGGATTCGTTGCTGGCCGGGATTCGCTTCATCCGCAGCCGCCCGGACATTCTCGGGGCGATTTCCCTGGACCTGTTCGCGGTACTGCTGGGTGGCGCGACCGCGCTGTTGCCGGTGTTCGCCAAGGATATTCTGCTTACCGGTCCCTGGGGCCTGGGCCTGCTGCGCTCGGCTCCGGCGGTGGGGGCCTTGCTGATGTCGCTATGGCTGGCGCGGTTTGCCGTGGAGCGCAAGGTCGGTCGGGTGATGTTCACCGCCGTGGGCGTGTTCGGCGTCGCCACCATTGCCTTCGGCCTCTCCACTTCGTTCTGGTTTTCCCTGGCGGTGCTGGTGGTGCTAGGCGCGGCGGACATGATCAGCATGGTGATCCGCGCCTCCTTCGTGCAGTTGGAAACGCCAGACGAAATGCGCGGCCGGGTCAGCGCCGTGAACGGACTGTTCATCGGTGCCTCGAACCAGTTGGGCGAGTTCGAGTCCGGCCTGACCGCCCACTGGTTCGGCACCGTGCCGGCGGTGGTCATGGGCGGTGTCGGCACACTGCTGGTGACCGGGGTCTGGATCAAACTGTTCCCGACCCTGGCCAACCGTGACCGGATGCACGAACCGGTGGACGCTGCGAAAACCTAAAGCAATTTATCCAGCGTGATGGGAAAGTCCCGGACCCGTTTGCCGGTGGCGTGATAAATCGCATTGGCCACGGCCGCCGCCACACCAACGATGCCAATCTCACCGACGCCCTTGGAGCCGAGGGCATTGACGATCTCGTCGTGCTCGTCGACAAAAACCACGTCAATGTCCCCGATGTCGGCGTTCACCGGCACATGGTATTCCGCCAGGCTGTGATTCATGTGCCGGCCCAACGCATGGTCAGTCAAGGTTTCTTCGTGCAAGGCCATGCCGACGCCCCAGACCACGCCGCCGAGGATCTGGCTGCGCGCGGTTTTCGGATTGATCACCCGTCCGGCGGCGATGGCGCTGACCACCCGATTGACCTTCACCGTGCCCAAGTCCTCATCCACCAGCACTTCGACAAACACCGCCGAATGCGTGGCCGTAGCGTAGGCTTGGCGTTTTTCCTCCGGCTCGGCAGTAACCTGAACCTGCAAGGGCGTCTCGCCGCTTTTTTGCGCCAACTCTGCCAACGAGACACAGGCCTCGCCCAACCGTAGCTGACCGTCGGCAAACGTCACTTGCTCAAGGGTCGCGCCAGCAAAGGCCGGACAGCTCTGCCGCGCCACAGCCAGGAGTTTTTCCTTCAGGGCTTCACAGGCCTGCTGCACAGCGGTGCCCACCGACGAGACGGTGAACGAGCCGCCCTGCAGCGGCGCAGTCGGCAGCGACGAATCACCGAGGATAAAGGTGACGTTTTCCAGGGAAACGCCTGACGCTTGGGCGGCGATCTGGGTCATGACTGTGTAGGTGCCAGTACCGATGTCAGTGGTGGCACTGCTGACGGTCAACTGACCGTTGGCATCCAGCGAGGCCCGAGCGCTGGCCTTCTGCTGCATGGCCTCCCACACACCGCCCGCCATGCCCCAACCGACCAACTGCCGACCTTCACGCATGCTGCGCGGTTCCGGGTTGCGCTTGTCCCAGCCGAAACGACGGGCACCTTGGGCATAGCATTCACGCAACTCTTTGCTGGAATATGGTTTGCCTTCATTCTCGTTACGCTCGGTATAGTTGAGCAGCCGCAGCTGGATCGGGTCGATCGCCAGGGCACAGGCCAGTTCATCCATGGCGCACTCCAGGCCGATCAGTCCCAGGGCAGCGCCGGGAGCGCGCATGTCCAGCGGCGTATAGACGTCCAACGGCACCAGTTTGTAGGTCAATTCGACGTTGTCGCAGTGATAGAGCATCCCGCTCCACTCCACCACATGCTCGGTGAAATCTTCAAAGCGCGAGGTCTGGCCGATGGCGGTATGCGCCACCGCCAACAGTCGCCCGTTGGCCGCGGCCCCCAGTTGCAGGCGCTGAAAGGTCCGTGGTCGATAGCCAAAGGTAAACATCTGCTGGCGCGTCAGACTGACCCGCACCGAGCGTTTGAGCGTCAGCGCTGCCATCACCGCCAGGGGCAGTTGGTACTGTGGCCGCAGCCCGGAACCGAAGGCGCCGCCCACATAGGCGGCAAACACTCGCACCTGCTCTTTCTCAAGCCCGAAGACCTTTTGCACATAGGCCTGGCAGTTTTGCGTGCCTTGGGTCTTGTCGTGGATGTGCAGGCTGCCGTCAGGCTGATACAGCACGGTGGAGGCATGAGGCTCCATCGGGTTGTGGTGTTCGATCGGTGTGCTGTAGGACACGTCCACACTGAGGGCCGAACTGGCGTACTCGCCCTGAAAATTCCCACGGGGCTTGGGCAATTCTGCCGGTGCCGGATGGGCTTCGTTTTGCAGGATTGCCAGATCGGTCTGATGGTCCCGGGCTTCATATTCGATTTCAATAAGCGAACCGGCGTAGCGGGCCAGCTCGAGGTTTTCAGCGACCACCAAGGCCAACGGCTGGCCGCTGTAGAGTACCTGATCGTTGTACAGCGGTCGGAACGGCGAACCCTCTGCCGCATCGGCGTCCTCGTAAGGCTCGTCGTAGCTGGCGATCCTGGGGCGGTTGGTGTGGTCGATCACCGTGACCACCCCGGGCAACGCCAACGCTCGGGTGGCATCGATGCGCAGCACGCGGCCACGGGCGATGCTGCTGGAGACGACGCTGCCGTGCAGCAAACCGTCCTCGGGGTATTCGCCGGCATATCGGGCCTGGCCGGTGACCTTGAGCAGGCCATCGACCCGGTCAAGTGGTTGCCCTATGGATTTGCTCGAAGCATTCATCAGGCTTGTCCTCCCACCAGTGCGGCATCGCTCAAGGCGCGGACCACCGCCCGGCGCGCCAGTCTGACCTTGAAGCCGTTATGTTCCAGCGGCTCGGCGTTTTGCAACAGCGCGTCAGCGGCAGCAGTGAAGGTTTCGCGGCTGACGGTCTGACCGGTCAGCCAGCTCTCCACGGCCCGGTCGCGCCAGGGTTTGTGGGCCACGCCGCCGAGGGCCAGGCGCGCCTGGCGGATCACCGGCCCGTCCAGCTCGAGCGCCGCCGCTACCGAAACCAGCGCAAAGGCGTAGGAGGCCCGGTCCCGAATTTTCAAGTAATGGCTGTGTTCAGCGAAACCGGCGGCAGGCAACTCAATGGCGGTGATCAGTTCATCATCGGCCAGTTGGTTGTCCCGTTCCGGGGCATCGCCGGGCAGACGGTGAAAGTCAGCGAACTCGATGGTCCGTGCCCCGCCCCGACCAATAACATGCACCACGGCCTCCAAGGCAGCCAGTGCCACGCACATGTCGGAAGGGTGCGTGGCGACACATTGATCACTGGCGCCGAATATCGCGTGCATACGGTTCAAGCCGTCCCGAGCCGGACAGCCGCTGCCTGGCCGTCGCTTGTTGCACGGCACGTTGGCGTCATAGAAGTAATAACAGCGGGTGCGTTGCAGGAGGTTACCGCCGGTGCTGGCCATGTTGCGCAACTGCGGCGAGGCGCCCGCCAGGATTGCCTGGGAAAGCAGCGGATAGCGGCGCTGGATCCAGGGATGCCAAGCCAGATCGGCATTGCTCACCAACGCGCCGATCATCACCCCGCCGGAAGGGGTTTCGCTGAGGTCCGCCAGGGGCAGCCCGGTAATGTCGATCAGGTGCTCGGGACGGGTGAGGTTTTCTTTCATCAGGTCCAGCAGGTTGGTGCCACCGGCAATGAAGCGTGAAACCGGGCTCGACAAGTCGACGGCGGCCTGCACAGTGTCGGGCTTGCTGTATTGGAAAGGGTTCATTGATCACCTCCCTGCTGACAGAGCGGCAATGCCTCTTCGATAGCGTCACGAATGTTGTTGTAGGCGCCGCACCGGCAGAGATTGCCGCTCATCAGTTCGCTGATCTGCGCCCCAGTCTGTGCCCGGCCTTCATTGGCCAATCCCACCGCGGAACAGATCTGCCCAGGCGTGCAGTAACCGCACTGGAAGGCGTCGTGCTTGATGAAAGCCTGCTGCATGGGATGCAACTGATCACCGTTGGCCAACCCCTCGATGGTGGTCAGCTCAGCGCCATCGCACATCACCGCCAGGGTCAGGCAGGCGTTGATCCGCTTGCCATCGCGCAGCACCGTACAGGCACCACATTGACCGTGGTCGCAGCCTTTCTTGCTGCCCACCAGATCCAGTTGCTCACGCAGCAGGTCCAGCAGCGTGGTCCAGGGCAGCACGTGCAGTTCGCGCGCCTGACCATTGAGCGTCAGGCGGATCGGATGGCGGACGAAGGACGCCGGTGTCGCTTCGGACAGGGTCGCGCTCATAAACACCTCACGGTTGGTCGTACACTCGCGGCGTTTTCGCAAACCGCCGTCATAAGGGGTACGACTTCGGGGTGGGGTGAGCGTTCAAGGCAATTTCGACGCGCCGAAAAAGCCTTGGCCATCGCAGGACACACTGATTTGCCTGGCATGTGCGGTATATATGTACCGCACCGAGTGTAATGTATCGCCTTACACTCGATTCCATGATTAAATCCTTCCGACACAAAGGCCTCAGGATCTTCTATGAAACGGGTTCGACCCGTGGAATCCGGGCTGACCATGGAAACCGCCTGGCTCGCATGCTCCAGTTCATGGACCGGGCGCAGTCGCCTGCCGACTTGGATATCCCCGGATGGCGACTGCATCCACTCAGAGGTGAGCTGGTTGAATACTGGTCGCTGAGTGTTTCGGGAAACTGGCGGATTATTTTTCGTTTTAGCGGATCGGATATCGAACTGGTCGATTATCTGGACTACCACTGACAGGAGGCTGGAACATGCCCATGCACAATCCGCCACACCCTGGCGAAACGCTACTGATGGATGTGTTGCCCGAACTGGGCATCACAGTCACCGAGCTGGCGCGGCATTTGGGCTTCGCCCGACCGCATCTCTCTCGGGTATTGCACGGCCATGCCCCCGTCAGCCCCGATCTGGCGGTGCGCCTGGAACGGGCCGGGATCGGCAAGGCCAGGGTCTGGCTGGGTGTTCAGACGGACTATGATCTGTGGCAAGCCGAGCAGCGTGAACAACCTTTGATCGAACGCTTACCTCACCACGCCTGATGCCTGTCAGGCCAGCAACTCCGCCGCCACCACGCCCCTCACGCCCTTGCCACAGAGCTGTTCCACCAGCGTCAAGGCAAACGCCAGCGCGGCAGCCGAGCCTTGGGCGGTGATGCAGTTGCCGTCCACCACCACCGGCTGATCGACAAAATTGCAACCGGACAGTTGCTGGCTCACGGCGGGCAGGCAGGTCATGCGGCGCTGGCGCAGTACGCCGAACGCCTGCAAGGCAAGGGCCGGGGCTTCGGCGATGGCGGCGAAGAAACGTCCAGTGGCGGCCTGGTCCTTGATCAGTTGTCGCAGTGGCTGATAGGCCGCCAGGTGTTGGGCGCCGATGATGCCGCCGGGCAGGACGATCAGATCAAAGTCCTGTGCCAACAAGTCCACCAGCATACCGTCGGCGGTCAGGCGCGTGCCGCGGGCACAGGTGAGCATCCGCCGCCCTTCGATACTTGCCACCACCACTTCGACCTGAGCTCGACGCAGCACGTCGATCAGCGTAACGGTCTGCAAGTCGTCGACACCCTCGGCGACGGCTATCAGGGCTCGGGGGATCTTGGTTCCAGGCATCATCGGTGTTCTCCGCTGGGTGGTTCATGAAGCCTAGTCAGGTTTGCCGGGCCGCGTGCGGCTTGTCAGGCTGGAAGGTCATTTGATGTACAGCTGGGTCGACATCCGGTTGCCTGGTGCGTTGATCGACTGGTTGCTGAAGCTGAAGGTGCCTTCCTGCTTGCCCTTCAGATCGAATACATACAAATAGCCAACCGTTTTGCTCCGCACGGAACAATCATTCAGGTTGCCATTGCTGAACGCACAGACCGGCGAGCGGGTGCCATCGACTTCAAAGCCGTCCAGCGTGACGTGAGGCTGACGGCCATACCCCACCTCCAGCACATAGACCTTGATACTCGGGCCGCTGTGATTGCAACGGGTCTGCTCTTGCCCTTGGGCGATGTCCTCGAAACCGCAGGCGGGCGACTCGACCTTGAGCACCTTGACCTCGCTCAGGGGCGGCGCCGAAGCGGCATTGACGGCCTGCCCGGGTAACCCCAGGCCCAGCGCACACCCCCATGCGACCAATAGGTGTTTTTTCATACGATGCATAAAGACCTCCCGGAACCGCGCGCAGTATGGCCGACTTGGCGCTTGGGCAAAACATCGACGACGATCGCAGCCACAGCGCCACGCTGCTGGTATGATGCGCGGCTTTTTCCGACCCACAGAAAATTCCCGAGCGCCCCTGGCGGTCTGTGCTTTGCTGTTGAGGTCGATACATTCACGGCGCCCGGCGCGCCACGGGGAGCAGACATGCTGGAAAGGCTGTTTCAACTCAAGGCACACAACACCAACGTGCGGACCGAGATTCTGGCGGGCGTCACCACCTTCCTGGCCATGGCCTACATTCTGTTCGTCAACCCGAGCATCCTCGGCGAAACCGGCATGGACAAAGGTGCGTTGTTCGTCGCCACCTGCCTGGCGGCGGCCATCGGCTCCACCACCATGGGCCTGATCGCCAACTACCCGATCGCCCTCGCGCCGGGCATGGGCCTGAATGCGTTTTTCACCTACACCGTGGTCCTGCACATGGGCCATACCTGGCAGGTGGCGCTGGGTGCGGTGTTCATTTCCGCCGTGTTGTTCTTCCTGCTGTCGATCTTTCGTATCCGCGAGTGGATCATCAACAGCATCCCGCTGCCCCTGCGCTCGGCCATCGCCGCCGGTATCGGCCTGTTCCTGGCGCTGATCGCCCTGAATAACGCCGGCATCGTGGTGAAAAACCCGGCAACCATGGTCGGCCTCGGTGATTTGAAACAACCCGCGCCGATCCTCGCTACCCTCGGCTTCGTCCTGATCGTCGCCCTCGAAGCGCTGAAAGTGCGCGGTGCAGTGCTCATCGGCATCCTGGCGGTCACCGTCGTTTCGATCCTGATGGGCTTCACCCCGTTCGGCGGCGTGATGTCGATGCCGCCATCCCTGGCCCCGACCTTCCTGCAACTGGACATCAAGGGCGCCCTGGACATCGGTCTGGTGAGCGTGATTTTCGCCTTCCTGTTCGTCGACCTGTTCGACAATTCCGGCACCCTGATCGGCGTCGCCAAGCGCGCCGGACTGATGGGCAAGGACGGCCACATGCCGAAGATGGGGCGGGCACTGATCGCCGACAGCACCGCCGCCATGGCCGGTTCGCTGCTGGGCACCTCCACCACCACCAGCTACATCGAGTCGGCGGCGGGCGTCAGCGCCGGCGGCCGCACCGGCCTGACCGCCATCGTCGTGGCGATCCTGTTTCTGCTGGCGCTGTTCTTCTCGCCACTGGCCTCCAGTGTCCCGGCCTTCGCCACCGCACCGGCGCTGTTGTTCGTCGCCGTGCTGATGACCTCAGGCCTGGCGGAAATCGACTGGGACGACATCACCGTGGCCGCTCCCGTGGTGATTACCGCGCTGGCGATGCCGTTCACCTATTCCATCGCCAACGGCATTGCCTTCGGCTTCATCGCCTGGACCGCCATCAAACTGGTGTCTGGCCGTGGCCGTGAGCTGAACCCGGCGCTGGTCATCCTGTCGATTCTGTTCGTGATCAAGTTGGGTTGGTTCAACGCATGACTTTTGATTCCCAGGCCTACGCCACTCAGCTCCAGGACAAGGTCAGCCGCTTGCGTGACCTGCTGGCCCCGTTCGATGCGCCGGAGCCAGCGGTGTTCGATTCACCGCTGGAGCACTTCCGCCTGCGGGCCGAATTCCGCCTGTGGCGCGAGGCCGGCGAACGGCATTACGCGATGTTCTCCCAGGACGACAAGCGCACGCCGATCCTCATCGAGCAGTTTCCCATCGCCAGCCTGCGCATCAACCAGTTGATGCCGCAACTCAAGGCGGCCTGGCAAGCCAGCGCGCCGCTGAGTCACAAGCTGTTCCAGGTGGAGTTCCTGACCACCCTGGCCGGCGATGCGATGATCACCCTGTGTTACCACCGCCCGCTGGATGAGCACTGGCACGCAGCGGCCACGAAACTGGCGAGCGACCTCGGTGTGAGCATCATCGGTCGCTCCAAAGGCAAACGGGAAGTGATCGGCCATGATTACGTGGTGGAGAAACTCGACGTCGGTGGCCGCACTTTCAGCTATCGCCAACCTGAAGGCGCCTTCACCCAGCCCAACGGCACCGTGAACCAGAAGATGCTCAACTGGGCCTACGAGGCCTTGGGCGATCGCAGCGACGATCTGCTGGAGTTGTACTGCGGCAACGGCAACTTCACCCTGCCTTTGGCCACCCGCGTGCGCAAAGTGCTGGCGACCGAAATCAGCAAGACGTCGGTGAACGCCGCGCTGAGCAACCTCAGCGAAAACGCTGTGGATAACGTGACTCTGGTGCGCCTGTCCGCTGAAGAACTGACCGAAGCCCTGAACGAAGTCCGCCCGTTCCGTCGCTTGCACGGCATCGACCTCAAGAGCTACGCATTCGGCAGCGTCTTCGTCGACCCGCCCCGCGCCGGCATGGACCCGGACACCTGCGAACTGACCCGGCGTTTCGAGAACATCCTCTACATCTCGTGCAACCCGGAAACCCTCGCCGCCAACATCGCGCAACTGCACGACACCCACCGCATCACGCGCTGCGCGATGTTCGATCAATTCCCTTGGACCCATCACATGGAATCCGGGGTGTTGTTGACGCGGCGCTAAACGCTGCGGGGCTGGACAGGGCAAAGCTATATGGGAGCAAGGCTTGCCCGCGATACAGGCAATGCGGTCGTTCAGAATTTGAGCCGCCTGTATCGCGGGCAAGCCTTGCTCCCACAGATAAATCCCCTCGCCACCATTGCCCTCCCTCACCTCCCGACCAAGATCATGTTCGATCATCGAACACTTATTGCCCGATGCCATCGGCTTTGTTTGACCAAATTAACCATCTAGTACAATTTATCTCCACCGGCTGAAATCCGCCGACATCAACAATAAAAATTGTGGAGAAATTGCGATGCCTCCGATCGTTCTGGTGCTCAACGGCCCGAACCTGAACCTGCTCGGCACCCGCGAGCCGGCGACTTATGGCCACGAAACCCTGGCGGACATCTCCGCACTGTGCGGCCGCGCCGCTGAAGAATTCGGCCTGGCGGTGGAGTTTCGCCAGACCAATCAGGAAGGCGAATTGCTCGACTGGGTGCATGGCGCCCGCGGTCGGTGTGCCGGCATCGTCATCAACCCGGCAGCCTGGACCCACACCTCGGTAGCGATCCGTGATGCGCTGGTCGCCAGCGAAGTCCCGGTGATCGAGGTGCACCTGTCCAACGTTCACGCCCGCGAAACGTTCCGTCATCACTCCTTTGTTTCATCGGTCGCCATCGGTGTGATGTGCGGGTTTGGCAGCCATGGTTATCGCCTGGCGCTGGAGCATTTCAGTCAGCGGTTGAAGGGTTGATGAGCATGTCGAATATCACCGTGCTTGCCGGCCTGATTGGTGCGGGCATCCAGGCGTCGCGCACCCCTGCGCTCCATGAGCGCGAGGGCGATGCCCAGGGCATGCGTTACCTCTATCGACTGATCGACCTGGACGCCCTGGGACTCGACAGCGGCGCCCTGCCCGATTTGCTCAAGGCCGCCGAGCGCATGAACTTCACCGGCCTGAACATCACCTTTCCCTGCAAACAGGCGATCATCCCGTTGCTCGACGAGCTGTCGCCCGAGGCCAGGGGCATTGGCGCGGTGAATACCGTGGTGTTCAAGGAGGGCAAACGCATCGGCCACAACACCGACTGCCTGGGGTTCGCCGAAGGGTTTCGCCGCGGCCTGGGTGAAGTGGCGCGCAAGCACGTGGTCCAGATGGGTGCTGGCGGCGCAGGCGCGGCGGTGGCCCACGCGCTGTTGGCAGAAGGCATACAGACGCTGAGCATTTTTGATGTTGAAGTCAGCCGTGCCGAAGCACTGGCAAACAACCTGAATCAACACTTCGGTCCTGGCCGCGCCCGGGCCGGGCATGATTTGCCTACAGCGATGGCCGAGGCGGACGGCCTGGTGAATACCACGCCCATGGGCATGGCGAAACTGCCGGGCATGCCGGTGCCGGTGGAGCTGCTGCGGGGCCAATTGTGGGTCGCGGAAATTGTCTACTTCCCCCTGGAAACCGAACTGCTGCGCAACGCCCGCGCCCTGGGTTGCCGCACGCTGGATGGCGGCAACATGGCCGTGTTCCAGGCGGTGAAGGCGTTCGAGTTGTTCAGCGGCGTGGCGCCGGATGCGCAGCGGATGCTGGAGCATTTCCAGAGCATGAATCACTGAAACCACCCTTGTGGGAGCGAGCCTGCTCGCGATAGCGGTGAATCAGTCAGTGTTGATGTGACTGACATACCGCCATCGCGAGCAGGCTCGCTCCCACAAAGGTTTCAAGGTCAGGCCTGCAGATACCGCAACACCGACTCACAAATCATCTGGCGATGACGCTGCTTGATCGCTTCGTCCGGCAAATCGATCTGAAAAATCTCACCGAATGTGTGGCGGTTGGACACGCGGTAAAAGCAGAACGAACTGATCAGCAGATGCACATCCAGCGGTTCCAGGCCGGCGCGGAACACCCCCTCTTCGGCACCTCGGCGCAGGATCACGCCCAGGGAATCAAGGATGGTATTGGTCATTGCCTTGATGGCGCCCGATTGCTTGACGTACTCGGCGTTGTGAATGTTTTCGATGCAGACGATGCGCACGAAATCCACATTGCGGTCATGGTGGTCGAAGGTGAATTCCACCAGGCGCCGGATCGCATCGACCGGGGCCAGTTCCGCCAAGTGCAGGCGGCTCTCAGTGTTGCGGATATCGCCGTAGAGTTTTTCCAGCACCTCGACGTACAACTGCTCCTTGCTGCCGAAGTAGTAGTAGATCATGCGCTTGGAGGTGTGGATGCGCTCAGCAATGGCGTCGACCCGAGCGCCGGACAGGCCCTGCTGGACGAACTCGACGATGGCTTCCTGAAGAATGTTTTCCCGGGTTTTCTCCGGGTTGTTCTTGCGACTCTTGCGCGGCTCGACGACAGGTTCGTCGAGGTCTGCGGAAAGCTCTGAATTCGTAGTCATTGCGGGGCTCACGGCCATCACTGCACAGGTTGGCGATTATGGGCCGCACCGCGCAGTCAAGCCAAGCCACGGGGTTGCCCTTTACCGCCGCGTTTACGATTTGCCTACAACTTGGCGTGCCGCAAGCCACCGCTGCGGGACTTGGCCATGGCTGCCAGCCTTACCGCGACATTGGCGGCGCCGTAGCCGGCATAGCCGTTCTTGCGCTGGATGATTTCAAAGAAGAAGCGCCCTTCGAACGGCTCGGTGTAGACGTGAAACAATTCACCGCCCTGGGCATCTCGGTCGTACAACACGTTGAAATAAGCCAGCTCGCTGAGAAACTCATCATCGAAATCGAAACGCGCCGCGAGGTCATCGTAATAGTTGAGCGGAATGTCCAGCAGCGGCACACCGGCCTCTTTGGCGCGGCTGACCTGGGCAAAGATGTCATCGCAGTCGAAGGCGATGTGGTGCACGCCGGAGCCGCGATAACTGGACAGCGCATGGGAGATCGCGGTGTTACGGTTCTCGGAAATATTGAGCGGTAAGCGGATCGAACTGCAACGGCTACGCAGGGCGCGACTCTTTACCAGGCCATACGGGTCGGGCAGCACCACTTCGTCGTCGGCTTCGAAATCCAGCAGGCTCTTGTAGAACAGCACCCAGCTGTCGAGGCTATCGGCCGGCAGCGCCATTGCCATGTGGTCGATGCGCTTGAGTCCGGCACCGATGACAGCGCCCGGTTGCAGGTTGAAATCGGTGCCGTAGACGTCGGCGTCCTGATCCACCAGGTAAATCAGGCTGCCGTCCGGTGCACGCACCGCCGCCAACTCCAACTCGTTGGGCCCCACCAGGCCGCGATAAGGCTGGCCCTTGTAGGCCACGGCCCGCTCCAGGGCGCTGGCGCTGTTTTTGACCCGCACGGCGGTGGCGCACAGCGATGGCCCGTGAGCTTCGAAAAAGCTGTGGGCAAACGAATAGGGTTCGCAATTGAGGATCAGGTTGATGTCGCCCTGGCGCAGCAGGCTCACGTTCTTGGAGCGATGCTGGCCGGCCTTGACGAACCCCAACCGTTCCAGCCAATGGGACAGCTTCGCGCCAAGACTGTCGTCCACGGCAAACTCAAGGAATTCGATACCGTTGTATTCGCTGGCCGGTGGTGTGGCGAACAGGATGTCAGCATGGCTTGCCGGTTCGGCCTCTTCGGCCAGCCGCTGGCGGGTCTTCTCCTCCAGGTACAGCAACGAACGCAGGCCGTCGGCGGCATTGGCCCGTGGTGGCGCGGCGCGGAAACCGTCGTTGAAAATCTCCAGCGACAATGGCCCGGTGTAGCCACTCTTGATGATCGGTGCCAGGAAGCCCGGCAGATCGAACTCGCCCTGGCCTGGGAAGCAACGGAAATGCCGGCTCCATTCCAGGACATCCATCGCCAGGATCGGCGCATCGGCCATTTGCACGAAGAAAATCTTGTCACCGGGGATCTGGGCAATCGCACTCGGATCACCCTTGAGGGACAAGGTATGGAAGCTGTCGAGCAACACCCCCAGACTGGGGTGGTCGGCCTGGCGCACGATGTTCCAGACCTGTTGATAAGTATTGACGTGCCGGCCCCAGGCCAGCGCCTCGTAACCGATGCGCAAGCCTCGCGCCCCGGCTCGTTCGGCCAGCAATCGCAGGTCATCCACCAAAATCTGCTCATCACCCAGGCTGTCGGCCGAGGCATTACTGCACACCAGCACCAGGTCGGTGCCCAGCTCCTGCATCAGGTCGAACTTGCGCTCGGCCCGCTCCAGATTGCGCGCAAGGCGTTCGCGACGGCAACCTTCAAAATCCCGAAACGGTTGGAAAAGCGTGATGGCGATGCCCAGGTCGGCGCACATCTGCCTGATTTCCCGAGGGCTGCCATCGTAATAGAGAAGGTCGTTCTCGAAGATCTCCACGCCGTCGAAACCGGCGGCGGCAATGGCTTCAAGTTTCTCCGGCAGGGTACCGCTCAAGGACACGGTGGCAATGGAACGCTGCATGACTTCGGCTCCCGGGACAGGCATCGGCTACACACAGGTGTGCCGCTTTTGAAAGAGTGAGCCGATTATTGAGCTGGAGGTTTGTTTCAGCAATTTAATATGTACCATCCGGTTAGTTTTTTGGGCGATTATCGAACACAATGCCCGATCAACGAATTGACGGTTTTTTGCTCACTGCGCACCATCGGCCCCTCATTGAGGCCGCCCTGATCGTCGGCACCTTTGAACAGACCCAGACCACACCATAAGAATTTCAAAAACGGGTACACGCTATGATTCCCTCCCAAAGCTCCCGCCTGCCCCCCGTCCTGGGTGCCACAACCGCTGGCGTCGGTAACAAGATCCGCGGCGCCCTGGCCGTGGGCAAAACCCGTTGGGGCATGCTCGCCCTGGTGTTTTTCGCCACCACCCTGAACTACATCGACCGCGCCGCACTGGGCGTGATGCAGCCCATTCTCGCCAAGGAAATGAGCTGGACGGCGATGGATTACGCCAACATCAACTTCTGGTTCCAGGTTGGTTATGCCATCGGTTTCGTGCTGCAAGGCCGACTGATCGACCGGATCGGCGTCAAGCGCGTGTTCTTTTGCGCCGTACTGCTCTGGAGCCTGGCGACCGGCGCCCATGGCCTGGCCACGTCGGCGGTGGGCTTCATGGTCTGCCGATTCATCCTGGGCCTGACCGAAGCCGCCAACTACCCGGCCTGCGTGAAGACCACACGGCTATGGTTCCCGGCCGGTGAACGGGCCGTGGCGACCGGTATTTTCAACGCCGGAACCAACGTTGGCGCGATGTTCACGCCAATGCTGCTGCCGCTGGTCCTGCAGGTGTGGGGCTGGCAGGCTGCGTTCCTGTGCATGGCCGCGCTGGGCGGGATCTGGCTGGTGTTCTGGGGCCTGAAATACTTCAACCCGGAGGATCATCCCAGCGTCAAACAGGCGGAACTGGACTACATCCAGGCCCAGGACGAACCCGATCAGGTCCGCGTGCCCTTCTCCCGTATCCTGCGCATGCGCGGCACCTGGGCGTTCGCCCTGGCCTACTCGATCACCGCACCGGTGTTCTGGTTCTACCTCTACTGGTTGCCGCCGTTCCTGAACCAGCAATACAACCTGGGCATCAACGTGACCCAGATGGGCATCCCGCTGATCATCATTTACCTCACCGCCGATTTCGGCAGCGTGGGCGGCGGGATTCTGTCTTCATTCCTGATCGGTCGCGGTCTGAACCCGATCAAGGCGCGGCTGATTTCCATGTTGCTGTTCGCCTGCTGCATCATCGGCGTGATCCTGGCCGCCGGTTCCAGCAGCCTGTGGATGGCGGTGTTTGCCATCTCCCTGGCCATCGGCGCGCACCAGGCCTGGACCGCCAACATCTGGAGCCTGGTGATGGACTACACGCCCAAGCACATGATGAGCACGGTGTTCGGCTTTGGCGGCATGTGCGCCGCCGTCGGCGGGATGTTCATGACCCAGTTGGTGGGCCACATCCTCACGGTGACCCACAACAACTACACCGTACTGTTCACCCTGATCCCGGCGATGTACTTCATTGCCCTGATCTGGTTGTACTTCATGGCACCACGCAAGGTGCCGACGCTGGAAAGCTGATACCAGTCAGCCCGGGATTCATCCCCATGTGGGAGCACGGCTTGCCCGCGATGCAGGCACCTCGGTTCACTCAGGACCGTATCGTCTTCATCGCGGGCAAGCCTTGCTCCCACAATCGATCCCACCACGGTGCGCGTTAGCTCCGCCGCTGTTGCCACGCCGCCGCCAGCCCGCTGAGGCAGATCAGCACAATGCCGAACACCGTGGTCAACGTTGGCGTATGGCTGAACAGCAACCAACCCAACAGGCCGGCAAATACGATCTGGCAATACCCGAACGGTGCCAGCAGCGCCGGGGCGGCGAAGCGGAAGGCCTGGGTCAGCATCAGGTGCGCCGTCATCCCACACGCTCCCAACGCAAGCATCATTGCCCCATGCACCAGGCTTGGCACCTGCCAGAAGAACGGCACCAGGGCGCTCATCACCAACGTATTGCACAAGCCGGCGAAGAAGTTGCTGGTGGTCGGGCTGTCAATCTCACTGAGCTTGCGAGTGAGCAGTTGATAGAAACAGAAAAACAGCGCCGAACAGAACGGCAATAACACCGCTGGCGTAAACAGGTCACCGCCCGGATGGACAATGATCAACACCCCGATAAAGCCGAAGATCACCGCGACCCATTGGCCGCGCGTCACGTGTTCGCCCAGCAAAGGCACCGACAATGCAGTGACCAGCACGGGCGCCAGGAAGTTGACCGCGGTCGCTTCCGCCAAAGGGATGTATAGCAGCGCCGTGGTGAAGAACAGGCTGGTGCCCAACAGACACAACGCACGCGCCAACTGCCATAACGGACGCTTGGTACGCAGCACTCGCAGCCCCGAACGCGGCAGGAAAATCCCTGCCATCAACAGCGTGTGCACGACATAACGCGCCCACACCACCATGATGATCGGATAGAACCCTGAAAGGTATTTGGACAAGGCGTCATGGCTGGAGAACAGGAACGTCGCGCAGAGTATCAACAGGATGCCCTTGAAGGCCTGATTGACGCCGGAAAGCGGAGTGCTGACGGTCATGTAGGAATCCTGTGTTGCTTGATGTAGGGAGCCGATGTCTGCGACGGCGATTCAGCTGAACAACTCCGATGCCTGGCTGGCGTGTGACAATTCCTCGGTAAACGCAAGCAAGGTCGGCGCCAGCTCATGCAGCCTCGATCGCGTCATCCGGGCGGTGGGGCCGGCGATGCTGAGCACGCCCAAGACCCGGCCATCCAGCGGATGACGCACCACGGCTGCAATGGCAGAGGTGCCGACCGCCGAACTTTCCTCGACACAGGCATAGCCCTGCTCCCGGGCCTGACGCAGGTATTGAAGCAGTTCAACGCTGTCACGCGGCGCGTTGGGGCCCACGTCCGCCGGCATTTTCAGGGCCTGGCGGTCCACCAGCGACAGCGCCTCGGCATCGCTCATGCACGCCAGCCAGGCATGGCCCGACGCGGTATAGACCAATGGCGTCTCGCGGCCCATGTCAGGGTCGTAGCGCAACCCGGAGCGAGCGCCCTGGGACTTGGCAATCCAGGTCTGGCGATCACCCTCGATCACACCCAGGCGTACCAGTTCACCGCTTTCCCGAGCCAGACGATCGAGCACCGGCTGCACGATGTCGGCACCACTGCGCGACAGGTAGCGAAAGCCCAGGGCGACCAGGCGGGTCGACAAGTGATAACGCAGGTTCTCGGGATTCTGGCGCACGTAACCCAGGCGCGTCAGTTCAGCAAGCAGGCGGTGCGTGGCGCTCTTGGGAATCTGTAATTGTTCGGCCAACCCTTGCAGAGCCCAGCCGTGGGGATCGCTGGCGAGACTTTCCAGCACATTGAAAACCCGTTCGATTTGACTGCCGGCCATGAAAAATCCAGAGGAGAGAGGCTGATTCCAAAATATGCGAAGTGTAATGCAAATTCTGGAACCCGACATTCATTGTTGACGGATGAACCAAAACCCGTGGCGATTGCCTGAGAGCTCAGGCGTACAGCCTGCGCCTTCAAACGCTAGACTCACTGCGAATGTCTGTCCGTGAACTGGCGGCAACCCCACTCAGCGGCAACACTCTTCACACGGTCAATCAGAGGATTTCCCACATGTTATGGAAAAAAGGTCGCCGCAGTGACAACGTGGTGGACGCCCGCGGTGACGGTGGCGGCGGTGGTGGGATGCGTTTCGGTGGCGGCAAGGGGCTGAGCCTGACGGCCATTGTCCTGATCGTCGGTATCGGCTGGATCACCGGCCAGGACCCCATGCAGATTCTCGGGCAACTGGCCGGGCAGATGGACCAGACCTCGGCCCCCGCCTCCTCCCAAACCCGGCAGGCGCCGCCCGCGAACGATGAACAGGCCGAGTTCGTGCGCTCAATCCTGGGTGATACCGAAGACACCTGGGGCCAGGTCTTCCAGCAGGCCGGGCGCCAGTACCAGCAACCCAAACTGGTGCTGTTCAGCGGTCGGGTCAACTCGGCCTGCGGCCTCGCTTCATCAGCCACCGGCCCGTTCTATTGCCCGGCCGATAAACAGGTCTACCTGGACATGAGTTTCTTCCAGGAAATGTCCCAACGGTTCTCCGCCGCTGGGGATTTCGCCCAGGCCTACGTCATCGCCCATGAGGTCGGGCATCACGTCCAGACCCTGCTCGGGGTGTCGGCAAAAATCCAGGAGGCTCGCCGTCAGGGCCGCCAGATGGAAGGCGATGGTGGTCTGCTGGTCCGTCAGGAATTACAGGCCGACTGCCTGGCGGGCGTCTGGGCCAACCATGCACAGAAGCGCCTGAACTGGCTGGAGCCGGGGGACATTGAAGAGGCCTTGACCGCCGCCAACGCCATCGGTGATGACCGCCTTCAGCAGCAGGGCCAAGGCCGGGTAGTACCGGACTCCTTTACCCACGGCACCTCGGCGCAACGGGTTCGCTGGTTCAAGACCGGGTTTGCCCAGGGTCAGGTCAGCCAATGCGACACCTTCGCGGCGAAAAATCTGTAATGAAGTGGGGCGCCCTCCTCAGCCTGCTGCTGTGCTGCACCTTTACCCAGGCAGACGAACAGGGCGTGGACGTGGTCGCTCAAGGGCGACTGGAGCTCAAGGGCGGCGCCATGGTCGTCGGTGTGAGTCCGCCCCCGGCGTCTATCCAGCGCGTGTTGATCATCCTCCATGGCAGGCTGCGCAACGCCCAGACCTATCTGCACAGCGCCGAAAAGGCCGCCGCACACGCCGGTCAACTGACCACGACCCTGATCATCGCCCCGCAGTTTCTCAACGAACATGACGTTGCCCGCCATCAGTTGCCCAATGACCTGTTGCGCTGGCAAGGCAACGACTGGATGGCCGGCGGCTTATCCACGGGGCCCAAGGCGGTCAGTTCCTTTCAAGTCATCGACGACATCGTCGCCCGGGTCAGTGACCGGCAGCAGTTCCCCGAGGTGAAAGAGATCGTCATCGCGGGCCATTCCGGCGGCGCGCAGGTCGCGCAGCGCTACGCCTTGCTCGCTCGCGGTCAAACCCGGATCGCCCCCAGATTCGTCATCGCCAACCCCTCCTCCTATGCCTATTTCGATGCGCAGCGCCCCATGGCCTTCGACCCGGCCGGTTGTCCCGGCTTCAACCATTGGAAGTACGGCCTGCAGAACCTGCCCGCCTATGCCGCCGGGCAAACGCCCGCTCAACTGGAAGACAACTACATCAAACGCGACATCGTTTATCTGCTTGGGCAACAGGACATCGACCCTGAGCACCCTGCGCTGGATAAAGGCTGTGAAGCGCAGACCCAAGGGCCGTATCGGTTACTGCGCGGGCAGTTCTTTTTCGACTACCTGACCCGGCGTCATCCCGAGGGGCTGAGCCAGCGGCTGATCGAAGTGCCGGGGGTGGGGCATAACGGGGATGGGATGTTCAATTCGGCTGAGGGGCAGAAGGCGCTGTTTGGTCAGTGAGTGGTGTAGTGGTAGACAGGGCCTCATCGCGAGCAAGCTCGCTCCCACAGTAGATCTGCGGTGGACACACACTTTTTGATCGACTCAGATCCCCTTGTGGGAGCGAGCCTGCTCGCGATAGCTATCTATCAGCCAACCCCTCTTTCAAGCCGACAGCATCCGCCGCAACTCCCCGCAATCGCGCGCATGCCAGTCCGCCAGCTCCGGCCAAGGATTGTCCGGCAGGTTCACCAGCACCGTCCGCGCACCCGCCGCACGGCCGCAGTCCAGGTCGAAACGGTAGTCACCCACCATTACCATCGCCTCAGGCGCCACACTCCAGGCCTCGGCCAGTTTCAACAGGCCGCCGGGATGAGGCTTGGGCGGCGCTTCGTCGCGGCCCAGGACATCTTCCACGGCGAAACAGTCCGCCAGACCGATAGCTTGCAGGGTCACGTGGGCCAGTTCGCGGGCGTTGCGCGTCAGGATCCCCAGGCGGTAACCCCGCTGCGCCAGCTCGCGTACCAGCTCGACCGCTCCTGGCGCAGGCCGGGAGCCCAGCGCCAGGTCCCGCTCGTGTTCCAGCAACCAGGCATGCTTGGCTGCGGCTTCGTCGGCCGGCAATGCCGCCAGGTGGGTCAGAATGTCGTCTTCGGCCGGGATCGCCAGGGCCACGCGAATCGCCGCAAAATCATGCACGGCGATGGTCAGCGTACCGTCCATGTCGAACACCCAGTGCCGCACATCGGCCAGACTCATGCCCAGTCCTTGCGGTGGCGAATCAGGCCTTCCTGGGTCACCGACGCCACCAGTTGTCCGGCGCGATTGAACACGCTGCCACGAGAGAACCCACGGGAGTTGCCGGCCCACGGGCTGTCCATCGCATAGAGCAACCAGTCATCGGCACGCAGGTCGGCGTGGAACCACAAGGCGTGGTCGAGGCTGGCGACCTGCATGTCCTTTTGCCAAACCGATTTGCCGTGGGGCAGCATCGAGGTGGTCAGCAGACCGAAATCCGAGGCGTAGGCCAACAGGTATTTATGCAGGGCCGGTGAGTCCGCCAGGGCACCATCGGCCCGGAACCACACGTACTTGACCGGATCGGCCGGCTGCGGATTGTAGGGATCTTTCTCGGTGACCGGGCGCACCTCGATCGGTTTGGGACACAGCAGTTTTTCCCGCATGTGCTCGGGCAGCAGGTGCGCCCGCTGCTGGGTCAGTTCCAGCTCCGAAGGCAGGTTCTCCGGCCCGACCACCTGGGGCATGGAGTTCTGGTGCTCAAAACCCTGCTCGTCGTATTGAAACGAAGCGCTGCACGTGAAAATCGGGTTGCCCTTCTGGATCGCCGTGACCCGGCGGGTGCTGAAACTGCCGCCGTCACGCACCCGGTCCACCTGGTAGACCACCGGCAAGGCCGCATCGCCCGGGCGCAGGAAGTAACCGTGCATCGAATGCACATGACGGGCCTCTTCCACGGTCTGGCTGGCCGCCGACAGTGACTGGCCCAGCACCTGGCCGCCGAACAACTGGCGAAACCCCAGGTCCTGGCTGCGACCGCGAAACAGGTTCTCTTCGATGGGTTCCAGGGTCAGCAGGTCGACCAGATCTTCCAACACGTGGCTCATTCAGACTTTCCTCACACAGCTCAACCGCGCAGTCGGTGCTGCGACGGTGGATCGATTGTTGGCCCGGGCCATTGTGGCGGGCATTGTAAACGTCCGTGTCGGCTAACCGTGCAGGGTCTGTAGCCACTGTTCACGGTTGATACGATAGAGCACATGTTGACGCAATGGATGACCGACGGCGAGCTTTGGGTGTTCAAAGTCATCGGCCGGGTCATGATGCATGCCGATGGCTTGCATGACTTTCTGCGATGGCAGGTTATCGACGGCGGCGAACGCCACCACCTCATCCAGCCCCAGGCGATCGAACGCACACCGCAAGGCCGTCCATGCGGCTTCGCTGGCATAACCCAGGCCCCAATGCTCACGGGCCAGACGCCAGCCGATCTCGATCGCCGGAGTGAAGTGCGCGTCGAACCCGACCACGCCCAGGCCGGTAAAGCCGATAAAGGCCCCGGTGTCCTTGCGCTGCAGGGCCCACAAACCAAAGCCATGCTCGGCAAAATGCCCCCGCACGCGCCCGATCAGTGCGGCGCTTTCCAGGCGGCTCAGGGGCGCCGGAAAATAACGCATCACCTGCGCATCGGCAGACATGGCGGCAAACTCCGGCAAGTCCGCGTCGCGCCACTGGCGCAGTATCAACCGCGCGCTTTGCAGTTCCAGTATCGGCTCCATTTGCTTCCTCTCCATGCCCCAACGCCTACTCAAGCGAAATCGCCACGCCCAAATAAACGGCCCACGGCCGCTGCCGGGATCAAGGTGGGAGACGCAGGCGCCGTGCCCAGCTTGATCGAGTGAGCCACGCGGCTGCGCCAGGTATCAATTATCGACAGGCTTGGCTTGGCTGGCGAGGAGTTCGTCGCGCTCGTAGGGTGCTACCGGTTCAGACTGCGTTCGTAAGCGGCCAGAACGGTGCGCTCCGACTGCACCAGATAGGCTTCAAGCAGCCGGGTTGCCTCCTCTGATCGCCCTTCTTCGATACAACGCAGGATTGAAACGTTCATATCGACATAGGGCATATGCAGGAACTCCGGATCTTTGAGCAGGCCGAATGCCAGCCGCAGCTCGGCTGATATCTGACCGTAGAACACCACCAATCGCGGGCTGTCGGCGAGTTCGACGATAGCCTTGTGGAACATCATGTTGGCGGTGCCGACAGCCTTCCAGTCCTTGACTTCACGCGCTCGCATGCCCGCCTCCACCGCCTCACGCATATGCAGCGTTCCCGGATGCAGCGGGTAACCCTGGGCAATGGCCTTGCATTCGATAAAGCGGCGGACACGATAGATGTCGATGATCGACGCCATATCGGGCACCGCCACGCTCACCCCGCGATTGGGTTCATGTTTGAGCAACCCCTCGCGGGTCAGGACCCTGAACGCTTCCCTCAAGGTGTTGCGGGAAATCTGCAGGCTTTCGGCCAGGGCCGCTTCGGACAATCGTTGGCCCGGAACCAGTTCACCTTCGACCAGCATTCTGCGGACCTCCTGGGTAATGGATTCTCCCAGCGAGCGAGGAAGGGAAGGTGAAACGTCGTTCATGTGCAATCCAGAATAAGAATAAGAGAAAGTCACTTTGATGTTCCATGAGAGCCCCGCCCATGGCAAGGAGCAAGGGTGTCGCCTGCATCATTAAGTAACACCCACGAGTGACAAGGTTACAATTTGGTGCGAATTGTAGCCTTGCACTAAACTGATTGTTGAACAATTCAGATGCTATAGATCAACACTTCTAGACCGATGTTTGAGTCCTGGCACGCTCGTTGCTCAATAAAAAAATATCTCCCACCGTAGGAATTGATGCCGTGACACAGACAGCCGTGACACAGACCGCTCAAGATTTTACAAAGACGCGACGCGCTTCCCTGATCGCAGCAATTTTCATGATGGCAACGTCCGCCATCGGCCCTGGCTTCATCACCCAGACCGCCACGTTCACGGCCAAAATGGGTGCGGCATTTGCGTTCGGTATCCTGGCGTCGATTCTGATCGACTTCGTGGTTCAACTTAACGTCTGGCGTATCGTCACCCTGACCCGAATGCGTGCCGCAGACGTGGCCAACAACGCGATTCCAGGCAGTGGTTACCTGCTGGCGGTGCTGGTGATTTTCGGCGGGCTGGTGTTCAACGTCGGCAACATCGCCGGTGCCGGGCTGGGCCTGAACGCGTTGATGGGGCTTGATGCAAAATGGGGCGGCGGTCTCAGCGCCTTGCTGGCTATCGGCATCTTCCTTTCCCACCGCGCCGGAGTGGCCGTCGACCGGCTGATCGTCGTGCTGGGTCTGGTAATGATCGCCCTGACCCTGTTCGTGGCCTTCGCTTCCAACCCGCCACTGGGCGAAGCCCTCTATCAAACCGTCCTTCCGGACCAGATCAACTTCGCCACCATTACCACCATTGTCGGCGGCACGGTCGGCGGTTACATCACTTATGCGGGGGCTCACAAACTGCTGGACCGCGGGACTACCGGGGTAGAAAACCTCCAGGCAGTGACCAAGGCAGCCTTGGGCGGCATCATGGTCACCGGCCTCATGCGCTACATCCTGTTTCTCGCCATCCTCGGCGTCGTTGCCAGCGGCGTAGTCATCGACACTTCGGGCCAGGGCGCCAATCCGGCCGCACAAGCCTTCCAGGCAGCAGCCGGGCAGTTCGGCCTGCGCGTCTTCGGTCTCATCCTCTGGGCCGCCAGTATCACCAGCGTGATCGGCGCCGCTTACACCTCCATTTCCTTTGTCACCGTGTTCAAGCCGGACATCACTGAGCAGGGGCGCAACCGCGCCACCACCGTGTTCATCGCTCTGTCGCTGCTGATCTTTGCCCTGATGGGAACGGCTCCCGCCGCACTGCTGCTCTTCGCGGGCGGTTTCAATGGCCTGATACTGCCAATCGGCCTGAGCATCTTTATCTACGTCGGCTGGCGCCGGTCCGACCTCATGGGCGGTTACCATTACCCACGCTGGCTGTTGGTGCTGGGCGCCCTGACCTGCCTGCTGACCTGGTACATGGCAATCAAATCCGTTGGGCCGATCTTCGCCTTCCTCAACGTTGCCTGAGCCCGATAACGAACAAGGAGTCACGTGAATGCCAACCATAGATATCAACAGCGACCTGGGCGAAAGCTTTGGCGCCTGGCACATGGGCGACGATGCCGCGATGCTCGATGTCGTGACCAGCGCCAATGTCGCCTGCGGTTTCCACGCCGGTGACCCGGCCGGCATCCTGCGGACACTGAAAGCGGCGGCGGCCAAAAATGTCACCATTGGTGCCCATGTCGCTTACCCGGACAAAGTGGGCTTTGGCCGCCGAAACATGGACGTGGCCAGCGATGAGCTGACGGCCGACGTGATCTACCAGATCGGCGCGCTGCAAGGCCTGGCCAAAGCCGCCGGCACGTCGGTGCGCTACGTAAAACCCCACGGCGCCTTGTACAACACCATTGCTCACGATCGCCGTCAGGCGCTGGCCGTGATCGAAGCCATCCGCGCGATCGACTCCAACCTCATATTGGTTGCCCTGGCCGGCTCAAGCCTGATTGAACTGGCCCGTAACGAGGGTTTGCAGTGTGTCGCCGAAGCCTTCGCTGACCGCGCCTATACGCCACAGGGCACCCTCGTCTCTCGCCGCGAACCAGGCGCGGTGCTGCACGATCCCAAGCTCGTCGCCCAACGTATGCTGCGCCTCGTTGAAGACGGCTGCCTCGAAGCGATCGATGGCAGCCTGACCAAAATCCAGGCCGACTCGATCTGTGTCCATGGCGACAGCCCCGCAGCGGTGGAAATGGCCCGCGAGCTGCGCCGGGTATTGGAACAGGCGCACATGTCCTTGCAGCCCTTTGCCGGAGCACGCCCATGAACGCCCTTGATCTCGCCCGCCAGGCGGCCATCGCCGCTGCCCGGGATGCACGCAGCACTTACCGTAACGGCCAGGTCGCCCCCACGGCGGGTATCGCGCCGGGCATGACCCAGGCCAACCTGATCGCCCTGCCGCGCGCCTGGGCGTACGACTTCCTGCTGTATGCCCAGCGCAATCCCAAAGCCTGCCCGATCCTTGACGTCAGCGACGCCGGCAGCCCGAGTACGCTGCTGGCTGAAGGGGCGGACCTGCGCACTGACATCCCGCTGTACCGCATCTGGCGTGATGGAAAGCTGGCCGAGGAAGTCAGCGATGCCACTCAGGCCTGGGCTGAACACGACGACATGGTGGCCTTTTTGATCGGCTGCAGCTTCACCTTTGAAACCGCCCTGCAAGAGGCCGGCATCGAAGTGCGGCATATCACCGATGGTTGCAACGTACCGATGTACCGGACCAACCGTGCGTGCCGCCCGGCCGGACGTCTACAGGGTGAAATGGTGGTATCGATGCGACCGATCCCCGCCGATCGCGTGGCTGAGGCGAGCACTATTTCCGGACGCTATCCCTCAGTCCATGGCGCCCCGGTGCACATCGGCGAACCCGCGCTGCTCGGCATCCAGGACCTGGGGCACCCCGATTTCGGCGATGCCGTACGCATCGAACCCGGCGAGATCCCGGTGTTCTGGGCCTGCGGCGTCACTCCCCAGGCCGCGGTCATGGCCTCGGGCGTGCCCTTCGCCATCACCCATTCGCCGGGCCATATGTTCATCACCGATGTGCCTGACAGCACCTACCACGTCTAGGAGTCTCCCGTGCGTTTTCTACCGGTCAACCTGGACGCCCTGCTCGTCGAATTGAAAGACCTCGACGAGACACTGGCGTTGTTCGACGCCCTGATGGCCGAGCCGATTGCTGGCGTGGAGGAAATCATTCCTGCCGCACGAACGCTGCTGATCCAATTTCGCCCCAGCGCCATTGCGCAGCAGGCGCTCGTCAATCGTATCGCTAGCCAAGACCTGAGCCAGCGCCGCGCGATCGAGCATCGCCGGGTGGAAATTCCCGTCCATTACAATGGCGAAGACCTCGACGAGGTCGCCACGCTGCTGGGGATCAGCCGCGCCGAGGTGGTCCAACGCCACACCGCCCATGACTACAGCGTGGCCTTCTGCGGATTCGCGCCGGGCTTCGCCTACCTCACCGGCGGTGCGGGTTTCCAGGTTCCTCGCCGACAAACTCCACGTACCCGCATACCCGCGGGTGCGGTTGCCCTGGCGGGGGAATTCAGCGGTGTTTATCCGCAAGCCAGCCCCGGCGGATGGCAGATCATCGGCGTCACGCCTTTGCAGATGTGGGACCTGAACCGCGCTGAATCGGCCTTGCTGCGTCCGGGCTATAAAGTGCGCTTCACCGATGCAGGCCCGCTCCCGGCGGGTGGTCTGCCCGCCCCCACAGCACCGGCAAGTGCCGCCGCGCCCAGCGGCGCCTATCTGGAAATCATCACCCCCGGTTTGCACAGCGTACTGCAGGATATGGGCCGTCCCGGCCAGACCGGCCAAGGCGTATCCCGTTCCGGCGCGCTGGACCTGGGCGCGCTGCGGGCAGCCAACCGCGCGGTCGGCAACCGCTCGGACATGGCCTGTGTGGAATCGGTACTCGGCGGCCTGAGCTTCGTTTGCCATGGCCGTGCCGTGATCGCCGTCACCGGTGCGCAAACCCCGATCACAATCACCAACGCCAGTGGCCTGAAATGGCAGGCAAGTCACTACCAGCCCATCGAGCTGGACGCGGGTGACCGCGTCAGCCTGGGTTCCCCCCTCGCGGGGCTGCGCAGCTACCTGGCGATTCGCGGCGGCTTTGACGTCACTCCGGTGCTGGGCAGCCTGTCCACAGACACCCTGGCCCAGGTCGGCCCCCCGGCGCTCGCCGCCGGCGACCTATTGGGCTTTACGACACTGACAACGGGAACCAGCGTATCGCTGAACGAAGCCCCAGCCTTTGAGCTGCCTACTGCTGCCAACATCGTCACCCTTGACGTGGTCATGGGGCCGCGTACCGACTGGTTTACCGAAGACGCCATCCAGCGTCTGAGCAGCCAGCTCTGGCGCGTCACCTCACAGTCCAACCGCGTCGGTATTCGTCTGGCCGGTGAAATACCGCTAGCGCGCAGCAACCACCATGAGTTGCCCAGCGAAGGCACCTCCGTGGGCGCCATTCAGGTCCCGGCCAGCGGCCAACCGGTTCTGTTTCTCGCCGATCACCCGTTGACCGGTGGCTATCCAGTGATCGCCGCAGTCGCCAGCTACCATCTCGACCTGGCTGGCCAGATCCCTATCAATGCGCAGATTCGCTTCAACCCTGTGGACGGCTTCAAAGAGATTCAACCCGTTACGCAAGCTTCTTCAACTGCCGATGTGAAAAAAATTCCATGAAAAAATTACTGATTGCCAACCGTGGTGAAATTGCCGTCCGCATCGCCCGCGCCTGCCGCGACTACGGCGTGCAGTCTGTCGCGGTCTATGCCGACGCGGACATCGACGCCCTGCACGTGCGCCAGGCCGACGAAGCCTACTCACTGAATGGCCAGCGCCCGGCCGAAACCTACCTGGATATCGGCAAACTGATTGCCGTGGCCAAACGCAGCGGCGCCGATGCCGTGCACCCCGGCTATGGTTTTCTGTCTGAACGGGCCGATTTCGCCCGGGCGGTGATCGACGCAGGGTTGATCTGGATCGGTCCCAACCCGCAGACCATCGACGTGCTCGGCGACAAGGTCGAGGCGCGAAAAATTGCCCAACTGGTCGGGGCGCCTCTGGTAGCCGGTACGCCTGGCCCGGTCGAAAGCGCCGCCGAAGTATTGGCCTTTGCCGAACAGCACGGCCTGCCAATTGCCATCAAGGCTGCCTTTGGCGGCGGTGGACGCGGCATGAAAGTCGCCTGGCGCATGGATGAAGTGGCTGAATTGTTCGCCTCCGCCGTGCGCGAAGCGCAAGCGGCCTTTGGTCGTGGCGAGTGCTATGTCGAACAGTTCCTCGACCGTCCTCGGCACATCGAAGCGCAGATCCTCGCCGACAAACACGGCAAGGTCGTCGTCATCGGCACGCGTGACTGCTCCTTGCAGCGGCGCAATCAGAAGCTGGTGGAGGAAGCGCCGGCGCCCTTTATCAGCGACGAACAGCGCCAGCGTATTCATCAATCCGCTCAGGATATCTGCGCCAAAGCCGGCTACGTCGGTGCCGGCACGGTGGAGTTCCTGCTCAGCCAGGATGGCACCCTGTCGTTCCTTGAGGTCAATACCCGCTTGCAGGTCGAGCACCCGGTGACCGAAGAGACCACTGGGGTGGATCTGGTGATCGAACAACTGCGGATCGCCGACGGTTTGCCGTTGTCCTTCAGTGAGACGCCGACCCCACGTGGCCATAGCTTCGAATTTCGCATCAATGCGGAAGACCCAGGCAAGGGCTTCCTGCCCACCCCCGGTCAGATCACCGATTTCCTGCCACCGTCTGGCCCGGGTGTGCGCCTGGACAGCGGCGTGATAAGCGGCTCGCGAGTGCCCAGCACCTTCGACTCGATGATGGCCAAACTGATCGTCACCGGCGCCACCCGCGAACAAGCTATTGTCCGCGCCCGACGCGCCTTGGCGGAATTCAACATTGAAGGCATTGCCTCGGTACTGCCGTTCCACCGGGCGGTGATGGACCATGACGACTTCACCGGTGCCGATAAATTCGCCGTGCACACGCGCTGGATCGAAACCGATTTCGCCGAACAGATCACGCTCGCCCCACGTACCGCGGTATCGGCCGACCCAGGCATCCTGCGCACGTTTGTCGAGATCGACGGCAAGCGCCACGAACTGGGCCTTCCGGCTGCGCTGCTGCGAGGCGTCAGCCTGAACGCAGCGGGTACCGCCAGCGAAAGCACAGCCCCCTCCGAGGTCACTGATCCGCAGGCGGTACTGACGCCCGTGGCGGGTAATCTGCATACCTGGGTCGTCGAAGACGGCGAGTCGGTGAGCACCGGGCAAGTGATCGCGGTTGTAGAAGCCATGAAAATGGAAACCTCGGTCCTCGCACCTTGTGAAGGCCAGGTGCAGATCGCCAAACAGGCCGGCGACTATTTTGAAGCCGGCTCCGTCATTGGCCGCATCAAAACAGCTCTCTGATTTAAAACTTTTCTTTTCGCAGTCAGTACGCGCAACGGGGTAATAACCCGGTTGCCGCGTGCTGCCCGCAGAAAACTGTAGATGTAACTTTGCAATCAAAATAACGATAAAACCCAACACATAAATCTGCTGTTATCTGGAGCATAAAGAGCATGTCAATCAATAAGACTTTGGCTATTGCGGGTACTTGCGCGTTGATTTTCCCTTTTACGGCATCTGCAGATTTTATTGCCGACAGTAAGGCCAGTGTGGAACTGCGTAACTTCTACTTCAATCGTGACTTTCGCAACGGTCCTCCCACGGCCCAGCGGGACTCGGCAAAAGAATGGGCCCAGGGCGCCATGTTGCGATTCGAGTCAGGTTATACCGCCGGCACCGTGGGCCTGGGCATCGACGCGGTTGGCATGCTCGGCCTCAAGCTTGACGGCGGTGATGGTTCCGGTGGCACGGGCCTGTTGCCGGCTGACCTTAGTTCGAAAAACGGCCGCGGCTCACAGGACGAATATTCCAAACTTGAGTTGACGGCCAAGGCGAAGGTGTCGGAAACCGCTCTAAAGGTTGGCTCACTCGCCTTCCGTACGCCCGTGGTATCGAGCAATGACACACGCCTGTTGCCCTCCACCTTCGAAGGCGCGCTACTGACCTCCAAGGACATTGATCAGTTGGTCCTGCAAGGCGGCAAGCTGGAGCAAATCAAGTTCAACAGTTCCTCGAACTATCAGGACTTCACGGGTAACCGCATCGGCGGTGTCAGTGATGACTTCCGCTTTGCCGGCGGTACTTACAGTTTCAACAAGGCCCTTAGCACAAGTCTGTTCTACGGCAATCTGGAAAATGTCTACCGACAGTTCTTTGGCGGCGTCGTCTATGAAATCCCTCTTGCCGCGCAGCAGTCGCTGAAGTTCGATCTACGTTATTCGAAAAGTACCGATGACGGTAACTTCCGCCCCCTCGATAACCGCGCCGCGAACGGACTGGTTGCCTACACCCTGGGCGCCAACGTGTTCACCGCCGCCTATCAGCGCATGAGCGGTGACGATCCCTTCCCGTACATTGCCAATAGCGACCCTTACCTGGTCAACTTCGTCCAGATCAATGACTTTGCCAACACCCAAGAGCGCTCCTGGCAGCTGCGTTATGACTACAACTTCGCCGCGCTGGGCATTCCCGGGCTGACGTTCATGAGTCGTTATGTCCAGGGTGACAACGCGTTGGTCGGGGGCAGTAATACGGGCAAAGAGTGGGAGCGCGATACGGATATCGGTTACGTGGTCCAAAGCGGTTCGCTGAAAAACCTCGGGGTCAAACTCAGAAACGCTACGGTTCGTTCGAACTTCAGCAATGACCTGGATGAAACCCGCCTGATCGTCAGTTACACATTAGCCCTTTGGTAATTCGCTGACGGCGACCTTTGTCCCTGCGCAACCGATCCTTATTCAGAGAAAGCGCAATGAAAAATCTCAGGTTTAACCAGAAGATACTACTGATTGCTTCGTTGCTTATCATGACGGTGTTTTCCGCATTCACCGTATTGAATGACGTTCGGTTGCGTGACGACAACGTAAAAAAAATCGAGGAACACACTCGATCGCTCTCGACATCGATGGCACATGATATCCAGAGCTGGTTGGACGGAAGACTGATTCTGCTGAAGGGATTTGCCGAACTCATCGGCCGCGATCCCTCGCCGCAAAACATACTCGACAAGTTGCAAAGCCAAGTGCTCATGAGCCAGTTTATCGCCGGTTATGTGGGCACCCGTGACGGTGGGTTCCAGATCCATCCCCCGCGGGAGATGCCAGCCGATTACGACAGTCGGCAACGGCGCTGGTACATAGACGCCGTAGACCATGGCGTGGCAATGACCGAACCCTACGTAGGGGCCGGGATCGACTACCCGATTATCACCCAGGCGGTCGCCCTCCACGCCGGGCAGCAAACGCTCGGCGTCCTGGGCGCCAGTCTGAACATCGAGACGATTTCCCAAACGCTCAACGCGCAAGCCTTCGAGGGCAGTGGATACGCTTTTCTGGTGAGTAAGGAAGGCAAAATACTGGTTCACCCCGACAAGGCACTGATCGGCAAGACACTGTCCGATCTGTTTCCGGGCAATACCCCGACGCTCAATGATCGATTGGTGGAAGCCACTACGGTCGATGGCGTGAAATTCACACTGTTCTCTGCGATCAAAGGCCTGCCGATGAAAGACTGGTACATCGGCATCGTCCTGGACAAACAGGCAGCCATGGCCAGTCTTGCTGCGTTCCGCAGTTCGGCGATCATCACCACAATCGTTGCCGGTCTGGCCACCCTGTTGCTGCTCGGGCTGCTTATTCGCGTGTTGATGAAGCCCCTGCGCCTTATCAGTCACGCGATGGAAGATATCGCCCAGGGCGACGGAGACCTGACCCGACGCCTGTCGATCCTGTCGAATGATGAATTCGGCCAACTGGCCGTGAGTTTCAATCGCTTCGGCGACCGGATCCATGCCTCCATCACCGAAGTCTCATCAACGACGAACTCCCTGAAAGAGGCCACCCGCAAGGTCCTGACGGCCTCCAACTCCTCGGTTGGGAAGTCGGAACACCAATCCGGCTTTACCAGCAACGTGGCGGCGGCCATTGAGGAGCTTGGGGCGTCGGCGCAAGAAATCGCCTCGAGTGCCTCGGCGGCGTCCAGAGGCGCCTCGAGCGCCAGGGCGCAGATCGATTCGAGCTGCATGCTCGTCGAGAACACGGTCAATGCGATGAGTTGCCTGCAAGAAAACATCGAAGAAACCCGCGCACAGATCGAAGAGCTCAACGCCAAAAGCGCCAATATCGGCAAGGTGCTGGAGGTCATCTCGACGATCTCCGGAAAAACCAACCTGCTGGCCTTGAACGCTGCCATCGAGGCAGCCCGGGCCGGAGCGGCCGGGCGCGGGTTTGCCGTGGTGGCGGACGAGGTCAGAAGCCTTGCCCACCACACCCAGACAGCGACCGAAGAAATCAGGGCGGTGATCGAGGCACTGCAGGAGGGGGCTACCCAGGCTGCCAAGACCATGCTGCGCAGCCATGAAATCGGCAGCCAAAGTGTACGTGTGGCGACCCAGGCCGGGGACAGCCTGCTGACCGTGGTGTCACGCATCATCGAGATCGATGAGATGTGCCTGACGGTCGCCGCTGCAACCGAGGAACAAACCAGCGCTGTCGACCAGCTCACTCGGGATGTTCATGAGATCAGCCAGTTGAATCGCCATGCCACCGACAACTTGTGCTCGACCCTCACGGCGTGTGGAGAACTGGATTTTGAAGTCGGACGACTCCGGAGTGTGGTCGATACTTTCAAGTTGTAGACACACACGCCATGCCCCTCGGCCAGTGAACCGAGCTGATAGAATGCCCGCCCTGATCCGCCAGACATAGCTCACCATGACCCAAGCGCCCAAGCCTTCCATCCCAAACGTCGCCATCATCGGCGGCGGCCCAGCCGGCCTGATGGCGGCCGAGGTGTTGAGCCGGGCCGGGATCCAGGTCGACCTGTATGACGGCATGCCTTCGGTGGGCAGGAAATTCCTGCTGGCCGGTGTCGGCGGCATGAACATCACCCACTCGGAAGACTTCTCGCCGTTCCTGTCCCGCTACGGCGAGCGCGCGCCCAATATCGCCCCGCTGCTGCGGGCATTCGGCGCCAACGAGTTATGCCAATGGATTCACGGATTGGGCATCGAGACCTTTGTCGGCAGTTCCGGGCGGGTATTTCCTACCGACATGAAAGCCGCCCCGCTGCTGCGCGCCTGGCTCAAACGCCTGCGCGATGCCGGCGTGATGATCCATACCCGCCATCGCTGGCTGGGCTGGAACCCCGACGGCAGCTTGCTAGTCACCGCTGCGGACGGCGAAAAAACACTGCGCCCCACTGCGACATTGCTGGCACTGGGCGGTGGCAGTTGGTCACGCCTGGGCTCCGATGGTGCCTGGATGCTGCCACTGGAACAGCGCGGTGTAGGCCTTGCGCCCTTGCAGCCGAGCAATTGCGGATTCGAAGTGCCGGCCTGGAGCGATCTGATGGTCAGCAAATTCGCCGGCGCCCCGCTGAAAAATATCGCCATCGGCCTGAATGACGATGTACCGCGCCTCGGTGAATGCGTGATCACCGCCACCGGCATCGAAGGCAGCCTGATCTATGCCCTGTCGGCGCCGATTCGCGAAGCCATCAACCAGCACGGTAGCGCGACGATCCATCTGGACCTGCTGCCGGGCCGGCCTGTGGATAAAATCCAGCAAGCCCTGAGCAAGCCACGCGGTTCGCGCTCAATGGCCAAGCACTTGCACAGCCAGTTGGGGATCGACGGGGTCAAGGCTGCGTTGCTGCGCGAGCAAACGCCTGCCGATTGTTTCGCCGACCCGGCGCGGCTGGCCCAGGCAATCAAGGCCTTGCCCATCATCCTGGTGAAACCCCGCCCGCTGGACGAAGCCATCAGCAGTGCCGGTGGCGTGACCTTCGAAGCCCTGGACGAACGCCTGATGCTCAAGCAGATGCCTGGCGTGTTCTGCGCCGGGGAAATGCTCGACTGGGAAGCACCGACCGGCGGCTATCTGCTCACGGCCTGCTTTGCCAGCGGCCGGGCGGCTGGGCTGGGAATGTTGGAGTGGTTACAGCGCAAGGTTTGAAAACCCAGGCGCGACCATCGCGAGCAGGCTCGCTCCCACATTTGATTTGTGTACACCGTCAATGTGGGAGCGAGCCTGCTCGCGATGGCGGCCTGTCAAACGCTGCGGGTCATCAAGGCTTACGCTTGCGCGGCCCGGTGTTGAACACCGGCACTTTACGCACAGGCTTGACCGAGGGCTCCACGGGTGAGGCGTCGCCGCTGTCGACCCACTTGCCCAGGTTGCGCTTGCCGCCACCGCCCGAGGCTTTCGGTTTCTTCGGTTTTTTCGGCTTCTTGATGACCTGGCCGCTGGCATCGGTCTCCGGCACCCGGTGTTCAGGCTCGAAGTCCTGTTCCATCTGCCGTGGCAACGTCTGACGGGTCAGGGTTTCGATGGCTGACAGCAGATTCACTTCATCGGCGCAGACCAGGGAAATCGCTTCCCCGGTGGAACCCGCCCGGCCAGTACGACCGATACGGTGGATGTAATCCTCAGCGACGATCGGCAAATCGAAATTCACCACCAGCGGCAAGTCTTCGATATCCAGCCCGCGAGCGGCGACGTCGGTGGCCACCAGGATCTGGATTTCACTGGCCTTGAAACGGTCCAGCGCGCGCTGGCGGGTGGCCTGGGGTTTATCGCCGTGGATGCCGTCGGCATTGACACTCATGCCCTGGAGTTTTTCCACCAGCGCATCGACACCGTTGCGGGTCTTGGCAAATACCAGCACCTGTTTCCACTTGTTCTTGCGCATCAGGTGCACAAACAACTCTGGCTTGCGCTTCTTGTCCACCGTCACCACCCATTGCTTGACGGTGTTGGCGGCCACGTTGCGCGGGCTCACTTCGATGCTCAACGGGTCGTTGAGCATTTGCCCGGCCAGCAAGCGGATCGCGTCGGAGAAGGTTGCCGAGAACAGCAGCGTCTGGCGCTTCTTCGGCAGCGCTTTGTAGATATTCGCCAGTTCCTCGGAGAAGCCCAGGTCGAGCATGCGGTCGGCTTCGTCCAGCACCAGGGTCTGCAGCTGATTGAACTTCAGCGCGTTCTGGCGGAACAGGTCGAGCAAGCGTCCCGGCGTGGCGACCAGCAGATCAACCCCTTTGCGCAGCTTCATCATCTGCGGGTTGATGCTGACACCGCCGTACACCGCATAGGTGCTCAATGGCAGGTTCTGCGCGTATTGGCGCACGCTTTCGTGGACCTGCTCGGCCAGTTCACGGGTCGGCACCAGAATCAGCGCCCGTACCGAGTTGGCGCTGACCTTCGGCCCCTCGGTGGTCAGCAACTGCAACAGCGGCACGGCGAAACCGGCGGTCTTGCCGGTGCCGGTCTGGGCCGCGGCCATCAGGTCGCGACCGGCCAACACCGCCGGCATGGCTTGGGCCTGCACCGGGGTTGGGGTCTGGTAGCCGAGCGTCTCGAGGGCGCGCAGCAAGGGTTCGATCAGGCCAAGGGTGGCGAAAGTCATGGAAGTACCGTAGGAAAATCAGCGCAAGGTGTGCAATGCGCGGCAGTTTACCCTAAATCAGGATTCGGCCGGCGCAGGCTTGGGTTTGCGCCACTGGGGCAATCCAATCAACACCCCGGCACTGATGATCACCAACATCGCCAGGGCCTCTTCGATCCCGATGGTTTCACCGGCGAACACAATGCCCAGCAACACCGCCACCGCCGGGTTGACGTAGGCATAGCTGGTGGCCGCCGCCGGACGTACGTGCTTGAGCAGGTACATGTAGGCGTTGAAGGCAATGATCGAACCGAAGCAGGTCAGGTAAGCCAGCGCGATCCAGCCTTCCAGCGGCGGCATGCTGTCCAGGTGTTCGCCGCTGGCCACGCTGCCGATCAATAGCACCACACCGCCCACCAGCATTTCCACGGCACTGGCCATCGCCCCCGCCGGCAGCGGCAAGTGCTTGCTCAGCACCGAACCGAAGGCCCAGGACGCCGCCGCGAACAGCAGCAAGGTCGCGCCCAATGGGCTCGATTGCAGGTTGGAACCGAGGTTGAGCATGGCAATGCCGATCAACCCCAGCACAATCCCCGCCCACTCCAGACGGGTATTACGGGCGCCCCAGAAATATCCGCAGAGCAAGGTAAACAACGGCACCGTCGCCACGGCCAGCGCCGCCACCCCGGACGCCACACCCGTGTGTTCGGCGACACTGACCGCGCCATTGCCGAAACTGAGCAACAACACGCCGATGACAGCCCCCGCCTTCCACTGCGCCCAAGTCGGTGCCGGCGCCCCGCGCCAGCGCAGGAAACCGTACATCAGCGAGCCGGCGATCACGAAGCGAATCCCGGCCAGCAGCAGCGGCGGCCAATGCTCCACACCGATGCGAATCACCAGGTAGGTCGACCCCCAGATGACGTACAAGGCAAAAAATGCAGCGATCAATGGCAAGGGGAAACGGCGTGGGCCAGGCATGGTCAGCTCGAAGTCAGGACAATGAAAGACGCTATTCTAGAAAGGCGACAGGCGGAAAATAAGTTACAAAACCTGTTTATCCGAACCGTACACTTTTAAAAACACGGAGATCAGCGTTATAAACCGTACTTTCGAAAGTCAGCCCCTTGGAAGCCCGAACCGTGGATAAATACGACCGCATGCTGCTCAGCGCCCTGTTGGAAAACGGTCGTGCGTCCTATGCCGAACTGGCCCGCAAAGTGAACCTGTCGGCCCCGGCCGTGGCCGAGCGGGTCAGCAAGCTGGAAACCAGCGGCGTGATCACCGGCTACCAGGCGAAAGTCGACATGGCGAAGATCGGCTTGCCGGTGCAGTGCGTCATCGAACTGCGCATGAACCAGCACGGCAACCAGAAGACTTACGATGAACTGTGCAGGATCCCGCAACTGACCGAATGCCATCGGGTGACGGGCGACCCGTGCGTGATCATGCAGGCGGCGGTCGGCTCGATGCCGGAACTGGAAGAGCTGATCAACCGCATCGCCAAGTTCGGTTTCAGCAAGACCTCGATCGTGCTGTCCAGCGCGATTGAAAAGCGGGTGCCGTTGGGGCAGTTGGAAGGTAACGGGAAGTAATCGCGCCAACACACATCAGAACGGTGGGAGCGAGCCTGCTCGCGATGGCGGTGTATCAGTCAACTTAGTTGCCGACTGAACCGACGCTATCGCGAGCAGGCTCGCTCCCACAGTGGCTTGTTGGGGGGTGTTTTCAGAACCCGCGATGCCGCTTGAGGTGCTCGTTGATCTTCGCCGCCGGCACTTTCTGCAAACTGCACAGCAAATCGTGGGACAACTCCCGCAGCCCGTGCTGTTGCCGCAGTTGCGTCGCCAGGTGCGCGGTGAGGTTGGCGGCCATTTCGGCGTCGGCCATGGCCCGGTGAGCCTGGCCGGTGTGGGGCAGGCCGGCGAAGGTGTTGAGCGTGCCGAGCTTGTGGTTCGGCGCCGTCGGCATCAGGCGCCGGGCCAGCAGCAGTGAACAGGCAAAATTCTGCAAGCGGGTGCGTTTGATCCGGCCTAGCTCGAAATCCCAGAACTTCTGGTCGAATGCGGCGTTGTGGGCCAGCAGCGGCGTGATGCCGACGAACTCGTTGACCTCGTTCATCACCTTTTCCGCCGGCGGGGCGCTGCGCAGCATGGCGTTGCTGATGCCGGTCAGTTGCTCGATGAACGCAGGCACGCGCACACCGGCGTTCATCAGGCTCTGATAGCGATCCACAATCCGGCCCTGTTCGAGAATCACCACGGCGATTTCGGTGGCCCGGCAACTGCTGCTCGGCGTGATGCCGGTGGTTTCAAAGTCGATGACTGCGATGCGTTCCAAACCTGTCTGAACTCCGTAAAAATCAATTCTTGAGCAGCAACGCGCCTTCGATCGGCACGTAGCGGCTGGCGGCGCGAATCAGCGAGTTGGCCGTCAGCCCCGGTACGCCATAAGCCACCGCCTGGACCCCGTGTTTGCTGATGATACGTTCGAGCAGCATGTCGAAATCGCCATCACCGGAGGCCAACACCACTTCGTCAACGTGATCAGCGGCGTCCATGATGTCCAGGGTGATGCCCACGTCCCAGTCACCCTTGGCCGAGCCGTCGCTGCGCTGGATGTAAGGCTTGAGCTTCACGACAAACCCCAGGTTGCGCAGGATCTGCTGGAATTGCTGCTGCTTGCTGTCGCCGCGATCGATCGCATACGCGTAGGCCTCGACGATCTGCCCCTGCTTGCTGACATCGGCCCACAAGGCCGCGTAGTTGAAATGGCAACCATAAGCCTGGCGCACGGTGTAGTAGAGGTTCTGGACATCGGCGAACACTGCGATTTTTTTCACCGCGTTTCCTCTTGAATGCACAAGCCGGCAGAGCGGGCCCGAAAAGTTGCCCAGTATGCCAGCCCAGAGGAATGTTCCGCGAATAATCGGTCCGAGGCACCTGGGCGCCCCGGACGAATGGCAGGTCAGACGAAGGAGTCGTCATCGCCGAAGAAGGATGAATCGTCGCTGTAGTCGGCGTCGGCGAAACCGCCCTGGTCGTTGCCATAGGCATCGTTACCAGCGACGTTTGAGTCATTGCCCCAGCCGCTGTCACTGCTTGCCGTGTCGTTGACCGGTTGGGCCGGCTCTGGCTCGATGACCTCGACGACTTCCTGAGGCTGCTGGGCACCGTGGAACAGACTGCTGATGCCCTGGGCGAGCATCACGCCCCCGGCCACACCAGCCGCGGTTTTCAGCGCGCCGCTCATGAAGCTGCCGGCCCCTGGAGCCTGCTGTTGCGCGGCGCCGTAGTTAGCGGGCGGCGCGGCGTAGTTCTGCTGGGGTGGCGCATTGAAGCCAGGCCGCGCCGGTTCGCGCCAGCCGCCACCGCTGGCGGGCGAAGCGCCTGGAGCGGACGTTGGCCGTGGGTCGCGCGAGCTGCCACCGAAAATACTCGAGAGAAAACCACCACCGCTGGGCGCTGGAGGCTGTTGCCGGGCCTGTTGCAGGTCCGCTTGCAACTGCTCGATCTGCTGGGTCAGTTGCCTGTTCTGCTCGTCGAGGCTTTTGAGCGCCGTCTCTTGCACCAGAATCGCCTGGGTCATGAAATAGCCCGCCGCGGGCTGGCGGGTCATATGTTCCTTGATCCGCGCCTCGGCCTGGACATCGCGCGGGGCTGCATCCTTTTCGGCCTGTTGCAGCCGTGAAAACAGTCCATCGATCAGGGTTTGTTCTTCGCTGTTCATGGCGACCTCATCAGATTGCCGGGTAGAAAAACCATGCCGGCCCTACAGGACCGGTGCCAGCAGTAATGGGGCTGGGCACAGAGGTTTCAATGGTCTTTACCTGATGTTTACGTTTGCTTGTGCAGGCGCCTGATCGGTTAAAGTGTCGGACCGCTTTTTGACCTGCGATACCGACTCATGAATCCGTTTGACGTGCTGCGCGACTCTTTGTATTTCTTCAAACGCCATCTTGGCCGGATCGCCCAGCTGTGCCTGCCGCTGGTGATCCTCGAGGCCGTGCTGCAACAAGGCGTGGACAGCGCCGTGGGCCCCGAAGGTTTTTCCGGCTACAGCCTGATCGTCGGGCTGCTGATATACCCGCTCTACACCGCCGCGCTGATTCTGTTTCTCGACGCTCGCAGTCGCGGTGAATCGCCCCGTCCCCGTGACCTTCTCGCGACGGCCCTGACCCTGTGGCCACGCTTTGCCCTGCTGACCGCACTCAATACGTTGCTGATTCTGGTGGGCATTTCGTTGTACTTCCTGCCGGGCCTTTGGCTGATGGTGGTCCTGGCCTTTGGCGAATACCTGCTGGTGCTGCGCGGCCTGACTCCGCTGGCAGCAATGAAGGAAAGCCTGCGCCTGAGCCGCGGCAGTTTCTGGCGCATCCTGTTGTGCATTCTTTGCGTGATGGTCCCGCTCTGGCTGCTCAAGGGCGCCAGCCTGTCGGTGTACCCGCCGCCCCAGAACCCGTTGATCACCTTGCTGATCGACAGCGTTCACAGTTTCCTGCAGCTGTTCACCACCGTGGTGCTGTTCCGGATGTTCATGCTGGTCGCGGAAAAACCTGACAGCCGTTGACGACTGCTGCGCAGGTTACGGGCTTGGGCTCGGCAACTGCTCTCGGTTATGCTCAGGATCACTTTTGCGTATTGCCCATTTAAGTCGAGCCATGACCCGTCTATTGCGCTACACCTTGCTGGGCCTGTTGTTGATTCTCGGCCTGGCCGCCCTGTCGATCTATAGCCTGACCTGGCGCCCACAATCCCGGGAAGCACTGCCGGTCAGTTGCCCCGCCAACACCGCAACGCTCGTGCCTGGCCAGGCCTTGAAGGTGATGACCTGGAACGTCCAGTTCCTGGCCGGCAAGCGCTACGTGTTCTGGCACGACCTGGCCCAAGGTGACGATGAAAGCCCGACCCTCGAAGACATGGCCTTCAGCCTCGACGAAGTGGCAAGGGTCATTCGCGACGAGCAACCGGACGTTGTGTTGCTCCAGGAACTGGACGACGGCGCCAAGGCCAGCGACTACCAGAACCAGCTCAAGTTGTTGCAGGAACGATTGACCGACCTGTATCCGTGCAGCACCAGCGCCTTTGACTGGAAAGCCGATTTCATCCCCGACCCGCATATCTTCGGCAGCGTCGGCCGGCAGTTGGCGACGTTGAGCCGTTACCGCATCGATCAAGCGGAACGGGTGCAGTTGCCGGTGGCCGGGGCCAATTTCATCAGCCGTCAGTTCCAGCCGAAAAACGCTTTGTTGGTCAGTCACCTGCCGCTGAGCAGTGGTGGCCACCTGGTCGTGCTCAACACCCACCTGGAACGGGCCACGCAGCCGGATGAAACCCTGCCGAACCAGGTCAAGGCCGTGAGCAAGGTACTGGACAAACTTGAATCGCGAGGCAAACCCTGGCTGATCGGTGGCGACTTCAATCTGCTACCCCTGGGCCAATACCGGCGCCTGCCAGCCGCGCAGCGCACGCCCTACTCCGCCGACAGCCCTCTGCACCTGCTGTGGGACAAATACCCGATGATCCCCACCAACAACGAAGCCAGCGGCATCGATCGCAGCCACTGGCTGACCCACTACCCGAACGACCCCGGCCTCAACGGCCCTGACCGCACTGTCGACTACCTGTTCTACAGCCCTCGGATCAAGCGGGTCGAGGCTCGGGTGCGGCAGGACGATACCTTGCGTATCTCCGATCATTTGCCGGTGATTGCCCGATTCCTGTTGCCGGCCACGCCGTGATGCCAAGCCACATTCGCCGTCAGACGAGTGTGGCGCTGGTCCGCGTAACCCACGCTTGATCAGGGTCGAGTACCTGTCTCGGCTTCCTGAACCGTCCAGGGTTTGACTTGTTCGCTCAGCGTCAGTCCCAAACCGGGGCGAGTGGGCACCAGCATCCGACCGTCGCGGGTTTCCAGACGCTCGTTGAACAGCGGCTCAAGCCATTCGAAATGCTCGACCCAGGGCTCGGTCGGATAAGCGGCTGCCAGGTGAACGTGCAGTTCCATGGCGAAATGGGGAGCCAGCATCAGGCCCGCCTGCTCGGCCATTGATGCGACCTTCAGGTAAGGGGTGATGCCGCCTACGCGTGGCGCGTCGGGCATCAGGAAATCAGCGCCGCGCTGTTTGATGAACTCGGCGTGTTCAGCAACGCTGGTGAGCATTTCACCCGTGGCGATCGGTGTATCGAACTGCTGCGCCAACGCGGCATGGCCTTCTGCGTCATAGCAGTCCAGCGGCTCTTCAATCCAGATCAGGTTGTACGCTTCAAACTGCCGACACATGCGCTGGGCCGTCGGGCGATCCCATTGCTGGTTGGCATCCACCATCAACGGGAAGTTGTCACCCAAGTGCTTGCGCACCGCACTGACCCGTTCAATGTCGATGGCGCAATCCGGTTGCCCGACTTTCAATTTGATGCCGCCAATACCCTTTTCTCGCGAGAGGTCAGTGTTCTTCATCAACTGATCAAGCGGGGTGTGAAGGAAGCCACCGGAAGTGTTGTAGCAACGCACCGAGTCACGTTGAGCACCGAGCAAGCGCGCCAGCGACAGGTTGGCGCGCTTGGCCTTCAGATCCCACAACGCCACGTCGAACGCCCCGATGGCCTGGGTCGACATACCGCTGCGGCCCACCGACGCGCCAGCCCAGCACAGCTTGGTCCAGAGTTTGGCAATGTCACTGGGATTTTCCCCGATCAGCGCCGGGGCGATTTCCTTGGCATGAGCGAATTGTCCCGGCCCGCCGGCACGTTTGGAGTAACTGAAACCCAGGCCCTGATGCCCATCGACGGTCTCGATTTCGGCAAACAGGATGGCGATTTCAGTCATCGGCTTTTGCCGTCCGGTAAGGACCTTGGCATCACTGACGGGATTGGCCAGCGGCAGGATGACCGAAGCGACACGAACCCAGGCAATTCGGTCGTCGTCGGAGGACTTGAGTGATTGTTGTTGTACGAGCATGGGGCTCTCCTTGGACAGGCTCTGAAGGCGACGATGATTGCGCAATCATCACGAGACGTAAAAAAGACCTTCGTCGATGCTTCAGAAGGTCTCTTGCCTCGATACTACACTGATTGCGCAATCATTCAATCCCGTAAATCCCCGGAAAATCGACTGCCAGGCTCAGGTACTGGCGCGGTCGATGAACGTGAAGCCGGTGTCAATTCGCACGGGTTTGAGATGGGCGCCGGGATTGTCGAATCGTTCAAGCAGTGCCTCAGCCACTTGCAGGCCAATCTTGCCGCCATCGACGCTGACGGTCGACAGTGCCGGGTAAACCTGCGCCGCGCTGCTGAGATCCCCGAAGCCCATGACGGCCAGCTCAGCGGGCACCTTCAAGCCAAGGCTGGCGGCTTGCGCCAACACACCTTGAGCCACGGTATCGGAGCTGCACACCACGATGTCGGGGCGCACCGGCAGATCCAGCAGCCGCCGCAGCCCCTCGCGCCCCACCTCCAGCGTGGCGGGGGGCGCCAGGACTTCCATGGGCACCTCTTCAATGCCCTGGCGCTGCAGCTCGGCGATAAGACTGTTGCAGCGACGCAGGCCACGCGGGTCGCTGATGGTCACCACGGAAAAGCGCTGGTAACCCTTTTCAAGCAAATGTCGCGCGGTCTCTTGCCCGACTTTTTCATGGGAGAAGCCAACCAGCATGTCCAAAGGGTCTTCACTCAAATCCCAGGCCTCGACCACGGGAATTCCCGCCTGGGCGAGTCGCAAGCGGCTTGATTCGGTATGAAGCGTACCGGTCAATACGATGCCGTCCGGACGACGACCGAGTACGGCTTCAAGCAGTTTCTCTTCCTGCTCCGCGCTGTAGCCGGTCAGACCGAGCAGGGTTTGATAGCCCGCTTGGGTCAGGCGGTCCATCAGCGATTGCACGGTGTCTGCAAAAATGGAGTTAGCGATGGTTGGAAGGAAAATCGCCACCAGACGACTTTTGTTGCTCGCCAGGCTACCCGCCAGCATGTTCGGCACATAGCCCGATTGGCGCACCGCTTCGCGGACCTTCTCCCGCGTGTTCTCGCTCACCAGTTCCGGGCGATGCAAAGCCCTGGAAACGGTCATTGGCGAGACGCCTGCAATCTTTGCCACATCGATCAACGTCAGGCTCGAACCCCTGGTGGCCAAGGTCATCGGTGCCTGGGAGGTGGGCGCTGCTGGTTTCTTTGCCATGAACTGTTCCGAATCTGAAGCCAAGTAACCGGGACTGCGTATAAAGCAGTTGATGGGTCAGTGAATCTACCATTTGCGCCCCCGTGCTGGCGGGCCAAACCGGCGGTTTATCACTTGCGGGGTTTGATCCGGGCCGTGGCTTCGGCCACCAGCGGATCGTCCGGCCAGTAATGCTTGGGATAACGTCCCTTGAGGTCTTTCTTTACTTCGGCATAGGTGCTGCGCCAGAAATTCGCCAGATCCTGGGTCACCTGCACCGGTCGCCGCGCCGGTGACAACAGGTGCAGTTTGACGACCTGTCGGCCGCCGGCAATGCGTGGGGTGTCGGCCAGGCCGAACAGTTCCTGCAAGCGTACCGCGAGAATCGGCGGGTGTTCGCTGTAGTCCAGGCGAATCGACGAGCCCGAGGGCACGCTCAGATGATGGGGCGCCCATTCATCCAGCCGTTGCGGCAAGGGCCAGGGCAGCAGGTTGTGGACGATACTCGACAGGTCCAGGTTGGCGAAATGGCTGAGGCGTGACACGCGTCCCAGGTACGGCATCAACCATTGCTCAAGCGTGTTCAGTAGCGCTCCGTCGCTGACATCTGGCCAATCACTCTCGCTCTTGGCCTCCAGGTCGAGCCGGCGCAACAGTGCCACCCGCGCCTGCCATTGCCGCAGCTCCGGCGTCCAGGGCAGCAACTCCAGACCCTTGCGCCGTACCAGATTCACCAGCGCCTGGCTGCGCGCCGACTCATCCAGCCCGGTCAGTGGCTCACGGCTGAGCACCAGTTCGCCGACCTTGCGCTGGCGCTCGGCCCGCAGCACGCCCTCACGCTCGTCCCAATCCAGTTGATCCACCGTGCGCACCTGTTCGGCCAGCACCGAATCAAACAGCGCCGGATCGAAGTCCGTCGCCAGGTAGATCCGTTCTTCCCGCTGCCCCTGACGGCTGCCCAGGTCGGCGATCACCAGCCACGGCTGTTTCATCAGGCTGTCCGCTTCGGCAAACAACGCTGCACGGCCGTTGGCCAGGCGATACTCCGCCCCGCCGGGCCGCCGCTGTTGAGCGACGCGATCCGGGTAGGCCAACGCCAGTAAAGCGCCCAGCCAGCGCGGATGTTCGGGGTCGGCGACGGCGTCTTCGGCCTTGCCCCGCAGGTAACCGCGATATTGCCGGGCCAGTTGCCGCGCCCGCTGTACCCCGCCCTGGGCGCCACGGGCCGCCCGCTCTTCACCGGACAGCAACGCCAGGCGCGTGTGCAGGTCCGCCCCGGCGCCGCGCAGAATGTCTCGCTCACCCAACAGCGCCGCGACGTTGCACGCCATGTCCGCCAGCCCCAGCGACTGCCCCCGCAGCAGCAAATGCGCGATGCGCGGGTGAGCCGGCAGTTCGGCCATGGCTTGGCCATGACGGGTCAGTTGCTCGCCGTCCAGCGCGCCCAGGCGTTGCAGCAGCTCCTGCGCCTGGGCATAAGCGGCGGTGGGCGGGATGTCGAGCCAGACCAATTGCTGCGGCGTCACGCCCCAACGCCCCAATTGCAGAGCCAGCCCGGCCAGGTCCGCCGAAAGAATCTCTGCGCTGCCATAAGCGGCCAGTTGTTCGTGCTGGTCTTCGGACCACAACCGATAGCACACCCCCGGCTCCAGACGCCCGGCCCGCCCGGCCCGCTGAGTGGCGCTGGCCCGGGAAATCCGCTGGGTGTCGAGGCGAGTCATACCGCTGCCCGGATCGAAACGCGGCACCCGCGCCAATCCGGCATCGATCACCACCCGCACGCCATTGATGGTCAGGCTGGTTTCGGCGATGTTGGTGGCCAGCACCACTTTGCGCTGGCCGGGCGGCGCCGGGTCGATGGCCGCGCGTTGGGCGGCGAGGTCCAGCTCGCCATGCAACGGACAGAGCAGCACATTGCCGCCTTCACCCAAGGCATCGGCCAGTTGCTGATGAACCCGGCGGATCTCCGCTTGCCCAGGCAAGAACACCAGCACGCTGCCGGTTTCATCGTGCAGGGCTTCGAGCACGGTCTGCACCAGGCGCGGCTCGATGAACTCGCCGGGCTGGAACGGCCGGCCCCAGCGCACCGTCACCGGGAACATGCGCCCCTCACTGCGCAGGATCGGCGCGTCGTCCAACAACCCGGCCAGGCGCTCGCCTTCCAGAGTCGCGGACATCAGCAGGATTTTCAGCGGCTGGTCGTCGCGAAACAGCTCGCGGCCATTGAGACTCAAGGCCAGGGCCAGGTCGGCGTCGAGACTGCGTTCGTGGAATTCATCAAAAATCAGCAGCCCCACACCCTCCAGCGCCGGGTCGTCCTGCAAGCGGCGGGTGAGGATGCCTTCGGTGACCACTTCAATGCGGGTCTTGGGGCCCACCTTGCTGTCGAGACGAATTCGGTAGCCGACGGTTTCACCGACCTTTTCCCCCAGCTCGCTGGCCAGTCGCTCGGCCGCCGCCCGTGCCGCCAGGCGCCGGGGCTCAAGCATCAGAATCGTCTGCCCGGCCAGCCAGGACTCATTCAACAGGGCCAAGGGGACGCGGGTGGTTTTACCAGCGCCGGGCGGCGCTTCGAGCACGGCTTCGTGACGCGACGCCAAGGCTTGACGCAGGGCAGGTAAAACTTCATCAATCGGCAAAGAAATCATGCTGGCTCCAAAACAGAGGGCCGAGTATAACGGCGAACTGTTTAGCGTGGTCTGGACTCCAACCAGCAACGCCTTTACCTGCTCAGGAGATTGCTATGCGTATTCCCTTTCGCGTGATCGGCGGCGTTCTGGTCGCCTCCCTGCTGACCCAGATCAGCGCCTGCGGCTCGATCTTCTACCCCGACCGTCGCGGCCAGATCGACGGCAAGATCGACCCGGCGATTGCCGCGCTGGACGCCGTCGGCCTGCTGTTCTACATCATCCCCGGCCTGATCGCGTTCGCCGTGGACTTCGCCACCGGGGCGATTTATTTCGAGCCCGGCAGAAGCGTCCAGATCGAGCCAGAAAAACTCAAGCCGGCGATCAACGCCGACGGCAGCGTCAACAACCAAAAGCTGCAAGCGATTTTGGAGAGCGAACTGGGCCGCAGCTTCCCCCTGGACGACCCACGTTTGATCCAAAGCAAGGGCAACGCCCAGCAACTGGCCGCCCTCGGGCTTAAACCGGCCGCGTGATGGGCGCTATTGAAGGAACGACCGCGCCATGACCACCAGCACCGAACATGCCCGTCTGCTGCGTCTGGCCACCCGTGCTTCGGTGGCCGTGGCGCTTATTCTGGTCATTGCCAAGGCACTGGCCTGGTGGCTGAGCGGCTCGGTGAGCATGCTCGCCGGCCTGACCGACTCGGCGCTGGACGGCGTCACGTCGCTGCTCAACCTGCTGGCGGTGCATTACGCATTGCGCCCCGCCGACGAGGACCATCGTTACGGCCACGGCAAAGCCGAGTCCCTGGCCGGCATGGCCCAGGCATTGTTCATCGGCGGCAGTGCCGTGTTGATTGCGCTACAGGCGTTTGAGCGTCTGAAAAACCCGGTCCCGGTGGAAGCGGCCTGGCTCAGTGTCGGCGTGATCGTATTCTCCCTGGGGCTGACCCTGGCCTTGTTGGCGCTGCAACATCGGGTCGTCCGCGCCACCGGCTCCAACGCCGTGCGCGCTGACTCGCTGCACTATCGCTCGGATCTGTTGCTCAACGGCAGCATCTTGGTCGCCCTGGTGCTGGCCGGGTTGGGCTGGCATCAACTGGATGCCTGGTTCGGCCTGGGCATCGCCGTCTACATCCTGTGGAGCGCGATCCAGATCGCCCGGGAAAGCTTCGCGGTATTGATGGATGAGGAACTGCCGCCCGACGTCAGCCAGCGCATGCTGGAACTGGCCTGCGCGGTGCCCGGGGTACTGGGTGCCCACGATCTGCGCACGCGGATCTCAGGTAACCATTGGTTCGTGCAACTGCATCTGGAACTGCCGGGAGAACTGACCCTGTCAGTAGCCCACGGCATCAGCGACCAGGCCGCCGATGCCATACACCGCGCCTATCCGAAGGCGGAAGTGTTGGTGCATGCCGATCCGTCGGAAGTGGTGAAGCGCACCAGCGCCTGACGCCGAACACAGAACCCCGTGGCGAGGGAGCTTGCTCCCGCTGGCCTGCGCAGCAGGCCCAAGATTTTACGGTCGCTGCGCAACCGAGCGGGAGCAAGCTCCCTCGCCACAGGGGAGTGTTTTTCTTTCGAGTGATCAGTACGTCACCTGATACCCACGACTGCTCAAGCAACTCCCTTGGGCCTGACGATAGGTCTGTACCACTTGCGGCGCGGGCGGGTAGGTGTAGTTGCGCGGATCGAAACCGCTCTGCTGCACCGCCCAGCGATAGCATTCGTAGCCATCCTGATTGACCTGCTCGGGAGACTGGCCGTTGGCTGGATAAGCCACCACATCGTAGCTGTTGCCTTGGGGCTGGGGCTGCGGGTTGCTCACCGGCGCGTCAACGACGACGTAGTCCCGGGTGTTGGCTTCGTAGATGTAATAGGCACCGGCGGCGAGGAAAAACAGCGAGCCGCCGATCCAGACTTCCCGGGCATAATCGGGCAGATAACGGGTACGGATTCCGCGCGGCGGCTCAATCACGATATAGCGCGGCCCTTGGGGGCGATACCAGTAACCGCCCGAATAAAAATAGTCATGGCCACGGTAAGGCACGCGGTAGTGACGATCCGGAAAACGATCGATTACATACCCAGGACGATATTGCGGCCCCGGCCCCCAGCCGTTGCCATGACCGTCCGGCCGACCGGACCAGTGCTGATCAGGGCGAGAGTCATGGCTGGGGCGTGGCCCACCGCTCGGATAACCATCACTGCGGCGCGGAATATCGCGGTAGTAACCCGGCCTCGGCTCCTGGGTCTGGGTCACGCTGTCGGGGCGGCCCTGGATCGGCAGGCTGTTACCCGGTGGCTGCGGCGGACGACCATTGGGGTCTTGCGGCGGGCGGTTGTAGGGCTGGCCGCCTTGAGCGTGAGGCTGGACCTCAAACTGGCGGCTGTTGTCGCCGCGAATGATCTCGTTGCTCTGTGGCCGGGGTTGGCCTGAATAACCCTGGCCATTGCCACCTCGCCCGTCCGGGCCGCCACGATTTTGCTGATCGTCGGCCACTCCCTGCGCACTGACACTTGCCCACAACAGACCAACACCTGCCAAACGCCAGATGCGCGACTTCATGAAATTCCTCACAACGGTTCAGGGCCTGATGAATGAGACTGGAAAAGCCTAGGCCGGTTCTGCGACAGATTATCAGTCGCCGCCATTATTTCGCAGGCATAAAAAAGGGAGGCCCGTCGGCCTCCCCTTGAGAACTTCGTCCGTGCGCGACGCTTTTGACGTCGGCTCACCTCACGCCGTCTTCTGGACAGTGTGCAGCTCGGGGGTCTGCCAGACACCGGTGGGTGCTGCGACCGCGGCCGGCCGGATTAGGCGGGCCGCACTGGACTGTTTGTCCGAGCAGTGATCTTGGTGATAAGAATAGGCTCGGAGCACCGACGAATGATTGCGAAGATTGCGTAAATAAACATCACTTGCGCAATTTTTTACCTGCGATAGATAATATCCAGCAATTATCCAGACAAAGGCCCGACCAATGAGCAAACTCGACCGTTACGACCTGAGCATTCTGGCGGAATTGCAGCGCGACGCGCGCATCTCCAATCAGGAGCTGGCCGAACGCATCGGCCTGTCGCCGTCCCCCTGCTCGCGGCGGGTCAAGCAATTGGAAGACGACGGCTACATTACCCGTCAGGTCGCCCTGCTCGACCGCAAAATGCTCGGCCTGAGCCTGACGGCCTACGTGCTCATCGGCATGGACCGCCACACCCCTGAACGTTTCGAGAACTTCGAAGCCGCTATCCGCAATTTGCCCCAGGTGTTGGAATGCAGCCTGGTGACCGGCATGGATGCGGATTACCAGCTCAAGGTCGTGGTGCCGGACATGGACCATTATCAGAAACTGCTGCTGGGGCATCTGACCCGGATTGACGGGGTCACCAGTGTGCGGTCCAGCTTCGTGTTGAACCAGGTGCTCAACAGCACCGAACTGCCGCTGACTCATCTGCGCGGCTGACGACAAACGAGCGCCGCTTCACAGCCGCTCACCGACGTACGCGCGCATCGGCCAGCCCCCGAACCCAAACCACACTCGCCTTGAAGCCACGAATCAGCCTTTGAATTCCCGCGAGGCGTATTCGGCGAGCTTGCCCTGGATAAAGTCCAGAAAGCACTGGATCCTCAGGGCCAGTTGGGAGTTGCGGTAATACACCGCGTTGATCGGTTGGCGATATCCGCTGTTGGCATCGGCCAGCAGCACCTTGAGCTGGCCGGCACGGATGTCTTCACGGGTCATGAAGTCCGACAGGCACGCTATGCCCTGCCCTTGCAGCGCCAAGTGACGCACGGTTTCGCCACTGGACGCGCTGATGGCAGGCTGGATCGGCCAACGATCACCGTGCTCGTGGCGCAGCGGCCACTGATTGAGGCCCTCATTCTGGGCAAACCCCAACAGTGCATGCCGGGCCAGTTCGGCGACAGTGGCAGGTGTACCGTGCTGCTTCAGATAGGCCGGGCTGGCCAGGATATGCAGCGGACTGCACCCCAGGGATCGGGCATGTAGCGTCGAGTCGCTGAGGGTGCCGATGCGGATCGCTATGTCGGTACTTTGCTCGAGCAAATCGATGATCAGGTCGTTGCTGTTGAGTTCGAGCTGGATATCCGGGTAGAGCCCGCGGAACTCTTCGATATGCGGCACGATAGCGTGCAACATGAAAGGCGAAGCCGCATTGATCCGCAACCGCCCCGCCGGGTTTTTCTGGCGAGACGACAGGCGCTCCTCCAGCTCATCCATCTGGTCGAGAATGCCCTTGGCCTGCTCGAAGAAATACTTGCCCTCTTCGGTCAGGTCCATGCGCCGCGTGGTGCGGTTGATCAGCGTGGTATCGAGCTTGGCTTCCAGGCGCGACAAGGTACGACTGACCGCAGACGGCGTCTGCCCGACCTGCTCGGCGGCGGCGGATATCGACCCGCACTCGATCACGCAGACGAAAATCTGCAATTCGTCGGATCTGGCTTTCACGTATCCCCCTGTCGACTGCGCTCTCTTGTGGCGAGGGAATCTATCCCCGCCGGGCCGCAAAGCGGACCCGAGCCCCAGGATAGTATCGGGATACGTGACAAAAGAAAGGTCACGCCTTCAGGCCGAACACCTCAATCAAGTGCTGCTCATAACGCGCCACATCGGCCTCGATATTCGGGCGTTTCATCACGTCCACAGACAGGAAGGTTGGCAATCCGCTCATGCCCAGGAACTGGTTGGCCTTGTGGAACGGAAAGTACACAGCGTCCACACCCTTGGCTTCAAAGAAGTCGGTCGGGTCATCGAAGGCTTGCTGCGGGGCGTTCCAGGTCAGCGACAACATGTATTGCTTGCCCTGCAACAAACCACCGCTGCCGTATTTCTGCGAAGCATCGGAGCGGGTGCGGCCGTCGCTGGCATAGAGGCTGCCATGGCCTTCGGTGAAGACCTCATCGACGTATTTCTTGACGGTCCACGGCGCGCCCATCCACCAGCCTGGCATCTGGTAAATGATCACGTCGGCCCAGAGGAATTTGGCAACTTCTTCCTTGATGTCGTAACCACCGTCGATGAACGTGGTTTTCACATCGAACCCGCCACGGTCCAACACGCTGACCGCCGCATCATGGAGGGTGGCGTTATAGCGACCGTCGGAGTGAGCGAATTGTTTACCACCGTTGAGCAGCAGGACTTTTTTCATGGAGAGCCTCATCGGATTCCAGGGGACACGGTTGAACGGTCACCCAATGGAAAGATTGAAAATGATGGCGGCAGAGTACCGATGAGCTTGCGGCGGAGTAAGCACTGCAACGGCAAAACTGATTTGACCTATACGCACGAATAGGTAGCCAATTCTTGCCGTAGCATTCGCATACTTTTATTCAGGAGCCTCTCCGATGAGCGAATTGCACGGTTTCATCCTGCACGCCAAGACCCGTCCGGAAAAAGCCGAAGCCTTCGAAACGCTGTTTCGTGCCTACGTGGAACCGAGCCGTGCCGAACCCGGTTGCATCGAATATCACATGCTGCGAGACCGGCAAGACCCGACCCTGTTTATCTTCTATGAAATCTGGCAATCCCAGGCTCATCTGGACGTGCATTCGAACCTGCCGCACATGAAGCAGTTTTTTGAGCAGCGCATGGAATACCTGGAGCGCGATTTCGAGATCCGCCGCGTCGACATGCTCAGCCCGTCCTCGGCTAGCCGCTGATCAGCAAATGGCCGCCGAGCACAGCGAGGCCAATGAAAAACACCCGCCTGAACAGCACGGCGCTGATGCGCTGACGCAGCCATTGCCCCAGCCACATCCCCAACAGCGCTGGCGCCAGGGCCAGCACCGAAGCACTTAATTCGCCACCGCCCAAGGCGCCGCGCCACAGCAGGCCGGCCGCCAGGGCCAGTGTCGAAACCGTGAATGACAACCCCAACGCCTGCACCAGTTCGTCCTTGCTCAAGCCCAACGCTTGCAGGTACGGCACCGCCGGAATGACGAACACACCCGTCGCACAAGTGATGAGGCCAGTGAGCAGACCGCAGAACGGTGCGAGCCACGGCTCAACACTGGCAGCGACCCGCAATGTCGGCAGCAACAGCCCGCTCAGCGCGTACAGCAATAACGCGCCACCCAATGCTCGCACCGCCCAAGGTCCTCCCACCGTATCGAACCACAACGTGCCCAGAGCGGTGCCGATGCAAATCGCCAGCAACAGTGGCCACAAGCGCCTGATCAGGGTTTGCAGATGACCGCCAAAGGTCAGTTGCCAGATATTGGTCAGCGTGGCCGGGATGACGAGCAACGCCGCAGCCTGTGTCGGAGCCATAGCCAGGCCGAGCAGGCCCATGGAAATGGTCGGCAGGCCGAGGCCGATCACACCCTTGATGGTGCCGGCCAGCAGGAAAGTGCCTATGACCAGCAAAGAAAGGGCAGGGCCAAGATTTTGATAGAAAGCCATGAGTGTGTTCATGGGGCTATCGTGGGCCCTGGCGGTCGGGTTTTGAATCTGCCATATACTGAGATAGCCTCTGGCCGAGCAAGAGGCTGAAGAATTTGCTGAGGCTGTAGACGCCATCGCGAGCAGGCTCGCTCCCACCTTGGATCCTGCATTGTTCTCGTGGGAGCGAGCCTGCTCGCGATGACAATGTTCCAGACACCCCAGAACCCGGCACAGGATCACATCCCCCATGCACTTCGACCTCACCGACCTGCGCCTCTACCTGCACATCCTCGACACCGGCAACATCACTGCCGGCGCTGCCCGCAGCCATCTCTCCCTGGCAGCGGCCAGTGCCCGGGTCCGGGCCATGGAGGCCTCCCTGGGGATTGAATTGCTCGAACGCGGGCGGCGCGGTGTAACACCCACATCGGCCGGCCAGGCACTGGCGCAACATGCCCGGGTGTTGCTGCAACATGCCGAACACCTGCAACAGGACCTCGGCGAATACGCCCGCGGCGTCAAAGGCCGGGTGCGGTTGTTGTGCAACACCAGCGCCATGACCGAATACCTGCCGGAATTGCTGGCCGACTTTCTCAAGGCCCATTCCAACCTCGACATCGATCTGCAGGAATTGCCCAGTTCACGGATCACCCATGCGCTGCGTCAGGGTGCGGCGGACCTGGGTATCATCTCCGACGCGGTGGACATCGCCGGCCTTGAAACCCGCCCCTTCCGCGATGATCCGCTGGTATTGATCCTGCCCTCGGAACATCCCCTGGCTGACGGTCGTCCGCTGAACTTCAATGAGACCCTCGGCCATGATTATGTAGGCCTGAACGCTTCCAGTGCGCTGGCGATTTACCTCGAAGAACAGGCGCTGCACACCGGACGACGCATGCACATTCGCATTCGCGCCGACGGTTTTGATGGCGTGATTCGCATGGTCGCTCATGGTGCGGGCATTGCCATCGTGCCAAAGGCCGCGATCGCGCGGCGCCCGCCCGAACCTTCCTGGCAATGGGTCTCGCTGCAAGAGGCCTGGGCTCAACGCTCACTGCGGCTGTGCGCCCGCCGCTTCGACAACTTGCCCGCCTACGCCAAAGCCCTTGCCACGCACCTGACCGCTCGCTGATGCGCGCTTCTGGATAGGCCGGTGTCGAGCACAGGCATCTGCCCGATCATGTCGCGCGTTAGGGTGCCTGCTCTCTTCTGTCCCTTTCGGAGTTCACATGACCGCCCCCATCACCGTCCTGCGCGATACCCATCCGCTGCCCGTACTCGATGCCTGCAAATGGGAAAAACTCGAAGGCGATCCGCACACCGTCAACCTCAACGCCTACACCAGCGAAGACGGCAGCAAGATCATGGGCACCTGGATCTGTACACCGGGCAAGTGGCGCGTCGACTATGTGAAGTGGGAGTACTGCCATTTCCAGGAAGGCTACTGCATCATCACCCCCGATGGCATGGAGCCGATCCATCTGCGGGCCGGTGACATCTTCGTCATCGAGCCTGGCATGAAAGGCACGTGGGAAGTGGTCGAGACCGTGCGTAAATACTTCGTCTTCGCCTGAAACAAAAAACCGAGAGACCACCCGACATGGTCTCTCGGAAAACAGCTTTCCAAATTGCACAGGCTCTGTGGCGTCGATGCCCCAGCTCTTATTGCGGCTTGCGATAGCTGTTAACAATCGCCGAAAAATCCTTGCCGCCCTCGCCCCGCTGACTCATCGCCTGGTACAACTGCTGCGCAACCGCGCCTAGCACCACCGGCTGATGAACCTGCCGCGCCGCTTCGGTAGCCAGGCCCAGGTCCTTGAGCATCAGCTCGGCACCAAAGCCCCCGGTGTAGCCACGGGACGCCGGTGCTGTTTCGATCACGCCAGGCCACGGGTTGTAGGTGTCTGAACTCCAGCAACGGCCTGTTGAGCTGTTGATGATCCCGGCCAGTACCTGCGTATCGATCCCCAGGGCATCGCCCAGGGCCATGGCTTCGCTGACGCCTACCATGGAAATCCCCAACAGCAGGTTGTTGCAGATCTTGGCGATCTGCCCGGTGCCGACGTCGCCGCAATGCACGATATTACGGCCCATCTGCGCCAGCACCGGTTGCAGGGTGGCGAACAATTCAGCGGTGGCACCCACCATGAAGGTCAACGTGCCGGCCGCTGCGCCACCGGTGCCGCCGGAGACTGGCGCGTCGGCCATTGCTACGCCTTGTTTGGCGGCTGCGGCGGCAACATCGCGAGCGGTCTGCGGGTCGATGGTGCTGCAATCCACCGCGGGCGTACCGGCGGCGATGCCGGCCAGTACACCGTCGTCACCCAGCCAGACACTGCGTACATGAGCAGCAGCCGGCAACATGGTGATCACCAGGGCCACGCCCTGGGCCGCATCGCGAGGCGAGGCGCTGATGGTGCCGCCCAATGTGGCCAGTTCAGCCAGCACCGTCTGGTTCAGGTCGAACAGGTTCAGCGAATGGCCGGCCTTGAGCAGATTGCGCGCCATGGGGGCGCCCATGTTGCCCAGACCGATAAATGCGATCTTCATGTCCGGCTCCTTAACGCAGATTGATGGTGGTGTTCACACCGTCATTGACGCTGTCATCATCGAACCAGCGTGCGGTAACGGTCTTGGTCTGAGTGTAGAACTGCACCACTTGTTTGCCGTAGGGGCCCAAGTCACCGAGTTTCGAACCACGGGAGCCGGTGAAGCTGAAAAACGGCACAGGTACCGGAATCGGGATGTTGATCCCCACCTGGCCGACGTCGATTTCGCTCTGGAATTTACGCGCCGCCGCCCCGCTTTGCGTGAACAGGCCGGTGCCGTTGCCAAACGGGTTGGCATTGACCAGGGCGATTGCCTGATCAAGGGTGTCGACTTCCAGCACCACCAACACCGGACCAAAGATTTCTTCGGTGTAAATACGCATCCTGGTAGTCACGCCGGAAAACAGGGTCGGGCCGACGAAGTTGCCTTGCTCGAAACCCGGCACGCTGATGTCACGGCCATCAAGTTCCAGCTTGGCCCCTTCCTGTACGCCACTCTCGATCAATTCAAGAATCCGCGCCTTGGCCCGCTTGGAAATGACCGGGCCGACATCCGTGCCCGGCTCACTGCCGGCGTTGACCTTGAGCTTCTGCGCCAGGGCCTTGAGCTCGGGCAGCCATTGCTTGGCCGCGCCCACCATGACCACCACCGAAGTGGCCATGCAACGCTGGCCCGCCGCCCCGAAACCGGCGCCGACCAAAGCATTGAGGGTCTGTTCGCGATTGGCATCAGGCAACACCACCGCATGGTTCTTGGCGCCCATCATCGATTGCACGCGCTTGCCATGCCGACCCGCCAGGTCATACACGTGGGTGCCGACCGCCGTTGAGCCGACAAAGGAAACCGCCTTGATGTCCTTGTGGGTGCAGAGGGCATCCACCACATCCTTGCCGCCATGCACCACGTTGAGCACGCCCGCCGGCACGCCAGCCTCGATGGCCAGCTCCACCAGCAGCATGGTCGACAGCGGGTCCTGCTCCGACGGTTTGAGCACGAAGGTGTTACCGCAGGCGATGGCCATCGGGAACATCCACAGCGGAATCATCGCCGGGAAATTGAACGGGGTAATGCCCGCGCACACACCAATCGGTTGGCGCAACGTGTAGGTATCGACGCCGCCGGCAACGTTCTCGGCAAACTCGCCCATTTGCAGGGTGCCGATGGAACAGGCGTGTTCGACCACTTCCAGGCCACGGAAAATATCGCCCTCGGCATCAGCGATAGTCTTGCCCTGCTCGGCGCTCAGTACGGCGGCGATGCGTTTGGAGTGCTCGCGAATCAGCGCCTGGAGCTTGAGCATGATGCGCATCCGCGCACCGATGGGGGTCAGCTTCCAGGTCTGGAAAGCACGCTGGGCGGCGGCAATGGCGGCATCGACTTCCGACGCCGTGGCGAACGGGACTTTCGCCAGTACCTGCTGGGTGGCCGGGTTGACGATGTCGTGCCATTCGCTGGACTGGGATTCAACCC
>NZ_WUUD01000018.1:0-13003 GCF_009831705.1 Pseudomonas sp. PICF6 | reverse complement strand
AATTTTACGGTTTGCAGGGCAGTGTCGCTGGGCGTAAGGGAAACGTTCATGCTGGCCTCCGGGACTTGTTCTTATAGAGAGCGCTGGTTCAGCACAGATCAAGGTGCATAGACAGACACCTTGGTGATGAGACGGTTTTTGGAGTATAGATGTGCAAACTTCTAATAAGAACGCACATAAAAACCGGTCCATCATGCAAAAAAACATCACCTCCCTCGGGTCGCTGAATTGGGACGACCTCAAGTTTTTCCTCGAAGTGGCCCGCACCCGCAAGGCCAGCACGGCGGCCAAGCGCCTGGCCGTCGACTACACCACGGTGTCGCGACGCATCAGCTCGCTGGAAACGTCATTGGGGACGCTGCTGTTCGAAAAATCCCGGACCAACGGTTTTGTCCTGACCGCCGAAGGCCAGCGTCTGCTGGGTTACGCCGAATCGATCGAAAGCACCCTGCACATGGCCTGCGAACAGGTGTCAGGCTCTGGGGTGGCGTTGTCCGGCCACGTGCGCATGGGCTGTACCGAGGGCTTCGGCAGCTTCTTCATCACGCCGCAACTGAGTCATTTCGTCGATGCCTACCCGGCCATTTCCGTGGACATCCTGCCGCTGCCGCACTTCATCAGCCTTTCCAAGCGCGAAGCCGACATCGTCATCGCCCTCGAACGCCCCGAACATGGCCCGTATGTGTGCTGCAAACTGTGCGACTACCGACTGCAGCTCTACGCCACCCAGCCATACCTGGACAGCCATCCTCCCATCCACCGACCGGCGGACCTGAGCAAGCATTCGTTCATCAGCTACGTGGATGATCTGGCGTTCAGTTCCGAGCTGCTCTATCTGGCGAATGTATTGCCGGGCGCCCATGCTCACCTGCGCAGCACCAGCGTGATTGCGCAGTTCGTGGCAGCGCAGCAAGGACGATCATTGGCGATCCTGCCGTGCTTCCTCGCCGCCCAGGATCCGCGCCTGCTGCCGGTGCTGCCGGAGGAAATCACCGTCACCCGGCAGTTCTGGATGTACTGCCGGGAGGATTTGAGGAAGCTCAAACGCATCACGCTGTTGTGGGATTACATCCGCGAAGTGACTGAGCAGAATCAGCCATTGTTGATGGGCGAGAGCCGAGAGATGGTATTCGCCGACTAGTCGGCGATGACCACGATGGCGACGCGACGGTTTTCGGTGCGCCCCTCGACCGTGTCGTTGGAGGCGACTGGCCTGCTACTGCCCAGCCCCCGTGTTTGAACGTTTTCTTCGCGCATGCCCACGCCAATCAATACCTTGCTCACGCTGTAGGCCCGACGTATCGACAGTTGTTCATTATAGGTTTGCGAGCCTGATGCGTCGGTATGACCATCGATCCGCACCCGCTCGATTCCGGCCCCCAGCAGAGCCTTGCCGATTCGCTCGACAATCTCGGTACTGGCCGGGTTGAGGGTTTCCACATCGCTGCCAAACAGTACTTTGCCGGACAGGCCGAAAGCCCATCCCTCATCAGTCAATTCGAACCCTTGTTGTTTGAGCACGGCGACTTGCGCCGGGGTAAGACCTTTTTGGGGTGTCGTCTGGCAGCCGGACAGGGCCAGAACGGTGATGAACAAAAGCGCGGCGAAGCGCTGCAGGGAGAGTTGAGGATATAGGCGCACGAGTCAGCTCCTGGCTTGAAGATCAGCAACCGGGTGCTCCGACCCAGCCGTGTGTTGACCGCCTCTGGCGAGGCGTTTGGCCTGATACATCGCCGCATCGGCGGCGTTGAGCAAGGCGCCTGGTGTAGCGCCATGATCAGGATAAACGGCGATGCCGACACTCAGAGAGGTCAGCACCGAGGCATTGCCGGGCAATTGAATGGGCATTTCCATGCTGGCGATGATTTTCTCGGCAATCCGTTCGGCATCCTCGGTCCGGTGCAAGGGTGCAAGCAGCACGGCAAATTCGTCCCCGCCCAGGCGCGCCACCAGGTCACCTTCACGCAACTGTGCCCGGACCCGTGTCGCCACCGCCGTCAGCACCGCATCACCGGCAGCATGGCCGAAGTTATCGTTGATACCCTTGAACCGGTCACTGTCCAGATAGAGCACGGCGACCTGCTCGTCGAGTTTGTTGGCATTGCGCAGTGCACGGATCAGCCGGCCTTCGAAAAATGCCCGATTCGGCAATCCGGTCAGGCTGTCATGACTGGCCTGGTGAGCCAGGGTTTCGTTCTCGCTTTGCAGGTGGGTTTGCCAGGACTCCAGCTCATCAAGCAGCGCGTTGAAGTCATTGCCCAGGTTATCCAGTTCGGCGATAGCGGCCGGCGGTACGCGTCGGTCGAGGGCGCGCTCGCTGCGCGCGGCATGGGCCACCTCGGCGAGGCTGCGCAGCGGCCCGGTGATTGCGCGTAACTGGCGCCGCGCCAGATACAACGCCACCCAGGCGCTCACCGCCGTGCACAGGACAATTCCCGCCAGGCCGCTAAGCAAAAACCGCAAAAGGCTGCCGCCATGTCCCGACAGTAGAACTGCGCCTATATTCTGTCCCTGATGGATGATTGGCAGGCTGATGGGCTTTTCCAGGAAGGTTTTGGCGATGTGCCTTTCCAATTCCGACAACAAGCCGGTTTCCGGTCGCTGCCAGCGAGCCAGCAGACGCCCATGCTCGTTGAACACCTCGGCATCGGCGACCTCTTCGGTGGAGGCAATCACAGCCAGCGCCTCGGTCGCCGCCACTGAGTCATCGAACACCACGGCCGCTTCAACGGTATAGCTGATCGAGCGGGCGATCAGGTGCAGGTTGTGATCGGCATAGACTCGCAGCGCCAGTACACCAAGCAACGTCAGGGAGACACTGGCCATGGTGATCGCCACCAACGCGACAATCAGGTGACCGCGACCAATGACCGAGCCCAGTGTGGGACGGATCCGTGCCGTGGGCAGATTCATGGGGCTGCTGGCCTGCGACGTGAAAGCTGTAAAACGCTGGGGTGAATGCGCACGCCACTGCGCGCCACCGAATCCAGGTTGACCTCGAACGAGACCTGTTCGTCAGCGACCCGCAGACAGAACAGGCTGCCGACGGTGCACTGATCGCCGCCTTCACTGATGCTCAACACAGGTTTACCGATCAAGGACGCGAACAGCCGGGTGCGCTCGTCATGGGTCAATCTGCCGATGTAGATCGCGTTGCAATCAGTGGCAATACTGGGGTGGTCGGCCAGCACCCGCTGCACAGTCACAGGCCGGCCAGTGGCCTGAGTCGTACCCTTGACCAAATCGTCTGTGTATTGAGTCGGCCCGACAATGCACAGCTGCAATTGCGCTGGTTCCACGGGCCAGCGGGCGTAGCTGAGAATTCCCAACACAACCTGGGTGACGGATTCGGCCCGCTGTTCAGCCCGGGTCGTGGTGGCCTGATCCTGGGCGACAACCGCAGGCGCCAGTAAGCACAGCAGGCCGGCAAGCAAATATTGCCTCCAGCCCTTGCGGCGCACTGTCTCCTGAACAGCCACACTCATGGAAAGTCTCTTGGTCGATGCAATAAGTGCCGGAAAGATAGCACAGTGCCAAAAAGCCAGCGAGGCAGCGTCCTACGGCGCTTACGACACAAGCGTGCAGAACAGCCGCCCTGGACACTGAATCGCGAAAGTCGATCGCTCAGTCAGCTCCTTCCAGCGCCAGCATCAACCCGCTCAAGCGCTTGACCTTGCGCTGAACCGCCTCTTCAAAGACGCCCGCTCGCGGCTCTATCAGACTGAACCAGTGCTTGCCCCGAGTAATGGCGGTGTACACCAATTCTTTCGTCAGCACCGGGTTCAGCGCATCCGGAAGAATCAAAGCCGTATGGGCGAACTCCGAACCTTGGGATTTGTGCACCGTCATGGCAAAGACAGTTTCTACATCGTTCAGGCGACTGGGCAGTACAAAACGCACACCGCCCTGGCCATCGTTACGAGGGAACGCCACCCGCAGAACCTGCTTGCCGGCGTCCGGCCCATCACGCTCGGGCAGTTTGAGCGCGATACCGATATCGCCATTCATCAGGCCCAACCCGTAGTCGTTGCGGGTCATCAGAACCGGGCGCCCTTCGTACCATTGATGATCGCTGTCGATAAGCTGGGCCTTGAGCAGTGCGGCGGTGATGCGCTGGTTCAACCCCGCGACGCCCCACGGGCCTTTGCGTACGGCACAAAGCAGCTGGAACTCGTCGAAAGCCGACAGGACTTCCCGAGCCCAATCGGTCCAGCAGCTGTCCTCAAGCGGTCGGGAAATGGCCGGGCGGCGCTGACGCAACAGGCTCAAGTAATGCCGATAACCCTTCGGCCCTTCTGCCTTGCCGTCGAGTAACAAGCGCTCCAGCGCCCCATCGTGTTCGCCCCTCAGCGCCAGGGAAAACAGGTCGCTGAACTTGCCTTCGAGCAGCAGTTGACGGGCCTGTTCCGGTTGCTGCTGGTTGACCCGACGCGCCAGTTGACCGATCCCACTGCCCTCACCAAAGCGCCGCGAATGCCTGAGCATGACCACTTGCTGGGCCAAGGCATGAGTGCCATCGAGGTCTTGCCGCAGATCACTGGCCGCCAGGTTTTCACCGCTGACCGACTCCAGCCAGGCCAGGGTCCGGGGGCTGTACCAACCCTCCTCGGCGTCCCGACACAGGTCCCCCAGTACCGCACCGGCCTCAACAGAAGCCAGTTGGTCCTTATCACCCAGTAATACCAGTCGCGCATGAGTCGGCAGCGCATCCAGCAGATTGGCCATCATTTCCAGATCGATCATGGAAGCTTCATCGATCACCAACACATCCAGTGGCAAGCGATTGCCCCCATGATGGCGAAAATGTCGGGTACCAGGCCGACTGCCCAACAAACGATGGACCGTGGTGACATCACAGGGAATACGCTCGCGCACGGCGTCAACCACATCGAGGGTGCGGACCTGCTGGCTGATGGACTCGGTCAGACGCGCCGCCGCCTTGCCTGTGGGCGCGGCCAGGCGGATCCGCAGCGGTTTGCCTGCCTCGACAGCGGGCGCCTGAAGCAAGGCGAGCAAGCGCACAACCGTGGTGGTCTTGCCGGTACCCGGGCCGCCAGTGATGATACTGAAGGCTCCACGGGTCGCCAGCGCACAGGCCAGTTTTTGCCAATCGATCGGGCCAGCGGCGTTGGCCGGCCCGAACAACCCGTTCAAACGCTCGCGAAGATCATCAGGTGCCGCTTCATGTTCGGCAAGCCGTTGTCGCAACGCCTCATCGATCCGCCGCTCATAAGCCCAATAACGACGCAGATAAAGCCGCTTACCTGATAACACCAAAGGGCGCTGCCGCGCTTCTTCATGCTCATCGACGGCCAAGGCCACCAGAGCACTGGAAGCCAGGACCTTGCACCAGTGAGCCCCATCGAGGGTCCGTAGTATTTGCGAGGGCAACAACTCTACCCCCGTTTGCGAGTCGCCTTCAGGCGGCAGTGACAGGGCGAAATCCGGCTCCTTGAGCGTTTCGAACAGATCCAGGCAGACATGCCCGTGACCCAACTGATGGCTGGTGAGCGCCGCAGCAAGCAGCACCAACGGATCATCTTCAGGCGCGAGCTCATGGAGGAAGGCGACGAATGCCTTGTCCAGGGCGCGCAACCATCCTCGTTCGACCCAGCGGGTGAGCAACAGCAGCAAGTCATCCGCGCGGCTCAGCGGAGCCAGATCCATCAGGCTCTCGTCATCAGACGATTTGGGTAACAGATCGGCAAAAGAACGTTTCATAGCAGCTCCCCCTGTTCCCATGCCGGTTCAGCCTTTGGCTCGCAAACCCCTTGGAACATGCGGTCCAGTTGCTCGATCAGCGCCCGTGGAGGCTTGGTGAAGTAAACGCCCTGACTGGCTGAGCGGGTACCGCGCAGGAACAGATACAACGCGCCACCGACATGCCGGTCGTAGTCATAGCCGGGCAGGCGCGCCTTGAGCTGACGGTGCAGGGCCAACAGGTACAACACGTATTGCAGGTCGTAGCGATTGTCGAGGATCGACTGTTCCATGGCCTGCTCGGTGTAGGCCATGTCATCGACACCCAGCCAGTTGGACTTGTAATCGGCCACGTAATACCGGCCCTCGTGCTCGAACGTCAAATCGATGAAGCCCTTGAACATCCCGTTGAGCAACACCGGCTCAGCGGCCACGCGAGCGACACCGCCATGGGTGAATTGGCAAACCAGTTGGTCGAGCTTGAGCACATCGACCTTGTGGCTGGCAAACCAGAACTCCATCTCGACCTGAAACCGGGACAGGTTCTCGAGCACCACCGGCGCCTGGTCACCACCTATGTGCATAGGCAGTTTGATCAGGTGTTGCAGCCAGTCACCCAGGGTAGCGATCCAGCCTTTCCAACCTCGACGATTGCAGCGCCGGGCTATGGCATCCTCGATGGCGGTTGGCGTAGCTTCAAATCCTTCGCCAGCGGCCCACTCCAGCAGGCCATGAAGGAATGTGCCGGGACCAGGGCCGCGAGGGAAGCGGTGAATATCGCCACCCACGGCAACAATTTCCCTTGGGGCATCGGGGTCAAGCCGCTCATCGTCGAACAGCTTCTGAGCCTGCGGGTTCTCCGGCGCATCATTGCTGCCCGCACTCAGGCTTTCCCCAATACGCAAGGCGCTGTAGGAGGCGATCCACCAGTTTTCGCTGGCTTTGCGTACGGGTATCAAAGGTTCAAGCAATACCGCTTCGTTGCGTGGCGGCCGGTAATGCTCGTCGGTGGCCTGGGGCATCTCCTGATAGCTGACCACTGCGCTGCCTTGTTGCAGGTCCTCCAGCCAGCGCTTCAACTCCACCGATTCGACTAACGGCACACCACCGCCCAACAGATAGCCCAATGCGGACAGGTGCAGGATCGAGCTGTTGTTATTGCCCCGTTTGAGATCAGCCACACCCAGCCAGCAAGCGTGTTGTGCGCGGGTCAGGGCCACGTAGAGAAGCCGCAGATCCTCGGCCAGACGCTCGTCATCGGCCTTGGCGATCAACTCGGCGGTAGGCTTGAGGCTGATCTGTGCCTTGCAGGCTTCATCGTGGTAATGCAAAGGCAACCGACTGCCATCCACCGGTTTCGTCGAACAGATGAAGGGCAAAAACACCAGTGGATATTCAAGTCCCTTGGACTTGTGAATCGTGACCACCTTGACCAGTTGCTCATCGCTTTCCAGGCGCAGGATCTGTTCTTCGCCAGCCTGCCCGGACAGCGCCAGGTGCTCGGACAGATGCCGAATCAAAGCTTGCTCGCCATCCAGCTCACCGGCGGCCTGTTGCAACAGCTCGCAAAGATGCAGCAAATTGGTCAGCACCCGCTCGCCGTCGCTGCGCGTCATCAAGGCCTGGGGCAGCTCGAAATCATGTAGCAGGCGACGCAGCATGGGCAATACGCCCTGGGTACGCCAGACCGTACGATAGCCTCGGAACTGCATGACCCGACGCTCCCAGGCCAGCTCATCCTGATTGAGACGTTCCAGCTCCGTCAGCGCAAGATTCAGCGTGATGCTGGCCAGCGCTGCCCGCAGTGGCCGCTCGACATCCGGCTCGGCGCAGGCCCTGAGCCAGATCAGCAGGTCCCGCGCTTCCTGTGAAGCGAAGACCGAGTCTTTGTCGGACAGATAGACACTGCGCACTCCCCGCGCGGACAGCTCGTCGCGCACGGCCTGAGCTTCTTTGCCGTCACGCACCAGGATGGCGATATCCGCCGGGCGTAATCCCTGGAGCGTCTTTTCATCGACCGTAAAGCCATCGCGCCCCGATTGGCCGCCATTGAGCAACGCCGTGATCTCACTGGCACAAGCCGCCGCCATGTGCTTCCGATACACCGCCCCGGAAAGCGGCTGATCAGAAGACAGGTGCCAGATATTCATTGCGGCAACGGGTAGCCCGTTGACTTGCAAGGACTCCTTGCGCCCTTGGGACTCAACGGGCTGGAACGGCACCGGGTTCTTGCCCGACGGTTCACGAAACAGAAAAGCACCGCGCCCTTCAGGGCGAGATTCGGCATTCTGGAAAATATGGTTCACCGCACTGACCATGGCGTGGCTGGAACGGAAGTTTGTTCCCAGCGTATGCAGCCTGCCGGCGGTGGCTTCGCGGGCGCGCAGGTAGGTATAGATGTCAGCGCCGCGAAAAGCGTAAATGGCCTGCTTCGGGTCACCGATCAGGAACAGCCCGGTGTCGGGGTTGCTTTCTGCGATGTGGTAGATGCTTTCGAAGATGCGATATTGAATCGGGTCGGTGTCCTGGAACTCATCGATCAGCGCCACCGGAAACTGTTCGCGGATCAAGCTCGCCAGCCGCGCTCCACCTTCGGCTCGAAGGGCGGCGTCCAGACGCAGCAGCATATCGTCGAAGCCCATCTCCGCGCGGCGCCGTTTCTCCGCCTCGAAACGTGCCCCCACCCATTGCGCGGCATGTTGCAGCACCGCGGCATCGGGAGTGGGCAAGGCTTCCAGGCTGGCCTTGAGACCGGACATGGCGTCCAGCCCGGGATGACTGGGCACTTCGCCTTTCCAGGCCTCGGCCATGCCCTCGGGGGTCAGGCGTGTGAATCCGCTGCCGATGTCCAACAGCTCAAGGCTTTCGTCCTCCACCCAGGCATTGATTTTCTGGAACCACGGTTCGAAGTACCGGGCCTGCATCTTGCGCCCGTCGACGCTTTTGTTGGCGACGCCTTGCTGGCAGATCTCCAGCAACTCCACGGCCCATTGCCGCCACGGCGCCTTGAGATCGAGCAAGGCGGCACTGCGCTCCTGAAGCGATGCGACGATCAGTTCGGCCGGTTCAAGCCCCTCAGCAGCATCGCGTTCGCTAGAAAACAGGCCTCTGACTCGCGGCAGCAGCGCAGCGGGCCCGCCCCAATGTGTCCGCACCCAATTCAGCGCCTCACCTTGCATCGAGTAGCAGAACAGCCGCCAATAGTCGCGAAGCACTTCGCCAAGCAAGTCGCTGTGATCGGTTTCCAGGGTCTGGGTAAACAGGCTACCGCTGTCAAAAGCATGTTCACGCAGCATGCGCTGACACCAGCTATGGATGGTCGACACTGCTGCTTCATCCATCCATTGCGCAGCGATGTCCAACCGGTTCGCACAGCCAGGCCACTGCGTTGCATCGAACTCATCCCGCAACTCGGCGATCAGCGAATCCGGGGCGGCAATTTCATCACGAAAGAAGCGCGCCGCCTGGGCCAGACGCATGCGGATACGTTCACGCAATTCCTTGGTGGCAGCGTCCGTAAAGGTCACCACCAGGATCTGCGGAGGAAGCAGTTCGCGACCAAAGCCGGTAGCCGGGCCGCCATGCCCCAGTACCAGACGCAGGTACAACGCCGAAATGGTAAAGGTCTTGCCGGTACCGGCGCTGGCCTCGATCAATTGACTGCCACGTAGCGGGAAGGCCAGGGCGAGTGGAGGCTGGCGAGTCATGAGCTTACCTCCTCGCCGGCCAATGAACGCCATGGTGCTTCGAGCAGTGGCCGGTAAAGAGCATCGCACCAGTCGGAGAATGTCTCGTCGGCCGTCAAGGCATCGAAGTCAGCAAACTGCCGGGCCAACGCCGGACTTTCCCGCCGCTCACCTTCAGAGTTCTGCCCGTCGCCTTCGTAGGCTTTTCGAGCAGCCGCATCGGCTTTGGCTGGATCGCTCTGGCCGAGCCAGGCGAAGGCGGTCTTCACGGCGACGGGAAGCGGCTGACGCATACCCGCCTGCCAGGCTTGCAATAGATCGCCGAGCAACCGTCGTGCCACGGGCTCTTCAAAAGGAGCCAGCAGCAAACTGTCATCACTGGCCACCAGTGCCGTCGTCATCGAAAAGCCGTTAGCGCACGCAACAAGATGATTGACCCAAGGACGAATCAGACGATGCCATTTACGGGTCTTGGGGGAGCCAATACCGTTGGGTATGGCACTGATGGTGAGAACCGCTCCATCCGCACGCTGGTGCAGACCACTCAGCCAGCCCTCGACGCTCACGCCATGCAATTGCAAACTGACAGGCAAGGCACTGGTCAACGGTGTGGGCCATAACGCCAGAAGCTGCTGGTAACGCTGGAGCAAATCAGGCAAGGGCTCGATCAATTCACGTTGCATGCATTCACCGAAACCGGCCATCGGTAACAGGCCGCTGTTCTGCAGTCTTTTGGCATGAGTGGCCAGTGCCAGATCCGGTTGATCGAGGCGAACCAGGGCGGCCTCCAGCAAGCTGTCGCTCAGGCTGTAGCGTTGCAGCGCATCGAGAACGAAGGGTTCGTCATCTGCCAAAGGGGCCTCGATGGCCTCGAAGAATATTTTGAGTCGTTGACTGAAGAAGTGCCGGACGGGATTGCGCAGAAAGTCCTGCAGTTGCCCAAGGCCCAAGGGCTCTTCCTGAACATAGGGTTCCAGCACCTGGCTTTGGGCGGCGTGTTCGTGGGCACCGTGGAGCATTCGCCATTCACTGGCGTAACTGAACAATGCACTGCCTTGATGAAAATAACGAGCACTGAACGGTTGCAGCGGATGTTCCTGGGTCAACGCCTCAAGAAGGTCCCCGCGGTCATCCGCCAACCGCCAACCGCTGGCGAGATGATCCCGCAGTTGGCCGACCAATACTGAAGCAGGACGGTCGCTGTTGTCGCGGATGCTGCGTCCGACCCAACTGATATAGAGCTTTTCCCGGGCTGAAAGCAGTGCCTCCAATAACAGATATCGATCATCTTCGCGTCGGGAACGATCCCCGGGGCGATAGTCGCTGCCCATGAGATCGAAATCCAGGGGCGGTTGTGCTCGCGGGTAATCACCATCGTTCATACCCAGCAGACACACCAGTTTGAAAGGAATCGCGCGCATCGGCATCAGGGTGCAGAAGTTGACCGCTCCGGCCAGGAAACGCTGGGACAGTCGGCCCTGATCCAACCCTGCCAACCAGGCCTCACGGACAACAGTCAGGGGCAACTCATCCTGCAGGGCAACCGACTCACAGGTCTCCAGCCAGGTTTCACGCAAGTCTTCGAGTTGGGCCAGCAGATAGTCGTCATGTTCGTTGCTCGCCTGGAAAAACAGTTGCATCAGATCATGCAGGCGCGAGCCCCATTCTTGCGGTGATGCAGGCCGGGTGAGTTCCTGATGAGCGACTTGCAAAGCATCCAGCAACGCAACCAGAGGACCGATCAACGCCGCATCCAGGCCACCAATTTCATCATAGGGTTCGATGCCGTCATAAGCGCCCGCGCTGCCGACGGCATACCCCAGCAGCATGCGCCGAAGACCGAAACGCCAGCTGTTCTGCTCAAGCTCCGCGGGTAATCCCAGTCCGGCACGATGTTCGGCACTCATGCCCCAGCGGATACCGGCACCCTCGATCCAGCGGTGCAGCGTAGGCAAGTCAGCTTCATCGATACCGAACCGCTCACGCAACGCCGGAACATCGAGCAGATCGAGGATTTCGCTGACCGGAAAGCGGCTATCCGGCAGCTTGAGCAAGTGTTCGACAGCGATCAATAACGGATCACGTCCACGCTGGCCCTGATCAGTGAGGGTGAAAGGAATGAAACGGGGATCAGTTCTTTCAAGCTGACCGAACACAGCGCGTATATGCGGTGCGTAGCTGTCGATGTCCGGGACCATGACGATGATATCCCGGGGGCGCAGGCTCGGATCCGCACTGAAGCGGGCCAGCAACTGATCGTGAAGGATTTCAACCTCGCGCTGAGCACTGTGGGCTACATGGAAACGGATAGACCCGTCCTGCTCCGTATCCACCGCTGGCCAGTGTTCCCGGGTTTCGTTCAGGGGGCGCAGCTCGAGAATGTCATCCTGCAGTTGGCCGAGAAGGGTCGTGGGATTCCCCTCGCTGAACAGGTCGATCCGTCCATCGCGAAATACCGAGCGATAACTGTTGGGATCGTCGTAGCTGTCGAGCAGGTTGATATAGTCACGCCCCTGCTTGCCCCACGCAGCCAATAATGGATGAGCATGCTGGTGCAAGGTCTGCGGGTCGAGGACAACGGGCATTCCGGCCTTGCGGGCCTGGCGTTTGTATTGGTGGCGTAGCAGGTCCTTGTCGGCGACGATGTCCGCCCAATGGTGGCGACATGGGTTATGAACGCACAGCAGAACCTGGCTAAACCGTGACAGACCGGCAAGTGCTTCAAGGACTTGGGCCGGCAGAGAAGAAATGCCGAACACTATCACCCGCGCGGGCAGGTTCCTGGGAGCCACTTCCAAACTGTTGATACGCTCGATGTACCGTTGATGAACCCCAGCACGGCTTTGGGCCATGCCTTGCTCCCCTACATCCATCAAAAGGGCCCGCCACAGTTCGGCCTGCCAACAGTTTTCTGGCGCGAGCGGCTTGATTTCGCCCCGGACATTTCTTGTCTGGTGCCGACCTTCCGCCCAGTCCTCCAGCCAATCCGCCCGGTACACCTGGTATTGGTCAAACAGATCGGCAAGACGCTCGGACAACTGATAACGCTTGCGCAAGTCGGTGTCGTGGGTAAGGAAACGCCGCAGGGGCTCGAAATGGGGCTGCTCGATCAACTGTGGCAGAAGGCGCATCAGCCGCCATGTAAGTGGAGCCTTATCAAGCAACGACTTGGCCGGAATTTCGTCACGTCCCAGGACCGTTCGATAGAGTTGCCACATGAAACTGCCGGGCAACTGCACATCAATGGCGGCGGCGATACCGCAGCCACCGGTATCGTCATCTTCCGGATCCTCAGCCAATGCCAGCTTCAACCATTGGGCGATGCCATTGCTTTGAACCAGCGCGATTTCATTTTCAAGAGGCCCCAGCGGATAGCGCCGCATCAAGCTGATCACCAGGCTGCGCAACTCATCCAGGCGATTCCCGTGGACCACCATGAAAGCAGGGCTTAAGGACGTCGCGTCCGGCATAAAGGCATCCTTGAAAATGCAAAAGCTAGGGCCGAACCTTAGCACTGTCGGGGGGCTGTGACAGCCGGGAGCTGTCCGTGCTTGTCGTAAGAACTTTCCTGCGGGCAAAACAAAACCCCTACCTGCGTCAGCAGATAGGGGTTTCGG
>NZ_WUUD01000017.1:157398-200465 GCF_009831705.1 Pseudomonas sp. PICF6 | reverse complement strand
CACGCCACGAACGATTTCTTCGATATTGAGTTTCGAAACCCCGCTCACCACATTGAGCACGGTACCCACCGGTGGCGTAATCAGGCCGATGGCAGTGTTGATGAGAAACAGCACGCCGAAATAAACCGGATCGATACCCGCCTGGGTCACCGCTGGCATCAGCACCGGGGTGAGGATGAGGATGGTGGGCGTCATGTCCATGACCGTACCGACCATGATGATCAACAGCATGATCACCACCAGGAGCAAGGTCGGACTGTCCATGAACGGTTCGAGCACTGCCGCCAACTGGCCCGGCAAGTCGGCAATGGTCACCAGCCACGAGGACACCATGGCCGCCGCCACCAGGAGCATCACCACCGAGGTGGTCTTGGCCGAGGACAGGATCACTTCGTACAGCTGGCTGACTTTCATTTCCCGGTAGATGACCAAGGACACAAACAACGAATAGACCGCTGCCACCACCGCTGCTTCCGTCGGGGTGAAAATGCCGAACTTGAGACCCAGGATGATGATCAGCGGCAGGCCCATGGCCCAACTGCCCTCGACCAGGGCCCGCATCACTTCGGCCCGCGAGCGCTTGGGTGGTGTCTGCACATGCTCGCTGCGGGAGATGAACCACCAGGCGATGGCCAGGGCGACACCGAGCATCAGACCCGGCACGATCCCGGCCAAAAACAGCTTGGAAATCGATACCCCGGACGCCACGCCAAACACAATGAAGCCAATGCTCGGCGGAATGACCGGGGCAATGATGCCTCCGGCGGCAATCAAGCCGGCCGAACGCGCCCGGTTGTGCCCCGCCAGCACCATCATCGGCACCAGCAAGGCCGCCAGCGCCGCCGCGTCGGCCACCGCCGACCCCGAAAGCGATGCCAACAGGCAGGACGCGATGATCGCCACGTAACCCAGGCCGCCACGTTTGTGTCCCACCAGCGCCATGGCGATGTTGACGATGCGTTTGGACAGGCCGCCGGAGTTCATCACTTCGCCGGCCAGCATGAAGAACGGCACAGCCATCAACGGAAAACTGTCGGCACCGTTAAGCAGATTCTGGGCGATGATTTGTGCGTCAAACAGATCCAGATAAAACATCAACGCCACACTGACCACCAGCAAGGCAAAGGCAATGGGAATGCCCAACGCCATGCTGCCTATCAATGACCCGAGGAAAATAACCAGTGTCATGGGCGGGTACTCTTGATGGGGTTATGGGCGATCACTTCGGCGGCGTCGTTGTCCTTGACCATGACCATTTCGTCATCCCTGAGCTTGCCGAACAGCGCCAGGTAGAGCTCATAGACCAGGATGGCGGCGGCGCTGGCGCCGAACACCAGGCCGGCAGCGTAGAACACGGCCATCGACATACCCGAGGCTGGCGCGACCACATCCAGGTTGATGACCGCCTGCTGCCAGCTGCCGCTGAAGATCAGCCAGCAGATGTACAACATCATCAGGTGCCCGATGACCAGGCAGAGGCGCTTGCCGGCCGGAGGCAGGCGTTTGACCAGACTGTCGAGCCCCAGATGGGCACGGTCCTTGAGCGCTACCAAGGCGCCGAGAAAAATCATCCAGACGAAGAACCAGCGCGACAGTTCCTCCGAGACGCTGATGCCTGAGTTGAAGGCATAACGCAGCACCACATTGCCGAACACCAGCACGATCATTGCGACCATGCACAGCACAATCAGCAGTTTGAGCAGTTTGAAATACAGATCGACGACCTTTGTCATCTTGAAGACCTCCCGGACTTGTCGAGCGCCGGCATCCAGCAACCGGCGCGATAGGACCGCAACGATGGGCGGGAGCTATCGGGTCAGGACACAGCAGCTGAGCGTTGTTCCGGGACCGGAGCAACGAAGCGAGGGATAGGGGCTGAGCGCTTGCAGACGGGTACGCATGGGGGTTCCTCAATTTTTTATTATGGTCTTGGTCAAGCTGAGCAAGAGGTGTTGCGCCTAAAATGTACCAACCGGTTAGTTCGGTCAATCACCTTGGCGGGAGGCCCACACAAAGCGTGCGATTATCGGATAAGCGTGTGGGCCGGCTTATCCGGTATTTTTCCTGTTCGACACCGTGCCCGAGTGCGTTTTTTTATTTATCAACAGCCAACTTTATTTATGAACTAGCACTGCGCAAAACTGTTCAACTCCGCCGATCTGAAAATCCAATAATAAAATTGAACCTTATTTAATTTCTGCACTTCACCGGCAACCCGCCAACGCGATAATACTTCCAACCTCGACAACAAACAGGCGTCATTTCAATGACAAACATCCAGGCACCTTTATATAAAGCGGCGCCAGAAATAAGACCTCGATGGACTTGGCGTGATCAAGACGCCCTTTCCAGCACTCAATAAATCACAAAAAAACCTTATTATTCAAAATCTTAAACGATTTTTATTTCAGAATAAGAGCGCAACTTTCCACCCCCCCTCAACACTTCTTAATCAAAACAACAAAATACCTTTCAAATAAAACTTTGCGCCCGTGTTCTTTGGTGTTATTACTTCGCCGTTCCAAACTGCAATAGGCCATTACGCAACTTTCCGCGTGCGTAACGCGCCTGCCTGATATTGGATCCCACTTAATTCAACTTGCTTGTTTACTCAAACGCATGATCGCGCTTGGGCGAACGGCTGTGCAGCGCAGCAAACTGCGCGAGGAAGGGCGTCATCGCTACTCATCAGTCACGGATCAGGATTCTTTCGATCTTCGGTACCCGTCCGGAAGCCATCAAGATGGCACCTTTGGTCAAGGCCCTCGCCGCCGAACCGGGCATTGAGTCGCTGATCTGTGTCACCGGCCAGCATCAGAGCATGCTTGAGCAGGTGCTGGACCTGTTCGATCTCAAGGCCCATTTCACCCTCAACGTGATGACGCCGCACCAGACGCTCAACTCGCTGACGGCTGCGTTGTACGGCGCGATCGACCCGGTGCTGGAACAGACCCGGCCGGATCGGGTGCTGGTCCACGGCGACACCACCTCGGCCATGGTGGCTTCGATGGCCTCCTTTCATCGACGCATTCCCGTGGGCCATGTGGAAGCTGGGCTGCGCACCGGCGATATCTACAGCCCATGGCCGGAAGAAATGAACCGTCGTTGCATCGACCTCAGCGCCGACCTGCTGTTTGCCCCCACCGCACAATCTCGCGATAACCTGCTGGACGAACGTCTGCAGGGCCGCTGCCTGGTGACCGGCAATACCGTCATCGATGCGTTGCAGATGACCGCCCGGCGCATCGAGCAGGATGCACAACTGCGACAAACACTGGACCAACAGTTCCCGTTCCTGCAAACCGGACGCAAGCTGCTGCTGGTCACCGGCCACCGCCGGGAGAACTTTGGCGAAGGCTTCCTGGACATCTGCAAGGCCTTGCGTCACTTGGCCCAGCGTCCCGACATCCAGATCGTCTACCCGGTGCACCTCAATCCCAGCGTACTGGGCCCGGTGACGGAACAACTGGGTGACCTGCTCAACGTGCACCTGATCAAGCCCCTGGATTACCTGGCGTTCGTGCGCCTGATGCAACACGCCCACGTCATCCTCACGGACTCCGGTGGTGTGCAGGAAGAAGCGCCGTCCCTGGGCAAACCGGTGCTGGTGATGCGCGACGTCACCGAACGCCCCGAAGCCGTAGCTGCGGGCACGGTGCGTCTGGTCGGCACCTCCCCGGCCTCGATCATTGCCGGCGTGGACGCACTGTTCGACGACAAGGCCTTGTGGCGCCGCGCGTCTCAGGCAGCCAACCCCTATGGTGATGGCAAGGCCAGCCAGCGCATCGTCGATACCCTGATGGGGCGCCCGATGGACGAATTTCTCGTGGGCCAGTCGCAATTGCCCCAAGGCTGGGCTCACCCACCGATGTACGCGCCACGCCAGTTGCTCGCCTCCTAATCGCTGCTCCCCCTTATCAGAATCGAGATTTACCTGAATGAAGCCTTCCGTTGCCATCTCTACGGGTGCGCTCAGCGCCCTTGCCTGTGGCCTGAGCCTGCTTGCGCTCATGCCAACCTTTGCCTTGGCTGCCGATAGCCCGCTTACCCAGGCAATCCATCGGCTCAACGCCGATACCCGCCAGGAGCGCGAAGTCCGCTTGAGCGACCTGGGCATCAGTGCGCCGATCCTGCTGGGCGCCAGCGATTCCCGACGGGAACTGTATCTACCCGTGCCGGCCGGGGTTGCCCTCAATGAGGCGACCCTGCAACTGGACGCCAGCTATCTCAATGGCGAAGGGGGCCGCAACACCCTGCTGCTGTCGCTCGATGGCTATCCGGTGCGCGCCGAAGGACTCAGCGAACCTCAGGGCAGTGCCAGCGCCACACTGGGCGTCGACAAGGCTGCGCGCGACAACGGCCTGGTGCGGCTGGGCATTGCCTGGTCTTCGGTGGTCTCCCGGCCGTTGTGCGAAGACGACCGAGTCATCGGCAACGTGCTGCGCATCCAGCCCGACACACGCCTGAACTACAGCTACGACGCCAGCCAACTGCAGGATGTCGGTGCCGCCTGGACGGCATTGCCTGCTCAACCCGGGATCCTGGTTGCACCCGGTTCGTTGTCCGCCGACAGCTATGACGCGGCCTGGCGATTGGGCGTGGCCCTGGAGCGAATGGGCAAGCACAGCCGCATCCTGCCGTTCCCTGCCGTACAAGACAGTGTGGATTTGAGCGCTCTGCGCATCCCGGCCGAACTGTTGAGCCTCCCGGCCTTCGCCAGCCTCAACGCGAAGGGTCAGCACAGCCTGGCCAACCCGGCTGAGATCGGCGCGCTGCTGATGCTGGGGCAAACCCCGAATGTACAGGCCGATCTGGCCATCAACGACCCGCAATTGCTCCAGGCCATCAATCAGTCCCTGGATGCGTTGCAGAGTCAGGTCCAAAGCGTCGACCCAACGGCGGCCAGTGCATTGACCCAATGGCGCGCACAACACGTCAACGCAGCCACGGCAGGCGCCGGTCCAGACGATGTGCGCCTGGCGCTGCTGGGTACTCGCCCGGTCCTGATGATCGCCCCGCACGCCACCGGCAAAGCCCTGTCGCTGCTTGGTTCAGCGTGGAACAAACTGGCGCGCAGCCGTCAGTTGACCATCAGCCAAGCGCAAACGCCTTTGAGCAACGATGGCCGCGTGGCCCTGTCGCGACTGGGCGGCGCACCTGGCACCTATGACGTGGCCTCCCGATTCGACTGGAGCACTTCGTTCCCCTTGGGCAGCGTGGCGTATGACGGTCGCTTGCCGGTGACAGCCGTGGTGGACCTGTCCGCAGCACCGGGGGCTTCACACACCCCGCCCGTGGCCTCGCTGTTTTTTAACGATTTCCTGATCGGGGCCCAGCAGTTGACCACCGATGGTCAGTCACAACGCATCCAGGCCCATATCCCCAGCTATGCCCTGGGTTCAAAAAACGTATTGCGCGTCTCGTTCCAGCGCCAGCCTGTCAGCGATCGCTGCCTGGAAACACCCCAGGCCTTCCCGGTAGCGGTGCTGCCGAGCAGCCATATCGTGCTGGACAAAATTGCCTTGGGCGACGGTTTCTCCGGCATGGCCGCGCGCTTCGCCGTGGCGACCCAGATCCTCGTTCCCCAGGCATACCTCGACCGACCGGCCGCCAGTCTGGCCCGGGTGATCTCGGTGGCCGATGCCGCCGGTGTTTCACCGTTGCGCGCGCAGTTGAACGTCAGCTCCGATCCCAAAGCCGTGGTCAGCCCGGACAAAGCCTTCCTGGCGTTCGAGTTGCCGCTTGAGGACAGCAAGGAATCGGTCCTGGTCGATGAACAGGGACGTCTGCGCATCAACCATGAAGATCACTTGCTGCTGGATGTGCAGCCCCTCAACCAACTGGCTTCGCTACAAGTGGTGCAAGCCTCGGGACAGCATGGCCTGGTGTATCGGACCCTGGGCAGCCAAGCGCCCGACTTCGCCCAGCCGATTGTACTGACCCGTGGCGATGTGGCGATTCTCGGCGACAGCGGCGCGGTGACGATCATCGACAGCAAGGACCCCAGCGGCAGTCGGTTGCTCGGCCGTGAAGAACCCAAAGGGCTGGATGCCTGGCGTAAACCCTCGCTGCTCTGGCTGATCCCTGGCGCCATTGTGTTGTTCCTTCTCCTGTTGCTGGCTGGCCGTAGCGCCCGTCGCAATCGCCAGTAACGGTACCCTTCGATGACGTCGCTTTATTGGCCCTATTGGCTGGCCCACTACTACAACTACCTGGAAGCGGCGACCATCGACGAAGTCGAGCGGATGCGCCGGCGCTACAAGCAACTGCACCGCGTGGAAGTGCCCCATGCCGGACCGACCTGCAAGGCCGACTGTCTGAACTGGGTGATCCAGGCGATCTTCCTGCACGAGAAAACCCATGGCATGACCTTCGCCGGGGTGGTGTTGCACGACAGCGAAGACGTGCTGCATCCATTGGAATTGCGGCTGTTCAACTACCTGCTGCCGCGCAAGGACATGATCCAGTTGCCCGTGGTGTCGCTGGAGCGCAACTGGTACGAATGGGTGGCGGGCGTCTACATGGACGAGTTCGCCGAATGGCACGGCAAGGACCTGGTGGTGCGTGAAAGCATGACCGACACCGTGCCCTCGGCCGGCGTCGGCACCTGTTTCTCCCATCGCGCGTTGCGGGTACTGGCCGGCGAAACCGAAAACCAGCCGTTCAACACCGACAGCCTCACCGAGGACTACGACGTCGGCGCGCGGCTGGCCAAGGTCGGCATGAACGCCATCTTCGTGCGTTTCCCGGTGCAGTTTCGGGTGCTGCGCAAATCCTGGTTCCGCAAGCCCTACGAATCGACCCTGACGATGCCACTGTGCGTGCGCGAGTTCTTCCCGGACACCTTCCGCACGGCGTTCCGACAAAAGGCCCGCTGGACTCTGGGCATCGGCCTGCAAGGCTGGGAACAGATGGGCTGGAGCGGCTCGTTGGCCAACCGCTACCTGCTGTTTCGCGACCGCAAGGGCGTGGTGACGGCGTTCGTCAGCATCATCGCCTACGTGATTCTGGTGCAGCTGCTGGGCTTGATCATTCTGCGCAACAGCGGCTGGTGGGACGTCACCTTCCCAACGCCCTTTGAAACCAACGACCTGATCAAATACCTGCTGGTGGCCAATGGCATTGCCCTGCTCTGGCGGATCCTGCACCGTTGTTATTTCACCACCGTGCTGTACGGCTGGCAGCATGGCTTGCTGTCAATCCCGCGCATGCTGGTGGGTAACTTCGTCAACTTCATGGCCGCGTCCAGAGCCTGGCGGATGTTCCTGGTGGGCAAGGTGATGAATCGCAAACTGGTCTGGGACAAGACCATGCACGACTTCCCTTCCACCGACCTGGTGGCCATCGCGCCCCGCCGCCTGGGCAGCGTGTTGCTGTCCTGGCAGGCCATTACCGACACCCACCTGCAGAGTGCCCTGGACCAGCAACAATCACGCAACATGCCCCTGGGGCGCATTTTGCTCAACAACGGCTGGCTGGACGACGAAACCCTGGCCGAAGCCATCGCGTTCCAGAATGACCTGCCCCGGGTCTTCGACGTGTCGCAAAAAGCCGCCGCCTCGACCTCGTCACTGACCGGCGAGTTTGCCCTGCGCTGGCGGGTCATTCCCCTGGGCCGCAACGCTGACGGCTGCGAACAGATCGCCGTTGCCAACCCCCTGTCCGACGAAGGCCTGCAACAGATCGCCGCCGAACTGGGCAGCGAGCCGGTGCAACTGATTGCCAGGGAAAGTGAAATTCTCGCGCTGTTGCGCCAATTGCCGGAACGCAACGGCCACGCCGTACCGAATGCCAGTGCACCGCTACTGGGTGACTTGCTGATCGAAATGGGCCTGCTCGATCGCGATCAGTTCAGCCGCGCCATGTTGCAGTATCGACCGCAGCACCACGGTCGGATCGGCGATTACCTGGTCGACAGCGGTGTGCTGCCCCGGGCCACTATCGAACAGGTGGTGGCGCGTCAGCACAGCGTCTACCCCATGGAGCTTCCGGCATGAACCGCGCCCTTCTGACCCTCTTGGCCACGGGGCTGAGCCTGATACCGGCCGTGGCTGCTGCCGAAACCTTGCCATTGCCGTTGTCCGGCCCGGCCTACACCGCCGCCAACCAAGCCTACAGCGCCTACGAGCGCAAGGACTACGACCTGGCCATCGCCAAGGCGCGCGAGGCCCTGCGACTGCGCGCCGACGTGACGCGTCTGCACACCCTGATCGCCATGGCCGAACGTGACAAGAAACTGCGCGACCAGCCCCGGACCGCCGCTTCGTCCGCCGTGGCCGCGGCACCGGGTTTCATGGCCGCCACCCAAGGGTACAGGGCCTATGATCGCGAACGGTTCGGTCTGGCTGCGCAATCGGCTCGCGAGGCGATTGCCCAGGCTCCCCGTCGCCGGGAGTACCGGCTATTGCTGATCGACGCCTTGCAGCGCCAGCATCTTCTGGTCGAAGCCGACCAGGCTGTGGGCGAAGCGCTCAGGGTCTTCGCCAACGATGACGCGCTCCTGATGCGTCGAACGGCGATTCGTCGTCAACTGGCGGCGCCGCTGGCGGTCCAGGGCTACCGTGCCTTGCAGCAAGGCGATGCGGTGCTGGCCGTGGACAAGGCTCGCCAAGCCGTGGCTTGGGCTCCGGAAATCGCCGCCAACCAGCAATTGCTCAACAGCGCGCTGCTGACGGCCGAGGATCGCGACGCACCGATTCTCGAGTGCCAGGAAAGTACCTTCGGCCTGACGTGCGCCACCCGGCCGGATAATACCGAAGGACAGGCACCGGTCAGTGATTTGCAGCTGGCCTATGATTCAGTCCGGGCCGGTGACGACGAGGCGGCCCACGCCGCGTTCCGCAGGGCCGATGCCAGCACCCGGCTCGCCCCGGCAGCGGCTCAGGATGCAGCTTACAACGCCATGCGCGTTCATGAAGACGACGAAGCGGTGGCGTATTTCAAGCGCGTCATCGATGCCCAGGCAACCGCTGAGTCGCCCATGTCAGCACAACAGCTGTTCGATACCCGTCGTGCCGTGGGCGACATTTCACGCACCATGGGCTTGACCAGCACCACCAGCTATCGCGGCAACAGTTCCAGTGGCCTGAGCGCTGCTCCGGGCACCAGCAACAGCGGCAGCCAAAGCAATGATCAACTGCAGAACAGCACTGAGCTGTCCTGGCGGCCGCTGGGGTATCGCAATGCGCGTTTCGTCGAACTCTACGGGCGCGTCACCGACACCCTGTGGAGCAAGAACAGCGACTCGGACACCGGTGCGGATGCCTTGCAAGGGGCGCTGGGGGTACGGATCAAACCCTTCAGCTCCATCAACATCATGGCCGCCTTTGAACGCACCTTTCCCCTGGGCTCCTCGAACGTCGAGGGCGACTGGCTGGCGCGCCTGGGCTACGGTTCGAGTATCGGCACCGACCTGCGGGTCGATGCGCCCAGTTGGTGGACCTCGCAGCTGTACGCCGAAGTCGGTCGATACATCAACGACTCGCGCAATTATTTCAACAGCGAATGGCAAGTGGGACGCAGCTACGCCATCGGCGGTACCGGCTCGCGCTGGGTGACCTTCCCCCATGTCGTGGCGGCGGTGGACTACGATTCCAAGATGAAAAGCGGCGCCGACGGTGACTTCTCGTCCGGCAACGCCGGCGGGATCGGCGTGGGCAACAACGTACGCTACTGGTTCCGCGAAGACGCCTACAACGCCCCGCGCTCCTATGTGGATTTTTCCCTGCAGTACAGGGCCAGGGTATTTGGCGAGGAACGCGCCAAAGGCGTGTTCGCTCGCTTGACCTACTCCTATTGAGGCCGTTGATGTGATGTGCAATTGCAAGAAGACGCTCGCTTGAAAATCTTCGGCCATATCATCAGTCGCACGGCTGTGGCGGCGCTCTCGCTGGCCACGGCCCTCGGCGCAGGCACAGGGACGTATTACATGATGAACCAGGAGGTTGCACCGAACATCGTTGGCATCGTCTGGCAGCCAGACAACCAGACCGTGGGCATCAAAGGCAACTGGGAAAAGCTGGGGGTGCGCGAGCTGCTGGTGCAATGGACGGTGGTGGATGACCAGGCCTTCGTGCCCGGCACCGGCCTGCCCAGCGTGCCGCTGCTGCCTGACTGGGCGCGCATCGCCAAGGCGCCCTGGGCCCAGGATGTCATCCTCGGGCTGGCCGGCCATTTCAGTGAAAACCGCTCCAGGGACAACATCGAGCAACTGGCCACGGTGTCGGAGCGCATTGCGCAACTGCCGACGCCACTGCACGTGACTGGGTGGTACTTTCCGGCCGAGGTCGATCCCAGCTGGTCTCGCGCCAAGGAACTGCCCGCCTTGCTGGCCAAGCTGCCGCGCCCGTTGTGGATCAGCGTCTACGACGGCGCCAACATCGGCCCCGCCGCCACTGCCGACTGGCTCAAGCAATGGTTGCCGGACGATATTGGCGTGTTCTTCCAGGATGGCGTCGGCGTCTACGCCCGCACCGCCCCGGTGGCCCGGGACTACGCCGACACCCTGCGTGACCGGCTCGGGAAGGATCGCGTGCGGATCATCGTCGAAGCCTTCCGCCCCAAGTTCGGCGGCGGCTTTCGCTCGGCCACGGTTGCCGAACTCACACCCCAACTGGCCGCCTATGCCGGCTATCCGCTGTACCTGTTCGACGGCCCCCATTATCTGACGCCTGAGTTGGTGGAGCAGCTGGAGCAATCCTTGGCCAAGCCGTGATCATGGCTCGAGGCCTTCGTCCTGGCCTGGCCCCATAGATTTGTATCGCTGTGTATATGAACGGCGAGTTGATACGAAATCGCTGACTTCGAGCCTTGCCGACACACAACGTCGATACACCTTCGCGTTTAACTGTGATCACCGGACAGCAGCACACCCGTTGCCACCGGCCCACTCAATCAAGCGCAAGGAGAATCACCATGTTCACTTTCTCGAAAGTTTCGTCCCTGGCAATCGCTCTGACACTGATGGGCGGGCTCGGCCTGTCGAACATCGCTTCGGCCACGGCCATGAGTGCAGCGGCGAAGGGTCAGGCTGCACAGTTGGTGGTTGAAGGCGGCTCCGATCGTCTGAGCCAGCACCGCGTAGCCGAGGGTGGCTCCGATCGTCTGCTTCAGAACCGCGTGGCTGAAGGTGGCTCCGATCGTCTGCTTCAAAACCGCGTGGCTGAAGGTGGCGCTGATCGTCTTCAGGAACTGCGCGAACGCAACGCTTAAGAGTTGCCGATAGCCGTGCCGAGTTTGGATCGAAGTCTCAGCGCAATGGATTATTCGGGGTGAGGGAGCTTGCCCTCTCACCCCGAATGTTTGCCTGGCTCACGGCTTGATGTTCTTCAGCTCGTTGAGCAGCGCCAACAGTTGCTGCATCTTTTCTTCACCAAACTGTTCTTCGATGCGGCGATAGTTGCTTTCCATCCCCTCACTCATCGACACGAAGCACTGCTGCCCACGCTCGGTCAGCCCTACGAAAACCCGACGCTGATCCTGGCTCGACTTCTGCCGACGCACCAGCCCATCACGCTCCAGACGGCTGAGCACACCGGTCATGCTGGGTTTGAGGATGCAGGCCTGATGAGCGAGCTGGTGGCTCTCCAGCTCTCCTTGCTGATGCAGGATACGGATCACCCGCCATTGTTGTTCCGTAAGGTCATGCTGGTTCAGCGCCGGGCGGAAAAAAGCCATGGCCGCTTCGCGCGCTTGCAACAGGGTCAGTGTCAATGAAGGTCTGGGGTTGGCCATGTTCGGACTGTTTGGATGGACGAGCTGGCAGCTTAGTGTTGCGGACAAGCGGCTGCAAGAAACAACGCCGCGCACTGGACGGCTGCATGACGCCGGTGGCGAGTGCTCCACCAGCAACAACGCTCAACGCAACCCCGATTGCCGCTGGCGATACTCCCCTGGTGTGAGCCGGGCGTAGCGCTGGAAGAAACGACTGAAATACGCCGGGTCCTTGAACCCGAGCTGGTAGCAGATTTCATTGGCTGAACTGCCGGTAAACAACAGCAACCGCTTGGCCTCCTGCATCAGCCGTTCCATGATCAGCTGCTTGGAAGGCAGGTCGGCGATCCGTCGGCACACATCGTTGAGCCGCGCCTCGGTGACGCCGATGCCCTCGGCGTAGCGCGACAACGGCCAATGTTGCAGATAGTGAGCTTCGATCAGCTCATTGAAGCGGTGGAAAATCTTCAGGTCCTCATGCCGGGCCGGTCGTGCCTGCAGAGAATTGGAACACAGACGCAGCAGACTGATCATGATCAGCCGCGTCAAACCGTCCAGCGCCGCGCTGCGCCCCGGCCGCTCGGCACAGACCTCCTCGCTCAGCTCCTCGAACAGGTACTCCAGTCGCCGCACCTCCCCCGCCTGTTCCGGCCCCAACTGCGCCAACGCAACGCAGGCCGCAGGCATTTGCACACCCGCCGGCGCCAGGCTCGGATCAGCGTCGATCAACTGCCACACCAATTGCTGACGAACGGTCAACACATGCCCGTCACTGTCGGCTTCGGTCACAAAAGAATGGGGAATGGTGGGTGGCGTAAGGAAAAACATAGGCCCGGATTCGACGTATTGCTGGTCGTCCAGATACACCCGTACGGCGCCGCTTTTCACGTAGTGAACCTGAAAGAAACGGTCATGCCGATGCACCGGCATATTGCGACCGAAGAAACCCGCCAGGTTGGCAAGCCGATCGTAGTGAACCTCGGCATCGCTGTAACGCTGGTCGTACACCTGGCCAATGTTGATGTTGGGGATTGGCTGACGGTCAGTCATCACGCATTTCTCGTTTTTTATTCTGATTCAGGCAGCGGCTTGGATTCATCCTGCGCCGATTTCCCGAGGGCAACCAGTGTCCGGTGATTCTGCCACGCTTGACGATAGTTAACATCTTAATTATAACTGTTAATACATTAACAATATCTGCAGAGCCCTCATCTCTGCCGCTGCCAGGAGACAAGCATGAGCCGTGCCCTGCATGACGTCGCGACCGGCACCCTGTTTGGGGTTGCACTGAACTATCAGGGGCTGCTGAAACAGCGCCTCGCCGAGTTCGAGCAACCGCCTTACCAGAAGCCGCCGGTCAAACCGGTGTTGTTCATCAAGACACCCAACACCCGCAACCGGCACGACGCCGACGTGGTTCATCCAGGTCACGGCCAGCGGCTGCAACCGGGGCCCGCGCTTGGCGTGGTGATGGGCAAGTCGGCCAGCCGTGTCAGCGCCGCCGAAGCACTGGACTATGTGGCCGGCTATACCGTGGTCAATGAATTCAGCCTGCCGGAAGACAGCTATTACCGCCCCGCCGTCAAGGCCAAGTGCCGGGACGGCTTCTGTGCCATCGGGCCTGAACTGGTGCCCACGGCCAACGTTGCCGACCCCCATAGCCTGACAATCAGGCTGTACGTCAACGGCGAGGTGCGCCAGCACAACAACACGGCCAATTTCGTTCGCAACATTCCCCAATTGATCGCCGAGATCAGCGAGTTCATGACGTTGCATGCCGGCGACGTTCTGATCACTGGCACGCCCGAGGGCCGGGTTGATGTCGTGCCTGGCGATCGCGTCGAAGTGGAGATCAGCGGCCTGGGCCGCCTCGTCAATAGCGTTGTGGCCGAGCACACAGGAGCACGTTCATGAAACACGCGCGCATTGGTTTTGAAGGCCAGGTCCACACGGTCACCGTTGAAGCTCACAACGCCGTTCGCCTGGCCGACGGTAGGCTGCTGGCCGAGGATCAGGTCCAGTGGTTGCCGCCGGCCACCGGCAGCATGTTCGCCCTGGGCCTGAACTACGCCGATCACGCCGCCGAACTGGCGTTCAAGCCGCCAACCGAACCGTTGGCGTTCATCAAATCCCCGGGCACCTACACCGGCCACAACCAGATGACCTGGCGCCCCGACAACGTCGCCTACATGCACTACGAGTGCGAGCTGGTGGCGGTCATCGGCAAAGCCGCGCGCAACGTCAAGCGCGAGGACGCGCTGGGTTACCTGGCCGGTTACACCGTGTGCAACGACTATGCGATCCGCGACTACCTGGAAAACTACTACCGCCCCAACCTGCGGGTGAAAAACCGTGATGCCACCACACCTGTCGGCCCGTGGATGGTCGATGTGGCCGATGTACCGGACCCCGGCAACCTGAAGTTGCGCACCTGGATCAACGGCGAACTGCGCCAGGAAGGCTCGACCCGCGACATGATTTTCGACATCCCCTACCTGATCGAATACCTGTCCAGCTTCATGACCCTGCAACCCGGCGACATGATCGCCACCGGCACGCCCGAAGGCCTGGCGGACGTGGTGCCCGGTGATGAAGTAGTCGTGGAAGTGGAAGGCGTCGGCCGCCTGGTCAATCGAATTGTCAGCGAAGCCGAGTTCTTCGCATCCCGTAAAGAGGCGTGAGCAGCATGATCAAGCACTGGATCAACGGCCGTGAGGTCGAAAGCAAAGATGTGTTCGTCAACTACAACCCGGCCACCGGTGATGCCATTGGCGAAGTTGCCAGCGGCGGCGCCGAAGAAGTTGCCCAGGCCGTGGCCGCGGCCAAGGACGCTTTCCCGAAGTGGGCCAACACGCCGGCCAAGGAGCGCGCCCGACTGATGCGCAAGCTCGGTGAACTGATCGAGCAGAACGTGCCGAAACTGGCCGAACTGGAAACCCTCGACACTGGCTTGCCGATTCATCAGACCAAGAACGTGCTGATCCCGCGCGCCTCCCACAACTTCGACTTTTTCGCCGAAGTCTGCACGCGGATGGACGGCCACACCTATCCGGTCGACGACCAGATGCTTAACTACACCCTGTACCAACCGGTGGGTGTCTGTGCATTGGTCTCGCCCTGGAACGTGCCGTTCATGACTGCAACGTGGAAGACCGCGCCGTGCCTGTCGCTGGGCAACACCGCCGTGCTGAAAATGTCCGAGCTGTCGCCGCTGACCGCGAACGAGCTGGGGCGCCTGGCGGTGGAAGCCGGCATTCCCAACGGTGTGTTGAACGTGATCCAGGGTTATGGCGCCACGGCCGGCGACGCGTTGGTGCGTCATCCGGATGTGCGGGCGATTTCCTTCACAGGCGGCACCGCCACCGGCAAGAAGATCATGCAGACCGCCGGGCTGAAAAAGTATTCGATGGAACTGGGCGGCAAGTCGCCGGTACTGATTTTCGAAGACGCCGACCTTGAACGGGCCCTCGACGCAGCGCTGTTCACCATCTTCTCGCTCAATGGCGAACGTTGCACCGCCGGCAGCCGGATCTTCATCCAGGAAAGCGTCTACCCCCAGTTCGTGGCCGAGTTCGCCGCCCGGGCCAAACGCCTGATTGTCGGTGATCCGCAAGACCCGAAAACCCAGGTCGGCTCGATGATCACCCAGGCCCACTACGACAAGGTCACCGGCTACATCAAGATCGGCCTCGAAGAAGGCGCCACGCTCCTGGCCGGTGGCCTGGAGCGCCCGGCCAACCTACCGGCGCACTTGAGTCGCGGCCAGTTCATCCAGCCGACAGTGTTCGCCAACGTGGACAACAACATGCGCATCGCCCAGGAAGAAATCTTCGGCCCGGTGGTGTGCCTGATCCCGTTCAAGGACGAAGCACAAGCCTTGCAACTGGCCAACGAGACTGACTATGGGCTGGCCTCGTACATCTGGACCCAGGACATCGGCAAGGCCCATCGCCTGGCCCATGGCATCGAGGCCGGCATGGTGTTCATCAACAGCCAGAACGTGCGCGACCTGCGCCAGCCTTTCGGCGGCGTGAAGGGTTCCGGAACCGGCCGCGAAGGTGGACAGTACAGCTTTGAAGTCTTCGCCGAGATCAAGAACGTCTGCATCTCCATGGGCGGGCATCACATTCCGCGCTGGGGGGCATGATCACAGACAAATCGGGTGATTAACCTTGTGGCGAGGGGATTTATCCCCGCTGGGCTGCACAGCAGCCCTACACCCGACGACTCGGTGTGTCAGGCCTATTGAGGGGCCGCTCCGCGCCCCAGCGGGGATAAATCCCCTCGCCACAAATGCAGTGATCCACCCAGAGCATCAAGACCCGATTCACCCGTTATCCGAGATTCAACAAGAACAATTTTTCAGGAGAATCATCATGGGCGAAGTCGTCCTGGCTGCGAAAATCTGCCACGTTCCCTCGATGTACCTGTCGGAGCTGCCGGGCAAACACCACGGCTGCCGCGCAGCGGCCATTGCCGGCCATAAGGAAATCGGTCGCCGCGCCCGTGAACTGGGCGCCGACACCGCCGTGGTGTTTGACGTGCACTGGCTGGTCAACAGCGCCTACCACGTCAACAGTGGCACGCACTTCAAAGGCATCTACACCAGCAACGAGTTGCCGCACTTCATCAAGAACATGGAGTACGAATACTCCGGCGCTCCGGAACTGGGCGAATTGATCGCCGCCGAGGCCAATGCCGCCGACGTGCGCACCCTGGCCCACAACATCCCGAGCCTGGAGCTGGAATACGGCACGCTGGTGCCCATGCGCTACATGCACATGGATGTTCCGCAAGACCAGAAATTCGACGTGGTGTCGGTTGCCGCCTGGTGCGCCTGGCACCGTCTGCAAGACAGCTTCACCTTCGGTGCCGCCGTGCGCCGGGCCATCGAAAAAAGTGATCGCAAGGTGCTGGTGCTGGCTTCCGGCTCGCTGTCGCACCGCTTTTCCGATGATCGCAATGCCGAAGCCAACATCCACAACTGGACGCGCGAGTTCGACAAACAGGTCGACCTGCATGTCGTGGAGCTGTGGCGCCAGGGTCGCTGGAAAGAGTTCTGCGCCATGCTGCCCGATTACGCCGAGCACTGTTTCGGTGAGGGCAAGATGCATGACACCGCCATGCTTCTGGGGCTGCTCGGTGGGCCGGACTATGCCAAACCCGCCGAAATCATCACCGAACCTTTCGGCAGTTCCGGTACGGGCCAGATCAACGCCATTTTTCCAGTTTGAGCCACAGCGGCAGCCGACCACCCTCGACTTGCCGCTTGAAGCTTGCCACTCACAGCTGCCGACGCAGGAGGCCTCCATGCCCCACTTCATTGCCGAATACACCGACAACATCGAACAACAAGCCGATCTGCCCGGCCTGTTTGAAAAGGTTCACACCCTGCTGGGTGACAGCGGTGTGTTTCCCCTGGGTGGTATCCGCAGCCGTGGTGTGCGCCTGGATACCTGGCGCATGGCCGACGGCAAGCACGACTATGCCTTCGTCCACATGACCTTGAAGGTCGGCCATGGCCGTGACCTGGCTACCCGCCAGAAAGTGGCGCAAAAGCTCTTTGAAGTGATCACGGCGCACTTCGCCGAACTCCAGGCCCAGCGCTTGCTGGCGCTGTCGTTCGAGATGATCGAGCTGCACGAACAGCTCAACTTCAAGGCCAACAACGTTCACGCCTTCCTCAACACCCAGGCCCATTAAACCCGCCTGCCCGTTCGCCCTTCGGCCTCTCTGACAAAAAGTACAAAATCATGAGCACAGCCAATACCGCCGACACTGCCGGCACAATCGCCCACGACCGCACCCATGCCACCGTCACCTGGCGACTGATGCCATTGCTGTTGGTCTGCTACCTTTTCGCCCACCTGGACCGCATCAACATTGGCTTTGCCAAGATGCAGATGAGCGCCGACCTGCAGTTTAGCGACACGGTCTATGGCTTCGGCGCGGGCCTGTTCTTCATCGCCTACGCGCTGTTCGGCGTGCCAAGCAACATCGCCCTGGACCGGGTCGGCCCGCGCCGCTGGATCGCCACGCTGATGGTGGTCTGGGGGGCTTTGTCCACCGGCATGTTCCTGATCGAAAGCGCCGCCGGGTTCTACGTGTTGCGCTTTCTGCTGGGGGTGGCCGAAGCCGGGTTCTTCCCGGGCATTCTGGTCTTTCTCAACCGTTGGTACCCGGCACGACGCCGCGCCCAGGTGACCGCGCTGTTTGCCATTGCCGTGCCGATGGCCGGCGTGATTGGCGGGCCCTTGTCGGGCGGCATCCTTGAACACTTCCATGACTTCGGTGGCCTGCGCGGCTGGCAGTGGATGTTCGTCATCGAAGGGCTGCCGGTGATTCTGCTCGGCCTGGTGGTGCTCAAGTGCCTGCCGGACAGTTTCGAGACGGTCAACTGGCTGACACCGCAAGCCAAACAGCAACTGCGCGCGCAACTGAGCGTCGAAGAACAACGCAAATCCATCACCTCGTTCTCGGCGATTCTCAACAACCCGCAGGTCTGGTTGCTGGTGGCGGTGTATTTCGCCGTGATGCTGGCGGTGAACACCCTGGCTTTCTGGATGCCCACGTTGATTCACGGCGCCGGAATCGGCAGCGACGGTCAGGTTGGATTGCTCAGCGCCGTGCCGTATCTGGCCGGCTGCTTTTTCATGATCGGCTGCGGCCGTTCGTCAGACCGCCATCGCGAACGGCGCTGGCACCTCTGCGTACCGCTGCTGATGGCGGCGGCAGGCATTGCCATCGCCGGTCTCTCACCCACCAGCCCAACCCTGGTACTGGGTGGCCTGATCATCGCGGGTATGGGTGCCAGTGCAGCGTTGCCGATGTTCTGGCAACTGCCGCCGGCCTTCCTGTCCAACAGCACCCAGGCCGCCGGCATCGCACTGATCAGCTCCTTCGGCAGCATTGCCTCATTCCTGGCGCCCTATCTGATCGGCTGGATGCGCGACACCACCCAGAGCGCCAGCCTGGCCCTTTATGTGCTGGCGCTGCTCATCGCCGTGGGGGCCTGCTGGTGCTTCGCACCCAGGCCGCCATCGTCAACCCTCAATAAGAGATGCTCTTCATGCTCGATCAAAACCTCATCCAGCAGGCCGCCGCCCGCCTCGACCACGCAGAACGTTCGCGCGAACAGGTGCGGCAGTTTTCCCTCGACCATCCGTATATCACCCTGGACGACGCTTACGCCATCCAGCGCGCCTGGGTTGCGCAAAAGATCAAGGACGGCCGCAAGCTGGTCGGCCACAAGATCGGCCTGACCTCCCGGGCCATGCAGGTCTCGTCGAACATCACTGAGCCGGACTATGGTGCCCTGCTCGATGACATGTTCTTCGACGAGGGCACCGACATCCCGTTCGAGCGTTTCATCGTGCCCCGGGTAGAAGTGGAACTGGCGTTCATCCTCGGCAAGCCGTTGAAAGGCCCGAACGTGACGGTATTCGACGTGCTGGACGCCACCGAATGGGTGATCCCGGCACTGGAAATCATTGATGCCCGCATCCAGCAGATCGATCCACAAAGCAAGGCCACCCGCAAAGTCTTCGACACCATCTCAGACAATGCCGCCAACGCCGGCGTGGTCATGGGCGGGCGCGCGGTGCGCCCCACTGAAATCGACCTGCGCAAGGTGCCTGCGGTGCTCTACCGCAACGGCGTGATCGAGGAATCCGGCGTCTCGGCAGCGGTGCTCAATCACCCGGCCAAAGGCGTGGCCTGGCTGGCGAACAAACTGGCGGCCTACGACGTCACCCTGCAGCCGGGGCAAATCATTCTCGGCGGCTCCTTCACCCGTCCCGTGGCGGCCAACCCGGGGGATACCTTCCATGTCGACTACGACATGCTCGGTTCCATCGCTTGCCGTTTCGTCTGATCGGAGACTGACTCATGGACATGCCCATCAATACCTTCAAGCAACGGCTGCGCAGCGGTGAGGCGCAGATTGGCCTGTGGCTGGGCCTGGCCGACGCCTACTGTGCGGAACTGGCGGCCAACGCCGGCTTCGACTGGTTGCTGATCGACGGCGAACACGCGCCCAATGATGTGCGCGGGATGCTCGGCCAGCTCCAGGCCGTGGCCCCCTACCCCAGCCAACCGGTGATCCGCCCGGTGGTCGGCGACACCGCATTGATCAAGCAGGTGCTCGACATCGGTGTGCAAACCTTGCTGGTGCCGATGGTCGAAAGCGCCGGCCAGGCTCGCGAACTGGTGCGCGCCATTCATTACCCGCCTCAAGGCGTCCGAGGCGTCGGCAGTGCGCTGGCCCGTGCATCACGCTGGAACAGTATTGCCGGTTACCTCGATAAGGCCGACGAACAGATGTGCCTGCTGGTGCAGATCGAAAGCCGCGAGGGCCTGGCCAACCTGGATGCCATCGCCGCAGTGGAAGGTGTCGACGGGGTCTTCATTGGTCCGGCGGACCTGAGCGCGTCCATGGGTTTTCGTGGCAATCCCGGGCATCCGACCGTGCAAGCCGCCATCGAGGACGCCATCGCCCGCATCCGCCAGGCCGGCAAAGCGGCCGGGATTCTCAGCGCCGATGAAAAGCTCGCCCGGCGTTATATCGAGCTGGGCGCTGGGTTTGTCGCGGTGGGGGTGGATACAACCGTGTTGATGCGCGGTTTGCAAAGCCTTGCGGCGACGTTCAAAGACACACCAAAACCTGCGGCTAGCGGTGTGTACTGATAGCAACACAAACCTCTGTGGCGAGGGGGCCTGTGGGAGCAAAGCTTGCTCGCGAAACCGGCACCTCGGTTTCTGAGAGACCGCAGTGCCTTCATCGCGGGCAAGCCTTGCTCCCAGAGAAGTTAACCAACCCGGGATCTCAACGCCTGATCGCTTTCAGGTCATTGAGCAACTCCAGCAACGTCTGCAACTTCTGCTCCCCCAACTTGCCCTGCAAACGCTGGTAATTCTCTTCCATGCTCTGGCTCATCGAATCGAAGCTCGCCTGCCCCTGCGGCGCCAGGCGCACCAGCACCCGCCGCTGATCCTGTTCGGCCTTGCGCCGTTCCACCATGCCCGCCGCTTCCATGCGCGTCAGCACGCCGGTCATGCTCGGTTTGAGAATGCAGGCCAGTTCAGCCAGGCGATTGATCTCCAGTTCGTCGTGCTGGCTGAGGATACGGATGACTCGCCATTGCTGTTCGGTCAAACCGTGCTGGTTGAGGGAGGGACGGAAAAAACCCATGGCCGCTTCACGGGCCTGTAGAAGGGTGAGGGTCAAGGATTGGCGCGGTTTGGGCATAGGTGTGTTCGCGAGGAAATTTAGTTAATGAGTTAACTAAATCTTAACAGCTTCGGCGCCAAGTTACCTTGGGGCGAAGGGATTTCTCTCCTCGCCACAAGGCTGAGTGTCGCGCTTGAACCCCTGTAACAACTCAAGCGCCTTTGATGACGCCTTTGAGCACGGCCTTGAAATGCTCCACCTGTTGCTCGCTGAACTGGCCGAATACCTTGTCCTGCTGCTCCTTGGCAATTGCCCAGAGTCCTTCGGTTTCGTCCACGCCCTTGACGGTCAGACGCACTCGCTCGCCCTCATCGGTGACCAGGCCCTTGCGCTTGAGGTTAGCCACGGCCTCTTCGATCTCACGCGCCGGCATCGCCACTTCCCGTTGCAGGTCGCACAGGTTCAGCCCTGCATCGTTTTCCAGCACCATCAACATCCGTGCTTCGCTGGTGCGCAGCCCGGTGGACAGCTGGCGCGGCTGGTAACTGGCCTGATAGGCCCGCAGCGCCTGGGTCATCAGGTAATACAGGTTGTGGCTCAAACGGCCCTGGAAGTGACTGCTGGGGGACTGTCCCTCCTCCCGTTTGGTCATGCGGGTGTGGGGCAAGATCATCGAGTAGGCGCCCTGGTGATAGAGCAACGGTGAGCGGCCGTAATCATCAAACGCCACGACTTTACCGATCATGATCCAGTGATCACCGCCATCGACCTGTTGGAATTTTTCACAGTGAAAACGCGCCGAGCAATCGACAAACACCGGAGCACCTCCCTCCCCGGCCTCGAACTGGATCTCGGCGAACCGATCCTCCTTGGGCCGAGCGAAGTTGTTCGACAGGTCGATCTGATCGGCGGCCAGCACGTTCACCGCAAAATGGCTGGCGGCCTCGAACACACCGTGACTGCTGGAGCGCTTGTCGATGCTCCAGAGAATCAGCGGCGGATCCAGGGACACCGAGTTGAAACTGTTGGCCGTCACACCGACCTTGCGACCATCTTCGGCGGCCGCAGTGACCACGGTCACGCCAGTGGCAAAGTTACCCAGGGCCCGGCGAAACGCACGGGTGTCGAAAGCGCTATCGCACACATCAGACATACAAGACTCCCGGCCGCCTCAGTCGACGGCCTCAATTGTTTTTATATGAGCCAGGCTCAGCGAGCAGGCGGTCAAACCATGGTGGGGTCGGGCTCCAGGCCCATCAGTTCACGGCCCAGAATCTGCGCGCAGACGTCGTAGTCGGTGTAGGCGTGAGCACCGGTCAAATGGGCATCGCGGAACAGTCGTTGCAGTTCATTGGTCTCGAACCAGGCGCCACCCCCGGCTGCTTCCATCAGGCGATCCACTGCCTGAATGCACATTTTGGTGGCGTACCCCTGGTTGGTCCGCCAGAACGCCAGGGTTTCGCGGCTGGGGTATTGGTGGCGCTCACTGTGCTCGGCATGCTCTTGCCAGGTTTTCTCCAGAAACGCCCGGGCTGCCGCCACCTGATGAGTGGACTCGGCCAGGCGCATCAGCGCTGGAGTGGCGGCGCCGACCGCCGCGCCGGTGTAGGCGCGCACGCGGGTTCGGGTTTTCTCGCGAAAAACCTCCAGCATGCGTTCCGCCACACCCAGGCTCACGGTGGAGAAACCGCTGGCGAAATACGGGCGATACGGCGAGTAGAAAATCTTGCTGTCGGGGTACAGGCCAAACCCGGCGGATTTGCCTTCCATCATGTCCTTGGCTTTCTGAATCCGGTGTTCCGGCACAAACGCGTTGTCGATGATCAAGGTCTTGCTGCCACTGCCGCGCATGCCTACCGCGTACCAGTCATCGCGGATTTCATAATCGCTGCGAGGCAGCACCGCGAAGCAATAGTCCTGGGTTCCTTCGGCATTTTTGCGGCGAAATCCCACGATCGCCCACTCGGCATGGTCACAGCCGCTGCTCCAGCCCATTTCGCCGCTGAACATCACACCGCCCTCGACCTCCTCGGTGCGACCGAAAGGTGCAATGCTGCTACTGGCAGTCGCATCGGGATCGTCACCCCAGACTTCTTCCTGGGTTTTGGCCGGGAACATTGCCAATTGATGGCTGTGGGTGCACAACAGGCTCATGGCCCAGGCGGTGCTGGCGCAGGAGCCGGCCAGCAACGCGATGCAGTCGGCGAACTGCGGTAGCGATATTTCCATGCCGCCGTACTTTTTCGGCTGGAAAGCCCGGTGCATGCCGATACCTTTGAGCAAGGCTATATTTTCGACAGGAACGCTACGGTCCTTCTCTGCCTGGAAGGCATTGGCGGCAATGACCGGCAGGATAGGCTTGAGATCTTCGAGCAACGGATTTGGCTTTTTCATGGACGGGCTCTTTTATTATTGGCATCTGCCGATCCCGCCTTTGCCCGGCAACCCGGTGCTGCAGAAATGGCGGAATCAGTGATTAAGGCCCGTTCAGTATGGGTAATCCGGGGCAACTGAAAAATGCACCTTCCAGACCCAAGATTGTACTTTCCACGGTGCGACCTTCACTGCCATGGCGCGCTCGATCAAATCCGCCGGCACGGATGATCAAGACAGGCGCCAGCACCAGGGCTCTTAATAGGGCCATCGCGTGCAGTGTCTTGCGAAGGCGCTTGTCACGGCGTTTCTTTTCACTTTGTCAGGTTGCGTCATGATCAATATCGAAACGCCCACCTATTACACCGCTACCAAGAAATACAACCTCAGTTTCCCAACCCTGGAACAGGACGTGGAAGCCGACGTCGTGGTGATTGGCGGCGGTTTCTCCGGCATCAATACCGCGCTGGAACTCGCTGAAAAAGGCATTACCAATATCGTGGTGCTGGAGGCGCGTTACCTGGGGTTCGGCGGCACCGGGCGCAATGGCGGGCAGATCATGGCCGGCATCGGCCATGACCTGGAAAAAATCAAGAAGGATGTGGGAGAAGACGGGCTGCGGCAGGTCTTCGAGATCAGCGATCTGGGCGCGGACATCATCAAGGACCGCATCGCCAAGTACGACATCGATGCCGACTTCTGCCATGGCTACGGCTACATGGGCTTCAACGCTCGCCAGGAAAAAACCCTGCGGGCCTGGGAAAAAGACTTCAAGTCGATCAACAGCAAGCATGAGATCCGCTTTCTCGGCGGTTCCGACGTGCAGCAAATCATCGGGTCCAAGGCCTACAGCAGTGCATTGCTGCACATGGGCGGCGGGCACGTGCATTCGCTGAACCTGTTGCTGGGCGAAGCCAAGGCACTGGTCAGCCACGGCGTGCGGATTTTCGAGAACAGTCCGGCCCTGGAAGTCAGCTACGGCGAGCGCATCACCGTGCGCACCGGGCGTGGCTCGGTCAAGGCCAGCAAGCTGTTGTGGGCCTGCGACAGCTTCCTCAACAAACTGGAGCCGGAGCTGCATCGCTCGACCATCAATACCTATGCCTTCCAGATGATGACCGAGCCATTGTCGGAGGAGCTGATCCAGCGCATCAGCCCGATTCGCGGCGCCTACAGCGATATTCGCCCGGTGATCGACTACTACCGCGTCACCAATGAAAACCGCCTGCTGTTCGGTGCGGCGACGCCGTTGATAGAACACATCCCCCAGGACCTCAAGGCCTGGAATCGGCGCCTGATGCTGAAGATTTTCCCGTACCTCAAGGACGTGAAGATCGACCTGGCCTGGGGCGGCCCGATGGCGTGCAGCCCGAACCTGTTTCCGCAGATCGGCACCCTGCCCGGCCGCAACAATGCGTTTTTCGTCCAGGGCTATTCAGGCTTTGGCGTCACCCCCAGCCACATCATCTGCAAGGTGCTGGCCGAAGGCATGAGCGAAGGCTCGGCGCGCTACGACCTAGTCAGCTCCGTCAGGCGCCCGACCATCATCGGCAAGGACGCCATCCGTCCACTGCTGCTGACCGCCGGCAAGTCCTGGCACCAGCTCTCGGGTTACTGGAATGGCCGTCGCTGATGGCCTTGATGCCCGTCAGTTAAGCGAAACCCCTGTGGGAGCAAGCCCGCTCCCACAGATTCAGCGCCTTCACTGACCGGTACTAGACATACATACCCGCTGTTTTTTTCACTCATCAGGAGTCACTGCCATGCCCCTTATCAACCTCAAGAAAGACATCCAGCTGTCCGACCTGGACGCCTGGGGCACCGTCACCGATCTCGGTTCGCAGATTCTCGAAGGCGAAGTCAAAGCCTTCGGCAAAATGACCTTCGGCGCCCCCACCGATGCGGTCAGCAGCGCCTACTTCGGCACGACCAAGGGCAAGTTCCGAATGGTTTATCCGTTCGCCGAACAGGCCACCGTGGTCACTGGCGAAGTGGTGCTGACCGATGAAGCCAGCGGCCAGAGCACCCGCTACAAGGCCGGCGACAGCTGGTTCGTGACCAAAGGTACGCCGGTATTGTGGGAAGTGGTCAGCGAAAGTTTTGTCAAACACTACTTCGCGGTAGTCTGACCGGACCCGGCTGCCGGATTCACCGGCAGCCCTCTTGGCGAAGGTTGCGAGCATGTACGTCATCCCCTCCCAGGACATCGCCGGCCATTGCCTGCACGCGTTCACCCAGCTCGTTCCCGCCAGTCGAGCGGCCTTCTATTGCGTCGACCGACAGTTGCAAGCCCATGACTTCAGCCTGCATGGCATGAGCGGCGAGATGCATCGCGACTATCTGGACAACTATCGCCAGTTCGACCCGTTGCAGCCGCGCAACTACGTTTCCAGCGACCTGGCCGTGGTGCCTCTTGGCCTGGCCATGGCCCGCCAGCCAATCCGTGAAAGCCATCGCTACCGCCATTTTTTACAGCGCTACGACGTGGTGGATGTGGTGGAAGTCTTCGCCCATCGGGGCAGTCGGCCTCAAGCGGCTATTTCCTTGTTGCGCACCGCCGAGCAAGGCGTCTTCACCAGCGAGCAACTGACGCAGCTCGCAGCGCTGCAAGCGTTACTGCAACTGGCCGTCGCCAACCTGCCGCCGCAGGACGACTCGCTCAGTAGCCTGACCCCCAAGGAACGCCAGATAGCGTTGCTGCTGCGCCAGGGCGTCAGTAACAAAGAGTTGGCCCGAGAGCTGGACGTCGGCCTGCCCACGGTCAAGACGCATCTGATCAACCTGTTTCGCAAGACCGGCGTGAGCAATCGAACCGAGCTGGTCAGCAGCCTGTTCCTCTAAGCCATTGCCTGTGCCGGTTCAACCATTCGGTTGATGGGCCAGCCCCGCGCAAGGCGCCATGATCCGGGTGGCTATCTCATCCAACCGGAGTCTTGCAATGACCACACCTACAGACTGGATCACCGTCGGCGCCCTGGCTGACGGCTTTGCCCCTGAAGCGTTCATCCTGCCGAACCTGGCCGACCTGAATGGTAAGACCTTCACGCTGAATTTCGCCAATGGCTGGCAGATCGAACACCGCTTCGAACAGCAAATCCTGTCATGGAACGCAGCCGACGGCCATTCCAGCGGCACCGCGCCTTATCGAGCCACGTCGGTGCGGCCAGGCCTCTACCTGGTGGATTTCGTCAAGCACGAAGGCGCACAAGCCTGGTCGGTCAGCCTGGTACTTGATACCGCTCACGCGGCGTTCACCGCAGTGATCGGCAGCATGCCCGGGCAAGAACAAACTCGCGAAGGTCTGTACAGCCGCGCGCTGGCCGGCCAGCCACTGACGGGCGTGAAAGTGGAGTTCCTTCACGGCAGTCTCGACCGCCCCTGGCAGCAGGGCCTGTGCCCACATGCACCGACCACCGAACTGGTGGGCCTGCGCAACCTGTATCGCTACAGCCCCAGCGAAGTCTACGAACACATCTATCTCAACGACCGGTTCTATTCCTGGCAGTGCCTCAAGGGTGTCGAACAGGGCCTGTGCGATACCGACCGGTGTGACACCTACAAGATCGCCGATCAGTTGTACCTGTTCGTCTGGCGGGAAAAGATCATCCCGACCCTGGGCCTGGTGCTGATCGACATGCAGCAGCACCGCAGCGACGGCAAGATTTTCGGTTATGCCGGCGCGTCTTTCGATGAGTTTTCCAATTTCCCCGTCAGTTCCTACTGCCAGGTTCTCAACCGGACGGAATATCCCGATGCCTGAATTGCGCACCATCGTGATCACGGGCGCGGGCACTGGCATCGGTGCCGCCTGCGCCCGGTTGTATGCCGCTGAGGGCGCCAACCTGGTGCTGATCGGCCGACGCCGCGAACCTCTGGCGCAACTGGCCGAGGAAATAGGCGGCCTGGTGCTGGTGGGCGATGCCGCATGCCCGACGACCTGGGACGGCTTCGTCGCACAGATCCGCGAGCGTTATGGCCGGCTCGATGTGCTGCTGGCCTGCGCTGGCGGTATGGGCCTGGGCAGCGCCACCCAGACCAGCCCGCAGGCCTGGGAAGCGGCCATGCGCAGCAATCTCGACAGCGCCTTCTACAGCGCCCGGGCGTGCCTGCCGCTGCTGCAGGAAAGCGCTGGCAACATTGTGCTGATCGCATCTATCGCGTCGTTGGCGGCAGGCCCGCAAGTCTGCGGCTATACCACCGCCAAGCACGCGCTGCTGGGGCTGACCCGCTCCCTGGCGCGCGATTACGGCCCGCGCGGGGTGCGGGTCAACGCCGTCTGCCCGGGCTGGGTGCGCACGCCGATGGCTGATGAGGAAATGCAGGTCTTGATGCAGTTTCACGGCGAAACGCTGCAGCAGGCCTACGACAGGGTCTGCGCGGACGTGCCATTGCGCAGGCCCGCCAGCGCGCTGGAGATTGCCCATGTGTGTCGCTTCCTGGCCTCGAATCAAGCCTCGATCATCACTGGCGCGGCACTGGTGGTCGACGGTGGCTCCAGCATCGTAGACGTACCAACCCTGGCCTTCAGCCGGATGGAGGTCATGGATGCCTGATGATCTGGATTTCAGCGCAAAAACGGTGCTGGTCACAGGCGGTGCCCAGGGTATAGGCCGGGCCATCGTCGAAGCCTTCGCCTGGCGTGGGGGCCGTGTGGTGATCGCTGACCTGGACCTGGCACAGGCCGAGGCGGTGGCGAGCGAATTGACCGCTACAGGTTGTCAGGTACAGGCCGTGGGCGTGGACCTGGCCGATGCAACGGCGATCAGTACGCTGATGGCTAATCTGGAGCAGCGTCTGGGGAGGCTGGATGTTCTGGTGCACAACGCCGGGTACTTTCCCCTGACACCCTTTGCCGGGATCACACCAGCGATGCTTGAGCGCACGCTGGCAGTCAACCTTTCGGCGCTGTTCTGGCTGACTCAGGGAGCATTGCCGATGTTCCGTCGGCAGGGCCAGGGCTGCGTGCTGGTGACCTCCTCGGTCACCGGCCCGCGGGTGGCTTATCCAGGGCTCAGTCACTATGCGGCGTCCAAGGCCGGAGTCAACGGGTTCATCCGCAATGCGGCACTGGAACTGGCGAGTGAGCATATCCGGGTCAACGGCGTCGAACCCGGGATGATCGCGACACCGGCCATGGAGAACCTGGGGGATGATGCGGTCAATCAAGACATCGCCCGTCGGGTACCGCTGGGACGCCTGGGCACCCCGTCCGACATCGCCGGCGCCATGCTCTTTCTGGCATCGGACCTGGCCGCGTATGTGACCGGACAAACCCTGGTGGTGGACGGCGGCTCGACCTTGCCCGAGGTTTGAGCGTGTGGGAGCGGTGCGTCGGCTGGCGATGATGTCGACGCAGCCGTCATCACCGGCAGCCCTGCTCCCACAGCCCCATCCTCCCCCCATCCACTGTGGGAGCGAGCCTGCTCGCGATAGCCGTGGGTCAGCTTGAGCCGACCCTGAATGCGCCCACCACTCAAACCACCCCCTGTACCTGTTGCAGATGGCTGGCACGAAATTCCTTGGGCGATAGCTCGAACTGTTTCTTGAACGAACGGCTGAAATGGGCCGAATCGGTGAAGCCCCATTTGTAGGCGATCGAAGTGATGGATTCGTCCCGCAGGAACGGATTGGTCAGGTCATCGGCGCTGCGCTTGAGCCGGGCCCGCTGGATGTAGCGGCAGACGCTGTCATCCTGTTCTTCGAATAAACGGTACAGATGTCGCACCGAAATGTTCAGACGGTTGGCCAGGCCCACCGGGCTCAAGCCGGGCTGGGTCAGGGACTCGTCGATGACTTTCTGCACATAACTGCGCAAGTGACTGCCTTGCAACGCAACGCCGTCATCCTCCGATCCGGTGCCCTGCTCCAGGGCCGAACCGAGCAGCGAAACAAACGCATTCTGCAAGGCTTCGCCTTCTCCTGTGGCGCCCTCACCGTCGGGAGTGTCCTTGCACAGCTGATCCATCAAGACGTGCAACATGCGCCCACAAGCCTTGCGCGAGGAGATCTTGCCGAAGGTCCGGGTTTCCCCGCCCAGTTTCCTGGACACATCCTGGCGGGACAGAGACAACACCGCGTGTTCAATCAGGCCGAACGGGCTGATCTCGAGCGAGCCCACCGAATCCATCAATAGCAGTTCGCCGGGCGCCAGCTGGATGCTCAGGCCGTTCTGAGTAATGCGCGAATATCCACTGCGCTGACTGACCAGGAAGCAATCCTGGTCGTCATCGTGGTCGGGATTTGGCGAGTGACGCTTGATACAGCCAGCGTTGGTACGCAAGTTGGCGAGGGAAAGACCGCCACGGAAGAAATTCGACACCTCACCGATAAACAGCGCGCGATTAAAGGCCAGTTCCGTCTCGAAATGGCCGCAAGTCGCGCGCAGATCCCGGTTCCAGGTCTCCAGCCCGTCTTGCCCAACCTGATGCATGCTCATGGCGCTCTCCGCAGTGGCTTATTGTTTTTGTACGGCAATAGTTAACATGTTATCTATATGCACGCAACAAGTACCTGATCGCCAGAGCAGTAGCACAATTGATGCCAGGGCAAAGCCCACAAATCAGAGTGTTCCCAGCACCCTTTGCAAGCCTCTCAAGACCGCCCACAAGGCAATCCGTTGCTCGCGGCTCAAAGCAATGTAGCGCCGAAAGGCCGGCATCCGATTCACCACCTCACTGCCGCCCATGTGCTCCAGCCGCACGCACCACTGGTGGTCTTGCAGATCGATGCGCAGGCGTTTGAAGTCCAGCGGCATGAGGGCTTGGTACAGCGCCGGATCGCCCTCTATCGCCGTCTTCAAACGAGCCGACAGCTGATTGTCCCCTTCCTTGAGCCGACAACGAATACCCTGGCGACGCACGGCCCCGCCATGGTGCAGTTCCACGCGTGCCGTGCCCTCTCTCGACGCAGGCACGCGCAGCACGAACTCGGTCATCACCAGGTGCATCAACAACTGCGACTCGGTGCGCTCGACGATCTCCACCTGCAAGCAACCATCATCGGTGACGGCCATCGCCATCACCGGGCCGGACATCTCGAATCGCGCCAGCCCGAGGTTGCGCCGCAAGTGTTCCAGCGTCACCCCGGGACGATAACCGACCGGGGCGCGGTGGGCACTGAACAGCTCAGACAGTCTTCGCAGCACGTTCGTCAAACTCGCTGACAGGTTGCCCTGGCTCATGGGAAAACTCCTTGGCCAGCACGTCTTCCACCGACGCGGGCTTGAATGGATTGACCTTCTGCACCACCAGGGTCCAGAACAAGGCGTAGGCCGCAGTGCCACCGAGCATCACCGCGAATGGAACGTAAATGTCTGCCGGATTCATGCCTGGTGGAGTGATGAACCACATGCCGATGACGATGCCGACACTGGACAGGATCTGAGGCAGCGGGAAAAACGGTGAGCGATAGGCCCGTGGCAGATCCGGACGACGGATCCGCAGGCTGATCACCGACACGGTCACCAACAGGTAGGCAAAACTCCAGGCACACACTGCAGCCAGCACCAGATGCATGATGTTGTCGGTATTGCCGCCGAGCCACAGCGCGTGCAGACAGGGAATCAGCATCGCCACAAGGATGCACAGCACGGGGGTCTTGAAACGCGGGTGCAGATAGGTGAAAAACCGCGGCAGCGCACCATCCACCGCCATGCCATACAGAATCCGCGGCACACCGGCCATCAGGGTGTTGATGGTCGCCGCTCCGGCAAACAGGAAGCCGATCCCCAGCCACATCGGACCGATATCGCCCATGACCTGCTCGGCGAATCGCGGAATCGCCATGGGCGTGTCCAGCAAGTGCACGCCGCTGTTGGCATCGAGCAGTACATTTTCGACCTGGCGCTTCATCGCCGCGCCATAAATGAACATGCACGTGGCAACGCCGAACAACCCCAGCATCATGGCCCGCGGCATGGTCGTGGCCGAGCGCCGCAGGTCTGGCGCCAGTGGCGTGACGAACTCGCAACCGACAAACATGAACATGGCCATGCCCACCAGCGACAGCACCGTCACCAGATCGGTGCCCACCACGGATGCGCCAAACCACCCCTCCAGCTCCACCGCCGGAGCGGCGATCAAGCCCAATACGCCGAACACCATCAGGGTCGTCCACATGCCGAACGTGAGGATGATCTCGGCCCGGCCGAAGGCGCTGACACCAAACGCGTTCAGCACGCCGAAGACCACGACGAACCCTACGCCCAACAGCCAGGAGCCACCCGCCGATTCGGCCAGGGTGTTGAGGTGCTCGAAATTCACCAGGGCCATGACCCCGGCCAGGATCGTTTCCGCAGTCCCGGCGAACACATGGACAATCAGGTAGGCCGACAGCGTACCGGTGATTGCAAAAAAGCGTCCCATGCCACAGTTGATGTAGTCGTAGACCGAGCCGGTGGTGGGCAGGATCGAGGCGGCTTCGGCGAAGGTGGTCGCCTGGGCCAGCATCATGACCACGGCGATCAACATCGCCACGGCAAAGGCGCTGCCGCCAATACCGAAGCCCATGGTGGCGGTGAGAATCACCGGGCTTGCCATGATCAGGCCAATGGTGCTGGCCAACGCGGTGGGAAAGCCCACCGTACCCCGGTTCAAGTGCTCGGTGAGCCTGTCATTGATCGACATCGTGAAGATCCTCGAAAGCGGATTTTTAGTATGGATGCCACTGCCGTCCAGGAGCCGGCGCTCAAGCCTTCCCCAGCCAGTCCCTGATCGAAACGGCGTCGCGTGCAGGATCACTGTGCGCCGCCCTCGGCCCGAGCGTCTTGCCCGTGTCTGCCGCCGGTTTTGTTGCTGCCTGCCAGCGCTCGCGCCTTGGCGGGCTGGATCAATTATCTGGCAGGCAGGTAAAAGACTTCCCTGCCCCGGTCTCCCCTTAATGGGCGCTCTGATGTCCTATCACACTGGGGAAAACACCATGGAGCACACCCGCAATACACCTTTGCTGCGCAACGCCATCGGCCTTGGGATCGCCCTGCTGGTGGCTGATTCGTCGGCCCAGGCCTATGAGCTTTACGCCGACGACGACACCACGGTTACCGGCAACTTCCTGGCGGTCTACGGGATGTTCAATAGTCGCAAGAACTATGACGGCACCCGCGGCGGCTCAAGTTGGCGTGAGGGTTTTATCAAGTATGGCCTGAGTATCGACCAGACACTCGGTGCCATGGGCAGCGTCTACGGGACGGCCAATCTGGTCAGCTCCGGTACCTGGGGCGACGGAGATGCCGCGGGCCTGAGCGACGGATCCGAACGCACCACCAAGTTCGATGAAGCGTTTGCCGGCTGGCGTTCAGGGGACCTGTTCCCGGCGCTGGGCAAGGACGGCGTCGACCTGTCCTACGGTCGCCAGGTCATTACCCTCGGCGATGGTTTCATCATCAATGACGACGGTCTGAACCTGGGCAAAGGCGTGGCCGACGGTGAGTTCAACCGCGGCGGCGCCTATTACCTGGCGGCCCGTCATGCCTTCGACAAGACCGCCGTGCTGCGCCTGGGCGGCCAGGAAGGCGTACACGGCAGCCTGATGTGGATCAAGTCCGACAACCGCGCCCAGGCCAATACCGAAATGGCCGCCGGTACCCTGCAATACAGCGCCGCACCAGGCACACTGGGGCTGACCTACATCCATGGCATCGACGTCGATGATCGCTACGCCAGCGAGTTCCAGAAGCAGCGCGAAGGCATGGACATCTACAGCCTGCGGGGCGCGGGGAATGCCGGCATCGACAATGCCCACTTTGCCTTCGAATATGCCTGGCAGGACAAGGACGCGGGCCCGGAGAAAGCCTGGTACACCGAAGCCGGCTACACCTTCGCTGAGCTGCCCTGGTCCCCGGACCTGACCTATCGCTACAGCCGCTACTCCAAGGACTGGGACTCGATGTTCAACGGCACGAGTCGCGGCTATGGCACCTGGTTCCAGGGCGAAGTCACCGGCAACTATTCCGGGCCGTTCAACAGCAACACCGCTGTCCAGCACCTGGGGCTCAAGCTCAAGCCAACAGAGGCAGTGACTATCGGCGCGCTATTCTTCGACTACAAGACCCTGCACACCCGCGACGCGCTGAATCTCGATGGACGGGAGCTGGACCTGTATGTGGAATGGGCCGTGAACGAACACCTGATCGTCACGCCACTGGTGGGTCTGTACAAGCCGGAAAAGGACGCGAGCAACGGCGGCAATCAAGTGAATGGCAACGGCACCAATGTCTACAGCCAACTGGTGGTAGCGTTTCCATTCTGAAGCAACCGGGAGCTGCCCCGAAGGCAGCTCCCGGGCGGATTATTGTTTGTGCTGATGCAACATGGTCTGGATCTGATGGGTCGCCTGGCGAGTGCTTTCTGCCAGTTTGCGCACCTCATCGGCCACCACGGAAAAACCGCGCCCGACCTCGCCCGCCCTGGCCGCTTCAATGGCGGCGTTCAAGGCCAGCAGATTGGTCTGCTCGGCGATGCCCTTGATCACCCCCACCACGGTGGCAATCTGGGCGTAGGTCACTTGGTTCTGCTCCAGCATGCGCTGGTGGGTGGATTGGGCCGAGCGTTCATCGCTGATATCGCGCACCGCACCGATGACCCGAACCAGGCGTGCGTGCGAATCCCGTAACGCCCGACCACGCTCGCGACACCAGATGTAATCCCGGCTCTTATGGCGCATCCGGTATTCGAATACGTACTCGCCGCTGCCCTGGGAGCCAAGGATTTCCCGCTCGAAAATCGCCATGATCTTTGGCAGGTCGTCAGGGTGGGTGATGCTGACCTGGGCATCCCAGCCATCGGGTAACTCATCGGCGGTGTAGCCCAGCAGCGAGCGAAACTGACTGGAAAAACGCATGGCGCTGGCGGGGTGTTGCAGATCGCCATTGACCACCGTGATGTCCCAGCAGCCTTCGGTCAGGGTCGATTGCAGCAGCTCCCAGATGTGCGCTTGCTGCTGGAGTTGCTGCAACTGCTGGCGGTGTTCATCCAGGCGTGCGTCAAGCCGATGCTCGCGCTCCAGGGTCTGTTCCAACTGCTGGCGAGTCACCTCAAGTTCATGCTCACGTTGCCGGCCTCGCGCGCTCTGCTCGCTCACCTGTGCCTGGGCATTGTGCAGGTCTTCGCTTGCCTGCGTCATCTGCCGTGCGTGTTGCTCAAGACAGTCCCGCAGTGACGGATACACCTCCAGCATCGGGGCGTCGCCGCCCTCTCCGGCCAATGCGCGTTGTATTTGCGCGATCAACGCCAGCTTCTGTTTGTTGGTCTGGAGAAACATCGCCCGCCCCTTTGCCCGTCAGTCGAAACACTGATCTGAACGCAAACCGGTCGCGCTGGCTTGTACATGGCTGCAATGGCTTTTGCTCCTGGCTGCCAGCCCCTCCCGGAAACTGGCAGCCACAGACATACCCCGCGGCAGGCACAGTCAAGCCGCATCGGCCCCCAGGGATTAACCTCCAGACTTTCCCTTGCCCGCGATCAGGAAACCCTCATGAGCGATATTGCCCTGCTGCCTCAGGTCGAAGCTTTTCTCGCCCGACACCACGCGCTGTTCATCGACGGTCGTTATGTCCAAAGCCAAAGCGCGCAGACGCTGGACGTCGTCAACCCCGCCACCGGCCAGGTCATCGCACAGGTCAGCGAAGCCTCGCCAGGCGATATCGATGCGGCGGTGGAGTCGGCGCGGCGCGGATTCAAACAGTGGTCTGCGGCGGCACCGGCCGTGCGCGGTCACGTGCTGCTCAAGCTGGCGGACCTACTGGAGCGCCATCGCGAAGAACTGGCGCAGATCGAAACCTGCCAGTCGGGCAAGATCATCCAGATATCCCGCGCTTTCGAGGTCGACCAGGCCGCGCATTTTTTGCGTTATTACGCCGGCTGGGCCACCAAGATCAGCGGCCAGACCATCACCCCGTCGCTGCCCTCCTTCGCCGGTGAACGCTACACCGCGTTCACGCTACGCGAACCGGTGGGCGTGGTGGTCGGCATCGTGCCGTGGAACTTCTCCACCATGATTGCCATCTGGAAACTCGCCTCGGCACTGGTGACCGGCTGCAGCATCATCATCAAACCCAGCGAGTTCACGCCGCTGACCATCCTGCGCATCGCCGAACTGGCCATGGACGCGGGCCTGCCACCGGGTGCCCTCAACGTGGTGACCGGCGGTGGTCAAGTAGGCAAAGGGTTGATCGAGCACCCTGGCACAAACAAGGTTTCGTTCACCGGTTCCGTGCCAACCGGCCTCGCCGTCGGCCAGAGCGCCATGGGCGCCGGGCTGACCCGTGCCACACTGGAACTGGGCGGCAAGAATGCGGCGGGTTTTCTGCCGGACGTGACGGCGGACGTGGCGGTCAACGGCATCATCGAAGCGGGTTTTCTGCACTCAGGGCAAATCTGCGCCGCGGCCGAGCGGTTCTTTGTCCATCGTTCGCAGCTTGAACCGATCATGGACAAACTGGCCCAGCGCCTGAGCAAACTCAATATCGGCTCGCCCCTGGACGAAGCCACCGAGTTCGGCCCGGTCACCAACCGCCAGCATCAGCGCAAACTCGGTGAGTTCTTTGCCAAGGCCCGGGCGCAAGACAACACCATCATTCACGGCGGCAAGTTGATCGACGGACCGGGCTGTTATGTCGAGCCGACCATCATCCTTGCCAACAGTCGCAGCGATACCTTGCTTCACGAAGAGACCTTCGGCCCGATCGCCACGTTCTTGCCTTACGACAGTGAAGAAGAACTGCTGGAGCTGATGAACGACACGCCGTTCGGCCTGAGTGCCAGCCTCTGGACCAATGACCTGGGCAAGGCCCTGCGCATGGTGCCCGCCATCGAAGCTGGCACCGTATGGGTGAACATGCACACCCTGCTCGACCCGGCCGTGCCCTTTGGCGGCAGCAAGTCTTCGGGGATGGGCCGGGAGTTCGGCAGCGCCTTCATCGACGACTACACGGAACTCAAGTCCGTGATGATTCGCTACTGAGCCGCGACGTGGCGCTCACCCCAGGTAACGCTTGAACCACTCAAGGGTGCGCCCCCACGCCAGTTCGGCAGCCGCTTCGTCATAGCGCGGGGTCGAGTCGTTGTGGAAGCCATGGTTGACGCCCGGATAGATATAGGCCTGATAGGTCTTCTTCCCGGCCTTGAGCGCTGCTTCATAGGCCGGCCAGCCTTCGTTGATGCGGGTGTCGAGTTCGGCGTAGTGGATCAGCAACGGTGCTTTGATTCGCTGCACGTCCTCAGGTTTGGGCCCGCGCCCGTAGAATGGCACCGCCGCGCCGAGCTCGGGATACGCCACGGCGGCGGCATTGGCCACCCCGCCGCCGTAGCAGAAACCGGTGATGCCGACTTTCTTGCCGCCAATGGCGTCGTGTTTCATCAGAAACTCAACAGCAGCGAAAAAATCGTTCATCAGCTTCTCGGGGTCAACCTGCTGCTGAAGCTCGCGCCCCTTGTCATCGTTACCCGGATACCCGCCCACCGAGGTCAGGCCGTCCGGCGCCAGCGCCACGAAACCGGCCTTGGCCACACGCCGGGCGACGTCCTCGATATAGGGGTTCAAGCCACGGTTCTCATGGGCGACCACCACACCGGGCACCGGGCCGCTAGCCTTGGCTGGCCGGACCAGATAGCCGCGCACCTGACCGTGACCGTTGGGAGAGGGATAAGTGATGTACTGCGCCACGATATCCGGGTCGGTGAAGTTCACCTGCATCGCTTGGGCATAGTTGGGGCTCAACGACGCCAGCAGTGCGCCGGCCGTCAGCCCGCCCACCGCAAACTGACTGGCCCGCTCCAGGAAGATCCTTCGGGATATCTGGCCGTGGGCGTAAAAATCGTAAAGCTCGAGCAGTTCGGGGGCAAAGTCCTTGGCGGTCAGGCGAGTCATGGTTTGATCCTCTTCGGGGATCGAAAAATCATAGACGAAAAAAAACGCCGCTCGATGAGCGGCGTTTTTTATTCACCAGACAACGTCCGGTTTACAGCGCCATGTCGGCCGCCGGGTTGCTTTGCGGGGCAGCGGCCGGCGCAGTCGGTGCAGGCGCGGTGCGCTGCTGGCCGATCGTCGGTGGCGTGTCCAGCTGCAGGACTTCGCTGGTGTAAGCCCACTCCTGAGCCACACGCTCAGGGCTTTCGTTGAGCTTGGTGCCGTAGCTTGGCACGATCTGATGCAGTTTTTCCTGCCAGGCCGGGGTGGCGACCTTGTCCTTGAAGACCTTCTCAAGCACCGTCAGCATGATCGGCGCAGCAGTCGAGGCACCTGGCGAAGCACCCAGCAGAGCGGCGATGCTGCCGTCCTGGGAGGCGACCACTTCAGTACCCAGTTTCAGAACGCCGCCCTTCTCTTCATCACGCTTGATGATCTGCACGCGCTGGCCGGCCTGCCACAGGCGCCAGTCTTGCTGCTTGGCGTCCGGGAAGTATTCCTTCAGGGCGTTGAAGCGATCTTCGTCCGACTGCATCAACTGGCCGGCCAGGTATTCAACCAGCGGGTACTGTTCGATACCCACCTTGGTCATCGGCCACACGTTGTGGGTGGTGGTGCTGGTCAGCAGGTCAAAGTACGAACCGTTCTTCAGGAACTTGGTGGAGAAAGTGGCGAACGGGCCAAACAGAATCACACGCTTGCCGTCGAGCACGCGGGTGTCCAGGTGCGGAACCGACATCGGCGGTGCGCCAACCGAAGCCTTGCCGTAGGCCTTGGCCAGGTGCATCTGGGCGACGGTCGGGTTCTCGGTCACCAGGAACGAGCCGCCTACCGGGAAGCCGGCGTATTCACGGGCTTCGGGGATGTCGGCTTCCTGCAGCAGGTGCAAGGCACCGCCGCCAGCGCCGATGAACACGAACTTGGCGTCGGTCTCGGTTTCGCTACCGTCCTTCAGGTTCTTGTACGCAACGCGCCAGGTGCCGTCTTCGTTGCGGGTGATGTCCTGCACTTCGCTGGACAGCTTGAGGGAGAAGTTCGGTTTGGTTTGCAGGTGAGCAGCAAACTGACGGGTGATTTCGCCGAAATTCACGTCGGTGCCCAAGGGACTCCAGGTGGCCGCGACTTTCTGGCTCGGATCACGCCCTTGCATCATCAGCGGTACCCACTTGTTGATCTGCTCGCGATCTTCGGAGTACTGCATGCCGGCGAACAACGGGCTGGCCTGAAGGGCTTCGTAGCGCTTCTTCAGGAACGCGATGTTGTCCTCACCCCAGACAAAGCTCATGTGCGGGGTGGAGTTGATGAACGAGCGCGGGTTCTTCAGCACGCCGTTCTTGACCTGCCAGGCCCAGAACTGACGGGAAACCTGGAACGCTTCGTTGATCTCGATGGCCTTGGCGATTTCGACCTTGCCATTCTTGTCTTCGGGCGTGTAGTTCAGCTCGGCCAGCGCGGAGTGGCCGGTACCGGCGTTGTTCCAGCCGTTGGAACTCTCTTGGGCAACACCGTCCAGGCGCTCGACCATTTCCATGGTCCAGTCCGGTTCCAGCTCATTGAGCCAAACGCCGAGTGTCGAGCTCATGATGCCGCCACCAATGAGCAGGACATCCACTTTTTTTGCCTCGGCGGCGTGCGTGGTCGCAAGACCCATCGCCATCGCCAGGCCCAGCAGCGCCGTGTGTGTTCTCTTCAACATGTGTGTATCCCTAGGGTAGAACGCCATTCCGCCCACCAGTCCTGCAAGGATAGACCACGCCATGGCCGGCATACGGCATGACTGGGGTCGAGACGGGACTGGAGGACGGACCTACAGGGGCCGAGAATCATCGGCCTCGCTTTTATGTCTCTCCGGCGCTGACTTCTTGTAGGTCTTGGCTTCAGCTGGGTGAGGGACACTGCAAAACGCTTGTAATCGGGCCAGACATGGCCGCGCCCGATTGTCGCAGCGGGGGGAGTTTACAGAATGAACTAAACAGACCGAAGCCTCTTTTTTCATTCAAGGCATAAACACCGACCAAATGACGGCGTTTTGATGGCGCACTGGCTGAAAAATGTGGGAGCGAGCCTGCTCGCGATGGCGGTGGCGCATTAGACAGTGATGCAAGCTGACCCAGTGCTATCGCGAGCAGGCTCGCTCCCACAAGGGATTGTTGGTGAAATCTGGCGTCACCTCTCCACCCGCTACCCGAGCAACTGACTCAACACCGCCCGCAATTTGCCGGGCTTGACCGGTTTGTTGAGCAGTGGCGCATTGAGTTTGCGCAAGGCGCGGCGGCACTGGTCGCTGCGATCGGCGGTGATGATCACCGCCGGGATCGTCTGTTGAAAATGCTCGCGCAAGTGCTTGACCACTTCGCACCCGACGACGCCATGATCCAGGTGGAAATCCGCCAGGATCAGTTCCGGCGCGCGGCCTTGCAGCACGTCAAAGGCACCCGCCTCGTCCGTGGCGGTCAACACGTCACACCCCCACTGCCCCAGCAGCGCGGCCATGCTTTGCAAAATGCTCAGCTCATTGTCGATGACCAGCAGACGGCGGCCAGGCAGCGGGTTACCGGCGACGGCCTGGGCGGGCATCTGGGCCATGGGCAGCAGTCTTTCAGCAGACAACGGCACCTCGATGCTGAATACCGAACCGCGCCCCGGGCGGGAACGTACCTGGACCCGATAACCGAGAATGTGGGCGATACGCTCGACAATCGCCAAACCCAGGCCGACCCCCTTGCGATCGGCAGCGCGACCTACGTCCAGCTGGTTGAACTCCAGGAAGATCGACTCCAGGCAGTCGGCGGCAATACCGCGCCCCGTGTCCCAGACCTCCAGGCTCAACCGCTCGCCCCGACGCCGCGCGGCCAACAGGATGCCGCCCTGAGCGGTGTAGCGACAGGCATTGCTGAGCAGGTTGCGCAAGATCCGGGTCATCAGCCGCAGGTCGGTCATCACTGTTTCGTCGCCGAAACGTACCCGTAGCTCCAAGCCGGCAGCGCCAGCCACCGATTGAAACTCCGAAGCCAGCGGCGCGAGCAACTCATCCAGCCGATACGGCGCCAGGTCCGGCCTGACTGCAGCCTGGTCCAGCCGGGAGATGTCCAGCAGGTCGGTGAGCAGGTCCTCCGCCCCTTCGAGCGCCTGGTGGGTACGCTCCACCAGCACGTGTTCGGAGGTGGGCAGCGAGCGTTCGCGTAATGTGGCGATCAGTAAGCGTGCGGCGTTGAGTGGTTGCAGCAGGTCATGGCTGGCGGCGGCCAGGTATTTGTCCTTGCTGCGGTTGGCCGCCTGCGCAGCGTCCCGAGCGTCGCGCAGTTGTTGTTCGATCAGCTCGCGTTGGGTGATCTGTTGTTGCAGGTTGCGGTTGGCCTCCAGCAGCGCGTCGGTACGTTCGGCCACCCGCTGTTCCAACTGATCGTTGAGCTGTTGCAGGTGTTGCCGAGCCTGTTCCAGCTCATCAAGGCGCGCGGCCAGTTCCGGATAGTGGCTCTTGCGCGTGGAGTGATTGCCCAGTCCCAGCAGCCCGGCCAGGGCTTTTTGCTGTTCGTCAGAGGGCTTCGCCATAGACGACCTCGACATCCCGCTGGCTCGACTCCCGAGGATTGGTGAGAATGCACGGATCATGCATCGCATGTTGCGACAGGAACGGAATATCCGAAGTGCTCACCCCGTGCAGCCCCAGGGTTTCGTGAAAGCCGATGGTGCGTTTGAGGGCAATCAGGTGTTCCACCAGCCGGGTGCGGATCTGCCGGTGATTGAGGCCCCGGCAATCGATACCCAGCGTCTGGGCAATCACCTTGAAACGCTCGGGGGCCGAGTTGTAGTTGAACGCCACCACATGCTCCACCAGCACCGCGTTGCACAAGCCATGGGGCAAATCCAGGAACCCGCCCAGGCTGTGGGACATCGCGTGCACCGCACCGAGAATCGCGTTGGAGAACGCCAGGCCGGCCTGCATGCTGCCCAGCATGATCTTTTCCCGCAGGGCGACATCCGCCGGGTTGGCGATCATCTGCACCAGATTGCTGTTGATCAGCCGCATGGCCTCCAGCGCATGGGGGTCGGTGAGCGGGCCGTGGCCGGTGGATACAAACGCCTCGATGGCATGCACCAGCGCATCGATGCCGGTGCAGGCGGACAGGAACGGGTCCATGCTCAGGGTCGTTTCCGGGTCGATCAGCGACACGTCCGGCACCGCGGCCTTGCTGACGATGGAAAACTTCATGCGCTCTTGCTGGTTGGAAATGATCACGAACTGCGACACGTCCGCCGAGGTGCCGGCGGTGGTGGGAATCAGGATCAACGGTGGGCTGGGCACGTGCAAGGTGTCCACGCCTTCGAATTCCAGGATATTGCGACCATGGGCAACGACGATGCCGATGCCTTTACCGCAATCCATGGGGCTGCCGCCACCGACCGCGACGATGACATCGCAGTGGTTTTCCCGGTACAGCTCGGCCCCGAGCATGACTTCTTCGACCCGGGGATTGGGCGAGACGGCACTGTAGATGCAGTAATCGATGGCCTGGGCCTGGAGGCTGGCCTCGACGTCGGCGACCCATCCTGCGGCGATCACGCCGGGATCGGTGACGATCAGCACCTTGCGTGCGCCGAACGTCTTGGCGTAATTGCCGACATTGTGCCGGCAACCGGCGCCAAACATGATTTCAGGTGAAACGAACTTGCGCAGCGGGCTGAGACTCTGGCTCATCGGTAAGCCTGTTCTTATTGTTCCGGGAATACCCTGAGCCTAAAGCATCCCACCGTGATTGCAATCAGACCAAATGGGTAGCCCGGCCTGAACATCTCAGGCCGGGCCAGCGCTCATCGGTTGGCGAAGTACATCGTCACTTCAAAGCCTATACGCAGGTCGGTGTACGCGGGTTTAGTCCACATGGGTCTTTCCTCTTCTTGTACCGGGCCATTCCGGCAACGTCATTAATGCACGCTGTACCCGGCGTTCGAATGCTACTTTCGAAGCGGTGGGTGGGGTGCGTTGGTAGCAATGCTGCAATCACACAAATCCAAATGTGGGAGCGAGCCTGCTCGCGATGACGCCGGAACATTCAACATAGAGGTTGAATGATCTACCGCTATCGCGAGCAGGCTCGCTCCCACAGGGGGGGTTCTGGGTTAGAAGAAGCCCAACGGATTAACGTCGTAGCTCACCAGCAGGTTCTTGGTCTGCTGGTAATGGTCGAGCATCATCTTGTGGGTTTCACGACCCACGCCAGACTTCTTGTAGCCACCGAACGCGGCGTGGGCCGGGTACAGGTGGTAGCAGTTGGTCCAGACACGCCCGGCCTTGATTGCCCGACCCATGCGGTAGGCGCGATTGATGTCACGGGTCCAGAGACCGGCGCCGAGGCCGAACTCGGTGTCGTTGGCAATCGCCAGGGCTTCGGCTTCATCCTTGAACGTGGTCACGCCTACCACCGGGCCGAAGATCTCTTCCTGGAACACGCGCATCTTGTTGTGGCCCTTGAGCAGGGTCGGCTGGATGTAATAGCCGCTCGACAAATCCCCTTCAAGATGTTCCGCCGCGCCGCCCGTGAGCAGCTCGGCGCCCTCCTCCCGGGCGATGTCCAGGTACGAAAGAATCTTGTCGTACTGCTGCTGGGACGCCTGGGCGCCGACCATGGTTTCGGTATCCAGCGGATTGCCGCGCTTGATCTTGGCGATCTTCTTCATGACCTCGGCCATGAACGGCGCGTAGATCGACTCCTGCACCAGCGCCCGTGATGGGCAGGTGCAGACTTCGCCCTGGTTGAAGAACGCCAGCACCAGGCCTTCGGCGGCCTTTTCGATGAACGCCGGCTCGGCCTGCATGATGTCTTCGAAGAAGATGTTCGGCGACTTGCCGCCCAGCTCCACGGTGGACGGGATGATGTTCTCGGCGGCGCATTTCATGATGTGCGAGCCC
>NZ_WUUD01000017.1:144302-157388 GCF_009831705.1 Pseudomonas sp. PICF6 | reverse complement strand
GGTGAAGGCGATCTTGGCGATGCGCTTGCTGGTGGCCAGGGCTTCACCGGCTTCGCGGCCAAAGCCATGGACGATGTTCAACACACCGGGCGGCAGCAGGTCGGCGATCAGCTCGACGAACACGGTGATCGACAACGGCGTCTGCTCCGCTGGCTTGAGCACGATGCAGTTACCCGCGGCCAGGGCCGGGGCGAGTTTCCAGGCGGCCATCAGCAGCGGGAAGTTCCACGGGATGATCTGTCCGACCACGCCCAGCGGTTCGTGGAAATGATAGGCGGTGGTCAGTTCATTGATCTCGGCGGCCCCACCCTCTTGGGCGCGGATGCAGCCGGCAAAATAACGGAAATGGTCGGCCGACAGCGGTACGTCGGCATTGAGGGTTTCGCGCACGGCTTTGCCGTTGTCCCAAGTCTCGCTGACAGCCAGGCGTTCCAGGTTCTGTTCGATGCGGTCGGCGATTTTCAACAGCACCAGGGAGCGATCCTGCACCGAAGTCTTGCCCCAGGCATCGGCAGCGGCGTGGGCTGCGTCCAGGGCCTTGTCAATGTCAGCGGCGTTGGAGCGTGGGAACTCGGCGATGACCTCGCCGTTGACCGGGGACGTGTTGGTGAAATACTCGCCGTTAACCGGCGCGACGAATTCGCCGCCGATGAAATTGCCATAGCGCGGCTTGAAGGTAACGACGGCGCCTGGGGTTCCGGGTTGTGCATAGATCATAATGGGCCTCTGCCTGGTCGATGCCTGTCGCGGGACAGGCGATAGGCCGATGGTAGAGAGACCCGCATGCTGGACGAATGCGTCATTGGCAGGGGGGCTCTCGTTATTTGGTCGTAGGTTTGTGGATTTTTCAGGACACGAAAAGCGGGAACAAGCGCTGCCTTTGTGGCGAGGGGATTTATCCCCGCTCGAGTGCGCAGCGCTCGCAAAGATTTTGGGGCCGCTTCGCAGCCCAGCGGGGATAAATCCCCTCGCCACAAAAGCAGCCCACGGCTCAATGACAACTCAGCGCTTGGCCACCAACTCTTTCGGCAACTTGAAGGTCCAGAGCATGCCGCCCTGGTTGAAGTCCTTCACGCGCTTGGCCACTTCGCCGCCCCACAACGGCACCGCGCCACCCCAGCCCGAGAGCACGGAGACGTATTGCTCGCCATCCATTTCCCAAGTGATGGGCGAACCTAGCACACCGGAGCCGGTCTGGAATTCCCAGACCTTTTCCCCAGTCTTGGCGTTGAAGGCCTGCAGGAATCCTTCAGGCGTGCCGGTGAACACCAGGTTGCCCTTGGTGGTCAGCACTCCGCCCCACAGCGGCGCGAAGTTCTTGTGACGCCAGACCTCCTTGCCAGTCTTGGGGTCGATGGCCCGCAGCACACCGATGTAGTCCTCGTTCAGCGGCTTGATGGTGAAACCGGCCCCCAGGAACGCCGCGCCCTTCTTGTAGGCGATGCCTTCGTTCCAGATGTCCATGCCCCATTCGTTGGACGGCACGTAGAACAACCCGGTGTCCTGGTTGTAGGCCATCGGCATCCAGTTCTTCGCCCCGAGGAACGCCGGCGCGACAAACACCGAGCTGCCCTTGGCTTCGCTGCCCGGCGCGCCCGGACGGCCGGCCTCGTTGTAGATCGGCCGCCCTTCCTTGTCCAGGCCGCTGGCCCAGGTGATCTTGTCGACAAACGGGAAGCCGCGGATGAACTTGCCGTTGGTGCGATCGAGCACGTAGAAGAAGCCGTTGCGGTCGGCGGTGGCCGCAGCCTTGATGTCCTTGCCCCCTTCCTTGTAGTTGAAGGAGATCAGTTCGTTGACGCCGTCATAGTCCCAGCCGTCGTGAGGGGTGCTCTGGAAGTGCCATTTGATGCTGCCGTCGTCCGGGTTAAGGGCCAGGCGCGACGAGGAATAGAGGTTGTCGCCAGGGCGCAGATGGGAGTTCCACGGTGCCGGGTTACCGGTGCCAAACAGCAGCAGATTGGTTTCCGGGTCGTAGTAGCCGCCCAGCCAGGGCGCCGCACCACCGGTCTTCCAGAGATCCCCCGGCCAGGTCTTGCCGGCTTCGCCACCGGAAATGCCATTCTCGATAGCCTTGCCGTCCTTGTAGACATAACCCATGTGCCCTTCCACGGTCGGACGGGTCCACAGCAGCTCGCCGTTTTTCGGGTCGTAGGCGCTGATCTTGCCCACCACGCCGAACTCGCCGCCCGCCACGCCGGTAATCAGCTTGCCATTGACGATCATGGGCGCGGCGCTGATGGAATAACCTTCCTTGTGGTCAGCGACTTTCTTGCTCCACACCACCTTGCCGGTGTCCTTGTTCAGGGCCACCAGCTTGGCGTCCAGGGTGCCGAAATACACCAGGTCGCCATACAGCGCCACGCCACGGTTGATCACGTCGCAGCAAGGACGAATGTCATCGGGCAGGCGCGCATCGTATTGCCAGAGTTTCTTGCCGGTGCGTGCATCCACCGCGAACACCCGCGAGTAGGAACCGGTGAGGTACATCACCCCATCCTTGATCATCGGCTGGGCCTGCTGGCCGCGCTGCTTTTCACCGCCGAAGGAGAACGCCCAGACCGGACGCAGATCCTTGACGTTATTCACGTTGAGCGTGTCGAGTGGGCTATAGCGTTGGCCTTGCACGCCGAGGCCGTTGGTCACGACCTGCTGCGGGTTTTTCGGGTCCTGGAGAATTTCCTGATCGGTCACGGCGGCCAAGGCCGAACCGGACAGCAGCATGGCACTGAGCAGCAGGCTCACGGCGAAGGGCTGGCGACGTGCGGGATGAGTCATGACGGCTACCTCTGCGGTTATTGTTATACCCGGGAAATTTTCCCGGTCTGCCGCAGATTCTTGGCCTTGGGGCCGTCGTCAACAATTGCCCGCTGTGTTGAGTTTTCTAGTTCCTTGGTACATGTGAAGACCGGATTGGACCGTTACAACGCTGTTCCCTCAGGAAGCCGGTAAGGTGGCGCCAGCCTTACGTGAACGGCATGCCGGCTTCAGGGCGAGTCGGCTTGGAAAAAATCGCGCAAGATTCGGGCGAATTCGTCGGGACGTTCGTCGGCCGGCCAGTGTCCGGCACCTTCAATGACGGTCCCACTCAGGTGCTGCGCCACCGGTTCGAGGAGCAGGCTGGTCTTCTCGGCGAACCCCCATCGACCACCAATGCCGAGCACGGGCATCTGCAGTTTGCCCCGCCGAGCGGTTTCGGAATGGTCGTCCATGTCCTGCCAGACCGCAGCGTAGTAATTGAGGCCCGCTCGCAGCGCGCCTGGTTTGATGATCTGCCGGACATATTCCTCGAAGTCCTCGCCGCTCACGCCCTCAGGGTTGGCGGACATCTTCCAGAAAAACCAGGAGAGCAGCTCGCGCTCCTTTCCGCGAATGAACATTTCCGCAACATCGGGCTGAGTGAAGAAGCTGAGTTGCCAGCTGCTGGCAACGTCCCAGTCTCGAGACGGCGTCAGCTTGGCCTCGTAGCCGAACCCCGGCAGCGCATATTCGGCGAGGGCCAGCCGTCGAACCTCGTTGGGGTGCGCGCCGGCATATTGGTAAGCAACGCCAACACCGTGATCGTAGCCCACAAGGAAGACCGGCCCCAGGTTGAGCTTCTCGATGAGGGCTCGTAGATCGCGAGCCATGGTCCGCTTGTCGTAGCCCCCGGGCGTAATCGACGATCCTCCGGCTCCGCGCAGATCCGGGGCAATGATTAGATACTGGTCGGCGAGTTCCGCCATGACCCGATTCCACATCAGAGAGTGTTGTGGCCAGCCGTGGAGAAGGACGATCGGTGCCCCTTGCCCGGTAAACCGATAGTGCATTTCGATGCCATTGGCGTGGATTTTGTCGTGGAGGATTTTTGTGATGGTCATTTCATCGCTGCTCCAGAGTTCTGCCTTGCGTAGAAAGCACTCTGCGGCCATGACATCTTCGGTTCCGCGACTTCGGCTATTTTTTCAGGCACCACACCCCTGCTGTGTCCTTAACAATGACCTTAGACCAAGGCCCGCTTTTTTTCATTTTTGGCGCTAGCCGGGGGATTTGCCGGGACTACTCAATCTTGGCATCTACTCGCTTCATCCCTACCCGCTCATAACGCGGATAAAGATGACTGACACTGCGAATCAATTCATAGCGACTCAGGCTGATCCCGGCAAAACGCTCGGGGATGGGGCTGCGGATCATCTCGGCCATGTCATCGCCCCGGGCCGCGCCGTCGCGCATCAGTTGGTCGAGCCAGCCGAGGTAATCGCGCATTTGCAAGAAAGGCCGGGCATCGCTCGCCACTGGACCATGGCCGGGTACGATCTGCTTCCACGACAGACTTTGCAGGGTGTCCAGGTCCTTGAGCCAGACCTCCAGACCGGGGCTGTTCGGGGTGGTCAGGGCGCGTTCGTAGAACACCAGATCGCCGGCAAACAACACGCCGGTGGTTTCATCGAGGATCGCCAGGTCCGTCCCGGTGTGCCCGGCCAATGCCAGCAGACGCAACGAATGGTTGCCGACCTTCAGCGGACCGGGAACCAGCACTTGGTTTGGCAATACCACTTCGGTGCCACGCATCCAGTCACCGACCAGCCGGTACATGTTCTCGGCCATGGCATCGCCCTGCTGGCGCAACAGATCCGTGGTCCCCGCCAGCGCGCCGATGGGTACGTCGCTAAAGGCCTGGTTGCCCAAGACATGGTCGGGGTGATGATGGGTCAGCAACACCTGGATCACCGGCTTATCGGTGGTCGCGGCAATCGCCTGGCGCAAGGCCTGCCCGTAGCGCCGGGACGGGCCGCTGTCGATGACCACCACGCCGGCCTCGGTGACAATAAAAGCGGTGTTGACGATGTTGCCGCCGTTGGCCTTGGCAAAATTGTCCGTGCTGCCTTCCAGCAACCAAGTGCCTTCGGCGATCTGCCGGGGCTTGAGTGAATAGTCCGCTGCGGCCCATGTCGGCAGGCACAGGCCCAGCCAGATCAGCAACAACCAACGCATGGCGCGCTCCTTGTGGTCAGGGGACCGTAGCCTCGAATTCATTGCCGCTGTTGTCACGCAACAACAGGCGGGTCTGCCCGGGGCCTTGAATGTCGAAGCTCAGGTTGGGGTTTTCGCTGACGGCCGGGAACAGCTCCAGGCGCGCCAGCACCTGGCCGTCGGCGTCCAGCAACTGCGCCTGGTTGAGGTAAAACTCCGGGATGCCGCTCACCAGCCCATTGTCCATTGGGTGGGCGACTTGCAGGCGCAGGCGGCTGTCTTCACCTCGGGGGTAACGAGCTCCCAGCACTTCGCCCAAGTGTTCTTCCCAGCCCGGCTGGGTCCGCACCACGCTTGGCGCGGTGCAGCCGCCACCGGCCGCGTCGATCAACGTCGAGCCGACGTGCCACAGGCCGTCACGGGTCTGCACGGCAGCGCGCAACGGCGTGGCCTGCTCGATACGAATGCGGATCGACAGCCAGGGCAGCACCCGCTCCCCCGGCTGGAAATCGACGATCTTGGGCAGCGGGTTCAGTTCGGCCCAAACCAGCATGCGCACCACGTCGCCGGTGAATGCGCGGGCATCGATCTGCAACGGCACCTGGCGCGCGTCTTCGGCAAAAGGCGGCGCCAGCAACCGGACCCGGTCGTCGAACACGAACGGCGCCTCACCCAGCAATTGTTTGTGATAGAAGGCCCACATCACCGAGGGCACCGGGTCCTTCCCAGTCTCGAGCGCCGTCGCCGTCAACGGCAGGCAGCACAACAGCAGACCCCACGCTCGCCAGTTCATCCCTGCGCTCCTATTGATACATCTCGGGCACTTCGTAACGCAGGCCGTAATGGGCATAGATGGTTTTGAGACTACCGTCGCGGATCAACCCTTCCAGCGCTTCTTCCACCGCATAAGCCAGCTGCCGGTTGCTCTCATGCACCGCCATGCCGATTTCCCACCGTTGCTTGCCCATGTTCGGGTAAGCATTTTCGGCCAATGCCAGTTGCGGATCGGCCGCCTCATGCAGTTGCCAGTCGATCTCCCCGCGCATGGCCATGACCGCGTCGACCTGCCCGGCCCGCATGGCCTTGAACGCCTGGCCTACGCCGGGGAAGTGATGGGTCCTGGCGCTGAGCATGCCGTTGAACACCGAGGTCAGGTAGAACGACGGCACGCTGTCGACTTCAACGCCAATGGGGTGCTGCTGGAATACCGCGACACTGCCTACACTTTCAAGCCGTCGGCGGTCGTACGCCACTTGCCAGCACTCCTGCTGATAAGGCCCGAACATGGCGACCTGGGCGTTTTCCAGTTCACCGATGTCGTTGCGCTTTTGCACGTAGTCGCGATCGTAAGGCACGCGCATCATCAGGTCGGCCAGTTGCCGACCATGCAGGGCGCTGCTGCGCCAGATGTAATCGCGCAGGTCGTCATCGAGCTTTTCGCCGGGCGGCGCCCAGATCAATCGCAGGCGCACGCCAAGGGCTTTGGCCAGGGCCTGGGCCAGCTCCACATCCACGCCCCGAGGCTGGCCGTGGTCTTCGAAGCTATAGGGGGCAAAATCCTTGTACACCGCCACTTTCAGCTCGCCGGCGGCGATCATTTCATCGTAGTTACGCACCTGTGCCTGAACCGTCTGGCCACACAGCAACAGGCTGCAGAATATCCACGCGAACAGGCGCATGGCGATCACTCCTCGACGTGCACGCTGTCGAGATAGGTGCGCACCGCCCACAAGGCTTCCTGGCTTAAGTAGTCCGCCATTTTCGGCATGTAGACCCGGCCGTCGCGCACCGCGCCGTGACGCACGCGCTCGACAAACCACTCATCTCCGGCTTCGGCGGCGTCCAGCATGCGCAGATCCGGCGCAATCCCACCGGACTTGGCTTCCAGGCCGTGGCACGCGGCGCAGTTCTGGTTGTAGGCCGAGGCGCCGATTTCCACCGCTTTGTCTCGCTCGGGAGAACTGCGGTAAGGGTTCTGGGCGACCCAACCATCACCATCCAACGGCAGGCCGGTGTCCTTGATCGGGGTCAGCCCTTTGGTTTCCACTGCCTGGGGCACTACGTTGCCATGGGCCCACACGGAGCCTGCGCCGGTCAGCCCTATCAGCAATGCGGTAGCGATGATGGCGTTGCGTTTTGTTGTCATTGTTATGCCCTCGAATTTGCACGCAAGACCTCTCTACAGAGGCCGTGCCGTCATCTTAGGAACGCCTGCACCCCAGCCGAATGCTGCTTTGGTGGCCGCACTCTAGTTCCTTGGTAGCGGGTCATCCGGCGCGGTTCGCAAAGACAGCCGGTTCGGGAAGTCTTCCCGGCAAGGGCGGGACTTTTTCCGTATCGGTAGAGCCCTGACGCGACCCAACCTAGTCAGGCCAAAACCTCACTGGGAATGCCCACCATGACAATAAAAACGCTCCCCGCCCTCTCTTCCCTGACCGTGGCCTTGCTGCTGGCCGGCAGCCTGTCCCTGACTCCGCAGGCGAACGCCGCAGTCACCTGGGAAGACATCGCCAACGACCACCTGACCACCCGCGACGTATTGCAATACGGCATGGGCACCAACGCCCAGCGCTGGAGCCCGCTGGCCCAGGTCAATGACAAGAACGTGTTCAAGCTCACGCCGGCCTGGTCTTATTCATTCGGCGACGAAAAGCAGCGCGGCCAGGAGTCCCAGGCCATCGTCAGCGACGGCGTGGTGTACGTCACCGGCTCTTACTCGCGGGTATTCGCCCTCGACGCCAAGACCGGCAAACGCCTGTGGACCTACAGCCATCGGCTGCCGGACAACATTCGCCCGTGCTGCGACGTGGTCAATCGGGGCGCGGCCATTTACGGCGACAAGATCTACTTCGGCACGCTGGATGCGCGGGTGGTCGCCCTGAATAAAAACACCGGCAAAGTGGTGTGGAACAAGAAGTTCGGCGATCACGCGGCCGGCTACACCATGACCGGAGCCCCGGTACTGATCAAGGACAAGACCAGCGGCAAGGTGCTGTTGATCCATGGCAGTTCCGGGGATGAGTTCGGCGTGGTCGGGCAACTGTTCGCCCGGGACCCGGACACCGGTGAAGAAGTCTGGATGCGGCCTTTCGTCGAAGGCCACATGGGCCGTCTCAACGGCAAGGACAGCACGCCGACCGGCGATGTGAAAGCACCGTCCTGGCCCGACGACAAAACCACCGAAACCGGCAAGGTCGAGGCCTGGAGCCACGGCGGCGGCGCACCTTGGCAGAGCGCCAGTTTCGACCCCGAAACCAACACCATCATCGTCGGCGCCGGCAACCCGGGGCCATGGAACACCTGGGCGCGCACGGCCAAGGATGGCAACCCGCAGGATTACGACAGCCTCTACACCTCCGGCCAGGTGGGCGTCGACCCTAGTACCGGCGAGGTGAAGTGGTTCTACCAGCACACGCCCAACGATGCCTGGGATTTCTCCGGCAACAACGAGCTGGTGCTGTTCGACTACAAAGACAAGGACGGCAAGCTGGTCAAGGCCACCGCCCACGCCGACCGCAACGGTTTTTTCTACGTCGTGGACCGCAACAACGGCAAGCTGCAGAACGCCTTCCCTTTCGTCGACAACATCACCTGGGCCAGCCACATCGACCTGAAGACCGGCCGCCCGGTGGAAAATCCAGGTCAGCGTCCGGCCAAGCCACTGCCGGGTGAAACCAAGGGCAAACCGGTGGAGGTCTCACCGCCTTTCCTGGGTGGCAAGAACTGGAACCCCATGGCCTACAGCCAGGACACCGGGCTGTTCTACGTGCCGGGCAACCAGTGGAAGGAGGAATACTGGACCGAAGAAGTGAACTACAAGAAAGGCTCGGCCTACCTGGGCATGGGCTTTCGCATCAAGCGAATGTATGACGATCACGTCGGCAGCCTGCGGGCGATGAACCCCACCACCGGCAAGGTGGTCTGGGAACACAAGGAAGCCTTGCCGCTGTGGGCCGGGGTGCTCGCCACCAAAGGCAATCTGGTGTTCACCGGCACCGGCGACGGCTTCTTCAAGGCCTTCGACGCCAAGACCGGCCAGGAATTGTGGAAGTTCCAGACCGGCAGCGGCATCGTCTCCCCGCCCATCACCTGGGAGCAGGACGGCGAACAGTACATCGGCGTGACCGTCGGCTACGGCGGCGCCGTGCCGTTGTGGGGCGGCGACATGGCCGAGCTGACCAAGCCGGTGGCCCAGGGCGGGTCGTTCTGGGTGTTCAAGATTCCGAGTTGGGATAACAAGGTGGCCCGCCAATAACCCTTGCGGGAGCGATCCTGCTCGCGATGGCGGTGGTTCAGTTGGCAGTGATGTTGAATGTGCCGACGGCTTCGCGAGCAGGCTCGCTCCCACTCTTGATCCCATTGGACACAGATTCTGTGTCCAGCAAAGATCCCTTGTGGGAGCGAGCCTGCTCGCGATGGCGGTGGTTCAGTTGGCAGTGATGTTGAATGTACCGCCGCAATCGCGAGCAGGCTCGCTCCCACAGTTAACTCGAGTTCCTGCCATGAACTATCCACTGGTTTTATTGATCGTGTTCGCCGCAAATGCCAGCGCCGCCGATCCCGACATGCCCCTGACCATCAACGGCTGCATCATCGCCGAGTCCAGCCAATGCCCCGGCGCCGACCTTCGCGGCGCCCGGCTGGCCAACCAGGACCTGCGCAAAATGAACCTCAGCGGTGCCGACCTGCGGGGCGCCGATCTGCGCCATGCGCGGCTGGACCTGGCCAATCTGGAAAAAGCCCGTCTGCAAGGCGCCAACCTGACCCGTGCCAGCTTGCAGCAAAGCAACCTGCGTCTGGCGGATTTCAGTGGGGCCACGCTCAAGGCTATCCAGGGCTGGGGCCTGTTTGCCCAGGGCGCGCAGTTCCAGAAAGTCGACCTGAGCGCCGCGTATCTTCAATTTGCCCGGCTGTCCGGCGCCCGAATGCACGAAACCAACCTGCAAGCCGCCGACCTGGAAATGGCCTGGCTGAGCAAGGCAGATCTCAAGGGCGCCGACCTGCGCGACGCCAACCTGCAGGAAGCCAAGCTTGGCGAAAGCAACCTGGAAGACGCCAACATGAGCGGTTCACGCCAGCATTACGGGAATTTTCAGGATGCGAATATGCAAGGGTGTACGGGTTGCCCAGTGTCCTGGGATCAATGAAGTCTCCAGATACATACACAGCCTTGTGGCGAGGGGATTTATCCCCGCTGGGCTGCGCAGCAGCCCTAAAACAGCCAGCTCAATAGACCTGGCACACCGAGTCTTCAGGGTTTGGGGCTGCTGCGTAGCCCAACGGGGATAAATCCCCTCGCCACAGTTGAGCATCATTGCGAGGAAATGAGGGGCTCACCCCGCCACCCGCACCACACCCATGTCGATCCCCAGATGGACCAGTTCGGCATGGGAACTGACCTGCAGCTTGCTCTTGAGCAGCGTCAAGTGATTGGACACGGTCTTGGCGCTGATGCACAACTGTTCGGCAATGGTGCGAGCCGGGGTGCCCCTGGCGAGCATGACGAAGATCTCCAGCTCGCGCTGGGTCATGCATTGCAAGCGCGGGTCGGTGTTATGCCGGGTACTGGCGCAGGCCAACTGGGTGGCCAGGGCTTGTTCGATGTAGGCATGGCCGGCCAGCACCCGGCGCACGGCCTCCACCAGTATCTGAGGTGCCGAATTCTTGGTCAGGTAGCCCGCAGCCCCGGCGTCCAGCGCCTGACGGACCAACGGCAGTTCATCATGCATGCTGAAGAACAGCACCCGCAGTTGCGGCAGGCGCTGGCGCAGGCGCCGGGTGGTTTCCAGCCCGCTGATACCGGGCAGGCCGAAATCCATGATCACCAGATGAGGCACCTGCTCCAGCACTTGACTCAACGCCTCTTCACCGGTGGCGGCTTCGCGCACTTGCAGCTCCGGCATCAGCGCCCGCAATAGGCTGGCATAGCCCTGCCGAACCACCGCATGATCGTCGACCAACAAGATGTTCATCACGCCTCCAGGGGAATATTCAAGGCCAGCGCCCAACCTGCGTCGGGCTGGCTGATGATGCGCAGTTCGCCACCCAGGCTGCGGGCGCGCTCGGACATCGAGTGCAGGCCAACGCCCGCTCGATGGGGCCCGGTCGCTCCCCGGCCGTTGTCACGCACCAGCACTCGCAAACGCCCGGCCCGATGCTGCAGGCGAATCCGCACCTGCGTGGCGCCGGCATGCCGGACGACATTGGTCAGCGCTTCCTGCAACAGGCGATACAGGTGGGTCTTGTTCGAGCCCGACAACGGCGGCAACGGCGCGTTGATCCGCAGCTGACAGGCGATGCCCTGGTTTTGTTGCCACTGAGCCACCAGCAGCTCGATGGCCTCGGACAGCGGCAGGTGCTGAAGCACCACCGGATACAGGTCTTGCACCAGCGCACGGAATCCCTGTTGCAGATGCTCGCAATGACCCTCGAGCTGGCTGACGGTCTGCTCCAGCATCGGCGGCTGATCGATCACCAGCCGCAGCAAGCATGCCCGGGCGCGGATCCCTGCCACGTATTGGCCTAGGTCATCGTGCAGGGTCCGAGCCAGCTGCGTGCGTTCCTGCTCCTGCACGGCCAGCAGGGCTTGAGTAAGCCGGGTGTTATCGGCCTGGGCCTGAGTCAGGGCAGCGGTCATGCGATTGAAATGCACCGCCAATTGCCGGGCCTCCGGGATAGCATCAGCGGCCAGCCGCACCCGCAGATCGCCGGCGCAGACCTGACGCAGGGCCTGCAGCAATTCATCGAGCAATCCCATACCCCGGCGCACCGCCCAGCGGATCACCAGCAGGCTGACCAACAGCGCCAGCGCACAGACGCCGAGCAGTTGCACCAGGGAATCGAGGACTTCTTCGATTTCGTCCCGAGGATCGACCGCGATCCAGGCCCGGCGACCGTCGCGCAAATCCACCACCTCGGCAGCCGGAGCGTCGCCCAGTAACCAGCGACCAAGCCAGGCGCTCACCCCGCCCTCGCTGTTCCCCGGCTGCACCTGCCCCGCCGCCAACCAGTGCACCCGCACATGACGCAGACTGCCGGTCAGCCGCGACTGGAGACTGGCCGGGTTGCGTTCGGCGGTTTCACTCAGGTAATGCACCACGGACTCGGCCGATTGCAGCTCACGTTTCACATCAGCCGTGGCTTGATGCAGCAACAGGACCGCACAAGCCAGGGTGACCAGGGCGAAAAACGCCGTCACCCAGAGGTTGATTCGCCAGAGGGCCGACATGGTTATCGGCCCAACCCCTGGCCGGCACAGTACTCCTGTGGGAGCGAGCCTGCTCGCGATGAGATCGGCACATTCAACAGCGCTGTCGACTGAACCACCGCTATCGCGAGCAAGCTCGCTCCCACAGGGGAACCTCTGTGCTCGCAGGTTTTGTGTTCGCGGCAGCTCTTTGGTTTGCCAGACAACCGATCCACGCCAATCAGACTCAAGATCAGCAACAACGGCAGCAGCAGGGCTTTGAGAATCCGCACGGTCCGTCCGCTCCTGATGAATGACGATGACTGGCATCCTAAAACCCCGGCGTCGACAGCGGGTTACTACCTTGGTACTGGCCCGGCGGTACTTTCTGCATATTTCCCCCTGGACACAGGCTTTCTATGCTGGCGCTACCCGCAATGGAGGTGTTATGCGCCGGCTCGTCAGTTACGCCTTGATCCCTTTGCTCGCAGCGGCCAGCGCCGGGTTGCCGGTCGCCGCCCAGGCTGGCGACGGCGCGCCGCTGCAAGTGCGCATCGGCTACCTGGGTTACCGCCCCGACCCGGGCCCGCTGCTGTCCAACGTCATTGAAGAGCCCGCCGATGCCGGACTGCGCGGGGCGCAGTTGGCGATTGTCGACAGCAACAGCACCGGGCGTTTTCTCAAGCACGATTACCATCTGCAAAGCGCCAGCGTCGACAGCCCCGAAGCCTTGCTCCAGGCCGCCCAAGCGCAGCATGACCAAGGCCTGCGGTTGTTTGTGGTCAATGCCCCATCCGCCAGCCTGCGCCAACTCAGTGCCGCCCTGCCCGACAGCCTGCTGTTCAATGCCGGCAGCGCCGACGACAGCCTGCGTACCACCGATTGCCTGGGCAACGTGCTCCACAGCCTGCCCGACCGGGCGATGCTCGCCGATGCCTTGGTGCAGT
>NZ_WUUD01000017.1:137836-144292 GCF_009831705.1 Pseudomonas sp. PICF6 | reverse complement strand
CCTTTGTTCACCCAGACCGCCGAATACGACGTGGTGCTGGTGGCCGACGAGCGCGGCGACTTCGGCGAATACGTGCCCTACCAGACCTGGTACCCGCGTCCGGTGGCCGGCACGCAAGGCCTGACCCCCACCGCCTGGCACAAGACCGTGGAAACCTACGGCGCGGCACAGCTGCAAAAACGCTTCGAAGCCCTGGCCGGGCGCTGGATGAATGATCGTGATTTCGCCGCCTGGATCGCCGTGCGCAGCATCGCCAGTGCCGTGAGCAAACTGCGCCAGGACGATCCATTGGCCATCCGCCAACTGGCGCTGAGCGAGCAATTGCCGCTGGACGGTTTCAAGGGGCGCAAGCTCAGTTACCGGCCGTGGAACGGGCAACTGCGCCAGCCGATTCCCCTGGTTCAGCCGCGGGCGCTGGTGAGCACCTCGCCCCAGGACGGTTTTCTGCACCCTACCAACGAAATGGACAGCCTGGGCTACGACCGGCCCGAAGTGAGCTGCCGCTACCCCTGATCCCTTCAAGAACAACAATAAGGAAACCGCCATGCGCCGCCCCCTGCTTGACCCGACCCGGTTCCAACCTGCCCTGCTTTGCCAGACCCTCACCCTGGCGGCGGCGTTGTTGGTCGCCGGCCCCGCCGCCGCCAGCATCGCCTGGGTTTCCAATGAGAAAGACAACAGCCTGAGCCTGATCGACATGCAGAGCCTGGAGGTCATCGAGACCCTGCCGGTGGGCCAACGCCCCCGAGGGCTGTTGCTGTCCCACGACAACCGCTTGCTGTACATCTGCGCCAGCGATTCGGACCGGGTCCAGGTGATGGACGTCGCCACCCGCAAGATCATCAAGGAATTGCCCTCCGGCAAGGACCCGGAGCAGTTCGCCTTGCACCCCAATGACCGCTGGCTCTACGTGTCCAACGAAGACGATGCCCTGGTGACCGTGATCGACACCCAGACTTCCGAGGTGCTGGGACAGATCGGCGTCGGCGTCGAGCCCGAAGGCATGGCCGTCAGCCCCGATGGCAAATGGGCGGTCAACACCAGTGAAACCACCAACATGCTGCACTGGATCGACACCAGCACCCAGACCTTGGCCGACAACACACTGGTGGACCAACGGCCGCGTTTCGTCGAGTTCAGTCGTGACGGTTCGCAGCTCTGGGCCTCGGCGGAAATCGGCGGCACGCTGACGATTCTCGATGTCGCCAGTCGCCAGGTGCTCAAGACGCTGACGTTCCAGATCAAGGGCGTTCACCCCGACAAGGTACAACCGGTGGGCATCAAGCTCAGCGCCGACGGCAAACTCGCCTTCGTCGCCCTGGGCCCGGCCAATCACGTCGCCGTCATCGATGCCAAGACCTTCGAAGTGCTGGATTACCTGCTGGTGGGGCGGCGCGTCTGGCAACTGGCATTCACCCCCGATCAACGCCAACTGCTGGCAACCAATGGCGTCAGCGGCGATGTGTCGGTGATCGACGTGCAGAGCCGCAAAGTGCTCAAGTCGGTGAAAGTCGGGCGTTACCCCTGGGGTGTAGTGGTGACGCCATGAACGCCCTGGAAGTCAGCGACCTGAGCTTCGCCTACGGCGCGCGCGAAGCCCTCAGGCAGGTGAGTTTCAACCTCGCAGCCGGGCGCTTCGCCGCGTTGCTGGGCCCCAATGGCGCCGGCAAATCGACGCTGATTGCCTTGCTCACGCGCCTGTATGACGTGCAGCGTGGTGAGGTCCGCGTCGGCGGCCATTCGTTGCAGACCTCGCCGCGGCCGGCCTTGCGCCAGTTGGGCGTGGTGTTCCAACAGAGCACCCTGGACCTGGACCTGAGTGTCGAGCAGAACCTGCGTTACCACGTCGCGCTGCATGGCCTGTCGCGGCGCCAGGGCAGTGTGCGCATCGACGCGGAACTGGCCCGCCAGCAGTTGACCGAGCGGCGCCAAGAACGGGTGCGTGCCCTGAATGGCGGCCATCGTCGCCGGGTGGAAATCGCCCGGGCGCTGCTGCATGAACCGCGCCTGTTACTGCTCGATGAACCCAGCGTTGGTCTTGACCCGGCCAGCCGGCTGGCCCTGAACCAACACGTCCGCCAGTTGTGCCACGAGGGCATCAGCGTGCTGTGGACCACGCACCTGCTGGACGAAGTACAGCCCAGCGACGATCTGCTGATCCTGCATCAAGGCCGCCTCGTCGCTAGCGCACGCGCCGACGCCGTGAGCCAGGCACACGGCGGCACCCTCGGTTCGGCCTTCACACATCTGACCGCAGCGGGAGTTCACTCATGAACGCGTATTGGCAATGCTTCAGCGGCATCGTGGTGCGTGAATGGCTGCGTTTCGTGCTACAACGCACGCGCTTTCTCAGTGCCCTGGTGCGGCCGCTGCTGTGGCTGCTGGTGTTCGCCGCCGGCTTTCGTGCGGCACTGGGCATCGCCATCATTGCCCCCTATGACACCTACATCCCTTATGAGGTGTACATCGTGCCTGGCCTTGCCTGCATGATCCTGTTGTTCAATGGCATGCAGGGTTCGCTGTCGATGGTCTATGACCGGGAAATGGGCAGCATGCGCGTGCTGCTCACCAGCCCCCTGCCGCGGGCCTTCCTGCTGGCGAGCAAGTTGCTGGCAACCTCGCTGATCTCGTTGTTGCAGGTCTACGCATTTCTCGCCATTGCCTGGCTGTACGGCATCCAGCCACCGGCCATGGGCCTGCTGCTGGCGTTTCCGGCGCTGCTGCTGGTGGCCCTGATGCTCAGCGCCCTGGGCTTGCTGCTGTCCAATGCCATCCGGCAACTGGAGAACTTTGCCGGGGTGATGAATTTCGTGATCTTCCCGATGTTCTTCCTGTCCTCGGCACTGTATCCATTGTGGAAAATGCTGGAGGCCAGCCCTTGGCTGTACTGGCTGTGCACGGTGAGTCCGTTCACCCATGGGGTGGAGCTGGTGCGTTATGCGTTGTATGAACGGTTCAATCTGCTGGCAATGGTGGTGTGCGCGGGCTTGACTCTGGTGTTCGCGCTACTGGCGGTGTGGACCTTCAATCCGCAGCATGCGGCGTTGCGCAAAGCAGGCTGATTGCACGACGAATAACCCTTGTGGGAGCGAGCCTGCTCGCGATAGCGGTGCGTCAGTCACGTCTCTGCCAACTGAACCACCGCTATCGCGAGCAGGCTCGCTCCCACAGGGGATAGAGCATGACCTAGGTTTGACACTTGTCTTTGAGCCCGAAATTACTACTTTAGTACCGGTTTTCCTGTCTATGGTCGCATTCACAAGACCTCGACCCTGGCATGTAATGGGCGCATAACAAAAAGGATAAATTCCCATGCCCCGTTTGCTGGTGATCGTCTTGCTGGGCCTGTGGCTGAATGTCGCCCAGGCTGACACTGCGCTGTTCTCCGCGCAGGGCTATCGCATTGCCCAGTACCGCAGCCCGACGCCCGCCACCGTCGATGGCGCAAAAACGCTCGATACCCAGGCACTGCAACAGCTGATGGGGCAAACGCCGCCTCCGATCCTGATCGACGTCTATCGCCGCCCCTGGCTCCAGGGACGCTTCATCGACAACGAGCCCCACGCCAACCTCCCCGGCAGCCTGTGGCTGGCCAATACCGGCGACGGCGAACTCGACTCGACCTGGCAGGATTACTTCAACCATCACCTGGGAAAAGCCACGGGCGGGCGAGCGGATCAACCGCTGGTCTTTTATTGCCGCTCTGATTGCTGGTTGAGCTGGAACGCGGTAAAACGCGCCGCCGCCATGGGCTATAAACAGTTGTATTGGTACCGCGACGGCCTCGACGCCTGGGAGGCGGCCCGCCTGCCCTTGCAAGCGGCCCGGCCCGAACCCTTTCCCTGATTTTAATGAGTGCGTGCCCCCGCTCCACCCACACGACAATAACGAGGTGAATGGCCATGTATAAGATCCTGATAGCCGACGATCACCCACTGTTTCGCGAAGCCATCCACAACGTCATCAGCGACGGTTTTCCTGGCAGCGAGGTGATGGAAACCGCCGATCTGGACAGCGCCCTGGCGTTGACCCGCGAGCACGACGACCTCGACCTGATCCTGCTGGACCTGAACATGCCCGGCATGCACGGCCTCAATGGCCTGATCAACCTGCGCAACGAGGCGCCGACCATCCCCGTGGTGATCGTCTCCGCCGAACAGGACAAACAGGTGGTGCTGCAAGCCATTACCTACGGCGCGGTGGGGTTCATCACCAAGTCCTCGCCGCGCTCGCAGATGACCGACGCCATCGAGCAGATTCTCAACGGCAACGTGTACCTGCCACCGGACATCATCCGCACGCAGAAAAGCCCAATGGGCCGCCGCCTGAACGAAACCCCGGCCTTTGCGCCCGAGCTGCTGCAGGCACTGACCCGTAAACAATTGCTGGTGCTGGAACGCATGACCAAGGGCGAGTCGAACAAACAGATCGCCTACACGCTGGAGATCGCCGAAACCACGGTCAAGGCTCACGTCTCGGCCATCCTGCGCAAGCTCAATGTGCACAATCGGGTGCAGGCGATTCTCAGTGCCGGGGATATTGATTTCGGGGCTTATCTGCGCCGTTGAACCGCTGACACACATCCCTGTGGCGAGGGGATTTATCCCCGCTGGGGCGCGAAGCGGCCCTAAAACCTAAGAACTCGGTCTGCCTGGCAGATCCAGGGGGGCTGCTTCACAGCCCAGCAGGGATAAATCCCCTCGCCACAACAGCGTTCGGCTCAATGACTCTTGGGCCCACTCAACAAATGACTCATCGCAATCTTCAGTTTCATCGGCCGCACCGGCTTGTGCATCAGGGTGTGGCCGCGTTCGCGGATCTGCTGCTTGAGTTCGTTGCTGTAGTTGGCGGTGATCATCATGGCCGGGATCGCCGAGGCCCGGCGGGCGTTGATCCGGGCCACGGCGTCGACGCCGTTCTGCTCGTTGTCCAGGTGATAGTCGGCAATCAGCAGGTCGGCCTCGGCATGGTAGTTGTCCACCTGGCGCGCCAGGTCCTGCTCCGACAGCGCGGTCACCACCCGACAACCCCAACCTTCGAGCAACGTACGCATGCCGGCGCAGATGGCCGCGTCGTTATCCAGCACCCAGACCCGGGCCCCGCGCAAGCGCTCAAGCATCGGTTCGCTCATCTCCAGGCTCGGCAACGGCTTGGGCGCGGTGGCGCTCAGGGGCACGTCGATGGAGAACACCGAGCCCTTGCCCGGCCATGAACGCACCTGGATCCGGTGCCCGAGGATCCCGGCGATTTTCTCGACGATCGCCAGCCCCAGGCCCAACCCTCGATCCTGATCCGGGCGCTGCACATCGCCGCGCTTGAACTCCTGGAAGATCTCTTCAAGACGGTTTTCGGCAATGCCGATGCCGCTGTCCCAGACCTGGATGGACAAGCGCTGACGGTGCCGGCGACAGCCCAGCACCACCCGCCCGCTGGGGGTATAGCGAATGGCATTGCTCAGCAGATTGCGCAGGATCCGCGCCAGCAACTGCATGTCGCTGCGCACCAGGGCCGAACACGGCACAAAGTGCAGTTCCAGCCCCTCACTGCGCGCCACCTGGACGTATTCGGCGGCCAGGTTGTCGAGCAACTCGCTGAGGGCGAACGGCGCGATATCGGCCTTGATCACCCCGGCATCGAGCTTGGAAATGTCCACCAGCGTGCCCAACAGGTTTTCCACGTCCTGCAGCGAGTGGCTGACGTTGCGCACCAGTTGCGCGTTCGCTACCGGCTCACGGCGCTCGAGCAAAGCGCTGGTGAACAGCCGCGCGGCGTTGAGCGGTTGCAGCAGGTCATGGCTGACCGCCGCGAGGAATTTGGTTTTCGACAGGTTGGCCTGCTCGGCCTCGCGCTTGGCCTCGCGCAAGCGCAGCTCCACCCGGCTGCGCTCGTCGATTTCGCGCAATAGCTGGTCATTGAGGGAGGTCAGTTCGGCGGTGCGTTCCTGGACGCGCTGTTCCAGGTTCTGGTAGGCCTGGTGCAGCGCCTCGGCGGTGCGACGCCGCTCGGTGATGTCGCGGATCAGCACGAAGATTCCCACCACTTCACCATTGGCCAGCCGATTGGGCACGTAGGAACGCAGCATATAGCGTTCCTGGTTGTTGATATTGGTCTCGGCAAACTCGAACGTCACACTCTCACCGGCCAAGGCCCGGGCCACGTAGGCCTCCAGGCGCTGGTAATGCTGTTCGCTGTGGGCCTCGCGCAGGCTCTGGCCGAGCATCACGCCACGGGGCCAGCAATACCATTGCTCGTAGACTTTGTTGGTAAATTCGTAGACCAAGTCGGCATTGAGGTAGGCGATCAGCGCCGGCACATGGTCGGTGATCAGGCGGATCCAGCGTTCGCTTTCACTCAGGGCCTCGGCGTGCTGGTAGCGCTCGGTGATGTCGGTGAAGGTGTTGACGTAGCCGCCGGTGGGTAGCGGATGGGTGCGAATCTCCAGGACCCGGCCATCCG
>NZ_WUUD01000017.1:137414-137826 GCF_009831705.1 Pseudomonas sp. PICF6 | reverse complement strand
ATGAGCCGGCCATTGCTGTCGCGACTGGCCGGGGTCAGCAGTTGCAGTTCACTGTCGGCGATCACCTCGGAAAACGGCCGATGGGCCGCCACTGGCGCCAGACCGCTGAGTTCCAGGAAGCGACGATTCCACAACTCCAGCACACCCTGGGCATTGACCATGGCCACGCCCTGGGAAAGGTTGTCCACGGCCCGTTGCAACAAGTGCGATTTCTGCGCGATGGCCTGTTCGCGACGCACGGTTTCACTGAGTTTGACGTCGGTGATGTCGGTAAACAGAATCACTCGACCGCCTTCCTGGGTTGGTCGTTCGCTGACTTGCAGCCAGCGCCCGTTCTGCAAGCGGTAAAGCATATGCTCGTCGGCCTGGCCACGCGGTTCTTCGCTGAACAACCCGTTGGCGGTCATCAGTC
>NZ_WUUD01000017.1:88637-137404 GCF_009831705.1 Pseudomonas sp. PICF6 | reverse complement strand
GCATCCCGGCGATGATGCGCACGCGACTGTGGGCCCAAAACGCCTTGAAGCGGCTGTTGAACAGGACGATGCGCTGTTGTTCGTCAAACAGCACAAACGCATCGGAAATGCTCTCAATGGCATCGATCAGGTGCCGGTGGGCGGTTTCCGCGCGCAGCCGCGCTTCGCCCAGCAGGTGATTGCCGGCCTTGAGTTCGGCCATGGCCTGGTTCAGGGCGTCGGTGCGCTCGCGAACCTGCTCAGCCAGCACCACTGAATGCTGGAACGCCGCATACGGGTCGTTGCCCCGGGTCACGCCGGACTCCACCCGTTCGATCAGTGCGTCGTTGATCCGCCGCAGTTTGCGGTTTTCGTGCTGCAGGCTGGCGATCTGCGCCTGCAGGTCAGCGGTGGCCGGGGACGCGATGGCGGGCAATGGCAACTCCGGTGAAGGTCTGGTTGATGTGCATGCCATTGAACTGCTCTCCGTAGGTGTTGAAGCCCATCACGCGATGGTCGCGCAGGAACTGGCCGATCTGCTCCAGGCCACCGCGATCTTCCAGTTCCATGCGCCTGAGAAAACAGTCACAGCCGATGGTCAGCAGCAAGTCACCCAGGCGCCCCTGCAAGCCGCTGAACAGTTCTTGCAGGTTGTGCAGCAAAGGGCCCGGGGTCATCGCCGTGAGCACGATGCCGTTCTCCACCGCACAGTAAAAACTCAGGCTCAGGTCTGGGTGCACCTGCTGGATCGCCCGCACGTAATACTGGTCGTTGATGCGCACCGCCAGCGGATGGGCGGCGAAGACCCGGTAGTTCAACGCGTTCACCGGCACACCGATGTGCCGGGCATATTCCTCGGCGGCGGGCTCGGCATTGAGCTCGTAGACACGCCGTGAGGTGCTGTCGGCCCCGGTCACGACCAACTTCTCCTCCCGAGGCAGGATGTGATGGGTGGTGAACACCTCGAAATCCAGCCAGGTGTTGATCAGCACCACCACGGCCGCGCCGCTGTGGAACTGACCTTCGTAGTACACGTGGGTGTGAGTCAGGTAGTTGTCGTCGCCGGCCGAACCGCCGAAATGCGGAATGTCCCCCAGCGCCGCGCTCAACGCCGCCAGCACCATCTCCTCGCGACTGGACAACCCATCGAGCAAGGTCAGGGCAAAGCTGTGGCCCTTGATCGGCGCCAGCGCATTGCTGCGGCAACCGCTGGCCAGTCGTTCGACCATTTGCTGGGCGTCGATCAGGCTGAAGTGCTCCATTTCCCCGATCAGCTCGGCGGCAATGGAAAAATGCCGATGATCGAAACCCACCGCTGTGACGCAGTTGCGGCCATAGCCTTGACTGGTGATTTCTCCGGCGCTGGTGCAGCCCACCAGGCGAATCCCGCCGAAGCTCTGGGAGAGTGCCTGGCCAAGAGCCGGCAAGTCGTATTCGGCGGAGCAGAAAAACAGCACGAAACCCAAGTGCGGGTGCAACAACTGCCGCGCCAGCTCCTGGGCAACTTGCTGGACGTTCGTTGCCTGGGACATGGCGCTTATCACACCTTCGCTCTGGGCCTTTAGCATCTTCGCCTCCGACGGGTGCGTGACAGGAACCTTGAGTGTACGAAGCGGCGCCCGACTCACGAATGCTACTTGGGTAGCGGGTAGACGCTTCCATGGGAGGAGAACAGTGGCGGCCCCTGCCGCGATGCGCACGGCAGGGACCACCACAAAAAACCCCGGGCTTCGGCTGGAATGCTCCTGTGGTGAGGGGATTTATCCCCTCACCACAGGGTTGTGCATTGCTCCCGATGGATCCTCTTTACCAGGTCAACACCGCCCCCACCGCAAAGGTGTCGGTGTCTTCGTTCTGGGCGCTGGTGTCATGGCCGTTGATTTCGAACTGGTTGTATTCGGCCACGAGCTTGAGGTTGTCGTTGACGTCATGGAACAGCGCTATGCCACGGGTTTCATAGTCGGCGCCGCTGCCCACCACGCCATTGCCGTCGTCCTCGGTCTTGCCGTAGGACAGCGCCAGGCGGTTCTTGCCCAGTTTGTAGGAGCCCTGCAACAGGTAGCCGGTACTGTCGACATTGCGCAACGTCGCTTCGCCGGCGTTGTTGGTGAAGAACGGGTTGATACCCTTGGCCTGGAACCCGGAACCGGTGAGCGACAGGCCGCCCATCTTCGCCTGTACGCCATAGCCCAGGCCTTTGGAGGTCACTGAATCGACCGTGGTGTCGGTGTTGTCCGAGGTCTGGTAGCTGCCGTTGAGCCAGCTGTAGATCTTCGCCCCACCCAGGTCGAACTGGTAGGTCACCTCACTTTCAGTACGCGGATTTTCCTGGTAGGCCTTGCCGGTGGCGCTGCTGTCGTTGGTGTCTACCGGGTCCATGATGCCCACCGCCACCCGCAGCCCATCCATCACCGGCGTGCGGTAAGTGATCTGCGAAGTCGGGAACGGATATGGGTAGCCGCTGCCGATGTTGCCGAACGACACCCCGCCGCCGTCCACCAACCCGAGGGTATCGCTGACCTGCCCGTAACCGGCCAGCAACTCGTCCAGCAGAATGTTGGAACGGGCGAACAGACCGAAGTCCTTGCCGACCAGCACTTCACCCCACTGCGGATTGGCGACGGTGCCGTAGAACTGCCGCACGTCGATGGCGGTGTCGGTGCCGTTGGTTTCGCTGTCGTTGATGGTCACCCAGAACGAGGCACGGGCGCCAAGCTTGAGGTCATCGACCTGCTTGCCCATGTTGAAGCCCAGGTAGTTGGGCAAGAAGCCCATCTTGACCCGCGCCTGCCGACGGTCGAACTGCTCCCCTGCCCGGTCAACATCGCTGTTGACGTAAAAGGCGTTGATATAGCCGTCGGTGGAAAAGGTGGTCTGGTCCTTGTCGTACAGCATGATTTCAGCCTGGGCCCACGACGTCAGGCCAAGGCTCGAAAGGCCGGCGATGACCGCAGGCAAAAAACGGTGGCGAGTATTTTTATTGTTGTGCATGGCGCGCTCCGCAACATGAGACGGGATGTCGGAGGCGATTATCGAAAGGCGACAGGCCGCGTCATACGCTGCCTTGGAGGCAATTGGCGGATGCTTTGGAGGCGCCGGCCCGGCGCGGCAGTTTGGGTGTAAGACTGCGATGTGACGGAGGGGCAATACTTAGGGCCTAACCCTGAAACTAAGGTGGGAGCGAGCCTGCTCGCGATGGCGGTGTGTCAGCCACCCTAAATGCTGCTGACCCAACGCCGTCGCGAGCAGGCTCGCTCCCACAGGATCCTTGACTCAGAACCTCGGTTTGACGGCTTTCCAGTCCGGCTTGTAGCGCTGCATCTGCCGCACATCGTCGCGCTGGCGGATGCCGCAACTGAGGAACTGCTCATGCAGCTTGCCCAGTTGATCGCGGTCCAGCTCCAGTCCAAGCCCCGGCGCACGGGTGATTTTCACGCAACCATCGACAATCGGCAGCTTGCCGCCCTTGATCACCTCTTCATCCGGTTCCTGCCACGGGTAATGGGTGTCACAGGCGTAATCCAGGTTCGGCACCGAAGCCGCGACGTGGGCCATGGCCATCAGGCTGATGCCCAGGTGGGAGTTCGAATGCATCGACACGCCCAGGCCAAAGGTGTCGCACATTTTCGCCAGCGCCTGGGTGTCTCGCAGCCCGCCCCAGTAATGATGGTCGGCCAAGACGATCTGCACGCTGTTCAGCGCCACGCTGCGACGGAACTCGTCGAAATCGGTGACCACCATATTGGTCGCCAGCGGCAGGCCCGTGCGCTTGTGCAGTTCGGCCATGCCTTCGAGCCCTGGTGTAGGGTCTTCGTAATATTGCAGGTCATCGCCCAGCAGCTCGGCCATGCGAATGGAGGTTTCCAGCGACCAGTTACCATTGGGATCGATGCGCAGCGGGTAGCCGGGAAACGCCTGCTTCAACGCCTTGATGCAGGAAACCTCGTGTTCCGGCTCCAGGGTGCCAGCCTTGAGCTTGATACTCTTGAAGCCGTAGTCCTGGATCATGCGCCGGGCCTGGGCGACGATCTGCTGTTCGTTGAGCGCCTCGCCCCAGCTGTCCGGCGGATACGGCGAATCGACGTGCTCGGCGTACTTGAAAAACAGATAGGCGCTGAACGGGATCTCATCCCGAATCGCCCCGCCCAGCAGATCCACCAGCGGCACGTTCAGGTAATGGGCTTGCAGGTCCAGGCAGGCCACTTCAAACGCTGAGTAAGCATTGCTCACCGCCTTGCTCGCATGGGAACCCGGCGCCAGTTCCGCACCGGCAACGCTGGCGGGCCGGTGGGCGGCCACGGTGGCCTGGACGATGGCCCGCAACTGGTTGAGGTTGAACGGGTCGAGCCCGATCAACTGGCTTTGCAATTGCTGCTGGATCGCCAGGGCCGGCGCATCGCCGTAACTCTCGCCCAGGCCGATGTACCCGTTGTCGCTCTCGATCTCGATGATCGAACGCAACGCGTAGGGCTCATGAATGCCGCTGGCGTTGAGCAGCGGCGGATCGCGAAAGGCGATGGGTGTGACGGTGACGCGGGTGATCTTCATGCAGCGGCTCCGATCATTGTTTTTGTAGAGGACGGGTCGATGATGGACGGTGGGTATTGTTCCCGTCTAATCTAACTTGGCACTTGATTGATACCTGGATTGAATCAATGTTTGAACTGGCCCAACTACGCTGCTTCACCACGGTGGCGACCGAACTCAACTTCCGTCGCGCCGCCGAACGTCTGAACATGACCCAGCCTCCGCTGAGTCGGCAGATCCAGTTGCTGGAACATCACCTGGGTGTCGAACTGTTCACCCGCAGCACTCGCAGCGTGGCGCTCACCGCCGCCGGACGGGCGTTTTTCATCGAAGCGCAGAACCTGCTGGAGCAGGCGCAACAAGCCGCCGTGGCCGCCAAGCGGTTTGCCCAGGGCGACATCGGCTCAGTCACCATCAGCTTCGTCGGCAGCGCGGTGTATGAGTTTCTACCCAAAGTCATCGCCGAAGCCCGCTTGAAGCAACCCCAGGTAAAAATCGTTCTGTCGGAGATGAACACCTACCAGCAACACGAGGCCCTGCGCGCTCGCCGCATCGACCTGGGGATCGTCCGCTCGCCACTGCTGGAAACCGGCTACGCCACCGAGTGCCTCGTGCGCGAACCGTTCGTCCTGGCCGTGCCCGTCGGGCATCCGCTGGCCAGCGCCGATTCGGTGGGCGTCGAAGATCTCGACGGTGAACCCTTCCTGATGTACTCCCACTCCGCCTACCCACCTTTCAACGAACTGCTCACCGGCATGCTGCGCTCGGCCCGCGTTGCACCGCAGTTCGTGCAATGGCTGGGTTCCTCACTGACGATCCTGGCGCTGGTTAACGCCGGCATGGGTCTGGCACTGGTGCCCCGGTGTGCCACCAGCGTGGTGTTCAGGCAGGTGGTGTTTCGTGAGATCGATCTGGGTGAAGGGGTACAAAGCGAGTTGCACCTGGTATGGCGCCAGAACAATGACAACCCGGCGTTTGCCATGTTGCTGGAGGGCATTCGCGGGGCCGTTCGCGAGGGTCTCTGAATCTGAAGCCCACCGATGTCGCCCTCCGCAGTGACCAAACTTGACGACCTATTCCCGTCACCCCAAACAAGTTGTACGATGACAGACGAGATCAGCCGAAAACGCTAATCCGCTCCGATACCTACAAAAATAAGGAAATACCCATGAAAAAAGCCACATTGGTCATCAGCTTTCTGTGCCTGTTCAGCGGCTACGTCGCGGCTGCCTCTTCATCGGCCGAGCAGGAAGTGGCCCAGGCCGTCGACCATCTGACCCAAGCCATGCTGCACAAAGACATCCCACAACTCCAGGCACTGGCCGCCGAAAACCTGACCTACGGGCACTCCAGCGGGAAGATTCAGGACAAGAAAGCCTTCATTGCCGACATCGAAACCGGCAAGAGCGCGTTCAAGACCCTGGAGATGAAGGATCAGAAAATCACCCTGTCAGGCGATGTGGCCCTGGTGCGTCACCACTTCTCCGCGCAAGCGCTCAAAGGCACCGAAGTGGTTCCGACGGAAATTGAGAACTTTCAGATCTGGCAGAAGCAGAAGAATGGCAAGTGGCTGCTGATTGGGCGGCAGGCGTTTCGGTTCTGAGCTAAAAATCTCCGTGGGCGCCGTTAGTTAACTTGAAGCGGCAGGGATTCAATGTGGCGAGGGGATTTATCCCCTCGCCACAGGTCACCGTTACTTCAATCCGCCGCCCACTGCTCCCGGTACTGCAGCAGGAAATCGACAAAGGCGCGCACCCGCTGCGGCACGTACCGACCGTGGGGATACAGCAAGGTGAACGGACGTGAGCGCCCCGCGAAAGGCGCAAGTACCTCCACCAATTGCCCGTTGGCCAGCTCCTGCTCCACGATGAATTTGTAGGTCTGGAACAAGCCGGCGCCATGTTTGGCCAGCGTCACGCCGCCGAGCACATCGTCCGAACAGCAATACCCTCCTTCGCCGAACACCTCCTTTTCCTTGCCGTCGACATTGAACAACCAGGAAATCCGCCGGCCGCTGCTGGGCAATTCGAACTGGATGCACTCATGGTCGTCCAGATCTTCAAGGACCTGCGGCGTGCCGGCCTTGCGCAAGTAATCCGGGGACGCGACCACCACCAATTTCGCGTCTTCCAGCAGTCGGGCGATCATCGATGAGTCGGGTTGTGCTCGCACCCGGATGGCGAGGTCATAACCTTCGGCAACGAAGTCGATGTTTCGGTTGCTCAGGTGCAGGTCCACCGTCACTTGCGGGTACAGCGCCCGAAAGGCCGGCAGCAAGGGCAGGATGCGGTGATGACCATAGGTGGTGGGCAGGCTGATGCGCAGTTGCCCGGACGGCACCGATTGCGCGCCCATCATCTCCTGTTGCGCCTCCACCAGTTGCGTCAGCGCTTGCCGGCATTGCTCGAAATAGGTCTTGCCGGCTTCCGTCAGCCGAATGCTGCGTGTGGTGCGCACGAAAAGACGCGAACCCAGGCGCTCCTCCAGACGGAAAATCGAGCGACTCACCGCCGCCGGAGTCACACCGGCAAGCTGGGCCGCCGCGGTGAAACTCCCTGCCTCCGCCGCCAGGCAGAACAGTTCTATGCTGCCCAACTGCAAGTCTTCGAAATGACGCTTCATGATTCGTTACACCGCGTATCAACTGAAGTTTCCAGACACCTGTTTATCAGCCGCAGGCGTATAAATATAGTGGCCCCCGTGGCGCGGGAACCTCCTGCGCTCATTTCTCATCAGCAGGAGTGCATCATGCCTTTCGTCAATGTGCGTATAACCCGCGACGGCGTCACTCGCGAACAGAAAGCCCAGGTCATTTCCGAGATCACCGAAACCCTGCAACGGGTGCTGGGCAAGGACCCGCACTTGACCCACATCGTGATCGAGGAAGTCGACACCGATAACTGGGGTTACGCGGGTATGACGACGACGCAATACCGAAGCTTGCCCAAAGAGTGACGGTTCTACCTTCCCGAGCCCGGTCCAACTGACCGGGCTTTTTTATGCCTGCCAACGAATATCCCTGTGGGAGCGAGCCTGCTCGCGATGACGGTGGACCGGTTACATTGATGTTGGCTGGGATACCGTCATCGCGAGCAGGCTCGCTCCCACATTGAATTAATTACATGACGTATCAACTCAAGTACCAGCCCCCGTATTTATCAAACCCAAGCGCATCAATACCCTGATCTCAACCACCGCCAACATCGGCGCAACGGTTTCAATTCAATTGATCAGGAGTTCAATCATGAGCCTCAACAAAACCGTCATCATCACCGGCGCCTCCAGTGGCATCGGCCTGGGTCTGGTCCAGGCGTTCCTGGATCGGGGCTACAACTTGGTGGGCAATGCCCGCTCTCAGTCCGGCCTGGACAGCGCGGCGCAACAGCTCGGCCATCCGGCGAACTTCATTGGCGTGGCCGGTGATATCGCTGACCCGGCGACTTCAACCCGTCTCATCAACAAAGCCATCGAAACCTTCGGGGCCGTGGACGGGCTGGTGAACAACGCCGGCTTCTTCCTGCCAAAACCTTTCATCGAATACAGCCCCCAGGACCTGGAAGCGCTGCTGGGCACCAACCTCAAGGGTCTGGTCTACGCCAGCCAGGCGGCTGCCGCACACATGATCGGTCGTCAGCAGGGTTTCATCATCAACATCTCCGCCGCCGTGGCCCTGCAACCGAACATCCAGGTGCCGGCGGCGCTGCCGGTGTTGATCAAAGGCGGGGTCAACCAGATGACCCGTGCCCTGGCGCTGGAGCTTTCGCCCCACAACATCAAGGTCAACGCGGTCGCCCCCGGCATCATCGACACGCCCATGCATGACCCGGCGCACCGCGACTTCCTCAACAACCTGGCCCCGGCCGGTCGCGTGGGTACCATCGAGGAAATTGCCGAGGCCGTGTTGTACCTGGCGGGCGCTGATTTCACGACCGGCGCGATACTGCCGGTAGACGGCGGGATGAGCACGGGCAAGTGGTAAACAGGCAAGTGGTAAAAAGAAAAACCCCGGAGGCACAACCTCCGGGGTTTTCATGACGCCTGGAGTTCAGAGCGTATAGGAGATGCCGGCCTGCACGGTTCGCGGTGCGCCTGGGTAGGCGTAGACGTTACCGAAAGCGCCTTCTTCGTAGTCGGCGTCGAACAGGTTCTTCAGGTCCAGGTTGAGGCGGATCCGCTCGTTGACCTTGTAGTAGCCGAGCAGGTCCACCACCGTGTAGCTGTCCATGGAGAACGCATTCGCCGCCGTCTGGCCGGCCCGTTCATCCACATACTTGGCGCCTAGTCCCAGGCCCAGCCCTTTGAGGCCGCCATCCTGGAACTCATAGACGTTCAACAGGCTGAAGGTGTTTTTGGGCACGTTGAGCAAGCGGGTGCCGGACGGGATATTGATGTCCTTGGTCACTTCGGCATCCACATACGCGTAACCACCAATCACGCGCCACTCCGGCGTCAAATTGCCCGCCACGTTCAGGTCAAAACCACGGCTGCGCACTTCGCCAGCGGCCACGCTGAAGGTGGAATCCACTGGGTCAGTGGTGAGCACATTACGTTTTTCGATCTGGTACACCGCCGCATCGACACTCAACTGACGATCCAAGGCTTCCCACTTGATCCCCATCTCATAAGACTTGCCCTCTTCCGGCTTGAACCCGCCGCCTTCGCGACTGGCACCGTTGTTGGGTTTGAACGAGCGCGCGGTATTGGCATAGACAGCCACGGTGTCGGTCAAATCGTAGATCACACCCAGGCGCGGGGTGACCGCGCTGTCGGTGACGTCCCAGTTCCGACTACCAGGCGGGGTCTGAGGGACGAAACTCTCGTACTGATGCTCGAACCGCTCAAAACGTGCCCCGGCCAACAGCTTCAAGCGCTCAGTCAGCGCCACCTGATCCTGCACGAATACGCCAAACGTCTTGAGGTTTTCCTGATCATCGGTGGGCGTGCGTGTCAGCGCCGGGCGTGGCTGGCCATACACCGGATCGAAGATATCGATCGGATAAGCACTGCTCCCCGCGGCGGAACGTTTGATGATGGACTGGTAGTCGTAATCTTCATACTCGATGCCGGTCAACAGCGTGTGCTCGAACCCGCCAGTGGAAAAATGCCCGGTGAGGTTGAGTTGGGTGTCCCGGTCAGTCCACTCCAGCTTGCGATAGTTGAAATTGCGCCCCAGGGTACGCCCGTCGGCGGCGATACCGTTGCCTTCCACCGCGTTGCCCTGCAGGGTGCCGTCCAGCCATTGGGTACCGCCGGCCAAGGTCCAGTCGTCGTTGAGCATGTGCTCGAAACGCACCTGCAGCATGTTGTTGTCGTTGTGCAACTTGCCGGCGTCTTTTTCGCCGAAGAACGTATCGCGCGAGGCGGTGCCGCGCTGACCGGCGTAATGGGTCAGGCCACGGTCCAGCGGCGCATTGTTGCGCATGAAGTCGCCTTCGAAGGTCAGGCGCGTGGTGTCGTTGACCTGCCAGGTCACCACCGGCGCAATGCCGTAGCGTTCGGTCTCGACGTGGTCACGGAACGTATCGCCGCCCTCGCCGATCACGTTCAGGCGATACGCCAGGCGCCCTTCTTCGTCCAGCGGGCCTGAGGCATCCAGGGTCCCGCGACGCATGCCCTGGTCGCTGACCTGGCTGCCCAGGGTCACCGTGCGTTCGGCCAATGGCTGCTTGGACACCACGTTGAAGGTGCCGCCTGGATCGCCGCGACCGTACAACATCGTCGCCGGGCCGCGCAGCACTTCCAGGCGCTCGATGGTGTTGGCATCTGGCATGTTCGGGTAACCGCGGTTGATCGGGAAACCGTTGCGGTAGAACTCGCCCGTGGTAAAGCCGCGGACCGTGAACGTGGTCAGGCCCTGGCCACCGAAGTTGTTCGCCCTGCCGACCCCGCCGGCGTAATCGAGCGCGTCTTGCAGCCGGGTGGCGCTGAGGTCTTCCACCACGTCGCGCGAAACCACGGAAATCGACTGTGGGGTTTCATGAATCGCGGTGTCGGTACGTGTCGCGCTGGCCGAACGGGTCGCGTGGTATCCCTTGACGGGCCCCTGCGCGGACTCGATATCCGAAAGACCCACGATGTCCGTGGCTTGCAGTTCCACCGGTGCGGAGGTTGCGGCCATGGGCTCGTCTGCCCACGTGGATACGGAATAAGCCTGGAGCACACACAGTGAAACGAGAATCCGACGCATCGATGCACAATCCTAACGAAAATACGTCAGCCCCCCAGAGGCCGACAAGAATGTATCGCGAAAGATACAGCAACTCATTCTTGTTTGACATAAATTCCCATTCACAACCCAGCAAAATACCTCTTCCTGGCACGTGCCAACTGCACAACGCGACTGCTGGCAAAGTCGTATACCATATCCCCAACCAAGCCAAACGACCGCCGCCGTGACCTTATCCAAGTTCAATCTGCCTGATCTAGGCAACACCCCTTCCACTTCGGAAATCATCACCCGTCATCTGCGCGAAGCCATCGTGGCCGGGCATTTTGCCGAGGACGAGCCCATTCGCCAGGACGACATCGCCCGGCAGTTCAACGTCAGCAAGATTCCCGTGCGCGAAGCTCTCAAGCGCCTGGAAGCCGAGGGGCTGGTGATGTTCCAGCGCAATCGCGGGGCGATGGTCACGCGCATTTCCGAGGCGGAGCTGGCGCAGATGTTCGAGGTGCGGATGCTGCTGGAAGACAAAGTGCTGCGTCTGGCGATTCCCAACATGACCGAAGAGACCTTCGTCCGCGCCGAGAGCATCTGCCGTGAGTTCATCGGTGAAGACGACGTGGGTCGTTGGGCTGAACTGAACTGGCAATTGCATGCCTGTCTCTACGAGCCGGCGCAACGCCCCTTTCTGGTGGGTTTGATCCGCTCGGTGCACGACAAGCTGGAGCGCTACCTGCGCATGCAGATGAGCCTTTCGGCCGGCAAGGAACGCGCCGACCACGAACACCGGGAAATTCTTGCGGCCTGCCGCGCCGGTGATGTGGAGCGGGCGGTGAAGTTACTGGACGAACACATCGCCGGCGTTTGCAAGACGCTGTTCGAGTTCCTGCCTTCGAGCCATTGATGCGCCGCTGCTGTGCCGATTTCGTCATGAGTGACAGATAAATCCATCAAGCCGTCACCCCCCTGCGCGGGCCACGCTTGCCGTCACTCATCTGAACGGACGTGGCCCCCCATGAAACGCATCACCGTGATCGATTCCCATACCGGCGGCGAACCGACCCGTCTGGTCACCGACGGTTTTCCCGACCTGGGCCAAGGCAGCATGGCCGAGCGCCGCCAGCGTCTAGCGACACAGCATGACGCCTGGCGCACCGCCTGCGTGCTGGAACCACGGGGCAGCGATGTGCTGGTGGGGGCGCTGCTCTGTGAGCCGCAGGACCCGAGCGCCTGTGCCGGGGTGATCTTCTTCAACAACAGCGGCTACCTGGGCATGTGCGGCCACGGCACCATCGGCCTGGTGACGTCACTGGCACACCTGGGCAAGATCGGCCCTGGCGTGCACACCGTCGAAACCCCGGTGGGCACGGTGCAAGCGACCTTGCATGAGGACCGTTCGGTCAGCGTACGCAATGTGCCGGCCTACCGTTACCGCAAGGCCCTGAGCCTGGAGGTGCCCGGTATCGGCCCGGTGGTGGGCGATGTGGCCTGGGGCGGCAACTGGTTTTTCCTGATCGCTGACCATGGCCAGCGCGTGGCGGGCGACAACCTCGACGCGTTGACCGCCTATACCTACGCCGTGCAGCAGGCCTTGGAACAGCAAGGTCTGCGGGGTGAGGACGGGGGCCTGATCGATCACATCGAACTGTTCGCCGATGACCCGCACGCCGACAGCCGCAACTTCGTGCTCTGCCCCGGCAAGGCGTATGACCGCTCCCCATGCGGCACCGGCACCAGCGCCAAACTGGCGTGCCTGGCCGCTGACGGAAAACTGCAACCCGGGCAGATCTGGCGCCAGGCCAGTGTCATTGGCAGTGAATTCGAAGGCTCCTATGAGTTCGACGGCGAGCGCATCGTGCCGACCATTCGCGGTCGCGCCTACATCAGCGCCGAAACCACGCTGGTCATTGAGCCGGATGATCCGTTCGCCTGGGGCATCGTCCCGTGAACGCCGGCCACGTCGCCGATGTGATCATCATCGGTGCCGGCATCATCGGCGCCGCCTGCGCCCGGACGTTGGCCCGGCGAGGCTTGAAGGTCCTGGTACTCGATGCCGGTTGGCACGGCGCCACGGCTGCCGGCATGGGCCACTTGCTGGTGCTGGACGACAACCCGGCGGAACTGGCCCTCAGTCAATATTCCCTGCAGCGCTGGCGCCAGTTGGCCCCGGCCCTGCCCGACGCCTGTGCCTGGCGCAACAACGGCACCCTGTGGCTGGCGGCCAATGCCGAGGAAATGGCCGTTGCCCATAGCAAGTACCTGAACCTGCTGGCTCATGGCGAAGACTGCGAGCTGATCGGGCGTGCGGCCCTGCAGCAGCGTGAGCCGCAACTGCGCGAAGGCCTGGAGGGCGGCCTGCTGATCAAGGGCGACGGGATCCTGTACGCCCCGGCTGCCGCGCGCTGGATGCTGGAGGAGGCCAATATTGCTCAGCAACGCGCCCAGGTCGTTGAAGTGGATGGCCATCGAGTGCGTCTTGAGGATGGTCGCTGGTTGAACGCAGAAGCGGTGATTCTCGCCAATGGCATCCAGGCCACCGAGCTGTGCCCGGAGTTGCCGATCGAAGCCAAGAAGGGCCATTTGTTGATCACCGATCGTTACCCCGCCACCGTCTCCCACACCCTGGTGGAGCTGGGGTATGTCACCAGCGCTCACAACGCCAGCGGTCCATCGGTGGCGTGCAATATCCAGCCGCGTCCGACCGGGCAGCTGTTCATCGGTGCCTCGCGACAGTTCGGCACCGTCGACCCGCAGGTGGAAGGCTGGATGCTGGCAAAGATGCTCAAACGTGCTGTCGACTACATGCCAGGCCTGGCACACCTCAACGGCATCCGCGCCTGGACCGGTTTTCGCGCCGCCAGCCCCGACGGCCTGCCGCTGGTGGGGCAACATCCGCAACGCCCTGGCCTGTGGCTGGCGGTGGGTCACGAAGGCCTGGGCGTGACGACGGCACCCGCAACGGCCGATCTGTTGGCCGCGCAACTGTTCAACGAAACCTCGCCGCTGGCGACGCAACCGTACCTGCCACAGCGTTTTCTGGGAGAACCGGCCCATGCCTGATCTGTTTCTCGATGGTCGCCCGCTCACTGTCGTCAGCGGCACCAGCGTCGCCGCCGCCCTTGCCCTGGGAGCCGACGGTTGCGGCCGCACTTCGGTCAGCGGCCAGCGCCGCGCGCCTCTGTGCGGCATGGGCATTTGCCAGGAATGCCGGGTGATGATCGATGGCCATCGACGCCTGGCCTGCCAGACACTGTGTCGCGATGGCATGCAAGTGCAAACACGACCATGAACGAAACCACCGACCTGTTGATCATCGGCGCCGGCCCCGCCGGCATGGCTGCCGCCCTGGCCGCGGCAAGCAGCGGCATGCGCATTGTGCTGCTGGACGATAATCCATTTCCGGGCGGGCAGATCTGGCGCGACGGCCCCCAAGCTCACCTCCCCGCCGAGGCCCGACGTCTGCGCAACTCATTACAGGCCTGCGCCAATGTGCGCTGCCACGCCGGCACCCGCGTCATCGCCTGCGCCGCCGATAAAACCTTGCTGGTGGAAGATGCCGAACGCGGCTGGCAGATCACCTACCAGCGCTTGATCTTGTGCACCGGCGCGCGCGAACTGCTGCTGCCCTTCCCCGGCTGGACGCTGCCGGGGGTGACCGCCGTCGGTGGTTTACAAGCATTGATCAAGAGTGGCCTGCCAGTGCGCGGCGAACGGCTGGTGATCGCCGGCAGCGGTCCGTTGTTGCTGGCCAGCGCCGCCACCGCCAAACATCAAGGGGCGCAGGTATTGCGGATCGCCGAGCAGGCCAATCATCGCGCCGTCGCCGGTTTCGCCGCGCAGTTGCCGCGCTGGCCGGGCAAGTTTTTGCAGTCGTTCAGCCTTTTCGATCCCCACTACCGCACCGGCACGCATGTGCTGGAGGCCCTGGGTCGCGAGCGGCTTGAGGGCGTGCGCCTGCTACAACAGGGCAAGACACTTGAACTGGCCTGCGACCGTCTTGCCTGTGGGTTCGGGCTCATTCCCAATACTCAGCTCGGCCAGGCCTTGGGCTGTGGTCTTGAAGGCCAGGCGCTAGCTGTTGACGCCTGGCAAGCGACTACCCGCCACGACCATTACGCCGCCGGTGAATGCACCGGGTTCGGTGGCAGCGAACTGGCGCTGGTGGAAGGCGCCATCGCCGGCCACAGCGCCGTTGGCAATAGTGTCGCCGCTCAACGCTTGTGGCCTCGCCGGGCACGCTGGCAAGGTTTCGCCCGGGCGTTGAACAAGGCCTTCGCCTTGGACGCGCGACTCAAGACCCTCGCTCGGGACGACACACTGGTGTGCCGCTGCGAAGACGTGCCGTATGGCGAGCTGGTCGACCACCAGGACTGGCGCGCAGCGAAACTGGCGAGCCGGTGCGGCATGGGGGCCTGCCAGGGGCGGGTCTGCGCTGCCGCGCTGGAACATCTGTTCGGCTGGCCCTCACCCACGCCGCGCCCGCCCTTCAGCCCGGCGCGGATCGAGACTTTGCTGCACCTGGAAGAAACCCCGCCCACTTGAGCCCGTGCAAGCCCAACCTGTGGGAGCGAGCCTGCTCGCGATAGCGCCGGTTCAGCAGCATTGATGTTGACTGACACTCCGCTATCGCGAGCAGGCTCGCTCCCACAGTTGCTTCGGGTCATTCATAAAGAACTGTGCGAACCAGCGTGCGATTGCGAGGTGACAGGTCCCGTATTTTCGATCGACACTGCGCTACCGCGAGCACGCTCGCTCCCATCAAAAGGCGATGCTGGACCATGTACCCCACGCTCACTTCCTTCGCCCCCTGCGATTTACCGACCCTGCTCAACAGCCTGCAACCCATCGCGCCGTTGCTCGACACCCTGTCGGACGTGGTGTTTTTCATCAAGGACAGGCAAGCCCGCTATGCCTTCGTCAACCAGACCCTGGCCCGGCGTTGCGGCTTCAAACAAAGCGCTGACCTGCTGGGCCTCACTGCCGAGCAGGTTTTTCCCGAGCGTTTCGGCCCGCTGTACACCGAGCAGGACCGACGGGTGCTGGCCAGCGGCCGGGAACTGGCCGACCAGCTCGAACTGCACCTGTACTACGGCAACCAGCCGGTGTGGTGCCTGACCCATAAACTCGCCCTGCATGCGCCCAACGGCCAGATCGTCGGCCTGGCCGGGATTTCCCGGGACTTGCAACTGCCCCAGTCGAGTCACCCTGCGTTCCACAAACTGGCGGCGGTGGATGCCCATATCAAACAGCACTTCGCCCACCCCATCAGCCTTGCCGACCTGACCGCTATCGCCGGGTTGTCGGTGGCGCAGTTGGAGCGCCACTGCAAGCGCATCTTCCAGCTCACGCCCCGGCAGATGATTCACAAGGCGCGGCTGGAAGAAGCCTCGCGGTTGTTACTGGACCACGACCTGCCCATCACCGAAATCGCCCTGCGCTGCGGCTACACCGATCACAGCGCGTTCAGCCGGCAGTTCCGCGCCTTGACCAGCCTTTCACCCAGTCAGTATCGCGAAAATCAGCGCTGACCTGTGTTCCCTGGTGGGGCATGGGGACTGCGATTGCTCCTATCTGTAACACCGCACGCAAGCGTTGTTCGGCGTCTGACGCAGCTCCACGTCTTTTAATGCATGCACATCAAAGCCTTACCAATGACCACTGACTCAACCTCAAACCGGCACGCTGCTTGCTTTATTTAATATCGTATACGAAATCCTCAATACGATATTTCATCCGCATTTATTCGACAGCGAGGCATTTATGAAAAACCCTGCATTGGCTGTAGCCCTGAGCGTTGCCCTCACGCCCCTTTTCATCGCCCCCGCTCACGCCGACAAACTCGACGACATCATCGGCTCCGGCAAACTGCGCTGCGCCGTGACCCTGGACTTCCCGCCCATGGGTTTTCGTGACGCTGGCAATAAACCCGCTGGTTTTGACGTGGACTATTGCCACGACCTGGCGAAAGTCCTCGGCGTGGAACCCGAAGTGGTGGAAACACCGTTCCCGGACCGGATCCCGGCGCTGGTTTCCGGCCGTGCGGACGTGATCGTCGCCTCCACCTCCGACACCCTGGAGCGGGCCAAGACCGTGGGCCTGACCGTGCCCTACTTCGCGTTTCAGATGGTGGTGCTGACCCGCGACGATACCGGCATCAACAGCTACGACGACCTCAAGGGCAAACCTCTGGGTAACACCAGCGGCACCTACGAAGCCATCGCCCTGGAAAAAGACCAGAAGAGTTGGGGCAGCGGCAGTTTCCGCGCCTACCAGTCGCAGAACGACACGCTGCTGGCCGTCGCCCAGGGCCACATCGATGCGACCGTGGTGACCAACACCGTGGCGGCCGCGACCATCAAGTCGGGCAAGTACAAGAACCTGAAAATCGCAGGCAACGCGCCCTATGTCATCGACTACGTGTCCCTTGGCGCCAAGCGCAACGAGTACGGGTTGATCAACTACCTCAATCTCTTCGTCAACCAGCAGGTGCGCACTGGCCGTTACAAGGAGCTGTTCGTCAAATGGGTGGGCACCGATATCCCGCCGGCCGACCTGGTGGTGCCGCAGGTTTACTACTGAGGATTGGAGCATGCCAAGCACGCCTACCCGTGTGACGGGCCGAAGTCTGGTGGAGGGTGCCGCCCAGGGCGCCCTGCTGTACGCCGATGTGGGCCTGAGTTTCTGGGGCGGGGTCGACCCGGCCAGCGGCGAGGTGATTGACCGCCATCATCCGTTGAGCGGCGAACGCCTGGCCGGGCGCGTGCTGGCGATTCCCAGCGGGCGTGGCTCCTGCACCGGCAGCAGCGTGCTGATGGAGCTGATCAGCAACGGCCACGCCCCTGCGGCCCTGGTGCTGGCCGAGGCCGATGAAATCCTGACCCTGGGCGTGCTGGTGGCGCAGGTGATTTTCCAGCGTTCCCTGCCGGTGGTGTGTGTCGGGCACGAGGCCTTCAAGCGGTTGCGCGGCCAGGGGTTTGTGCGCATTGAAGGCGCTTGCCTGACCTTGTCGGGTCGCCGCCCCAACGATGGCTGGCATGGGCTGGACTTTCCAACCCCCGCGCTCAGCGGTTCAACCATCAGCCTCAGCCAACAGGACCAGGCGCTGCTGGACGGCAGCCACGGCAAGGCGGCCCAGGTCGCGATGCAGATTGTATTGCGCATGGCCGATATCCAGGGCGCCACACAACTGCTGGATGTGACCCAGGCCCACATCGATGGCTGCATCTATACCGGCCCGGCCAGCCTGCGTTTTGCCGAACAACTGGTGCAATGGGGCGCGAAGGTGCGCGTGCCCACCACGCTCAATTCGATTTCCGTAGACCAGCGGCGCTGGCGGGAGCTGGGCGTCGACCCTGCTCTGGGTGAGCCAGCCAGCGCCTTGGGGGATGCCTACATGGCAATGGGTGCGCAGTTGAGTTTCACCTGTGCCCCCTACCTGCTCGACAGCGCGCCCAAGGCTGGCGAACAGATCGTCTGGGCCGAATCCAACGCCGTGGTCTACGCCAACAGCGTGCTCGGTGCCCGCACGCAGAAGTACCCGGACTTCCTGGACATCTGCATCGCCCTCTGCGGCCGCGCGCCATTGACCGGCTGCCATCTTGACGCGCAGCGCAAAGCCGCGCTGATTATCGATGTGCCGCCGCTGGGGCCCGTGGACGACAGTTTCTATCCGCTGCTGGGTTATCACATCGGCAGCCTGACGGGCCGACGCATTCCACTGATCCGCGGCCTGGAGCACGCCGCCCCCACGCGGGACGACTTGAAAGCCTTCGGCGCCGCGTTCGCCACCACCAGCGCCGCGCCGCTGTTCCACATCGCCGGGGTGACGCCCGAGGCCCTCGACCCGGTCGATGTCCTGGAGCCGGGAGTCAGTTTGCCGCAGGACACTGTCAGCGTTGCCGGCCTGCTCGCCAGTTGGCGCGAACTCAACAGCGCCCGGCACCGCCAGGTGGACGTGGTCTCCCTGGGCAATCCGCATTTTTCCCTCAGCGAATTCGCCGCCCTGTCGGCCCTGTGCGCAGGCCGCCACAAACATCCGGAGGTGGTGCTGGCGATCACCTGTGGCCGAGCGGTACTGGAACAGGCTCGCGAAGCGGGCCATCTGCAGGCTATCGAAGCCTTCGGCGCGCTCCTGGTCACCGACACCTGCTGGTGCATGTTGGGCGAGCCGGTTATTCCGCCCGGCGCCACCACCCTGATGACCAACTCCGGCAAATACGCCCATTACGCACCGGGTCTGGTCGGTCGCGGCGTGCACTTCGCCAGCCTTGCGCAGTGCGTTGAAGCTGCGTGCAGCGCAACGGCCAGCGGTCAACCGCCGACGTGGCTGCAACCGACTGTCCATATGGGGGCCTGACCGATGTTTGACTACAGTTTCCAGTGGCGCCCGGCCTTGCGTGCCCTGCCCGACATGCTCGCCGGGGCCTGGGTCACCTTCGAGACCGCGGCGCTGTCGATGATCTTCGGCGTGCTGATCGCCCTGGTGCTGACGGTGATGCGCCAGGCCCGCCATCCGCTGCTGCGCGGCGTGGGCAATGGCTGGGTGTCGATCGCCCGCAACACGCCCTCGCTGTTCCAGATCTACATCCTCTACTTCGGCCTCGGCTCTCTCGGGCTGCACGTCAGTTCCTGGCTGGCGTTGCTGGCCGGGATCACCTTCAACAACGCCGGTTACCTGGCGGAAAACTTTCGCGGCGGCCTCAAGGCCGTGCCGAGTACCCAGATGCGCGCCGCCCGCTCCCTGGGCATGAGCGCCTGGCAAGCCTACCGGATGATCATCGTGCCGCAACTGCTGCGCATCGTGTTCTACCCGCTGACCAACCAGATGGTCTGGGCGGTGCTGATGACCTCCCTGGGTGTGGTGGTTGGCCTGAACAACGACCTGACCGGCGTCACCCAGGAATACAACGTCAAGACCTTCCGCACCTTCGAATACTTCGCCCTCGCGGCGGTGCTGTATTACCTGATCGCCAAGCTGATCGTCGGGCTGGCCCGGCTGTTGTCCTGGCGATTGTTTCGCTACTGAGGGCGCGTCATGTTTACCACCAGCCTCACCCTTAACGATCTGCTGTTCTTGCTCGACGGGGCCTGGGTCACGCTGCAACTGACCGCGTGGTCGATCCTGCTGGGCTCCCTGGCCGGCTTGCTGTTCGGCCTGCTGCGGGCATTGCTGCCGCGGGCCAGCCTGCCACTGGCCTGGGTACTGGACGTGTTTCGCAGCGTTCCGCTGCTGATCCAGTTCGTGCTGTTCAACGCCCTCAAGAGCATCGTCGGCCTGAACCTGAGCGCCTTCGCGGTCGGTTGCATCGTGCTCGGCGTCTACGCCGCCGCCTACTTCACCGAGATCGTGCGCGGTGGCGTGCTGGCGGTGCCGTTGAGTACCCGGCGGGCCAGTCGCTCCCTGGGCCTGAGTTACCTGCAGGATCTGCGCTACATCGTCCTGCCGATTGCCACGCGGGTCGCATTCCCTGGCTGGCTGAACCTGGTGTTGGGCGTGATGAAAGACACCGCGCTGGTGATGTGGATCGGCATCGTCGAACTGCTGCGCGCCTCGCAAACCATCGTCACCCGCATCCAGGAACCGTTGCTGGTGCTGTGCATCGCGGGCCTCATTTACTACGTCATGAGCCTGGTGGTCGCCCGCCTTGGCGCACGTCTGGAAAGAAGGTGGCAGGAAAATGATTGAGATCGAGAACGTACACAAATCCTTTGGCGAGCTGGAAGTGGTCAAGGGCGTGAGCCTGACGGTGGACAAAGGGGAAGTGGTGTCGATCATCGGCGGCTCCGGCTCCGGCAAATCGACCCTGCTGATGTGCATCAACGGCCTTGAGCCGATCCACAAAGGCAGCATCCGCGTGGACGGCATCGAGGTTCACGACCGCGCCACCGACCTCAACCGCTTGCGGCAAAAGATCGGCATCGTGTTCCAGCAATGGAACGCTTTCCCCCATCTGACCGTGCTGGAAAACGTGATGCTGGCGCCTCGCAAAGTGCTGGGCAAAAGCAAGCAGGAGGCCGAAGCGCTGGCGCTGCAACAGCTGGAACATGTGGGCCTGGGAGACAAACTCAAGGCCTTCCCCGGCAAGCTTTCCGGTGGTCAACAACAGCGCATGGCGATCGCCCGGGCCCTGGCGATGTCGCCGGACTACATGCTCTTCGACGAAGCCACCTCGGCCCTGGACCCGCAATTGGTGGGCGAAGTGCTGGACACCATGCGCATGCTCGCCGAAGACGGCATGACCATGGTGCTGGTGACCCACGAGATCCGCTTCGCCCGGGATGTGTCCGACCGCGTGGCGTTTTTCTGCGACGGGCGGGTCCATGAGATCGGGCCGCCGGATCAGGTGATTGGTAATCCTGTGCAGCCGGAGACGGCGGCTTTTCTCAAGTCGGTGAAATAGCGGACGGCCCTTTCGCGAGCAGGCTCGCTCCCACAGGTTCTGTGGCGTACGCAAAACAGTGTGGGAGCGAGCCTGCTCGCGATGAGGCCCGACCAGACAACCCAAGGAGCAGCCAATGCGCTCATCAAAAATCATCCATATCGTCAGCTGCCACGCCGAAGGCGAAGTCGGCGATGTGATCGTCGGCGGCGTCGCACCACCGCCCGGCGCCACCGTATGGGAACAGTCACGCTGGATCGCCCAGGACCAGACCCTGCGCAACTTCGTCCTCAACGAGCCCCGTGGCGGCGTGTTCCGTCACGTCAACCTGCTGGTGCCGGCCAAGGACCCGCGGGCGCAGATGGCCTGGATCATCATGGAACCGGCCGACACACCGCCGATGTCCGGTTCCAACTCGTTGTGCGTCGCCACTGTGTTGCTCGATAGCGGCATCCTGCCCATGACCGAGCCCCAGACGCGCTTGGTCCTCGAAGCGCCCGGCGGGCTGATCGAAGCGGTGGCCGACTGCCGCGACGGTAAAGTCCAGCGGGTGGAAATCAAGAACGTGCCCTCCTTCGCCGACCGCCTCGATGCCTGGATCGAAGTCGAGGGGCTGGGGTCGCTGCAGGTGGACACTGCCTACGGCGGCGACAGTTTCGTCATCGTCGACGCCCAGCGCCTGGGTTTTGCTATCCGTCCTGATGAAGCGGCCGAATTGGTGGCCGTGGGGTTGAAAATCACCCGGGCCGCCAACGAGCAACTGGGCTTTGTCCATCCGTTGAACCCGGACTGGTCGCATATCTCGTTTTGCCAGATTGCCGCGCCCATCGTCCTGGAGAACGGCATCGCCAGCGGTGCCAACGCCGTGGTGATCCAGCCCGGCAAGATCGATCGCTCCCCCACCGGCACCGGTTGCTCGGCGCGCATGGCGGTGTTGCACGCCAAGGGGTTGATGCAAGTGGGAGAGCGTTTCATCGGCCGCTCGATCATCGGCTCCGAGTTCCACTGCCGTATCGATTCATTGACCGAAGTGGCCGGGCGTCCGGCGATTTATCCGTGCATCGCCGGGCGCGCGTGGATCACCGGCACGCATCAGTTGCTGCTCGACCCGGCAGATCCCTGGCCACAGGGGTATCGGCTTTCGGATACCTGGCCTGGCGCATGACTTTCGAACTTTGCACATCTCCCTGTGGCGAGGGAGCTTGCTCCCGCTGGGCTGCGCAGCAGCCCTCTTGGATTGCCTGACACATCGAGTTGTCAGGTCATTGTTGGGGCCGCTTCGCGCCCCAGCGGGAGCAAGCTCCCTCGCCACAGGGGATTTGTAGTGAATTAAATTTTTGCGCATACGAAACACCATAACCGGAGACAACCATGAGCAAACGCATCAACTGGAGCGGCGTATTCCCCGCCGTCACCACGCAGTTCAACGATGACTTTTCCATCAACCTGGAAAAAACCCATCAAGTGATTTCCAACGTCATCCGCGATGGCGTGTCAGGCCTGGTGGTCTGCGGCTCGGTGGGGGAAAACACCTCCCTGAGCGCCGAGGAGAAAATCGCCGTGACCGAAGTGGCGGTGGATGCTGCCCGGGGCCGGGTGCCGGTGATCTGCGGCGTGGCCGAGTTCACCAGCGTGCAGGCGGCCAAGGTCGCCAACGCGGTGCGCCGGGTTGGCGTCGACGGCGTGATGCTGATGCCGGCACTGGTCTATGGCTCCAAGCCGTTCGAGACCGCCGAGCATTTCCGCTACGTGGCCCGGCATGCCGACGTGCCGTTGATGGTCTACAACAACCCGCCGATCTACAAGAATGACGTGACCCCGGACATCCTGATTTCCCTGGCCGACTGCGACAACGTGGTGTGTTTCAAGGATTCGTCCGGCGACACCCGGCGCTTCATCGACGTGCGCAATGAAGTGGGCGACCGCTTTGTGTTGTTTGCAGGCCTGGACGACGTGGTGCTGGAAAGCTTGGCCGTGGGTGCCGAAGGCTGGGTCTCGGGGATGTCCAACGTGTTCCCCCAAGAAGGCGAAACCATTTTCCGCCTGGCCCGCGCCGGGCGTTTTGCCGAAGCGATGCCGATCTATGAATGGCTGATGCCGATCCTGCACCTGGACGCCCGCGCCGACCTGGTGCAGTGCATCAAACTGTGCGAAGCCATCGCCGGTCGCGGCAGCGCCCTCACCCGCCCACCACGCCTGGCGCTGCCGGAGGAAGATCGCGTGTACGTCGAGCAGATCATGGCCAAGGCCCTGGCCAATCGGCCGGTGTTGCCGGATGTGGGGCTTTGACCGCAGGACATGGCGCTGACCGGCGGTGATAGCGCCGCCGCCATCGCGAGCAGGCTCGCTCCCACATTCACCACAAATCCCCTGTGGGAGCGAGCCTGCTCGCGATAGCGGTCTGTCTGAATCGACTATGCTGGATGTGCCGCCCTCATCGTGAGCCAGCTCGCACACAAGGTGCCCCATGAACTATTTCCTGGCCCAGGCCCTGAACAATCAGTGGGCCAATCACCGACTACTCACTGCCTGCGCGCCGTTGAGCGAGGCCCAATACCAGGCACCGCGCACGGGGTTCTTCCCGTCCATCCAGGCCACGCTTTGCCACATCCTGGAAGTGGACCGCTATTACCTCACCGCCCTGGAAGGCGACCGTGACGGCCAGATAAAGGATTTTTCCGAGACGCTGGCCTTTGCCCAACTACGGCACAATCAAACTCAAACCGACCAGCGACTGGTGGCATTCTGCGAAGCCCTGCGGGAAACCGACCTCGCCCGCTCCGTCGATCTGGTGCGTGTCGACGAGGTGGTGCGCGAACGAATCGACCGACTGCTGTTGCACCTGTTCGAACATCAGATCCATCATCGCGGACAGGTCCACACCATGCTCAGTGCCACCCACGTCAAGCCGCCGCAACTCGATGAGTTCTTCCTCGACTGCGACCACAGGTTTCGCGAAGAAGACGAGCAGTCACTGCAGCTCGGCGAAGACCGCGTCTGGCGCAACTACCTGCCGGGCTGAACCGATGATCCAACAGGAGACCTGCCATGAAACACATACTCGGTTGCATCGGCTTATCGTTGATGCTGATGGCAACGACAGCCCTGGCCCATCACGGCTGGAGCGAGTACGACACTGACAACACCCTGCAACTCAACGGAACGATAGAAGAATCCGGCTATTCGCATCCCCATGGCTTCGTGCGCCTGAAAACGGCGGACAAAACCTGGACCGTGGTGCTCGCCCCGCCGTCACGCATGGAGAACCGAGGCCTGAGCAAGGACATGCTCAAGCCTGGCAACCAGGTGGGCGTGGTCGGCTATGCAAACCGCAACAAACCCGATGAGTTGCGCGCAGAACGCATCACCGTCGACAACAAGACCGTCGAGTTGCGCTGATGCAGGCCATCGAGGCAGGCAACGACCCGCAGGGCTGGCTGGACCAACTGGAAGGTTCGTCCCTGGCGCTGGCCATGCGCGGCGAACTGTGGCTCTACCCGTTGGTGGAGGTGGTGCACATCATCGGGTTTTCGCTGTTGGTGGGCGCGGTGGTGATGTTCGATTTGCGGGTGCTTGGGGTGTCCAAGGACATTGCCGTGACGGCGCTGGCCCGCCATCTACTGCCCTGGGCCCTTGCGGCCCTGCTGTTGATCGTACCCGCCGGTTTGATGATGTTCAGCGCCCATCCCCATGACTTCGCCGGCAATGGCGTGTTTATCCTCAAGCTGTGCCTGATTGCGGCGGCGGGCCTCAACGCCCTGGCGTTTCACCTCGGGATTTATCGCACGGTCAGCCAATGGAACACCGCCAGCGCGGCACCAGGACTTGCAAAAGCGCAGGCGGTGCTGTCCGTGGCGATATGGTTCACGGTGGTGTTGTGTGGGCGCTTGCTGGCCTATACCTGAGATAAAAAGTGCGATGGCCTTGCCGGCCATCGCCAATCGCCCACCTCAGGCGCGCTCAGATCCGTGCGGGTGACACGATGATTTTCACGTTGTGCTCCTTGTTGTTGACCAGTTCCTCGAACCCCTGGCCAACGATCTGCTCCAGCTGGATGCGCCCGGTCACCAGCGGCGAGATGTCCAGGCGCCCATCGGCGATGAAGGCAATCACGTCGGCGAATTCACCGTTGTAGGCCAGCGCGCCAAGTACCTGCTTCTCGGTGGAGACCAGTTCAAAGAAGTTGAACTCGCTCGGTTCCTCGAAAATCCCCACCAGCACACATTTGCCCGCCTTGCGGATCAGGTCGATGGCGAGTTTGGCGGTGTGCTTGTTGCCGATGCACTCGAAACTGACGTCGGCCCCCAGACCAGCGGTCAAACGACGGACTTCGGCCAGGGCGTCGCACTCGTTCGGATCGATCACATGACTGGCCCCGACTTCCAGGGCCTTGGCCTTGCGCGCACCGGACATTTCCAGGGCGATCACCTGCGCCGCGCCGGCGGCCTTGGCGCACATGATGGTGCACAGGCCGATCGTACCGGCGCCGACCACCACTACGTTCTGGCCCAACAGGCTGCCGGCCTTTTTCACCGCATGCATGCCCACCGCCAACGGCTCGATCAGCGCGCCGGCTTCGGCGGGAAAATCGGCAGGCAGTTTGTAAAGCAGATTGGCCGGCACATTGACCAGCTCCGCGAACGCACCGTTGTTCATCAGCCCGGTGAACGCCAGGTTTTCGCAGATGTTGTAGAGCCCGTGGGTGCAGTAATAGCAGGTGCCACAGTGCTGACAGGCATCGGCCGCCACCGGCTCGCCGACGCTGAAGCCCTCGACACCAGCCCCCAATTCGACGATTTCACCGCAGAACTCATGGCCGAGGATGCACTGGCCCTTGATGCCGGTCAGCGGATGCGGCGCGTCCACCGGAATGAATACCGGCCCGGCCACATATTCATGCAGGTCAGAACCACAGATGCCGCACCACTGCACGCGGATCTGCACCCAGCCGGCGGGCGGCGCTACGGGCAGCGGCACGTCTTCGACGCGGATGTCGTTGCGGCCATGCCAGACAGCGGCGCGCATGCTGCGGGTAGGCTTGATTGAAACGTTCATAGCGTTGCCTCCAGAATTTTGTAGGGGCGACGAATCACCGCGCCGCCCGCTTGATCAGTGCTGCTCAATGAACCCGAGGATCAACCGGTTGACCTGCTCGGCCGCTTCCATTTGCACCATGTGCCCCTGGCCGGGCAGCACCTCGACCTGGGCACTCAGCCCATCGCTGTGGACCGCCGGGATGATCGCGTCGTCGCTGCCCCAGATCACCAGCGTCGGGACGTGGCCGGCCTGCACCACTTCGCGTAAATCCACCTGCTGGCGGCCGTCGGCGAACAGCGTCGCTGACAGTTGCAACAGCGCAGCGTCCACACCCTCCAGGCGCTTGTACTTGAGCATGTCATCGAGCATCTGCCGGGTGACCAGCTCGGCATTGGAGAACAGTTGCACCAGTTGCGGCTTGAGGGCGTTGCGGTTGGCCGCTTCGACAAAACCTTTGAGGTAGCTGCCATTGATCTGCGCGCCCAGCCCGGCACTGCCGATCAAGGTCAGCGACCGCACTCGCTGGGGCATCAGGCGCGCGGCGTTCAGCGACACCGCCCCACCCATGGAATGCCCCACCAGATGCACAGCGTTGATGTCCAGGTGATCGAGTAAGGCCAGCACCACGCCGCTCAGTTCGTCCAGGTCACCGCGTTGCAGTGTCTTGGCGGATTCGCCATGGCCCGGCAGGTCCAGGGCGATGACCCGACGCCCGGCCGCCAGTGCTTCGTGGTTGAACAGCCAATTGTTCAGGTCGCCGCCGAAACCATGCACCAGCAGCAGCGGCGTGCCGCCTTCGCCACGCTCGAAAAAGCGGATCACCCGGCCATCCAGTTCGACTTTCTGCGGTTTCGGGCCGCTGTCTTCGTCGGCAGCGTCGCCGGGCACAAAGGACGACTGGAACTGCTCGATGACCGCATCGATCTCGGCATCGCTCGCTTCACCGTCGACGACAATCCCGAGCAAGGCGCCGACCGCCAGGGTTTCGTCCTGTCGGGCAACCTGCCGCCGCAAGATCCCGGAGAACGGCGCTTCGACGCTGCTGGAAATCTTGTCGGTTTCCACGTCCATCACTTCATCACCCTTGGTGATGGCCTGGCCCTCCTCCTTGAGCCAGGCATCGACCCGGCCTTCGGTCATCGACAGGCCCCACTTGGGCATGGTCAGGGTATGAATCTGGCTCATCAGCGCTTGCTCCACTCGATCACGTTGAGCACGGCTTGTTCGATCTTCGCCGCGTCAGGGATGTACAGGTCTTCCAGGGCATCGGAGAACGGCACCGGGGTATGGGGCGCGGTGACCATTTCAATCGGCGCCTTGAGCGCGCCAAAGGCTTTTTGCGCCACCAGCGCGGAAATGTCGGTGGCCATTGAGCAGCGTGGGTTGGCCTCATCGATGACCACCAGGCGCCCGGTTTTCTCGACGCTTTCCAGGATGCTGTCCTCGTCCATCGGGCTGGTGGTGCGCAGGTCGATGACCTCGCAATCGATGCCGCGCCCGGCCAGGCTGCGGGCCGCGTCCATCGCGGTATTGACCATGCGCCCGTACGACACCAGGGTCACGTCTTTGCCGTCGCGCAGAAAATTGGCCTCGCCGAAGGGAATGGTGTAGAGCTCTTCCGGCACCTCGCCCTGCATGCTGTAGAGCAATTTGTGCTCGCAGAAGATCACCGGGTCGTTGTCGCGGATCGCCTGGATCAGCAGGCCCTTGGCGTCGTAAGGCGATGACGGGCACACCACTTTCAGCCCCGGAATGTGCGTCCACAAGGAGGTGAGCATTTGGGAATGCTGGGCGGCGGCACGCAAGCCGGCGCCGACCATGGTGCGGATCACCAGCGGCGTGGAGGCCTTGCCGCCGAACATGTAGCGAAACTTCGCCGCCTGGTTGAGGATCTGGTCCAGGCAGCACCCGGCGAAGTCGACGAACATCAGTTCGCACACCGGGCGCACGCCACAGGTCGCCGCCCCGACCGCCGCGCCGACGTAACCGATTTCCGACAGCGGCGTATCCAGCACACGCCCGGGAAACTGGTCGTAAAGCCCCTTGGTGACACCGAGCACACCGCCCCAGGCGTCGTTTTCACCGGGCGCGCCGGCACCACCGGCGACGTCTTCGCCCATGATGAAGACGCTGGAGTCGCGGCGCATCTCCTGGGCCAAGGCTTCGTTGATTGCCTGCTGATAGCTGATTTTTCTCGTCATGATGGGATTCTCTGTTCTTGTTTTATGAAGAGCGTTCAGGGATAGGAGACGTAGACGTCGGTCAGCAGGTCCGCCGCGGTGGGCTTGGGATCGGACTTGGCTTTGTACACGGCGTTTTCGATCAGCAACTCGATCTCCTTGTCGATCTGGTCCAACTGCTCGACGGTGAGCAATCCGGCCCGCGTGGTGCGCTCGCGAAACTGCATCAGGCAATCCTGGTTCTCGCGAAAATGCTTGACCTCGTCGGGTGCCCGATAAGTCTGGGCATCGCCCTCGAAGTGGCCGTAGTAACGGGTCAGCTTGACCTCGATCAGCGAAGGCCCCTCCCCGGCACGGGCGCGTTCGACGGCGGCCCCGGCGGCTTCATGCACGGCAAAGAAGTCAAAGCCATCTACAGTCACCCCGGGCATGCCGAAACCGGCGGCGCGGTCGGCAATGTGATCGCAGGCCACCGACCAATTGGACGCGGTGGCTTCGGCGTAGCCATTGTTTTCAGCGATGAACAGGCACGGCAGGTTCCACACCGAGGCCATGTTCATGGCTTCGAATACCGCGCCTTCGTTGGAGCCACCATCACCGAAAAACACCACGGCGACGCTGTCGGTGCCCTTGAGCCGGGCGGCCAGCGCGGCGCCCACCACCAGGGGCGCGCCCGCCCCGACAATGCCATTGGCGCCGAGCATGCCTTTCTCGAAATCGGCAATGTGCATGGAGCCGCCCTTGCCTTGGCAGACGCCGGTCTTCTTGCCGTAGATCTCGGCCATCATCCCGTACACGTCCACGCCCTTGGCGATGCAATGACCGTGGCCTCGGTGGTTGGAGGCGATGCAATCGTCATCGCCCAAATGGGCCATGACGCCGGCGGCCGACGCCTCTTCGCCGGCATACAGGTGGACGAAACCGGGAATCTCGCCAGTGGCGAACTCCACGTGCAGGCGCTCTTCGAAAGCGCGGATGGTGCGCATCACCTGATAGGCGTGCAGCAGTTGATCGTGGGTGAGCGGTGTCGACATTTTTATTCTCCTGGGGTGTCTTCTTGAAGATTCAGAGGGTGTTGCGGGTGTTCGCGGCCGATGGCCAGCAAACGCTGTTGCGCGGCGTAGGCCAGCACCGCATTGACATCGATGCTCAGCGGGCCGCCGGCATCGAGGGTGACCGTGGGCCGGTCCTGCGCGTTGAATTCGATTTCCCGTTCGCCGTCCAGGGCCAGGGTGCCTCTGGAGAGCGACAGGCCATGGGCAATGCCAGGCTCCAGGGGCCCGGCGGCGAGCACGCCACAGCCTTGCAACAGACCAGGGGCCAGCGGCACCAGCAACGCTTCGGGCGATTGCGGGTCCAGGCGCATCCAGGCACCACCCGCTGCCTGACGTGACACCGGGAACCACAAGCCACACAGCGCCGACAGGCCGATGGATTGCGGCTCGGCGAAGGTCACGAACACCTCGACCAGGTCCTGCGCCCGACTGATGGCCCGGGCGCCGACAAAGCGCAGCGGCGACACGGCGACGTCCACCAGGGCGACTTCGCGCAAACCGCGTCCGGCATCGCAGACCAACAGGCGTTTGTTGCGACGCAGGCCGATCTGCGCAGGTATCCGGCCGCTGGCGTACAACCCACCGGCCAATCCGGCACTGGTGGCTTCGCGCAGTTCGGGAAAGGCGTTATTGGTGCCCGTGGAGAGGGTCAGCAGCGGGATATCACCGACTTCGGCGGCCACGGCCTTGTGGGTGCCGTCGCCGCCCAGCACGGCGATCAGGCTCACCTCGCGTTCTGCCATCAGGCGCGCGGCCTGACGCGTATCTTCGACGGTCTGGCGCAGCGTCAGGTCGAGAAATTCCAGGGCCGGCCAATGGCTGCTGCGCGCCTGGCGGCTGTGGCTGTTCTTCAGCACGGCGGCGGCAATGCCGGTCATGTCGGTCGGCATCAGGACCTGCTCGATACCGGTGGCACCAAAGGCGGCCAGCAGCCGCTGGATCACCGAAACCTTGTCGGTGCTGGAAAACAACCCGGCGTTGGCGGTCAGGCGTCGCACATCGCGCCCCGACGCCGGGTTGGCAATGATGCCCACGGTCAGTGGACGGCGACTCATGGCGCCACCGGCAGTTGAGTAGATGGACGACCTGGGCAGCAAAACCCTCGGTGCAGAGACATGGGACACCTCGTTTTTTATTATTGGCAGTCCGAACGGGTCGGCTGCAGACGCTAGAGCAAGGGCGGTGCCAGATACCGATAGAACCGGCGAAAGGCCCGGAACAGAGCCATCGCAGCGCCTCCTCCGAGGGAATCCACCCACGCGCTGTGAGACGCGACATGTCAGCCTGCACGAGGCTCTGGCGAGACCGTGAGACGTGGCGTCTCACACTTGCCGGTGCGGCTCGCCGAGCTTGTCTGCGCACAACGAACGGCGCTTAATGAGCGCACAACGATAAGAAGCTGAAACGGAGGCCCGTATGCTTTCCGCTCACTCCCGGGCGCATGTGGATTGCGTCAGCCGCGTACTGAAAAACGCCGCGCAACTGCCACAGCTGCCCGTCCCGGACCTGATCCTCGACTCCTGGCGTCGCTCCATGGAGCAACATCATCTGGACCCCGGTTCGCTGCAGGGCCCGCGCATCCTGTCCCAGGACGTGCTCAAGCAATGCCGCGAGCGCTCGGAACTGTTCCTTAATATCGCCAGCGAAGAAGTCGCCCGGCTGCATGGTCGGGTGCGGGATGCCGACTACTGCGTGCTGCTCACCGATGCCCAGGGCCAGACCATCGATTACCGGGTGGAAACCACCATTCGCAATGACTGCCGCAAGGCCGGGCTGTACTTGGGCACCTGCTGGTCGGAGGGGGAAGAAGGCACCTGCGGCGTGGCGGCGGTGCTCACGGCCAAAGCCCCGGTGACGGTGCACAAGCGCGATCATTTCCGGGCGGCGTTCATCGGCCTGACCTGCTCCGCCGCGCCGGTTTTCGACCCGCAAGGGCAGTTGCTCGGGGTTCTGGATGTCTCGGCGGTGCGTTCACCGGATGATCGACGCTCACAGCACCTGATCCGGCAGATGGTGGTCCAGAGCGCTCGGGAAATCGAACAGGCGTTTTTCATGAGCAGCGCCCAGGGCTACTGGGTGCTGCGGGCCCATCGCAACGCCGGCTACGTCGACAGCCAGCCAGACTTGCTGTTCGCCTGGGACGACGACGGTTGCCTGCAAGCCCTGAACCCCGCAGCCCGCCAGTACCTGCTGCAACACTACGGCCAACTGCCGCAACACATCAGCCAGGTGTTCGACCAGCAACTGCTGCACCGAGCCCGCGACGAGCGTCTGTATCCGCTGTCCAGCCCCGGCATCGAGTCGCCTTTGCATGGTCGTCTGAGTGCGCCGCGACAGCGGGCCAATCCGCGCCCCCGGGTTGCCATGGCCCCGGTGGAGCTGGATCCTCGATTGGCCGACAGCCTGCGTCTGGCGGTACGGGTCAAGGATCGCAACTTGCCGGTGCTGATCCAAGGCGAAACCGGCTCTGGCAAGGAGGTATTTGCCCGCCAACTGCATCAGGCCAGCCAGCGCCGTGACCGGCCGTTCGTGGCATTGAACTGCGCGGCGATTCCCGAAAGCCTGATCGAAAGCGAGTTGTTCGGCTACGTTGCCGGGGCCTTCACCGGGGCCTCGGCCAAAGGTATGCAGGGCCTGCTGCAACAAGCCGATGGCGGCACACTGTTTCTGGATGAAATCGGTGACATGCCGCTGGCTTTGCAAACGCGCCTGCTAAGAGTATTGGCCGAAGGTGAAGTGGCGCCACTGGGGGCGTCACGGCGCAGGGCCGTGGACATTCAGGTGATCTGCGCCACCCACCGCGACCTGGAGACATTGGTTGCCGCCAGCGGGTTTCGCGAGGATCTGTACTTTCGCCTCGGCGGCGCCCGCTTCCAACTTCCACCGCTGCGTGAGCGCAGTGACCGGCTGGCGTTGATCAACCGCATTCTGGATGAGGAATCGGCGCAGTGCGGGGGGATGGCGCAATTGAGCGGCGCAGCCCTGGAATGCCTGCTTGGTTATCACTGGCCGGGCAATATCCGTCAGTTGCGTCATGTGCTGCGCTACGCCTGCGCGGTGAGCGAGGCGAGTGTGATCCAGCTCAGTCACCTGCCCGAGTCATTGCACTGCACACAAGCGCCTGTCGACGCACCACAACCCAGCGCCAGCCCGGAGCGTCAGATGCTGCTCGATGCGCTGGTGCGGCATCGCTGGAAGCCCACCGCCGCTGCACGGGCGCTGGGCATTTCCCGAGCGACCCTGTATCGAAGGGTTCACCTGCATGGCATCGAAATGCCCGGCAGAAGCCCGGCGTGAACCAACGCTTATCTTCGCGCCAGCGCATGCCGCACGCACTGTTCGTAGTAGGTCTGCTTGATGGCCGCGGGCTTGAGACGCGAAGCGCTGTTATAGGTCTGTTCGGTGATGCCCAGGGCGGTCATGCGCATCCACGGCCGGGGAAACTTGCGCACCTGCAACCTTTTGCGCGCGCCGTACAAGGTGATCCCGGAAAGCTTCGACGCCTGGGCGCCGGCGGCAATGTCCGAACCCCAGCGGCACACCGACTGCTGGTTTTTCGTCAGGGCCTTTGCCTGAGCCTCAAGCGAAACGGCGACCAGGAGACACGTCACCACGACCCACATAGAAATCCGCATAGGTTTGTCGCCCAACTTTCTGAAATAAAAGAAGTTTGACAACCTTGGAAAGAGCAAGGGGCCAGCACGGCTACGCAATTCCTAGTAGGGAGGGATTCATCTGTGGGAGCAAGGCTTGCCCGCGATGAACGATAACGCGGTTCAATTGTTCGACCGCGGTGCGGCTATCGCGGGCAAGCCTTGCTCCCACAGATCCCTTCGCCACAAGCAAGCTCCCTTGCCACGGGTTACTGGCTGGCCTTGGCTTCCTCCAACAATTGCTCAATCACCCGTTCCTGCTCGGCATACCGCCCTTCGCCAAAGTGGCTGTAGCGCACCTGACCCTTGGCATCGATGAAGTAGTGGGCTGGCCAGTACTGATTGTTGAAGGCGCGCCAGATTGCATATTGGTTATCGATGGCCACCGGGTAGTTGATCCCCAACTTGCGTACCTGCTCGCGCACGTTGTCGATGATTTTCTCGTAGCCGTACTCAGGTGTGTGCACGCCGATCACCACCAGCCCCTCCTTCTCGTACTTGCGCGCCCAATCGTTCACATAGGGCAGCGTGCGCTGGCAGTTGATGCAGTCATAAGTCCAGAAATCCACCAGCACCACCTTGCCCCGCAGTGACTCGCTGCTCAAGGGTGGCGAGTTCAACCATTGCACGGCGCCCTCCAGGGACGGCATCTCGCCCTGAGGCTGAAGCGATTCCAGGGGGGCCGCGCTCGCCTTTTCGACCAGGTAATCGATGGCCTTGGGCACATTCTTCAGTACCCCCTGCTCCAGGGTCGCAGCCCCTTGGGAGGAGGTACTGGCCAACAGGCGATCATCGGCACCCGTGCCAATCGCCACGGCTGCCAGCAATACCACGACACCGGTACCCCGGCGCAGCCAGGTGGTGATCGGCAATGACAGCTTGAGGCGGTCGGCCAATCCGCGCCCGGCCAGGATCAGCACACCCAGCGACAAGGCACTGCCCAGCCCGTAAGCGAGCAGCAGCAGACTGGTTTCAGCACTCGCGCCTTGCAGCATGGCCCCGGTCAGAATCACCCCGAGTATCGGCCCGGCACACGGCGCCCAGAGCAGCCCGGTGGCGACCCCGATCAGCACCGAGCCCACAGGCCCGGCCATCCGTCCGGCACCGTTATCGATACGGTTGCCCAGGCTCACCAGCGGCCGCGCCAGCCATATACCGACCCGGCTGAACATCAGCGACAAGGCGAACAGCACCATCACCCACAGAGCGATTTGCCGGCCAACGCTGCTGGCTCGCACCACCCACTCGCTGCTGACCACCGCCAGACTCGAAACCAGGGCAAACGTCAGCACCATGCCGGCCAGCGTCAGCAGTACCGAGCCCCGCGAGCGATTGGCCCGGGCAAACAGAAACGGCACCACCGGAAGGATGCAGGGACTGAGGATCGTCAGGATCCCGCCCAGAAAAGCGATCAAAAGCATGGCAACACCTCAACGGTAGGTAGATAGACTGAACACACCAAATCGGGCGGCGCCTCTGTGGGAGCAAAGCTTGCTCGCGATAAACGATGACGCGGTATTGCCAGGAATCGAGGCGCCTGCATCGCGAGCAAGCTTTGCTCCCACAGATTTACTGCCACAGGTTGGCTGCCACGGCGAGTCAGTTCTGGTTGCTGCAGTTGTCAGCCAGCTTGCGATAGTCCAGCGCCTGCTTGTGGCCCGCTGAGTCGAGGTAGGTCATGCGGGCATTCACCACGCCGCAGGCCGGGGTCGGATCCTCGCTGAGGGACAGGACCTTCTGGATATCCAGGTGGGTGCCATAGGCGTAGGTCTGAGCCTGGACGTGACTCTCGGCCCGAGCCGACAAGGTGCAGATGTTCAGCGCGGCGAAAAGGCAGGCGGCGTAGACGGCTTTGGTGTTCATGGCGGTATCCTCGATGCATTCAATGGGTGTGTTTTTCGGCCGGGGCGTGTTGTGCCGCCTCGATGGATGCCATTGAATGCCCGTGAGGTATCGCGTCTGTATCGGGCAACGCGGCTTTTTGAATCCCTGTGTATCCGCCGCGCGCCAGATACACTGCAATACAAACCGCCGCGAGCCGGGCTGGCCGGCGCCTGTAGACTGATCACAACGAAACGCCAAGGGGCAGAACACCATGGATCACGTCGATCATGTGTTGATCGTGGATGACGATCGCGAAATCAGAGAACTGGTGGGCAACTACCTGAAAAAGAACGGCCTGCGTACCACCGTGGTTGCCGATGGCCGGCAGATGCGTGCCTTTCTGGAAACGACCCCGGTGGACCTGATCGTGCTGGACATCATGATGCCGGGCGATGATGGCCTGGTGCTGTGCCGGGAACTGCGCGCAGGCAAACACAAGGCCACACCGGTGCTGATGCTCACCGCCCGCAACGATGAAACCGACCGCATCATCGGCCTGGAAATGGGCGCCGACGATTACCTGGTCAAACCCTTCGCCGCCCGGGAGTTACTGGCGCGGATCAACGCGGTGCTACGGCGTACCCGCATGCTGCCGCCCAACCTGGTGGTCACCGAAAGCGGTCGCCTGCTGGCGTTCGGCCGCTGGCGCCTGGACACCACTGCACGGCACCTGCTGGACACTGACGGCACCATGGTCGCCTTGAGCGGCGCCGAATATCGCCTGTTGCGGGTGTTCCTCGACCACCCGCAGCGGGTGCTCAATCGCGATCAGTTGCTGAACCTGACCCAGGGCCGGGACGCCGATCTGTTCGATCGTTCCATCGATCTGCTGGTCAGCCGCCTGCGTCAACGGTTGCTGGATGATGCCCGGGAGCCGGCCTACATCAAGACCGTGCGCAGCGAAGGCTATGTGTTCTCGTTGCCGGTGGAGATCCTTGAGGCGTCGGTATGACCCTGCCGCTGCGCTGGCCGCGCACCCTCGCCTCGCGCCTGTCGCTGATCTTCCTGATCGGCCTGATCCTGGCCCAGGGCCTGTCGTTCGGCGCCCAGTACTACGAGCGCTACCAGAGTGCCAAGACCACCATGCTCGGCAACCTGGAAACCGACGTCTCGACCTCGGTCGCCATTCTCGACCGCCTGCCGGCTGCCGAGCGCCAGGCCTGGCTGCCGAAACTCGCCCGACGCAACTATGGCTACCTGCTCGATGAAGGTCAGCCAGGCCAGCGAATGCTTCCTGACAACGCCCCGGTGTCGGTGACTTCAATCCAGGAGGCGATCGGTCAGGCCTACGCCCTGACGTTCACCGACATTCCCGGACCCAAGCAGCACTACCAGGCGCACCTGCGCCTGGCCGACGGCAGCCCGCTGACCATCGACGTGCGCCCGGCGATGATGCCCCTCTCCCCCTGGCTCCCGGTGGTGTTGCTGGGGCAACTGGCGCTGTTGATCGGCTGCACCTGGCTGGCCGTGCGCATCGCCGTCAGTCCGCTGACCCGACTGGCCCAGGCGGTGGAAACCCTGGACCCCAATGCCCACAGCGTCCGCCTCGACGAAAAAGGCCCGACCGAAGTGGTGCATGCCGCCAAGGCATTCAATGCCATGCAAGACCGTATCGCCGCCTACCTCAAGGAGCGCATGCAGTTGCTGGCGGCGATTTCCCATGACTTGCAAACCCCCATCACGCGCATGAAGCTGCGCGCCGAGTTCATGGACGACGGCATCGAAAAGGACAAGCTGTGGAGCGACCTGAGCGAAATGGAGCACTTGGTGCGCGAAGGTGTGGCCTATGCCCGCAGCATCCATGGCGCCACCGAAGCCAGCTGTCGCATCAACCTGGATGCGTTTCTCGACAGCCTGGTGTTCGACTATCAGGACATCGGCCAGGACGTACAGCTATCCGGGAAAAACGCCGCGGTCATCGACACCCGGCCCCATGCCCTGCGCCGGGTGCTGGTCAATCTGGTGGACAACGCCTTGAAGTTCGGCGGTGCGGCGCAGATCCAGGTGCAGCGCACTGACAACGGACAACTGGCGATTCAAGTGCTGGACCGTGGCCCCGGCATCAATGAGCAGGAGCTGGCCGAGGTGCTCAAACCGTTCTACCGGGTGGAAAGCTCGCGCAACCGGGAAACCGGTGGTACCGGGTTAGGGCTGGCCATCGCCCAGCAACTGGCGATCGCCATGGGCGGTTCGCTGACCTTGAGCAATCGTGACGGCGGCGGGTTGTGTGCCGAGTTGCGGCTCAGCCGGGAAATTTAACCCCGATCCACCTGTGGGAGCGAGCCTGCTCGCGATGGCGTCGGTATAGCCGACATCTGTGCAAGCTGCACCACTGCTATCGCGAGCAGGCTCGCTCCCACAAAGGTTCAGCCCCAGGCTTTAATGTACTCGGGCTTTGTATGCCAATGTGTCCGCCACAGGCACGGTTACACAGGCTTGCAAACGCCCGAATTCCAGACACACCCCACTTACACCCGTTTGAAAAACTCCCTCGTGTTCCCGGTCGCTATTCACGACCGGGCCCCACACCCAAGGAGCCTTCTCATGCCTGCTTCCACGTTTCGTTTCCAGGGCTGGTCGCTGTTCAGCCTGCTTGCCGCCCTGGTGCTGTTGATGACCGCACTGACCCTGGCGCTCAACCCGGACCTGACCGAGGGCGTGCGCAGCGCCATCCGCGCCACAGCCCGCTCATCCTTCGCCTTGTTTCTGCTGGCCTTTACCGCCTCGGCGTTCGCCGTGCTGGTGCCGTCGCCCCTGAGCCGGTCCCTGGTCCGCGAGCGACGTTTCATCGGATTGGCCTTCGCGTTTTCCCATCTGGTGCACGCCGTGCTGATCTACAGCTATGGGCAGCTCAACCCCGAGTTCTGGCCGGGTCGCACCACCGTTGGCAATATCCCCGGCTCCGTCGGATACGTATTCATCCTGCTGCTGGCCCTGACCTCCTTCAAAAGCACCGCGCGCCTGATTGGCGGCAAAGCCTGGAAACGCCTGCACGTCAGCGGCATGTGGGTGCTGGTGGCGATCTTTGCCTACTCCAACTTCAAGCGCATTCCCATGAGTACCTGGTACGTGCTGCCCTTCGGCCTGACCTGCGCCGCCATCGCGATTCGTCTGGTAGGCAAGCTCGCCCAGGCCAACGCGCGCCGAAGGAGTTCATCCCCGTCGGGCCGCGCAGCCGCCCCTCTGGTTGCCACTGACAGCTCGAATTGAGCCCCTGGGAGATCGATCATGTCTGCAGATGTTTTGAAAGGCCTGCGCACAACACTCGATCAGACCGGAACGTGGCTCGGGCCATTGGGCCTGCGCCTGTTCCTGGCCTGGGAGTTTTTCGAATCCGGTTGGGAGAAATGGCAGGGCGACAACTGGTTTGCCCAAATCCAGGCCGCGTTCCCCTTCCCCTTCAACCACTTGCCGGCCAGTTGGAACTGGGAACTGTCGATGTGGGCCGAACTGCTCTGCGCCCTCGCCCTGCTGATGGGCCTGGGCACTCGCCTTTCGGCGCTGGTGTTGATGGTCGTCACGGTCGTCGCCACCGCCGCCGTGCACTGGCCGGCGGATTGGTCAACCTTGAGTGAACTGGCCCAGGGGTACGCCATCACCAACAAAGGTCACGGCAACTTCAAACTGCCGTTGATCTATCTGGTGGCGTTGTTGCCGCTGCTGTTGCAGGGGGCCGGGAAGTTGAGTGTCGATGCGCTGCTCACTCGGGGATACCGCCGATAACATCGCCTGATCCCTACTCCTGTGGGAGCGAGCCTGCTCGCGATAGAGGTGGACCAGTCACATCGAAGTTGGCTGGAATACCGCTATCGCGAGCAGGCTCGCTCCCACAAGGAGGTTCTGCGCTTAACCGCCGGATTGCGCTTGCACGCCGACCACCCCTTCCCTGTGCATCTGGCGCAACAACATCACCGCGTTATCCATGAATTCGTTTGAATCCACCCCCGCCTCCCGCGCCAGCGCAAACAACTGGTCGCGCCCAGCCAACCCGGGAAACTGCTCGATACGCTGCAACAGCCGCCAGGCCAACGGACTGAGTTCGGAAAAGCGCACCGCAAACCCAGGCGTTCGCCGCACCAGCAGCAGCGTCGGTTGCGGCGGTGGCGTCGTGGGCTGGTGGCCCGGCGCCAAGCGATGCACCGGCCAGAGGTACGCCAGCGGCCAGGCCAAAGGTGAAACACGCAAAGGCTGATCGAGCAATGCTGCCTCGTCACTGGCCGGCAGCGACTCGGCTTGCGCTTGCAGCAGCGCCATTTCGACCCACTCGTAGTGAGCCAGCTCGGCCATGAACGCCGGTTCCTCAGGCGACTGCCGGGCCGCGAGATACCCCACGAACTCCCCGGCAATGTCTGCGAACCGGGGGGCGAGGCAACGATGCTCACGCAAGAAACGGCGTACGCAGGCCCGCCACGCCTCCTGCCCCAGCACGCTCACCAGTACCGGGAATGTGCCGCTGAGCAACGCACGCATGTTTTCGAAAATCAGGTCCCGATACACCTGCGCCCGAGCCACGTCCATGCCCGGCGGAATCGGGCAGTGATCAGGATCGCGCAGGTAGCGGGTCAACGCCTGCTGCTGTTGCTGCAGTGTCTGCATGATTTCAGCCATGGGCCACCGCCTGCCCCGGCTCGGCCTGATCCTGCAATCGGCGAATAGTTTGCAGTTCGGCGACCAGCACGGCGTAGGGCGGGAAATTGAAGTCCCGCTCGAGCAAGGTCGGCTGGACGCCGAAACGCGCGTAGGCCTGAGCCAGCAAAGCCCAGACCAGCGGTTTGACCGGCGCGCCATGACTGTCGATTTTCAAGGTATCGGACTCGTCGTAGTGCCCGGCCACGTGCATGCCCACCACCCGCTCAGGCGCAAGGCCAGCCAGGAATGCCTGGGGATCGAAGCCATGATTGACCGAGTTGACGTAGACATTGTTGACGTCCAGCAGCAGGTCGCAATCGGCTTCGTGCAATACCGCGCGGGTGAATTCCAGCTCCGTCATGTCTTGCTGCGGGGCGGCGTAATAGGAAACGTTCTCCACGGCCAGGCGGCGCCCCAGTACGTCCTGGGCCTGCCGAATCCGTGCCGCTACGTGATGCACCGCTTCCTCAGTAAAGGGCAACGGCAGCAAGTCATACAAGTGCCCTTCATCGCCGCAGTAACTCAGATGCTCGCTGTACATCGGTACATTGAAGCGCTCCAGGAAGTCGCGCACCTGCGCCAGAAACGCCAGGTCCAGCGGCGCCGGTCCGCCCAAAGACAGCGACAGGCCATGACACGACAACGGATAGCGTTCGGCCAGCCCATGCAAAGCGGCGCCGTGAGCGCCGCCAATGCCGATCCAGTTCTCCGGGGCCACTTCGAGAAAGTCGAAATCCCCGGCGGGCGCCTTGCGCAGTTCATCGAGCAAGGCGCGGCGCAGACCCAGGCCTACTGAGGGTTTGGTAATTGAGGGGGTGACCTGTACGGCGGGGCCTTTCAGGCCTGAATGTTGAGGCATGGCACATCTCCTTGGGGTAAGAGATGGGAAGCCATGAAGGGCGATTGCCAATCAGTCTGTAAAAACCAAACCCTGTGGCCAGGGAGCGGCTCCCTGGCCACAGTTGTTCGCTCGACAGGGCATCACTGGCGCCTGCCCCGTCAGGCTTCCCACCGGTGAAAGTCAGGACTCGATAGCCGCCCCGCACTTGCCCTCGCCGCATTTGCCTTCGGCGCTCTTGGCCTGGCCCGCCAGGTATTTCTCGGCCTCAGGCAACGAGATGCCGCCATCATGGTTGGCGTCGATCTTGTCGTATTCAGCCGCGCGCTCCGGCGCCGCCGCAATGAACTCCTCGCGTGAAACCTTGCCGTCGTGGTTGGTATCGGTCTTGGCGAATTTATCTTCGCCGCACTTGCCCTCAGCGGGTTTCTTCACCGTATCGGCCGCCGCCAGGGTGTAGCCCTGGGCCAGATCGTTCATGGTCAGGGCCGAGGCTGCGGTGGAAAGGCCAAGGCCGCCGACCAGGGCCAGACCGAGTGCAAGAGACGAACTGCTGGAGAAGTTGAGCATGGGGGTGTTCCTCGAAAGTTCAGATACGCCAGTCACCGGCACCGGGGATCGGTGTCGGCTGGCAGGCGTAGTTAACCGTCGATGTGTATCCGGGCTGTGTCGCCAGCCGAGGTGAAAACAAGCAAATGTATCCAGGCCGCCCTGCTACACACTGGGATACACGCCCATGCGCGCGTGGCCGGTCGATCCGAACGAGCGCGGCATCGTTATGCAGATCGCCAAACAGCTGCCGGGGAATCGCCAGGACAAGGAATGAGCCAGGCCTCTGCGACGACCGTTTTGCCTGAAGGCCAATAGCCAAGCGCCTCTGCGCCGTGTCAACTGTCGGAACGGTTAAGTTAATTGAGCCGACAGCCGATACAGGGACGTGCGGGATATTTCGCGTTTAGCTGATGGCTTGTTTATGACTGAAGATGCTGGCAACGACTCCACCGTTTCGCCCCCAGGCCTGCCCAGCCAGAGCTTCACCCGTCGCACCTTCCCGGCCATCATGCTTTTGCTGTTCGTCATGTCAGCACTGGCTATCGCATTGTTGCTCAGCATTACCGGGGCCCAGGATAGGCGCGCCCGTGAACAGAGCCTGTTTTTCGCCCAGCGCGCCATCGACGGTATCCGCGCCGGCATCGGGCGGGACCTGAGTGACTATTCCAAGTGGAGCGACGCCTACCGGCATCTGCATGTCGAAATGGACAAAGACTGGGCCTATGACCAGGAAAACGTCGGCAGCAGCGTTTTCGGGCTCTACGGCTACCAGGCGGTGTTTGTCATTTCCCCGACCGGCAAAACCGTCTATTCGGTGATCAATGGCGATATGAGTGAGGTCGACGCCGACACGTGGCTGGCCGGTGACCTGCAAGGGCTGGCGAAGAAAGCCAGCGACCCGCAGAACCGCGATGAAGTCATCGTCGAGCTGCTGCATCACGACGGCGCACCTGCGTTCGTCGCCGCCTCGGCCATCACCGTCGGCACCGACGACAGCGTGCCCGAAATCCCGGGGCCGCCCAGTTTGCTGCTGTTCGTGAAAGTCCTTGATGCCGCCTCTTTGCAAAACCTGGCGCGAGACTTTGCCCTGCCAGATGCCCACATCACCCATGCGCCGGAGCAGATGGGCACGGCCCGGATATCCCTTGACGGCCAGACCGGCGAGGCTTTGGCGTGGCGTCCGGAGACCCCCGGCAACGACCTGCGCAAGGCCCTGCTGCCCTTGCTGGTCCTGGCGCTGCTGGTGTTGGCCATCCTCGCGCTGGCGGTGCTGCGCCATGCCCTGGTCATGCTTCGCGCCCAGGAACGTCAATACGCCAGCCTGTTGGCCCACCGCAAGGCACTGGAACGTAGCGAAGAACGTTTTCGGGATATTGCCGAAGTGTCCTCCGACTGGTTATGGGAAGTGGATTCGACCGGGACGCTGACCTACCTGTCGGAACGTTTTGAACAAGTGACCGGCTTCAACCCCACACAATGGCTGGGCAAGCCCCTGCATCGGTTGCTCCATCCCCACGGTGGCTCGATTTCGATTGCCCAATGGCTGCTCGGCGGGGCCAACAGCGATTCGTCGGCACCGTTGTTATGCGAGTACACCGCGCGCAATCAGCGTATCCGCACGTGCAAACTTTCGGTCCGCGCCATCGAAGCCGGCACCTTGGGCTTTCGGGGCACCGCCACCGACATTACCGAGGAGCTGCGGGCGCTGGCCCAGATCAAGCACCTCTCGCTGCACGACCCGCTGACCGGGCTGGCCAATCGAAACCGCTTGTTCGATTGCCTCAGCGAACACCTGGACCCGGCCGACGGGGCACCGCTGGCGGTGCTGAACCTGGACATGGACCGGTTCAAGCCGGTCAACGATTCCCTGGGGCATGCCGTAGGCGACAAAGTGCTGCGGGAAGTGGCCCATATCCTTCAGCAGAACGTGCGCAGTTCCGACCTGGTGGCCCGTCTGGGCGGTGATGAGTTTGTCATCGTCATGCCCGATCCCGGCAGTCCCCGGGACCTGGAACAACTCTGTGAGCGCCTGATCGATTGCATGCAGCGCCCCATGCACCTGGACGGCAACACCTTGTACCTGGGCGTGAGCATCGGTGTGGCCTGGTCGCAACCCGGTGACGAGCGCGCCACTGAATTGTTGCGTCACGCGGACATCGCTTTGTATGCAGCCAAGGCGGCGGGCCGCAACACCTGGCGGGTCTATGAGGAGGCCATGGGCAACATGGCCCGCGACCGTCGGCGCTATGAGCAGCAACTGCGCGACGCCATGCAACGCGAACAACTGGAGCTGCGTTACTTGCCTCGCTTCGATGTGTGTGCCGAACAACTGCACGGCTTCGAGGCCCAGACTTTCTGGCACCATCCCGAGAAAGGTGAACTGGGTGGAGCGGACTTCATCCCGATCGCCGAAGCGTCTGGCCAACTGGAAGAGCTGGGGACCTGGATGTTGATCAACGTCTGCGAAGAAGCAGTGACCTGGCCCACCGCTGTCAACGTTTCCGTCGCGGTTTCGCCCAAGTGGTTCAGCAGCAGCTTCTTGCTCAATCAGGTGCGAACGGCCCTTGAGACAAGTGGCCTGGTCCCCCAGCGCCTGACCCTGGAAGTGGCCGAAGGGGTTCTGCTGATCGACCACAAAGCGGTCGCCAGTACCCTTCATGCGCTCAAGGACCTGGGCGTACGCATCAATATCGACAAGTTCGGCACCAGCATCGCCTCCCTTCGCGAGGTACTGAACCAACCGTTCGATGGCATACGCTTTGATCGCAACATCCTGTCACAGCTGGGCCTGGAACACGATCGCGAAGGCGTGCTGGCGATGATCCGACTCAGCCGCAGCGTGGGTCTCATGGTCACCGCCGAAGGCATCGAAAACGCCCGGCAATTCAGCCAATTGCGCAGCGTGGCCTGCGACCACGTACAAGGCCCCTACTTCGGCTCGGCCCTGGCCCGCTCGGAAATGGCCTCGTTCTTTACAACACCCAGGTGGTTATAGGGCATCGTTCTGGATGACTTGAAACCACTCTTTGCGCTCATCCAGCGTGTGCCGAATCAATTCGACAAGCATCTGCACTTGCGGCATGTCCAGGGCGTGACTGCCCACGGCCATCCATAACTGACGCTGCATCGGGTGCTCGAATACCCTCGGCAACGCGATCAGGCCACGGTCCAAGCCACTCATGTACTGAGGCAACAGACCGATGCAGGCGCTGCAACGAATCATTTCCAGCATCAACGCGTAGGATTGCACCTGCACCACGCCCGCGCGGCGTTGCTCCATCAGAGCGTTCCACGGCGCGAAGCTGTCCACCTGACCGTCTGGCTGCCATTGCACAAGCATGTAGTCGCTCAGGTCGTCCAGGCACTCGGGGCGGGTAGCCGGGCGTGAGTAGCGCTTGGCGATGTGTGGCACATAGTCCAGCCGTGCCAGTCGTTCGGGTGATTGTGTGGGGAAACTCGGCCCCGGTCCCAAGGCGTGCGAATCACTCAACCACAGCACCAGGTCGGCACTGATGGCTTGCAGCGCCAGCTCACTGTCCAGGGTGATAATCTGCAACCGCACACTGGCGTTGCGCCGCAGCAAAGAGATCAGGTCACGGCCCAGGATGTCGTGCAGAATCGACTCGGCCACGGCCAGGCGGACCCGTGGTTGATCATTGTGCGGCACTGAGCTTTCGTGGACCTGTGCAATCAATCGCGCCTGTAGCTGCCGGCCCTCGCGACTGAGGGTCAAGGCGCTGCCCTGGAAACTGAACAACGAGCGTTGCAGCGTCGCCTCCAGCTGCGCCAACTGCTTGCGCAGCCAGGTCGCTTTGACGTTCAGGCTGCGAGCCGCCTGCATGAAACAGCCGCAACGAGCACTGACCAAAAAACACTGCGCCACCTGAGGCGAAATGCCGGATGCCTGGACCAGCCAGGGCTCAGCGATGCGCGACGGTGAGCGATACTCGGTGACAGCCTGGCGTCCTGCGGGCTCGATGAATGACATAGGTGACTCCCTGTCGGTTGTACGGGATAAGCGTTGATGCACATTCCAGCCAAGCATAATTCCCGTGGCGAGGGAGCTTGCTCCCGCTGGGCTGCGCAGCAGCCCCAATGAGGTTGCCGCGGTCCTCCAGCGGGAATCTGGATATAGCTTTTTGGGGCCGCTTCGCAGCCCAGCGGGAGCAAGCTCCCTCGCCACAAAAGCTTGGTGCGGGCTTGGCTAGCGAGCCTCCTCCAGCACCTTGCTCAACTGCGCGCCATCAATGCTCAGGGTCGCGGTGTCAAGCATGCCGTCCAGGTAAGCCTTGGCAATCTGTTCCTGGCGCTGGGCACGCAAGGCCTGGGTCAGGCGCTCGCGTACTTCCTCCAGGGTTGCTTCCCGGGGCGGCTGTTGTTCAGTGAGTTTGATCACATGGAAGCCCGCCGCGCTCTGCACCGGGCCCGATACGGCGCCGAGCTTCAAACGCGCCACAGCCTCACGCACTGGCGGCACCAATTGCTGCAACGGTTGCAGGCCACTGTCGCCACCGCGCTCGGCACTGGTGCGATCCTGGGAAAACCGGGTCGCCAGGGCGGCGAACTCTGCGGGCGACGCCTGGGCTTTCTGGCTCAACTCGACGGCTCTGCGGCGCGTCGCCTCCATTGTTTGCGGCTCGGTCGCGGCCAGGAATATCTGGCTGACCCGGTACAGCGCCGGCACTGCCCAGTTGGCTTTCCCTGCCTCGTAAGCCTGCTGCAATTCCTCCTCACTGGGATACTCGGCCGGCACCTGACTAACCGACTGCAAGTAATCACGAAACACGATCTGCTCGGCCGCCGCCCGGGTCTGGCGTTCCACCTCCGGGCGCTGACGCCAGCCCTGGGCATCGGCCTGTTCCAGCACGGCTTTTTCCGCCAGCCGCGTACGGATCCAACCCTCCAGGACCGCTCGGTCACCGAGCATCTGCTGACGAACTTCCGGCGCCAGCGCTGACAGCAACACTTTGAGCTCTTGCGGGCTGACTTGCTGGTTGCCCAAGCGGGCCAGACTCGGCGAATCGGCCGAGGCAACGCTGACGGTCTGCACCGCCGCTACCGGATCGCTGCCCGGCCTCAGGCCAAGCACAACAGCCACGGCGACCAGGCCCAACGCGGCGGCGCTGATAACAAAAGTCGGTTTTTTCACGATGCGGTGGCCTCCTCCAACGGCGGCTCGGCGGGTTCAACCTGGGGCTGCATCCGTGCCGCGTTCTGGCTGTACTCGCGCAGATAAACGATGAACTCCTGCAACAGGCGATCCCACAACTCCAGGTTGCTGCGCAAGTGATCTGCGCTGACACCTGCGGCGACCACGACATCCATTTCCATCACCAGGAACTCGCCCTGCACCGACAACCTTGCAAAACGCCGCGAAGCGTTCCATAGCTCGGCCAGACCGGCCGGCAACTCACCCTGTACCCGCAAGGCGCAGCTGAAGGTGAAGTCCAGATACTGATCAGGCGCGGCCGACAGGTTGCCGAAGCGCACCGCATAACCGATGCCCTGGCTGGCGCTAAGCAGTTGCACGATGCCGTTCTGTTCCGTTTCGTTGACCCGGTACCCGGCGGCTTGCAACAGCTCGGTCAGGGACGTTGGGCTGACGTGTTCAATCAATGAAGTCATGGTCGACTCTTCCTTGCGCTATCAATGGGTGATCGAGGCCTGGGGCGCATCGAAACGGTTCTTGTAGAGGTCATCGCCAAAGCCCTGGGCCAGCTCTTCGAAACGCACCCGGGTCTTGGCGGCGAAGGGCTGGCGGATTTTCATGACGTCGGTGACGTCAATGGTTTCGTAGGCGTGGAGCAGCGTCTTGGCGACTTCGTACATCTGCTGATTCTTGACCGAACATTGCTGCACTTGTGTGTCACGCTCACTCAGTTGAGCTTCCAGACGAGCACGTTCGGCTTCCTTGCCACGGGCCAGGACCAGCAACTCGTCATAGGCTTTCTTGAACTTGCCGATCTGGTCATTGCTGGCCGCCACCTGGGCCTGGGCCTGGCTGCGCAGGCTCTGCTCGTGCCCGGCCAATTGCTCGTTCAGGGCCTGGGCCTTGCTCAACTGCGCGGTCAATTGCTTGATCTGCTCCTGGGCTTGCCGGGCCTGGTCTTGCGCCGCCTGCCGGGCGGCGCTGGCCTGGGCCTGTTCACTCTGCAAGGTTTGCAACTGCGCGGTGGTGCTGCGCAATTGCGCCCGCAGGCGTTCTTCCATTCCTTCGCCGTGGGCCGTGCCGCTTAACAGCAGGCCCAGCACCAGCAACGCTACCGGACAATGGTTCATGGCTCGCCTTTTCATGAGGCCTCCCTGCGCTTAGAAGCGCGTGTTGATTTCAAGCTGCAAGACATCGATGTCATACGGCGCGCCGTACACCGCTTCGGAACTCAGCCAGCGACCGGTGGCGAAGACGTTGCTCGCCAGACCGTAGTTGCCGCCCAGGAAGTAACCTTTGGCATTGGTGCCACCCAGGTGAAACGACGAATCGTTGAAACCGTCCGGCAAGGCATCCGGCTGGATGTACTTGTAGCCGGCGAACAGGTTCCAGTCGCCCTGGCGCTTGAGTTCCAGTGAGTTGCCCAAGGTGAACTGGAGCATCCAGGCGTTGGCGCCGCTTTCCACCTCACCGTTTTCGTCCAGGTTGTTGGCGAACTGCCCTTCGGAGCGCTTGCGCATCTCGCCTTCGTCGTAGCCCAGGTTATGCACGTAGTTGGCCTGGCTGCGCAGTTTCAGGTCTTGCGGCAGATCGGTGTCCCACTGCAGATTCAGGTCCAGCAGGTTGAACTCCGAGGCCAGACCGACATACTGCGGCTGTGGCGTGGTGGACGGGTTGAGAGGATTGGGCGTGATGTCCCGCAGCAGGAACACCGTGTTGCCCTTCTGCATGAACGCCACGCGCGAGCCATCGCTGTCGCAACCCGGGTCACCGGCCCACGGCTCGCACGGCGAGGAGCGCTGGCCTTCGATATCGTCGAAGCGGTAATAGGCCAGCGCGCCCTTGACGCGGTTGCTGTCGTTGATCGCCCAATTGGCCCCCAGCTGCGCCCCGTACAACCACTTGTTGTCGCTCTCCTCTTTGTCGGAACCGTTGCTGGTGCTGGTGTCGTTGGTGTACTCCACCGGGAACGCACCGACGGTGCCGAACAGGCCCCAGTCCTGATTGAGCTTGCGGTTGAAAATCGCCGCCACGCCGTCGAAGTTCAGGTCACCGGAATACAACAGGTCGGTGGAGTAAAACGGATTGGCGATTCGCCCGCCGGTCAGGGTCAAGTCGTCCGAGGGTTTCCAGGTCAGGTAACCCTGGTCGAGCCAGATGTCCTTCTTGCCGAAACCGCCTCCCAGGGTCTGGGTGGTGGACACCGGGTTGTTGTCCGAGCCGGTGCCGATGCGAATGCCGGCGGTCCATTGCGGAGCGATCACCGCCTTCATGCCCAGACGTGCGCGCAGGCGGAACAGGTTTTCCCGGTCTTCGCGCGTATTGAGCAACGGCGGCAGACTGGAGCTGCTGTTAGGGTTGACGTCGTACGGTCCTCGGTCATTGAGCCGGGCGAAGTCGACGATTTCGTTGCTGTTGGTACCCGAGTAGTAGCGCGACTCATCGCGCAGACGAATGTCGCCATCAAAACTGATCCGCGAGACCCAATCCGGAAAGGTGTTGGGCTGAGCCCAGTTTTCCTGCTTGGCGGTGGCCATGACTTCAGCCTTGACCTGATCGCGGATCTGCTCGCGCACGATGTTTGGCACGTATTGCACCCGCACATCCCCCGGTGCGCCAGCCGGCGTTGCGACGACCGCCGTGGCCGCCTGACGGGCCTGCACGGCTTCCCGTTCGGCCTGGGCGATCAGGCCATCGGCCTGGTCCTGCTTCAACACGCCCTGCTGTACCAGCAGGCGGATCAGA
>NZ_WUUD01000017.1:83075-88627 GCF_009831705.1 Pseudomonas sp. PICF6 | reverse complement strand
GGCCAGGCTCAATACAACCAGGCCGATTGCCCAAGACAATCGATTCACATTGGAAATCATCTGCACACAACTCCTGTTGGCAAACTTTCAAATATTCGGTTAACCCGGACGCCGTCCCTGCAAGGACAGGCGCACGGGCAAAGTCAGGGAGGCCGGTGGCCGTTCACTCAGAGGGGGAGCGGTGCGCAAGGCGGTGATGACTTGTTCATCCACTTGCCCGTTGCCGCTGGACTTGACCAGCTCGACCCGGGTGATCTCGCCCACGGCGCTCAGCCAGACGTCGGCCTGCAGTGAGAAGGCCAGGCTGCGCAGCTCGGGGTTTTCCCGAAGCAGGCGCTGGAAGGTGAACGCCAGGAACTGGCTGTAGGTGCCGTTACCCAGGCGTCCCCCTCCAGCCCCGGCCATGCCGCCGCCCTTGCCCGCACCGATGTTGAACGCGTCGTTGCCGGCCTGGGCATCACCGTCCATTTGCATGGGGTTCTCCAGGTCATCCACCGGTGACGGCGGCGCTTCATCTTCGGGCTTGATCTCCTCGGGCTCCGGGGTCGGTTCTGGCTCGACCACTTTCTCCTCGACCTGGGGCTCCGGTTCCTTGGGTTTTTCCGGCGGCGGCGGGGGCGGCGGTGGCAGCGGAATAATGGTTGGCACCTTTGGCGCTTCACGGCGCACGCCACTCATGTCGTTGGCCCATTGCCACAGCAGCCAGGCCCCCACGCCACCCAGCACCAGGGCGGCGGCCCACTTGAGCAGGCGCAGCGGCGCGTTCTTCACCGGGGGCGGGTTGATGGGAAGTTTGGCGGTCATGGTCAGCCCTGGCTCGGTTTGCCGGTCACGAGACCGACCTGTGACAGTTCCAGGCGCCGCAACAGATCCAGCACTTCGATGACTTTCTGGTACTGCACCGTGGCGTCGCCGCGCACGATCACCGGAAAATCCGGGCTCTGGGCTTTTTCGATACGCAGACGCTCCTCCAGCTCGCCCAGAGTCACCGGGTAGGCATCAAGGAACACCTGCCCGCCGTCGTTCACCGAAATGGCCTTGGTCTTGGCTTCGGACAACGACACCGAGGCGCTGGCCTTGGGCAGGTTGATCTGAATACCCGACACCTGCGCCGTAGCGGTGAGAATGAACATCACCAACACCACCATGAGCACGTCCACCAACGGCGTGATGTTGATGCTGTCCACTGCGGCGTCATCGTCGTCATCGTGTGAAGCGTTTACGCTAGCCATGACTGCGCTCCTCAGGCCGGTACGGGCGATTGAACGTGATGGTCACGGCGATGCGCCGCTTCACCGGACTGACCTTCGCCGTGCATCTCCGCCAGGCGCGTGATGAACTCGTCGACGAACACCCGCATGTCGGCGCTGACTTCCTTGTTGCGAGTGATCAGCCGGTTGTAGCCAAACAGCGCAGGGATCGCGACGAACAGGCCCATGGCAGTGGCGAGCAAGGCCGCGGCCATGCCCGGGGCAATGGCATTGATGTTCACGTCACCGGCCATGGCCGTGCCGAGGAACACCACCATGATCCCCAGCACCGTGCCGAGCAGGCCGATGTACGGCCCGCCGGCGATGGCGTTGGAGAGGGTCGAGAGTTTCGAGCTCAGTTGCTGGTTTTCCCGGGTGCGCACACCGTCCATGGAGCAGCGGATCGCTTCGATGGTGGCGGCCGACACCGACGAGGTATCGGCGCCCTGCTCGCGACGGGTGCGGATCTCCTTGACCGCCACCAGGTACAACCGCCACAGGGACGAATGTTGCAGGCGCTGGGCGAGGTCCTGATCGTCGGCGAACATTTCCAGGCGCGTGCCGATCGTGGCGAACTGCTCACGGAAGGCTTCGTTGGCGGCACTGAGGCGGCTGACCATACGGTTCTTGCGGATCATGATGACCCACGACTGGAACATCATCAGCACCAGCACCGCGATGATCACCCAGGCGTCCAGCGGCACAGCGTTGAGCAGGAAACCCAGGCTGCCGAAACCGAAGCCGGACTGCTCTTCATCGACACCATAGGCCACCAGTTTTGATTCGGCGCCCTGGGCATTGGCATCAGCCAACAGCAGCGGCGCCGCACGGGCGACCTTGGACAGCCGCACCTCGTCCATGGCCCCGCTGAACGGCACGAAAGCCCCGGTGGGAAGATCAGTTGAAGGGTCGGAGGCAAGCCCCGTAGAAAGATCGGCCCCCAGGGCCATCGGCGAATTGAACGCCGGCATCGCCACCGCCAGGCTCGCGGTTTCACGACCGTTGACGTACAGCACGACCCGGTCGCCCGAGGCGGTCAACGCCAGGTGTTGCCATTGGCCGGGGTTCAACGGTTGAGTCGAGACGGCACGCTGACCGTCAATGTCCAGGAATGGCACACCCTGGTTCACCCCCACCAACAGGCTGGCGGCGGCCTCACGGCGGGCCAGGATCACCTGCTCACCGCTGGCCTGATCCTGGCGCAGCCAGGCGCTGAATGTGAACGCCGCGCCGGCGCTGTGCTGCAATGAAGGGCTGGCCGGCAACAGCAGCGGCTGACCGTTGAATTGCAAGGCACGACCGATCACGCCATCGATGCTGGTTCCAGCGGCACCCTGGGCATTGTTGCCATACGCCGTGGCATCCCGGGGCGGTACACCGGTGGTGCCATCGAAGTGGTAAAGAGCGGTGTAATCCGGGTCGAAGGTCAATTGGCCGCTGCCGGTGGCCGGTGCCTTCTGGTTGCCGTAGTACATCCACAGATCCTGACGCTGGCCACCCTCCACGTTCGGTACATCGACCCAGATCAAGGCCATCCCCATCAACGGGTCGAAGCTTTCGATCTGGTGATTGAGCACGGTCTTGTCATCGGCACTGACAAAACGCAGGTCCGAGCCATCATCCTTGACACCGTCGAAGGTGAAGTTGCCGGTGTGCAGGCGTACCAGCAATGCGGTGCGGCCCAGGGCCTGGCTGATCGCCGCGCCTTGGGGCGTGGTGTCCACGGAAATCTGTTTGCGGTAGTGCCAGTCGTCCTGCCACCAAGCATTGGCCGTGGCTGGAAGCACCAGCCCCAGGCAGATAAACAGGGATAACAATAAGCGTTGCATGGACATGACTCCTAGGTTCAAAACGTCGCTTGCAGGTTGAAATGCAGGCGCGATTCCTGTTTCGAGGTGTTCGGCCCTTCGAGCAGCGGGTAGCCCCAATCGAGGCTGCCGGACAGCCATTTGCTCAGGCTCGCGCGAGTGCCGAGGCCGACACTGGCCAGGCTGTAATCCGCGTCCTGATCGGGCAGTTCGTCGCGCAAGTACAACTGCGCGCCTTCGGCGAAGGCGTAGAACCGCCACTCCTGGACATAACTGCCGAGGAACTTGGCAATGGAAGGTGTACGCAACTCCTGGGACAGCAGGTAGCCGTCATCCCCGGTACGCTCGGCGGCCAGATAACCGCGGACCGATGTCGCGCCACCGGCAGAGAACTGTTCGTTGGAAACCAGCGGCCCGGACGCCAGCTGGAACGCGGCTTTGGACGCGGTCTGCCAGTCGTTGGCGAAGGTGAAGGTGTAATTGCCGTCTCCCTTGAGCACGGCAAAACTGGGGCTGGCGCGGTAGCGCTTGTAGTCGAAGTCTTCGTCGGAACTGCCGTAGCCCAACAGGCTGCGGGTGCCCGCCACCAGGCTCAGGCCAAGGCCCAACTGGCTGTTTTCGGTGTAGCGAAAGCCGTTGTAGGCGAAGGTGAACGGCGCGTACTTGAGCGGTACTTTGTCGCTGGCGCCGCCCAGATTCAGCTCTTCCTCAAAGTCTTTGAAATCCACGCCAATGGAAAACGTATTGGCCCAGGCGGCGCTGGACGCCAAGGTGTAGATCGCCGAGACACCGTACGAATGGCCCCTGCCCAAGACGTTGCTGCCGCCGATGGTCGCCACGTTGCTGTCGGACTGGTAACCGGAGAACTGCACGCTCCAGTGCTCGTCCAGCGGCGCGGTATAGGAGCCCGACCAGACCTTGGCGTTTTCGGTGTCCTGGGGCGCGGTGAAGAAGGTCAGCGAGAGGCTGTGACCCAATTGCCAAAGGTTGTTGTAGCCCAGGCTGGCGACTGTGCGCAGCTTCTCGGTGTCGGCGCTGTAATCGTTATTGAGCCCCAGGCTGGCTTGCCACGGGTTCTGATCCTCGACCTGCAAGTCCACATCCATGGTGCCGGGCCGCTGGCCCTCGCGTACCAACGGCATGACCTGGCGCCCCGGGGTTTTGTTCAACTGCGCCAACTCGGTCTGGACCTGGGCGAAATCGGGCACCTCGCCTTCCTTGAGCGCGGGCACGTCCTCGCGGATCTCCACGGGCGAATAATGCTTGGCACCCACCACGCGGACTCGGCCGACCTTGGTCTCGCTGACCTGCAGGTAGACGATGCCGTCTTCGACTTTCTGCTCCGGCAACTCGACGAACACCGATTGATAACCGCGCGCCTGATAGGCCTTTTGCAGCGCCTCCCGGGCCCCCTCAATATCGCTCAAGGCCTTTTGCGGGCCGAGGAACGGGTACACCGCCTCCTCGATGGCCCGGGCATCGAGCACGGTGTTGCCACGCACGAAATACTCGTTCACGTCCACCAGGCGAGCCGGGGCCGATTCGACTTCCTGCTGCGCTTGCGCGGCGAACGCCGACGGCCCCCCGACCGTCAACACCAACCAGCCCCACAGCGCTGGCCGCGATTTGAAGAAATGCTCCACACCACCCCCTGAATTCAAAGTACCGCTCAATTGCTTGCAGTCGATGTCGTGGCGTGCCGCGCCAGCCAGGTGTGCAGCAGCGCGAAATTCAAGGAGAACTCCGGCATTTGCAGCAAGGCACCGCAGAACACTTCACCGATTATTTTCTGGATGAGCCTCACCGCCCGCGCATCGCCCAACAGCGTGGCGAGGTCTTTGCTCAAAACGTCGAAGCGCCAGACCTTCTGGTTCAGGTCCAGGCCGACGAACCAACGGAACAGCAGGTTGTAATTGAGTTGTTCGTAGAGTTGCTGCTCGCTGGGCACCGAATAGAGCAGTTGCAGTAAAAGGATGTGCATGACGGTCTGCGGTGCGATCAGCATCTCGGCGCTTGCGGTGAGGCCTTGCAGCACGTCGCGGTGGTCGTCCAGCAGGTCGTCGATTTGCGGACGCAGCAACACCAGTGAATGGCCTTGCGGGATGTAGCTGGACACTTCCTTGAGTGCGCCCTGCCAGTCATCCTGGGAAACGATCCAGACCCACGGTGCGCCGTAGCGATACACCGAGACCGGCTGCTTGCGCGCCGCCTCGACGATCTTCGACAACCGCTGGTCAAGCTCCTGCATGCCCACTTTCGAATAACGTTCCATAGTTCCCATCGCCTCACTCCCGGCTGCCTGCCCCGGTTCCAAACGACCTTGCAGGTCCCCTCGAACACGTCACACAGGCTTGACGGGAATGGCGATGTGCTACCGAACTTTTGTCATGAAAGCTTCATTTGGATGGACGTCGATGGGAACTTGAGCGCGGGTCCCGTGGCGAGGGAGCTTGCTCCCGCTGGGCTGCGCAGCGGCCCCAAAAAGGCGGCTGGG
>NZ_WUUD01000017.1:75174-83065 GCF_009831705.1 Pseudomonas sp. PICF6 | reverse complement strand
GGGCTGCTGCGCAGCCCAGCGGGAGCAAGCTCCCTCGCCACAGGTACTGGGTGTCCAGCAACCCTGTGGGAGCGAGCCTGCTCGCGATGCCGGCGCCTCGGTGCCAGCCGATCGCTACAAACTCAACCGCCCCCGCTCCTCCTCGGTCAAGCGCTGCCGGGTCTGTTCATCCAGGGGGCCGGCTCCCAGCACTTGCACCGGGCTGGCCGGGTCGTAGGCCCGTGGCGTGTCGCGGCTGGCACCGTCGCGGGACGGGGCCAGTTGCTCGGAGCCGAAGCTCACCACCTGCACGGTGAACACCGACGCCTGGTTTTGTCGCGCCGCGTTCTGCTGCTGGCGCGCCACGTCTTCCGCCGCTTGTGTCGCCGAGGACGCCGCCGAACTGGCCGAGGTGATGGCCCCGGTGTTCACCGTGGCCGCCAGTGGTACACCGGAGGATTTGCCCTGGGTCTGGATGTTGGCCGCGTTCACCACGGTCAATGCCGCGATGTTGACGTTGCCCGACACCCGGATCCCCGCCTCGCCCGCATCGATGGTGCCCAAGGGCGCGATCAGGTCAATGTCGCCCGGCGCCACTTCGGCAATCGGGTTGAGCGTGGCGATACCGGCGCCGGTGCTCGGCACCGACGGCGACAGGGTCACGTTGCCCCAGCTGTCATACAAGCGCTTGGGCGGCGTGTAGACCACGGTGGTCTTCGAACCGCGACCGGCGTTGATATCGCCCTGGGCCGACCAGCCGAGAATCGAACCGCCAAAGGTGGTCATGATCCGGCTCTGCCCTAGTAGAATGCTGTTCTGCGCATACAACTGGATATCGCCCTCACCCTGGGTAATGACCCCGGCGGTGGACGGTGGTGCGTTGCCTTCGATGCCGAACGTCTGCCCGCCGCCCGGCGTGAGCATCTGGATGCCACCGCCGAAATCGGTGTGCACACCCGCCCCGCCGAACATCGTGATATCGCCCTTGTAGGTGATCGCGTTACCCGCCACATCCTTGCTTGGGAACAACAAGTCGATAGCCTCCCGCCCGCGCAGGTAGCTGCCCTGGCGCACGCCGCCCACTTCGTTGTACTCACGGCCACCGGCCTTGAGCTCGGCGAAGTACACGTCGCGGGCAAACACCCGCTGCTGCTCGGCCGGCAGCGCCGCGAAGTAGTTGCGGGCCTGCTCGGTGTCGCCGCTGAAGCCGAAGCGTTGCTCCAGCCAATCCACCAGTTCCGCCTCGTAGGTCTTGGCGACTTTACCGTCCTGGTTCGCCAGGGGCACACCGGCCAAAGCCTGGTTGGCCGGGTCCAGGTACGCCTTGACGAAGCGCTGGTAATCCGCGCCGTTGAGTCCCGCGCCGGCTTGCAGCACCAGGCTTGCGCCAGGGCGCGAATCCCCCGGCACCACAGCGCCGATACTGTTGATGCTGACCTTGTCGTCCATCCGCAGATTGCGCCCGGCGGTGATCTCCAGCAGGCCGGGACCGGCGACGTTGAAGTTGCTGTAAAGGATGTCGCGCCCGGCCGAGACGATGGAGATGTCGGTGGAGTTGTTGTGGATGAAGAGGTTGCCGGTGCTGGTGTAGTTCCCTAAGTAGAAGTCGCTGGTCAGCGAGCCGCCCAGCGGTATACCGCTGCTTACAATGTCTCGTCCGGCCTTCATCCAAACGGCCCCCATACCTTCGAAGGAAATCTGTCCGAATCGGCCATCGTTCTCAGAGGTGTACCTCATCGCTCGTCCACTCGCGACTGCCAGCAAATCGCCTGTGAGCGCATAAAAGCGAGCAGGATCCGTGTTGCCGGCCCACTCGTTGGAGGCGCTGCTGGTATCGAAGGTAATCAACGGTAAAGTATCCGCGCTGGGAGGCACACGATTGGCATCAGCGGAGAGATTGCTGACCACCACACTGCCATTTACGAGCCCGGCAAAGGCTGGGCGCAACGGTGTCGCCAGGGCCGCAGACGATGCACCGGAACGACTGACCGACATATCGCCACCGTAGATGGAATCGCCGGCCATGAATTGCAACTCACTGTTGATGCCAGGAGCGAGCAGCAGGGCTGGACGATCGTTGCCGTTGTAGCCGGTTCCATCCCATACCGAGGATTGGCCATAATAAAGACTGCCATTGGCCGCCACAGCCCTCAGGATCGACGGGTAGACCACGGCTAAATCCGTGGCCGTCGCGCTAACGAAAGGCGTCAGGTTACCTCCCGACGACCACAAGTCGATCGCCGTGTTGGCGGTCCACAACGTAAACCAGCTGACACCCGATCCGTTGGTCGCACCACTTTTGAAGGGCGAAACGCTCATCATCGGCGCCCGGCCCGGGTCTGCTACGTCCATCACTACCAAGTCGCCCGAAGTGCTCAGATTGAACGTGGCATCGCCCGGCATCAGGGTCAGCCCGCCTGTTGGCAAGCTTCGCGTAGCTCTGAAAGAGTCATAAGCGCGTGTTTCTCCGGGAGACTGTACCGAAGCAACGTTGCCATAGCGCAGGTCGATTCGACCGATGGCACCGCTATCGATCTGCGCATACCCCCGCAGGTTGATGACCGCGCCATTGAGATGCCCGTTCACGAACAGGCTCTCGGGATTCAAAGCACCACCCACACGCAGATCAAGATCACCACCACCGGTCAATTGCAGACTGCCATCAGCGCCCACACGCCCGGTGCTGCCCACGGCAAGAACCAGTCCTTGGCTGCGGCTGTTGCTGATCGGCACAAGACCACTCCCTGCCATTTGATCGAGCACCCCCGCATCGCCGGCCACCTGAACATTCAGGTTACCGCCGCCTAGAGTACCGAACCCCGTAAACCCGACCATCAAATCAGCCTTGCCGTCCTTCGCGGCGGTGTAACTGCCAAAATTGATCCACCAAGCGGTGGGTTGTGCCTGCGTGCCGGTTGCGACTGAGCCATTGCCCTGACGCCACAGCCAATTGCCGACGTTGACCGTATCGTAACCAACGTCTCCCCCATTGGGCCGCCCCCTATCCGTACTCGATACGTCCAGGCTATTACCGGTCAGATTGCCGCCAACCTTCAAGCTCAGGTTGCCGCCAAAGTCCGGGTACCAGGCACGATAAAGACTGTTGCTACCACCATCCACGAACTGCTCGTTTTCACCTAGTGCATCATTGAGCACCTTGCCCGCCGCCCCCAGCGCCTTGGGCTGATTGTACGGGTCGTTGGCATAAGTCTCGCTGGCTGAACTGCCGGCGGTGTAGACGCCGTACAGAGAATCCATTTTCAGATCGCCCGCCGACAGCAGCTCAAGGTCTGCCGCTCCGGTGCGGATCACACTCCAACGTTGGCTGCCTGCCTTGTATTCCGTTTGCCCAACAGCGGTGCAAAACGACGGGGTGTCGTCACACATTCCAGGATAGGCAAGGTTTTCGAAATCAATCGGTTGACCCACGAGGTCTGGAACCCCGAAGTTTTCCGCCCCTTCCTCCGTCCAGACAAAGCCGCTACTGGCCTTGCAAAACGACGGGGTATCCTCACACATCCCTGGATAGGCAACGTTCTCAAAATCAATGAATTTACCTGCCAGGCTCGGATCTCCGAAATTTTCCGCCCCCTCTTCGGTCCACACCAGCCCCCCCGCCCCGGCCTTGCCAAACATGCCGTAGTGACTATCAGCCAAATGAAGATCTCCACCCGCCAACACAGGCTGCACAACCCGGCTGTCCGCCGCCTGCGTATCGGCGCCGGCCACCAGGCGCAACGACCAGGACTGCGAACCCTCGGCCAGCATCGGCGCAATGGCCCAGTTGCTCCCCGCCACTTCCGGACGCAACTGCACCGACTCGACACCGGCCGGCAACTTGATGTCGGTACCTGAAGGAATTTTCGAACCCACACTCAGCGCCAGGGCCCCGCTGAGACGCAGCACATTGGTCAAGCCGTTGCTCGCGCCCGCAATGCCTGGCAAGGCAACGCCTTTTGGCCAGATCAGGCTGCGTATTGTTGCGCCGCTGCCCAGCAGGCTGCCTACCCCCAGCACCGTGCCCGCCTCCAGGGTCTGGGTCGAAGCCAACAAAGTGCCAGCGGCGAACAACAGATTACCCGAGGCGTCATGCACCGCCGCAGCCAGCACCGTGCCCGCCGGCAGCACCAGTGGCTGATCAAGCGTCGCCGCCACCGGCAGGCGTGTTCCCGCCGCCAGGGTCGCGCCCTTAAGGGGTACGTCGAAGTTGAGCACCGAGCCCGCTGGAAACGCCGTGCCATCCGCCAGGGTCACACCGGTACCGGGCACGACAATATCACCCGCCGCGAAATCAATGCCCGGCAACAGCACCCAGCCCTTGTCGTCGTTGGTCGCGGGCGGTTGGGCGAATCCGTCGGTGATGCTGCCATAGATGTTCAGGTCACCCCCGGCGCGCAGCGTCAGCGCACCCGACTCACCAGAGCCGTACACGGCGGTTTTACGAGTATGCGGATTCACACTGGCGTAGCGATAACCGGACAGGTCCAGGTCACCCCGCACCACCAGATCACCGTCGGCCGTCGCGCTGACGATCTCCACACCGGGCCGCAGGTGGAACGCATCGGCATATCGAGCATTGTTCAGACCGGCGAGTTTACGTTGCATCAAATCGCCGTTGGCCAGCGCCGCGTTGATGAAGGCAATACTGTCCTGGTGCTTGCCATCCAGGTACGCCTGGTCGATGACCTGATAAGGGCGTCCGCTGGCTGCCGGATCGCTGCCAAACTCTGCATCGTTGTACTGCCACATACCGTTGACCGCGATGGACCGGGCGCCCTGGATATCCAGGCCACCGCGTGCATCGATGGCAATGTCGCCCTGGGTCGGGGTCGAGCCGGCGCGGCGTGCATTGAGTTCCAGCGTGCCACGGGCACGGTCGTCGTGCTGCCCGGCGAGCGCCGCAGTGCCATGGCGCAAATCGATGCGAGCTCCGTCGGCCAGGGTCAGCACGCCGCCTCGCGAGGTCAGGTCGACAATGGCGCGGTTCGGTGAGTCGATGATCTTGCCATAGCTGTCCACCCGCAGACGGCTGCCGTGGGCATCGAGCACCGCGTTGCTGCCCAGGGTCAGGGAGCGCCCGGCCGCAAGCCGGATGCTGCCGACCCGCTCGCCGCTGGCGTCGACCTTGCCGTTGACCAGCAGGCTGCCATTGTCCAGGGACACGTCAATGGACGAGGCCTTGAGTTCGTTGCCGATCACCAGGTCGCCCTGCTTGAGCTGGAAGCTGCGGGAGCCGAACAGCTGTCCTTCGTTCAACCGTTGGTTCAAGGCCGCGAACTGCTCGCTGAGGTTACCGTTGCCGCCCAGGCGCTGGGCCTGGATCTCCACGCCGCCAGTCAGATATGGCATGGCGGTGCCCCCGGCGTCATATTCGCCGGTGCTGCTGCCGAGAATCCGCCCCTGCAAATCGACCACCCCGGCCGCGCCGTCCAGGGCCACCGCACTGAGCCGACCGGCCTGGTTGTGGCGGGCCGAAAGGTCGATGCTCGAACCAGCAGCCTGGCGGATGTTGCCGCTCTGGCTTTGCAGGATCACCTCGCCTCCGGCGCTGTAGCGTGTCACATCGTTGAAGGTGACGGTGCGGCCCGCCACGTCGATCAGTGCCCCATCGGCCAGGGTCAGGTCATCCGTTGCGCTCAGGGTCAGCTTGCCGCTGGGCAGCATCACCGCGCTGGCAAGGTTCAGGCTCGCGCCTTTGATGGACAACTCGCCCCCAAGCCCGGAGACAGTGCCCGGCTTGGCGCTTGTGCCCGCTACGTTGACCGCGCCGCCTGCGGTGATGCGGTTGACCGAGCCGGCTTCACCGGTCAGCAACGGGGTGAGGATATTCAGGTTGCCGCCGCTGTAGGCGTAGCCCGTTTTCGCGTCATAGGCCCCCTGGCGTTGATACACCGCCAGGCTGCCTTTGTGGTTGGCGGTCAGGCGTTCGCTGGCGCTAAGGTTGACGTTGGCGAAGCCCAGTGCAAGACGGTCCAGGGTAGTGATCGAGCTCGGTTGGGCGAAATCGCCATAGCCGAATTCGATGCGCTGGGCCTGGATGTCGAGGCGACCGGCACCGGTGCCGGCCCCGCCGGCAATCACCGAACCCGGCGCGCCAACGGCGCCGTTCCAGATCAGGTTGGCGGTGCGAATGGTCGCCACGTCGTTGACGCTGCCTGCGCCATAAATGGCCGGCGTGCTGAGCATCAGGTTGGCCAACCGCGACTTGCCCGTCGCCGGGTCATAGGTGTCGAGACTGACAGTGCCGTAGAAATTCAACGCCTCACGCGCCGACAGTTCCAGGGTTTCCAGGGCCGGGGCGCCGTATTCGGTGTCCCCGCGCAACAGGCGATCGAGTACCGTCTGGCTCAGGGTCAGACCGGCCGGCAAGACCTGACGCGCCGCTGCGTCGCTCAATGCCGGGGCGGTGCCGACGTTGATATTGCTCAGGGCCAGGGTCAGGTGACGGGTGCCGTAGCGCACCTTGTCGTCCAATTCCAGGCTCCCTCCGGTGGCGGCGACGATGCCGCCCTCGGAATGAATTCGGGTGACGCCGCTGCATGGCGTCAGGCTGCAGCCGCCGATGTTGATGGAGCCGCTGCTGCCCGATGAGGGTGCCAACACGTTGAGCAAGCCGTTGGAGGCGGCCAGCAAGTTCTGACCACTCACATTGAGGTCATAGATAAAACCGTCATGGGCATCGTAGGCAGCCGCGCCACGACCAATGGTATTGATGGCGGCGCCTTGTTCCATCGACACCTCGCTGCTGGCCAGCAGGAAAACCTCCGGTGCCGCCAACGTAGCGCCTTCACGCAAGATCACTCTGGACGAGGTTCTACCTCCACTGCTCGAGGGCGTGATGTAGTTTCCGCTCTGACCATAGAGCGTCAAGAACTGCCCGCCAATAACCTGACGCGATGCATTCAAGGCATTCAGGCTTTCGGCATTGAGGGTCACGCCCTCGAAGCCGGCCGTGGCCCCGCGCCCATCGGCAACGACCTCCAACGCCCCATTACCTCCAACCACCGTGACGGTACCGCCGTAGCCACCTTTCTGAGGCGCGAACTTGCCGATGCCTTTAAAGGAGAACGCCTGATCTCCCGCTCCTGGCGCGAGTTTCAACTTCAAAGTCTTGGCGTCCACCGGCAACAGGGCTCGTGGCACGCCCAGGCGTGCGGCATCGGCTACAGCGAACTGGGCGTAGCTGGTTTCGTTGTACTGCGAATAGCGACGCAGCACATCGCCCGAAGTCAGGATGACCTGGCTGGACAGACTGTTGCGCTGCCCGGTATTGACCACCGACAGCACCCCGGCGGTGGCCCAGGAGCCGTTGCGCATCTGCAACGCACCCGCCGTGGAACCCTGACCCGCCAGACCGTTGACCTCGACCCGGAACGCCCCCGGCAGCAAGGCATAGGTGGACGGCATCAGCGTATAGGTACCGGCGGCCAGCCCCGGTACACCGGCGCCAATGGTGATTTGTTGTCCGATCCTGGGGTCCACTGCGCCGCCCTCGGGCGCCACTGGTGCGTATGCACTCTGGTTGCCCGGCACAATGGCGTAGACCGGGTTGCTGGCCAGGCCCGGTAAAGTAAAGCCGCCGTTGGCACCGATTTGCACCAGCGGGTTGAAGCGCGCGTCGGTGGAGCCGCCACGGCCGGAAATGAAACCGGCACCCAGCAGATCACCGCCACCCGAAAGATCGAGTACCGAGCCTTCCTGGGCCGCAACAGACTTTCCGCCCAGAATCACACCAATATTCAGATCCCCGTTGCCATAGGAGATGGCCCCTTGCCCCAGAAGCACCACCTTCTTGCCCGCGTACTCATAACTCTGACCATCGACGGTACCGCCGTAAGGCAGAACCAGACCGAGGCCACTGACTGAAGTGAGGCTGTTCGGCAGCAAGTCCACTTGGCTAGTGATGCTAGTG
>NZ_WUUD01000017.1:56384-75164 GCF_009831705.1 Pseudomonas sp. PICF6 | reverse complement strand
CCCCCCCCTGCTCGATATTCGCACTGCCCAGTTGTAAGTGACCGAATGCCGAATAAGGTACCTGAGGCGTCACCTGGGTAGTCCGCCCGATGACCAAGCTGCGCGCCGGGTCGTAGGCAGAGGTGCCACTCAAGCTATACCCCGCCAATACCCGAGCCCCGACCCCGGTCGCCGGATACAGTTGCGCCGCTTGCAGGATCATGTCCGAAGGAGTCATTAATTGCGTGCTAAAGCCCGTAGGCAATCCTTCGCTGGAGAATCCCGTCAGGAAGCGCAAATCACCACGGCTGCTTAACTGGACCAGGTCGAACCCGGCGCGCTCCAACTCGACCGTGGTGCCATTGGCCTGTCTCAGCGTGCCTTTGCTGCTGAATCTCACATTGCCCTGTACATCCAACAAGTCGGCGTTGACGGAAAGCACCGCCTTGTTCGCAAGTGGCGATACGTCGCCTTCGATCAGCGGTCGGGTATAGGAATCCATATTCGGTAGACTGGCCGCCGGCCCCGCCAGCAGCAAATGAGCTGCATTAAGTTGAACACGGGTGTCGGCTGGCGCGGCTGTGCTCAACCCGAAGCTACGCGCATATAGGCTCAGGCTTTGGCCGAGGGACAACGACACGTCGCCACGGATACTAATAATGCCGTTACTCAGCAGAGACAGGCTGTCGAAGCCGCCCGCCTGGACCTGGTCCACACCCAAACGCCCATGACCATAGATCAACGAATCCGCCGAGGCCTTGGCGGTGTCGCTTAGCGGGCTCGCCTGGGCGGTTTGTCCCAGCACCAGTTCACGCACCTGCAAGACCCGGTCATTGACCGCGCTTTTCAGGTAATACGGTGTCTCCAGCGCCACCGACAAACTGCCCCCTGCGGCCCCCGTGCCACCGGAACGGGCGCTGAATTCGCCGTCCAGGTACAGACCATTGGCCGACGCCAGGGAAATACTGCCACCGTTGCTCGTCACCGATGTGCGTCCCTGGCCAGGAACATCCAGCATTGCCTGGCTGCCATCCGCTTGCAGGCGTGACCCCTCGCGCATCACCACGAACAATTCCGGCGCCGAAGCCGATCCTTTCGCGACATCAATCTGACCACCAATGACAATCTCGCCGCCGTCATGCACCAGGCCATAGGTCTGGCCGCGCATGTCTTGGGCAGTCACGGCCCGACTGGAGACATCGATCAATGCTTGCTCGCCTAACCAGATGGAGCGTCCATGGCCTTGGGCATTGACCGGGTTGCGAACTGGGTTGCTGACGCTCAGTTCGGTGAGACTGACTCGTCCGCCCCAGGCGTTGAGGGTGCCGTTGACGGTCAGTTGACCGATGCTGCGCAAGTCGATGCCTTGTCCCGGATCGACGCTGATCACGCTTCCACGCCCGATGTTCAATACCGTGCTGGCCATGTCTGCCGCGCTGGAGTTCGCGGTACCGGCAGTGAGGCTCAGGCTCGCGCCGTGGCGCTGGGTGAGAACACCTTTGATCGCATCTTCCTGATACAGCTCCGGCGTCCAGCGCTGCAAGGCATCAGCCGGCTCTGCGTTGCTGCCGGTAGTCAACGCCTGCTCGCCGAAACGGTACACCGGCATCGTCACATCGACCCGGGTCCCATCGGCCACCGTCAGGCCTTCGTTGCCGGTGATGTCATAGGCCGAGAAACCCTTGTCGAAAAAGTCGCCGTCCAGTTGCAACGTTCCCGGTTCCAGTGGCGAGCCACTGTTGCCGATCAGCACTTTGTTGGCCGCCAGCTTCAAGGTCCCGCCACCGCTCACCCCGGTGCCGCGCAGTTCACCGTCCAGGTTCAAGGCGCCGTTACCGGACGACGCGCCGGTACTGGCGGTCAGGGTCAAGTCACCGCCCTTGCCACCGCGGGTCTTGCCATCGGCCATGACCGCAGCACCGGAGCTGACGTCGATCAGGCTGCCCTGGCGCACATCGATATCGCCACTGCTGCGCACAGACACCGTACCGCCATTGATGAACGGCAGACCTTCACGGTCGTTGCCGTCGAGCAGCAAATTGCTCCACCGCCCAGCGGTGTTCAACGTCACGCCTTCGCCCAACGTGACCGCTGCACGCTGACCGGTGGCAGGCGAAAGCACGACGTCTACCATCTGGAAATTATCGGTTCTGACCTGTTTAAGCACGTTACCCAGGGCAATGCGACCGCTGCGGGCCGTCAGGTCGGCGTTCACTTCCACCTGCGGCGCGTAAAGCGTGATATCACCGCCATCGGCCACGTTGAGCGCGCCGTCGACTTTGATGCCTTGCGCCGCTGCCACCTTGACCGCGCCGAGTTGGAAGCCATTGAGCAGCTCATTGTCCAGCACCAACTTGCCTTGCCGATCAGTGCCGACCACCGAGGTCAGGTTAAGGCCCGCAGCAATCTTGTCGTTGACCTCGCCGACGGTGACCTGATCGAAGGTAGGGTTCAGGCCACTGTTGATCACACCGCTGGCCTTGTCGTAGATCGGCGTGTAACTGCCCACCAGCAACTGAGCCCGCCGGGCCACGGCGTTTTGCGATTGCTGGTAACCGTCGAGGTTGAGGTTCGGTGCCTGGTTCTGGCGTTCGCCCTGGTAGACCTCGCCGACGATCTGGCCTTCCAGCACCGCGTTGCGGGTCGACACCACCAGCTTGCCGGCATCGCGGCCAACGGTGTAGCCGGCCTCAAAGCGCTCGCGGGGGGCGATCAGTGGGTTGTAGTAGTAATCGGTCTGGCCCCAGCGTTGGCTGTGGTCTTCGTAACCCTTGTAGATGCCGCTGTAGAGGATGTCCCCCGGCGCCTTGGACAATTCATACAAGCGCCCATTGGGGCCCCTGAGCCAGGACTGCCGCAGGTAGCCGCTCTGCACATCCAGGGTACCGCCGGACAGGTTCAACTGCGCCGCCTGCTGGGTCACCACGTCGTTGCCGGTGAACGTCAGCGTGCCACCTTGGGCGGCCCATTCACCCATGCTGTGGCCCCGTGTGCCCAGGTAGCCGCCGACTTCCAGCAGCCCACCCGCCGTGTACCAACGGTCGGTGGCATAACCGTTGGTGCCCGCCGGCACGTAGATCAAATCACGCACGTCCACCCAGACATCGTTGTTGGTCAACTTGCCGCCCTCGCGGTTGACCGGTGCGTCACGCTGTTCGTTGCCCTGTACGTTGACCTTGATGGAGTTGGACTCCATCGCCACCTTGACGCCGATGGCGCCGGACACGTCGATCACCGCACCATCGCGCACCAGGCTGCGACCGGCGGCGCTGACCGCGACCTGACCGCCGGTGGCCAGGGTGATGGAGCCGTTCTGGAAGTCGACGCTGCCGCCACTGACGATCTCGACCCGCGACTGGTCGGTGCGGTCGACCACGCTGCTGAGGTTGTTGAACCGACCGGTGATCAGGTTGTTCGGCGTACCGTCCAGGCCGGCGGGCCCGGCATTGTATTGGCTGTCCAGGGCACTGCCGCCGCCGGCGTCAAGCAGCACCGCCGTGGCACTGCCCTGCCCCAGGGTGACGCTGCCGGTGCTGTCGCTGAAGGCGTTGAGCAAGTGCACGGTGCCGCGGGTGTCCACCGAACTGCTCGCCACCGCCACGCCGTTCTGCTGCACATTGTGCCCGGTAAGGGTGATGTCGCCGGTGCTGGCCTGGATCAGGCCGCTGTTGATCACCGTGCCGGCGCTGCTGCCCGGCTTGAGGGACGTCGCGACCTCGTTGCCACGGGTGGTGGAACGCGGGTTGCCGCTGGTGCCCTGACCCCGGCGAATATAAAAACTGTCGCCCGCTGCCAGGGTGGTCTGGCCCTTGGCGGTGATGATGGAACCGGCGTTCTCCACTTCCGAGCCCAGCAGCAAGGCATAGCCGCCCCCGGCGGTGGAGGTGGCGGCGCGGTGGGTCTCGATCCGCGCACCGCGCTGCACTTCGATCTTGCCGGCGGCGTCAGTGAAGGTCGGCTGGGTGCCGGTGGCATCGACGTACAAGCCGCGCTGGCTGAATTGCTCGTCGCTGACGTTGGCCGCCACCGCCGCCAGGTTGCGCACGTTGACCTGGCTGCTGCCGCTGAAAATGATGCCGTTGCGGTTGACCAGCATCACCGTGCCGTTGCCCTTGATCTGGCCCTGGATCTGGCTTGGTCGCGCTTGAGGGTCGTTGACCCGGTTGAGCACGGCCCAGTCCGACTGCTGCTGGAAATCCACCGTGGTGTTGCGCCCGACGTTGAAGGTTTCCCAGTTGAGAATCGCCTTGTCGGCGGTCTGCTCGATCTTCACCGTGGTCTTGCCGCCGGCCTGGGTCTGCTGCGGTCCCTTGGCGTTGAGCCAGCCCTGGGTCAGGCTGTTATCGACCTTGAGCCCGCCCTCGCCCAAACCGTCGGGCACGGTCTGCACCTGCCCGAACGCGGCTTGCCGCCCCGCGGCCTGGGCCGCCTGCTGGGCCGCGATGGCGGCCACGGTGTTGTTGAGGTTGGTCAACGAACGCTGCAACTGCGCATTGGCCCGTTGCTGCTGCGCCAGGGGCGGCGGCATGCCTGGCTGCGCGGTCGCGTGCCGCCCCGCGCCACCGGCCTGGGAAGCGCCCTTGGCGGCAAACCAGGCCGAACTGAACGCCGTCGCCGCGTGAGCATTGCCGGCCACCATCAGCAGCGCAATGGCCTGGGCCAGCGGCTTGAGCCGCAACATCGACAACTCGCCATCGCGACGGGGGGCATTCAGGTTCGTCTGGGGTTTGCAGCGCAGCATCCTACTCATCCTTTCGGGTTCGCTCTAAGGGGTCACAACGCCGTGCTGTCAGGCTGCCAGCGTTGGTTATAGGGGATAGGCGGTTACAACCGCTCGGGACCGAACGGTTGTCATGAAAATTTCATGTGGCTGTGTTGGCGCCGGTATTACGCAAAAATCAGCAACGGCTTGCGCCGTTGCTGATCGGGTGTTGCGGGTCGCTCAAGCGTAGGCTTACAACGGACGACCGACGCTATTACAGACGTTGGTGTTGCCGATGCTCAGAGCGTTAGAGGCGGTCAGGAAGCTGCCGCGGATCGCGGACTTCCAGGCGCCTGGCAGCGGCACGAAACGGTTGGCGGTGATAGCCGCGTCGTTGCTGCTGGCAGCAGTGGCGTTGTAATGGCGAGTGAAGAAGTCACGCACTTGCGTGGTTTGGGTGGCATCGGCGTAGCACTGGCTGAAGATCACGTTAGTGAAGCCCAGGATCGGGTAGCCGGTGGTTGGGTAAGCCACAACGCTTGGATCGCTAGGGTTGGTGGTTGCAGCGAATACCGGTACCCAGGCGTTCGGGTTAGCGCGGTTGGCGGCAGCAGGCACGGTGACAGCTGCGATTGCGGCCGACACGTTGGCCGGGGCTGGGGAAACACCGGCAACGCGAGCGACCTTGGTGGCGTCGTCCAGGCCGGCCAAGGTGGTGGCGGCGTAATCCGGGCTCATGTAGGTGATGCGACCTTGGGCAGCATTCACCGCATCCATCACAGCTTGGCTACCAGTGGCGGCTACGGCGCCGGCTGGCAGGCCAAGGCTATAGCTGGAGGCGAAGTTGGTGGTGATGGCGAAAGTACCGGGCACAGCGGGTACAGCTGTAGGGCACTTGGCGTTCAGAAAGCGGGTGAACAGTTCGGTAGTACCGCTGCTCTCAGCACGATAAGTCACAGTGATCGGGCCGGAACGGCCGGAACCGGTGATTTGGTTCCAGTCAGTCAGCGTGCCGGCGAATACGCCGCACAGCTGAGCGACGCTGAGGTCAACGTTGGCGGTGCCGGTCTTGTTGAAAGGAATGGCAACCGAAGTGGCGACCGAAGGCACCTGGATCAATGGGCCCCAGGCGGTGCCGTGGTTGGTGACGTAGGCGTTCAACTCAGCCTGGGTGAGCTTCGAATCGCTGCCCGCCCAGTGCACGTTCTTGCTGGTGTCACCAGGCACGAAACGGGTGTAATCGTTGTTCAGAAAAGCGGCCTTGCCAGCACCGCTGCCCACGCCGATGTAAGGGGCGAAACCGGCAGTCAGGACGCCAGCAGTCTGGTACAGCGGCTGAGGCAAGGTAGCGCCACCACCGTTGACATCAGCCATGGCGGCCTGAGCGGCGCAGAGGCCGGCGAGGGTCAGGGATACCGCGAGAACGTTGCGCTTAAACATGAAGAATCTCCTTTCATCGTGTTCGTACGTAGGTTGGGTGACGCGTGCTTGCCGTCATGGCGCTCGGTCCTGTGCCGATGGCGATGGGGTGAGGCCATGGGTTAGAAACTCGCAGTTTCCGGTGACAGATAAAGGAAAAAACCTCGGGAGCTGGAGGCTGTTTTTTGGGGTTTTTCCTCGGGTGTTCGAGGGCTCTGGGTTGGGGTTTCAGACAGGTTTTGTGACGGTGTTGCGCAGGGTGGGCGTGGAGATGGCGGCGGGTGGTTGTCTGACGATGGAAGATGACAGAACGAGGAACCCGAGTTTGGCGTTGGCGAGGGTCGGGAGGTGTTGCGGCACTGCAAAAATAACTGACGGGTCTCTGCTGTTGTGGCGAGGGGATTTATCCCCGCTGGGCTGCGAAGCAGCCCCAAACCAGACACCTCGGTGTGTCAGGCTGGTTGCATTCAATCTGATTGGGGCTGCTGCGCAGCCCAACGGGGATAAATCCCCTCGCCACAAAATCAATGTTCACCACGGATTGCGTGCGCTTATTGAACCAACTGATTGATCTCGATAATCGGCAACAACACCGCCATGACGATCACCAGCACCACACCGCCCATGACCACGATCATCAGCGGCTCCAACAGCGCAGTCATGCCCATGGCCCGGCGTTCGATGTCGCGGGACAGGGTTTGTGCAGCGCGTTCGAGCATTGGCGGCAGGCAGCCGGTTTTTTCGCCGCTGGCAATCAGGTGGATCAGCACCGGCGGGAAGACTTTTTCCACCCGCAACGCCGCCGCCAGGTTGACCCCTTCGCGGACCTTGGCCGTGGCATCGCTGACGCTCAGGCTCAGGCGGTCGTTGGACAGGGTCTGGCGCGCCGCCTCCAGGGCTCGCAGCAAGGGCACCCCGGCGCCGCCGAGAATCGCCAGGGTCGAGGCAAAACGCGCGGTGTTGAGGCCCAGCACGAAACGCCCGATCAGCGGCAGGCGCAGGATGCGACTGTGCCAGTTCAACCGCGCCTGCGGGTTGCGCAAATACAGCCGCCAACCCCAGAACCCACCGGCCAGCATGCCAAAACACAACCAGCCCCAGGCGCGGATGAAATCGCTGGCGGTCAGCATCGCCACGGTCAACCCAGGCAGGTCCTGGCGGGCCTGGGAGAATGCGCTGACCACTTGGGGCACCACGTAGCTGAGCAGGAAAATCACGATGGCAATCGACACCAGCCCCACCACGCCCGGATAGATGAACGCCGTAAGGATCTTGCCCCGCAGGTTGTTGCGCTCCTCGATGTAGTCCGCCAGCCGCTCCATCACCTGGGCGAGGTCGCCGGACTCTTCACCGGCGGCGATCAGTGCCCGGTAGATGTCCGGAAAGTCCCGGGGTCGCGCCGCCAGGGCTTCGGCCAGGCGCATGCCGCTGCGCACATCGGCGCGCACTGCGCTGAGGGTCTGGGCGATGTGTTTGCGCTCAGCCTGTTCCACCGTGGCGCTCAACGCGGCCTCCAATGGCAGGCTGGCTCCCAGCAGGCTCGCCAGTTGCCGGGTGGCCCAGGCCAGGTCGTTGTCCGAGAGTTTGGCGCTGAACAGGCCGCCGCCATGGGCTTGCGTTGTATTGCGTTCGACCTGCACCTGCAACGCCGTCAGCCCGCGACTGCGCAGCAGGTTGAAGGCGCCACTCTGGCTGTCGGCTTCCAGGTGCCCGACCTCGATCTTGCCGGTGGCGTCGGCGGCCTCAAAACGGTAGCGATTCATCAGGCGTCCCGTGTCACGCGCAGGATTTCTTCAGGGGCGGTGGCGCCACTGCGCACCCAGCGTTCACCGTCCTCGCGCATGCTGAACATGCCGGCCTGGCGGGCGGCCGCACGCAGCGCCTGCTCCCCTGCCCCCTGGTGGATAAGCGTGCGGATATCATCGTCGATGCAGAACAATTCATGGATGCCGGTGCGACCGCTGTAACCGGTCTGGTTACAGCTCGGACAGCCCACCGGGCGCCAGGTGCCGGGGGTTGCCGGATCAGCTTGTTTGCACTGCGGGCAGAGTCTGCGCACCAGGCGCTGGGCGAGTACGCCAAGCATCGACGAGGCCAGCAGGAACGGCTCGACGCCCATGTCAATCAAGCGGTTGATGGCCGATACAGAGTCGTTGGTGTGCAGCGTCGCCAACACCAGGTGACCGGTGAGGGACGCTTGCACGGCAATTTGTGCGGTTTCCAGGTCGCGGATTTCGCCGATCATGATGATGTCCGGGTCCTGGCGCAGAATCGCTCGCAGGGCCAGGGCGAAGGTCATGTCGATCTTGGCGTTGACCTGAATCTGGCTGATGCCCGGCAGGTCGTATTCCACCGGATCTTCCACCGTGAGAATGTTGTGTACGCTGGCGTCGAGCCGAGCCAGGGCGGCGTAGAGGCTGGTGGTCTTGCCGCTGCCGGTGGGGCCGGTGACCAGCACGATGCCGTGGGGTTGGCGGATCAGGTGATCGAGTTTGCCCAGTACGTCCGGGTCCATGCCCAGGGTTTCCAGTTGCAGGCGCCCGGCCTGTTTATCCAGCAGGCGCATCACCACTCGTTCGCCATGGCCGGTGGGCACCGTCGAAACCCGGATGTCAATCGGGCGCCCGGCCACACGCAGGGCAATGCGGCCGTCCTGGGGCAGGCGTTTTTCGGCGATGTCGAGCTGGGCCATGATCTTGATCCGCGACACCAGCGCGCCATGCAGGGCCTTGCGTGGCGAGACCACGTCACGCAAGGTGCCGTCGACCCGGTAGCGCACCACCGAATGGCTTTCGTAGGGCTCGATGTGAATGTCGCTGGCCTCGTCCCGGGCGGCCTGGGTCAGCAAGGCGTTGATCATGCGGATCACCGGCGCGCCGTCCTGGGTGTCCAGCAGGTCGGTGATCTCGGGAATGTCCTGCATCAGGCGGTCGAGGTCCACCTCGTTCTCTGCCGCGCCCACCACGGCGGCGGCGCTGCCGGTGTCGGCGTAGGCACTGTTGAGCAACCCGTCGAGTTCCTCGTCACGCACCCGCTCCAGCCGCACCTCGCCGAACTGGCGGCGCACTTCACTGATGGACCAGCCTGGCGTGGAGGGACAGACCATCAACACCGCGCCTTCATCCGACTCACGCAGCACCAGGCGCTGGGCCTTGGCCCAGGCGTATGGGAGGGTGTTCATGCTGACACCTCAGACCCAAGAAACACACATGTCCCCTGTGGGAGCGAGCTTGCTCGCGATAGCGGTGGGTCAGTTGCAATGATGTTGAGCGAACTGCCGTCATCGCGAGCAAGCTCGCTCCCACAGTGTCTTGGGGTGGCCTCAGTATTGTGCATACCGCGAACTCCCATAGGTTGGGTATTCATCAGCGAGTGCCTCCTTCAACCGGAACCGCCTTGATCACCGCCCTGGGCGTTTGCAGCCCGGCGGGGGTGGCCGGCGGAATGGCCTTGGCCGAGGCCGGCAGTTGCGGGGCTTGCATGTCCGGCATCGCCCAGCTGCGCTCCGGTTGCAGCAGGCCCTGGGCGCGGCGCATGAAGTCGTAGCGGTTGAGGGTGATGCCGCGCCCCGCCGCCGTGTCGCGGATGATGTAGGGGCGCAGGAACACCATCAGGTTGGTCTTGGTGATCTGCCGCCGCTCGTTGCGAAACAGCGCACCAATACCGGGGATGGTCGACAGCCACGGCACCGCGTCGTTGCTCTGGCTGTAGCCGTCCTGCAACAACCCGCCAAGGACCATGATCTGCCCGTCGTCCAGCAGGATGCTGGTGTCGATGGCACGCTTGTTGGTGACAATCCCGCTGGCGCTCGAAGCGCGGTTGTCGACGCTGCTGACCTCTTGATAGATGTCGAGCTTGACCGTCCCGCCTTCGGAAATCTGCGGGCGGACGTTGAGCTTCAGCCCCACCTCTTCACGGGTCACGGTCTGGAACGGGTTGTTGCTGGTGCCACCGCCGCCGGTGACGTAACTGCCGCTGACAAACGGAATGGTCTGGCCGACGAAAATGCTCGCCGCTTCGTTGTCCAGGGTCAGCAGGTTCGGCGTCGACAACACGTTGGTGCCGCCCTTGCTCTTCAACGCCCGGGCCAGGACCTTGAGGTCGAGGATCTTGCCGATGCCGGGAATGTCCACCGTGCCGTTGACCAGGCCCAGGTTCAAGCCCTGGGGCAACACGTCGATGCTGGTCTTGCCGTTGAGGTTGAGCCCGGTGCCACCGAGGTTGACGCCGCCGATCACGCCGCTGCCGCCCAGGTTACCGGTCTGCCATTGCACGCCGAACTCGCTGGCATCGTCCTCGCCGACCTCGACGATCAGGCTCTCGATCACCACTTGGGCGCGACGCTGGTCGAGCAGGTCGATAACTTCCCGCAGGTTGCGGTACAGCGGGTCCGGCGCGGAAATCAGCAGGGTATTGGTGGTGGCGTCGGCCTGGATGGTCACGCCGCCGGCACTGAAGGCGGTGCTCTGATCGTCCTGCGGCAAAGCCGAGCTTTGTCCGCTACTGCCTTGGGCATAACCATTGCCAGAGGTCGAAGCGCTACCGCCCGTGGTCCCGCTGGTGCTGGCGCCATCGCCGCTGCTCTGGCCGTTGGTGCTGGCGCCCATGCTGCTGAGCACCGAGCGCGAGTTATCACTGCCCTCGCCTTCGCTTTCCCCGGTGAGCAAGCCGCGCAGGGATTGGGCCAGTTTGCCGGCCTGGGCATTGCGCAGGTACACCACGTGCAGGTTGCTCGGGTTGTTCTGGGCGTTGTCGAGCTTGTAGATCAGGTTACGCGCCAGCTCGGTGCGCTCGGGGCTGCCGGCGCGGATGATGATGGCGTTGGAGCGCGGGTCGCCGATCACGTTGATCTTCTGGGTCTGGTCTCCGCCCTGGGTTTCCAGCAACTCGGAGACCATCTGCGCGATGTCCACGGCGATGCCGTTGTGTATCGGCACCACATCGGTGTCGATGGCGCTGGGGGTATCGATGCCTTCGATGAGCTGCGCCACCCGCGACAGGTTCTCGGCGTAATCGGTGATGACGATGGTGTTGTTGCCGGGATAGGCATTAATCGGGTTGTTGGGCGACACGATCGGGCGTAACACCGGGATCAGGTTCACCGCGTTTTCGTATTGCAGGCGAAAGGTGCGGGTCAACATGCCGTTGCCGGCCGGTCTGTCGGCGCTGTAGATCGGCCCGCCCAGCAACTTGGCGTCGGCCTCAGGCACCACCTGGGCCACGCCACCGACGTCCACCACGCTAAAGCCCTGCATGCGCAGCGCGGCCAGCAGCATGTCATAGGCCTGGTGCGCCGGCACCTGACCTTCGGACACCAGCGTCAGGTTGCCCTTGACCCGCGGGTCCACCAGAAACTGTTGGCCGGTGGAACGGGACAAGGCCCGCACCACCGCCTGAATGTCGGCCTCGACAAAGTTCAGGGTCACCGGTTGGTCACCCAGCGGGCTGCGTGCCGGCGTACTGCTGCGGGGCTCGCGGGCGCGGGCGGTGAGATCGACCGGGTGTCGCACCGGCGGTTTCTGTTCACGCAAGGTCTGGGCCCGCTGACGGTCCAGCAGCGCATCGCCGCTGCGCTGGGTACTGCCCAGCGGAATGCCCAGTTCACTGTCCACCAGCAACGGTGGCTGCGACGCTGGCGGTGTGCTGTTGCAGGCGCTCAATGCCAGCAACAGAAACGGCACGCTCTTGCGCCAATGACGCGGGTATCGGGACCCCTTCATGAAGCTTCCTTAGCGCCTTGCGCCTGATCCATGCGAACGGTTCCGGACAGGGTGCCGGCGGTGTTTTCAGTGTTTTCGATGTTGTCGGTGTTGGCCGGGGCCGTGCGCCGCAAACGGGCTTCAAGCACTTGCAAGGAAAATTGCCGTGGACTGCTCAACAGCCAGCCCATCACCTCATCGGCCGGCGCGTCGTTGAAAGTGAGTTGCCAAGCCGCGTCCACGGCCTGCAACTGGTAGTGCTCGCTCAAGCCGCCGGCATCCAGGGCCTGGCGCAGAGCCGCTTTCAGAGGCTGGCCTGACGCCGGGCCGCCGACGTCCCGCAAGAGCACTTCGAGGGCCTGGGTCTGCGCGCGCAACTTCGGCGTTTCGACCTGCCAATACGCAAGGGTTTGGAGCGGTGGCTGGATCAACAGCAACCAGACCAGCAGCCCGCCGAGTACCAGCGCCGCCAGCGACACGGCGCGCTGCTCGCGCACCGCCAGGCCCTGCCAGGACGTCCGGCCACGCGCGCGCAGGGTTTGCCACTGCGCCCATAGCCGTGCCGGGAATTGCTTATTCATCGTCGGCTTCCGGGGGGTGTTCGGAGGTGTCCTGCGCGCCCTGTCCGGGCAAAGCAGCACGCAAGGTCCAGCCCTGGTCATTGGCCGCAACGTCGATGCCGGCCTCGGTCAGGGGGATTTTCCAGTCGTCTGCGGCGGATGCTTTTTGTGCCTCGGCCACGAGCGTCAGGCGTAACTCACCGTTTTCAAACACCAGTTCCTGCACGTTGCCGCTCATGAACGGCATGGCGCTGCCCGCCTGTTGCACCAGGCTGGCGAAGCGTTGCGCCGGGTCCGCCGCTGTGCCGCTTTGGCGCGCGGCGATTTGCTGTCGGGCTTGTTGCAAGGGGTTGAGAATCACCGGCAGTTCGGGAAACGCCTGCTTTACCCGCTGGCTCATCTGCGCCTTGAGTCGTTGGCCCTGGGTGGCCTCACGGGTGGCGTAGAGATTGAGGCCGACCACCCACACCGCCAGCGCCACCGCGCAAAGCGTCGCCGCCCTGCCCCAACCGCCACGCTCGGCCGGGCCATGCGTCAGGCCAGCATGCAAGCCCCAGCCCGGCGCGGCACCAGTCCAGCGCTGGGGGGCGGGCAAGGTTTTGATCGAAACCTGCGGCGGCGAATCGCCCACCCACTGCAGCCCGGCCCCTGCCTCCAATAACCAATCATCCAACGCCTCTTCCAGCAGCGGCTGCACCACCGCGTGCTGCACGCTGTAACGCACCAGCAGGTGGCCGTCGTCGACGCAGGCCACCGGCCCGGACAACACTGGCAGGGCGTAGGCCGCCGGGTACAGCCCGTGCAGGTGCAGGCCGGCCTGGCGCAGCATCCGGCCCAGGGCATCGAGTGACTCTCGGTCGAGCCAGGCAATGTGCACCTGCCCGTCGGCACCGCGCGCGCTGTGAGCCACCTGCATGCGCTCGCTGGCACCGAGCATCAGCGCCTGGGCGGCGCAGTTCACCGCGGCGGTGATTTTCGCTGCCGGCAACTGCGGCAGTTCCAGACTGGTGAGCAAGCTGTCGCGCGGATGGAGAAAACATTCGACCCGCTGCTTCTTTGCACCCTGGCCGAGGTCCCGGAGGTTGCTGTGCCCCTGGTCGCGGACCTGGCCCTGGCGATCGAGCCAGGCGAATGCCACCGGGCTGTCGAGGCTCAAGCTGCCCAGTGGCATCAACGCTATGCGCAAGCGAGTCATACGCCCACCCGTGACCAGATCACCTGAGGCATCCGGTCCTGGCTGCGTTGCAGCAAAGCATCCAGCACGACCCGCCGCTGCCCACTGCGCGCCTGACCCCGCAGGCGGAACCAGTCGCTGGTGATGCCGACCTTGACGGAGGCCATTTCCAGCTCAGGCATGCGCAGGCGATTGACGAAATCCCCACGGTTGATAAACCAGTGGCCGCCGTCTCGCTCAGCGATCAGCGCCTGGGCCCGTTGCAACGACAACCCCGGCACGTAAGCAGCCAGCACCGGGGCGCTGGCGGTGTTGCCGTTGAGCCAGGTATTGGCCGGCAGAATCGTCACATAAGGCGCCAGCGTTTCCAGCACCTGCGGGGTGACACCCTTGATGCTGCGCAAATCCTGCAACGTGCGCAGCATGGGGCGTGTCGGCGCCAACGGCGTACCGGAAGCATCCGGCGAGGTGCTGCGACCGCTGTCGAACGTACTGCTCACCGCGGCCTTGTCCGCCAACTCTGGGTTCAACAGCCGTGGGTACGCGGCAATCACCCGCGCGACGATGCGCGCACGTACCGTCGCGGCGATACCCAGTTGCTCGCACAACCGTTCGAAGGTGCGCACCTGTTCCTGATCCACACGTTCATTGGCGACCAGATTGCGCAGGTTGAATTTGCCTTGCTCATCTTCCAGTCGCCCTTCGAAGGGGATGTCAGCCAGGCTGGAACCGGCCATCACGAAAGGGTTGGCCCAAGCCTGACCGAAGCGCGTGAGCGGATCGCGCTGACGTGCATCCCACAACAACTGACGGCTCAATTGCAGGCCGCCCTGCAACCGCGCCGTGCCCTGGATACGCAACTGCTCGGCCTCCAGGCTGCGGGTAAACAGGGTTTGGCGGGTGAGCATGCCCCCGGCGATGACCGCCACCACGGCGGCGATCAGCAAGGCACTGATGACCGCCATGCCCCGCTGCTTCGCCGCGAAGGGCGAATCCGTTCGCATCACGGCCCTTATAACTGCCAGGAGCCGATGTCGGCATTTACACCATCGCCGTCAGGCTGGCCGTCGGCCCCCAGGGAAAAGATATCGACTTCACCATTGGCGCCCGGGTTGAGGTAGTTGTAGGGACGGCCCCATGGATCGTTGGGCAGGCGCTCCAGGTAGGAACGCCATGTGCTGTTTTTTGCATCAGCGGGCCGTTCCACCAGCACCTTGAGCCCCTGGTTCATGCTCGGGTAACTGCCGTGGTCCAGGCGATAGAGTTTCAACGCCTGCATCAAACCGCCAATGTCCTGTTTTGCCGCCGTCGCCCGAGCCTGGTCCGGCCGGTCAAGCACCTTGGGCACCACCATCGCCGCCAGAATGCCAAGAATGACCACCACAACCATGATTTCGATCAGGGTGAAACCCTGCTGCCCGCGTGGGCCTTGGGGACGGGCGTTGTAACGGGCGATCTGCATCTCGACGGTCCTTCGCTGGATTCAATTCGTGGCGCAGTGTTGCAAGAAAATATGTCAGTGATATTGAAAATGCTCAGGAGCTTACGTCGTCAATCGGTCAACAATGGCGGTTAAGCTCGGGGGCTGCCTCCGCCCATAGAGCTCGCGCGATGCCACGTCACGCCCCACAAGCCGGCTTCACCCTGATCGAAGTGCTGGTCGCCCTGGCGATCATCGCCGTGGCCATGTCGGCGGCGGTGCGCGTGGCTGCGGTGATGACCCAAAGCAATGGGCTGCTGCGAGACAAGTCCATCGCACTGCTGGCGGCCCGCAGCCAACTGGCGCAACTGCACTTGGAGGGGCGTTTTGTGCAGGGTTCAAAAGTCATCGAATGCGATCAGGGACGGTTGCTGCTGCGTTGCGAACAGAACCTGCGCCCGGCGGAAAATGGCCGCATGTTGCGGGTTGAACTGACCGTGTCGGATCGCAGCCACGAAGCACCGCCGTTAGCGCGGTTGGAGACGTTGGTCAGCCGGGAAAAATAGCGGCTATACACGGTCCCTTTTGTCGAGTGAGCTTGTTCCCTCGCCGCAAGGGTTCGTCGTGATCTCAAGGACGGGTGAGCGAGGGTAAAGCCACCGAATCCGGCAATCGGGCCAAGGCCAGCCGCGTTTGCTGATTGCCCCGCTCGATCACCACCGCTTGCGCCTCGATCGACACCAGCCGCACCCCATGAGCCACCCGCTCTCCAGCCAGGAAGCTACGAGGTGGGCCGTCGTTGAGACTGAGGATCGCCACAGCCCCGCGAGCGCCGGCCAGCACACCGCTGACCTTGATATCCACCGGCGCCGGCTGGCTGGAGAACCATTGCCGTGCAGGGTTATCGGAACGCTCGGCCAATCGTTGCGGGGCAACATCCGGCGTGCGGGATTCAGCCGATGTCAGTAGCAGCGAAGACCAGGTCGCCACCCCGGCCAATGCCGCCAACAGACCGAGTGCCTGGAGGAGTTGCGCCGGGGAAACTCGGTCGATGAACACCATGGTCTGGTTCTCCTTTTTTATCCAGCCTCCAGCGTACGCCTCGATTCTCTCCGTTTTATTTCACATCCTTATCATCTTCACCGTGCAGGATGAATACCGACGCAAAGGAGCGCGCATGAACCTTGGCAAGCAACGCGGTTTCACCCTGATCGAATTGATGGTGGTGCTGGTGATCATCGGCATCGCCAGTGCCGCCGTGGGCCTGAGCATCAAACCCGACCCGCTGAAGTTGCTGCGCCAGGATGCCGAGCGGCTGGCGCAACTGCTACAGCTCGCCCAAACCGAAGCCCGCGTCGATGGCCGGCCGATTAGCTGGCGCTGGGATGCCAAGGGATTCGGTTTCAGCCGTCGGCAGGATCAAGGGCCAGGGCTGGATCGCTTCAAGGATGATCCACAATTGCACCCGCGGCGGTGGCAGAGCCCGTCCATGGAAGTTCATGTGGAACCTAGGCAGCGGGTCGTGTTGAGCGCCGAGTGGATCGGCGCCCCGCTGAACATTCGTTTGTCGGACGGCCAGAGCAGCATAAACGTCCAGCGCAGCGCCGCTGGCCGGGTGCAGATTCAATGAACGACCGGGAGACGGGCTTCACCCTGCTTGAAGTCATGGTGGCGATTCTGCTGATGGCGGTGGTCAGCCTGATTGCCTGGCGCGGACTGGACAGCGTCACCCGGGCCGACAGCCATTTGCAGGCCAGCACCGAACAGACCGAAGCCTTGCTGCGAGTGTTGAATCAGCTGGAACGCGACGTAGCATTACGCGCCAGCATCGAGTTGAGCGAACCGTCAAACCCTGGAGTCGATGACCAGCCCTGGACCGCGCCACCCGCCCTCACCGTGCGCAGCACAGAAGGTCGGGGGTTTCGCCTGGATGTGATCCGGGTGGCCGCCGCTCAAGAGGGCACGCTGCAAAGGGTGCGCTGGTGGCTCGAGGGAGACACGCTTTACCGAGCCCAAGGCCAGGCCCGCAGCCGCTACCCATTGCCGGCACCCGACGCGGGCGTGGCGGTGCTCAGCGAAGTCAGCAACGCCGGACTGCGTTACTGGGACAGGGAAAAAGGTTGGCGCAAGCTCAGCGGCAATCGCCAGGAAAACCCGCTGGGCATCGAAATCAGCCTGACACGGCAGACGCCACAAGGCGTGGAAAAGTATCGACAGGTGTTGGGGCCGCTGGAGTGAGAGCAAACCCAGTGTGGCCGCGAGCCTGCTCGCGATGAGGCTCATCCGAATAGCGCTGAATCAGCTCAGCACCACCACCCCGCCCGGCAACTCGGTGCATTTGGCGCCATAGGCATCGCGGATCAACAGCGCCACGCCAGCCAGTTGATCAAGACGGAACCGCGCCTGGACCTTGCGCTGGCCCAATTCGCGATTGAGTAACAGCAACATGCCAGGACGGTAGCGGTTGATTTCGTCGATGACGCTGGCCAGGGTCGCGTCGTTGAACACCAGCACCTGCTCGCGCCAGGCAGTGGCCGCCGACACATCTGCGTTCTTTGGAGTGCCCACCCGGCCGCTGTCGTAGGTCAGTTGCATGCCCGACTCCAGGTGAAAACTCTGGCCGCGCACCTGGACCTGCACCAGACCTTCCAGGCAGGTCGCGCAGACACTCTGGTCGATGTAGCGGATATTGAATCGAGCCCGAGCGGCGCTGATCAAGCCGGCGCCGGCCTGGACGCTGACCGTTGAAGCACTGCTCCCCAACACTTCAACTTCACCGCCGAGCAACACCAATCCTTCCCCTCCTTCGGCCGACTGACGGCGGCTGAGGCGGGTTTGGGTATTCAGCTCAAGACTGACACCCTTGGCCAGTTCCACCCGGCGCTGTTCGCCAACCTCGGTGACGTAGTCGGCAGCGAGTCCGGAAACCCCACCGGGCACCGTGGCGCGGATCAACAGAAAACCTGCCGACGCCGCGATCGCGCCGCCGAGCAACGCCCGTCGTCCGAAATGTCGCGGAGCCCGCAACGCCTCGGCAGCCGGTTGCAGCCCGTGCCACAGCGCCTTGGCTTGCTCGAACGCCTGAGCGTGTTCGGGGCTTTGCCCGCACCAATGGCGCAGGGCCCGGACATCGGCCACGGTGGCGCGGCCCGAGGTCAGCAGGACCAACCAGTCTTGGGCCTCGCTGGCCAGTCGGGCCTGAGGCGTGGCATCAGGGGAAGCAATGCTGAAGATGTTCAAGCGCACACATACTCACGAATTGGTCTGGTCTCTACTCTCAAGACTGTTTTCCCGCGCCGGGACCGAACCGCTGAATCACTTTTCTTTCCAGGCGCAGGGCGCAATGCCCCAGCGCGGCCTTGATTTCCTTCTCTACCATGCGCGTGGAGATGCCGAAACGTTGGGATATTTCCAGGTGCGGCGCTTCCTCCAGACGCGCGGCAATGAAAATCCTGCGACGCCGCGCCGGTAGTTCATACAGGGCCTTGAGCAGGGTCTGCAATTCCTTCTGCCCCCCCACCACCCGGGCCGGATCCAGCGCTTCATCGGAAATCTGCAGCAAGTCCTCGATTTCGCTGCCGGTGAGCAGGCGAGCATCGGCCTGCCGACGGTCGGCGGCAATGTTCAGCGCCATTCGATAGAGATAGGCACTGGGCTGGGCGATGTCCGGCGTCTCGACCATGCGATCGACCCGCAAGTAGGTTTCATGCAGCACATCGTTGGCCAGTTCCTCGGAGCCCAGGCGCTTGCGCAGGCGCACCTTGAAATCCTCATAAGAGGTGAGGAACAACTTGACCAACGGGCTGCGACCAGAGTGTTTCATCGCC